>CAIQBE010000001.1 GCA_903870015.1 uncultured Thiotrichales bacterium
CAGCTACGCTGCATGCTAGTAAAAACTGGATCCTCCGCAATTTTGCTCCGCAAAATTCGAAGGATGACGCCAGGGAGAGGGCACCTGGGTTATCAAGCAGCCTTAAGGATGACGCCGGAAAGGGGTTATGCAGCAGTCTTTTTTATTAATACTAATGACCAAAACAAATCCCCCAGATAATGCTGCTAAAAAATATAGCACTGATAATCAGCGCGTCGCATCTTTATATCAAAAGGTTTCTGGACATATTGACCATGCCAGATCTGCTGTTAGAAAAACTGTAAACATTGAGATGGTTAAAGCTTACTGGCTTATGGGGCAAGATATTGTTGAGGAAGAGCAATATGGTAAAGCAAGAGCAGGATATGGCCAGTCTGTCTTACAATCTTTATCTGATCAACTTTCAAAAAAATATGGACGAGGGTTCAGTGTTGACACTTTAGAGCGTGTCCGAAAATTTTATCTTTCTTATAAGGATTATCAAGGCATACAGAAGATTTCCGCAACACCATTGCGGAAATTGGAGCCCCCTCATTTCTCAGAAAATTTATCTTGGGCTCATTATCTTTTATTACTCAAAGTGAGGCGAATAGAGGCTAGGTGTTTTTACGAAATAGAGGCAGAGCGAAACAACTGGACACATACTGAACTTCAGCGGCAAATTGCTAGCTTATTATTTGACAGGTTAGCAAAGAACAAGGATAAGTATGCTCAATTAAAACTTGCACAGCAAGGACATGAAATTATTAAGCCCTCTGACTCTATCAAAGATCCTATGGTTTTTGATTTTCTTGGAACGCCCTTTCCAAGCAAACTACAAGAAACCCAACTCGAAACAGCCCTGATCAATCATTTACAAGATTTTTTACTGGAACTGGGACGTGGCTTTGCTTTTCTTGCTAGACAAAAACGCCTGACCTTAGATGGTAAACATTTTTATGCTGACTTAGTGATGTATCACGTTGTCTTAAAATGCTACGTGATTATCGATCTCAAGACCAACGAGCTATCTCATGCTGATCTTGGTCAAATTCAGCTTTATGTCAATTACTTTGATCAGCTGAAATTGCACCACTTGATATCAATGATAGCATCGACTTCGTGGTGATCAGCGTCTCTGATGGCGAACTGCACGGACAATTTATCTTTGATAAAAAAATCCTGGTTGCCCAAGGCGTCATGTCAAATAATGGCACGGGCGGAAAGCGTGCTATGCGCGTGTACCCGTCTTGGAGCAGGCCTATTGCAAAAGATGCAATTAAAACGCAGCAATGGCAACTGCAATATTTTTTTGCGATGCCCCAGAATAAAGACCATGACTTACAAAAAGTGAGGGCGCTATTTAACCCCTTGCACCCCTAAAGATGCAGGCATTTGTCACCCCCTATCAAGTTTGTTATCATGCAAAAACTCAAAGCACAAAGACCATCATGCGTATCGCCTTGCAACAAATGGACAATCTAGGGGATGTCATCCTCGCCTTTCCTATGGCTGCGCTTATTAAAAAAAAGCATCCTAAGGCGAAAATCATTCTGATTGCTCGTGAATCTTCGCGCGCTGTCGCTGCCTTATGTGCTGATATTGATGAGTTTTATGCGGCTTCCAGTAAAGAGGAAGATGGTAGCGCTCAAATTCAAAATCTGCAAGATCTTAAACTCGATGTCCTCATCCATGTTGCTACTGGTAAAAAACCGATTTTAAAATGGGCCAAAGCTGCAAGAATACCGCTACGCATTGGCAGCCTACGACGCCTTCATCATATTATGACTTGCAATCGTTTCGTTTATGTTAAACGCCAAAGAACACCAGAAAATGAAGCCGTGCTGAATACTAAGCTTTTAAAGAGCCTGGGCATTGATCAACATTTAAGTTTTGCTGAGCTTAATAACATCATTCATCTCAACCCTTTGCCAGAGCTCTCCCCTAAAGTCGCTGCATTCTTAGATCCCAAACGTTTTAACTTAGTCATTCATCCGGGCTCAAGTGCACAACATACTGCCAGTAAAGAATGGCCTGAGGGCTATTATTTAAAATTATTAGAACTCCTCGACCCTAAAAAATATAACATCATGGTGACAGGTGTGATTGGTACTGAGTCCGAGCGCTTTAAACATTTTATCGAAGACCCGCGCGTACAAAACTTAATGGGTCAGCTTAATATTCCTGAATTAGTTCAGCTGATTGAGCATAGCGACGCCCTACTCTGCGGCTCAACGGGCCCACTACATATCGCCGGATTATTAAACAAAAAATGCCTGGGCCTATACTTACCCCACCCATCGAAAAATGCCACACGCTGGGGCCCCTTTGGCAGCAACAGCGAAATCATCACCGCCGAAAACTGCAGCCACTGTCAAACCACCCTAAAACCCAAAGAAGATGCGTGTCAGTGTATGCGCACGATTCTTCCAGAGACTGTGGCGGAGAGGATTAATCGGTGGTGAAGAAGATGGTGCGACAGGCGGAATCGACATTCGTTTACTATCAAGGCCTTAAAGACTATTGATTGTAAAAATATACATAATGGTATACATATTTTCGATTGCTAGCCTGGGCTTTAACCTACTATTTGGTCTGATAGTAGCATATCAGAGAAGAATTTAAACCTTTTAATGAAGGGCGCTCTTATTGTAAAAGGGAAGGGGCTAAAGATTTTATTTGAAAAATATCGCCAAATGCACAAAAAAACACAGGATTGCGATCAGCGTACAAGGCAATAACATTTTTATATTTACTAGATGCTTTTAATAGATTACAATACAGGTTATACGATTAACTATATGGGATGGTAGTGTTATGGATAGCAATATTGAGTTAGATAGACTGCGTTTTCAAGCAGGATCAATCTTCACTCCTCGATCACCAATCAATGAGCGCAATCTATTTGCAGGAAGAATTGAACAAATTAAAAGAATAATGGAGGCCATATCGCAAAAAGGCTCTCATGCAGTACTTTATGGTGAAAGAGGTGTAGGGAAAACATCATTATCGAATGTTTTAGCTGATTTTTTAAGCGATTTGCAGCAAGCACCTTTAATACTGCGCGGAAATTGTGACGCATCTGACACATATTCATCGTTGTGGAAAAAGGCTTTAGCCGACATATCAATTCCACATATAAAACAAGAAATTGGCTTTAACGGCGCTGAAAAAATAGAACAACAAAGCATAATATCAACACTTCCAGAAGAGCTTAGTCCAAATGATATTCGAATAATTTTATCAAGATTCCGGGCCAACACCAACGTCATCATAATTTTTGATGAATTTGATCGACTTTCAGATAAGTTAGTTGCAACAACCCTTATGGCGGATACGATAAAGCTGCTCTCAGACTCAGGAGTAAATGCAACGATATTGCTTATAGGCGTTGCAGATTCAGTTGACAAATTAATAGAGCACCATCACTCAATTGAACGCGCACTTATACAAATACCCATGCAGAGAATGTCATCCGAGGAGATAAAGGAAATTATCCTTAAGGGATTAAACAGGCTAACAATGAATATCAGTCCAGAGGCTTTGGAGGAGATAATCGACCTTTCTCAAGGCCTGCCTTATATAACCCATCTACTCTCGTTAGGAAGTGTAAATGCCACTCTTGATGATAAAGAAAAAACTATATCAACCAGCCATATAAAAACTGGAATCCAAAACGCACTAGAACAATGGCAGCAGTCTATAAAATCAACCTATTATGCAGCGGTCAAGAGTCAGCAGCCAGATAACATTTATAAAGAGGTTTTGCTCGCTTGCGGTCTAGCCAAAGTTGATGAGCTTGGATACTTTACTGCGGCAGCGGTTCGCCTCCCTCTAAATCAAATAATTTCAGGAAAAAATTACGGTATTCCAAACTTTGCTCGCCACCTCAAGGAGTTTAGCGAGGAGCGAAGGGGTTGCGTTTTAGAAAGAACTGGCGAGAAAAGACGTATTAGATATAGATTCAGAGGACCTATTATGAGACCATATCTTACAATAAAAGGTTTTTCCGATGGGCTCTTAACCAAGGAAAAAATCAAAAAAATTGAGCAAGAGTTTAGTCAGCCTTCTTAAAGAGACCTTGAAAAATGACTGAGCCAGCTTGCTAAGCTTAAACCATGCTGCCGTTCAAAAAATATTGTCAGTGGCTTATTTTTTTTGCCACCCCACTGCAATATCTCGACGCCACGTCTTGTAAGGCGGCATTTATTTAAAGCATATTAATTAACTCTTGTGGAGAAATGATATCAATATTAAGCTTTTCTTTTATCTTTTTTCGATGACTGACATGTAAGATTGAGCCCGCACCCGCGCTCCTGCCTTCATCATTAGTGCAAAAATAGTGTATATCATAGCCATAGCAACTAGCCAAGGCATCACTATCTGCTAGTTCTGCGAAAACTTTTTTTTGAGGCATCTTGTCAGCCGATGCCTTGCCACAACCCCACATTCTTTCGATCCAATGTAGCGCATGCTCACACATACGCTCCTGTTCTTCCTTTTCTGAAATAGAGTTCGGTGCAAAAACTTTTTCGTGAAGATCAAAGTTTTGATACCCCATGTATCTTGCTGGTCTTCTTAAAACTTTAAAACCTGCGTCAATAGCAGCTTGGAAATTTTTTTTTGAATAACAGTTATTTGAAAAGCTTGGGGAGTTTTTTGGATTAGGTTCAATTGTCATTGTTATTTTTAAAGATTTATCGTCTTGCGAGAGTATTTCAGAGCTAACTTTTGGGGTATAGTTTTTTATAATTGCAGCTCTTTGATCATTATTATATAACTCAAACGTGAAAATTGATTCTGGGACAAAAGGATGGATTCGCCCCATTTTAATTAGGTTATGTATATCCTCATATGCCGCAGCATTTGCCTGGCATTGAGATGTTGATCTTTGCTCCGCATTTACAATTGGCTCATAAGTGTTCGTGTCAAAACAAATTTTAGGCACCATACTTCATTTGCTCTATTGACTTAGCTCGTTATTTTATCTAATGTAGCCCTGAAGTCAAAGAACTTTGGCTTTGGAGCTTGATAACTCCTGTGTATAGCGGTCTGGTATCGCCGCAATGATGCTCCCCTGTGATCGGGGAGGCAATAGCGCATGTTCAGGGATTCGTCCTAAAGGTTATTGCGGTCGTCTATACACGGCTTATCAACTCCCTGGTCGCCACTTTTAATTTAATGGGGAGCTATATGAAACTTCTAAAAAATCCACAGCTATACAAAACTGATGTAAGATATATTTGCTCACTAAGCCTTCCAAGTAGTTTGTCAGCAAAAATAAAAAAATACTCAATTGCAGTAATATTAGCGTCATTCGTTGGGGCACCCCCATCATTTGCTTATACGACTTACACAGGAAACGATCCTGATGGCTTTATGCAATGCCTCGTTTTATTTAATGGATATGCTGATGCGCTACAAAATGCAGAAAACAATACTGGTCAAGGTATTAGTGATCAAGATATGCAAAAAATACAAACAATTGCAGTGCAAGATGCATCGATAGGAGTAAGTAATCCTAAAAAAGTAGATTCCATTGGAAAGCTCCCGGTTATTTCAGAGCTAGCCTATACGCTATACAATAGGCCATTTATTCATAACTGCGGTGGCGAAGATCATTTTTGCCCAAATTCAAAAGCCCTAAATCATGCGTGCATGACTCGGATAAACGAAATTATCAATGATCCCGATAATAGTCAATCATATTCTTAGTTAGAGGGGTGAAATAATGAAAAACTTAATCGTATTGATTTTAGCTTTGGCCTCTATAAATGTTTATGCAGATAATAAAACTTGGGTAGATGCTGACGGATATACATGTAGTATTTACAAAGAGCCTTATTTTACTAACAGCACGAACTATTACTCCTGTCATTTCTGTGTAAATTATTCAAATTTGATTAAAACTAAAAATGATCCAAATTTTGGAGGGGATACAACAGCAATTGCGTGGACTAAAGCTAGCTGCCCATCTAAAAGCCCAGGGACTTTTGTAATTACCAGTCAAACTCTATATGACTGCTCTGGCAATACTTTTGCTCCTTTATTCATGGGCACCTCTCAGAATACAAAGACGGTAACTCCTATCCTACAAACAACACTAGAAAATGTGAAGGCATCGCAACAGCTGCAACGCATTCCCTCAGACAGTTGGCCTGCATACTTTAAAAAATTGGCATGTAGCTATACTCAACCTAATAAATGATGGTGCAAACAAACATACCACGCAATAAAGCATACGACTTCTTAACCCTAGGGCGCCATTACCCACCTGACATATTGTTACAAATACGTTACAGATTTGAACACATTTACACGTATTGCATGATCATGCCGCCAGCCTGGCGAAATGTTAATTTTTACAAGACAGCAATAATGTAAAAATATTTTTAATTACCTCAAAGTTAACACCTGTTTACACTGTTAAGAGTTTTGTAACTTTACATGCCTGTGTTTACGAATTTCGTTATGCGTAATTTGTCAATTTTTATAACCCCATTTCTGTTGCAGGCCTGCTATTTCTTGTTGCATTTTTTTATCAATAAAAATCAAGATGCTTTTGGGCGCTGCTAAAAATTGATGTCTATCCACCTAATCAATTGCGTAACTTTTGTCATTTTGCCATTTCTACCCTGGCAGCCCAATAAGAGAGTCATTTTAGAAATGGCAATTAACTCAATAAACAATTACATAATGGCAATTGCCTTATGCAAATTATCCAGATTCAGCTCAAAAACTCTGACTGAATAAGTAAAGACTGTTTTATTAAGTGCCTGTGTATCAGAAATCACCCCGTGTTTGAGCAAGATGCGTTTCGCTGTTTGTTTATCAAATCCCTTGAATATTTTTTTTAATCCACCAGGCGTTAAATAATGAATGCAATCATTATCAATGATGCCCCATGATTCCTTGCTTGAATACCTATCCCTCTCGTTAGCAAATTTCTCAGGGTGCGTCTCCATCTGCTCAAGTAATTGCTCGAGAATGCTTTTATCTTCAAGCTCACCTTCGCCTCCTCGGGCTTTAATCCAATCGCGAAAAATTCTTTGACATGCCTCAAAAGGGATCGAGTTTTCAAATGGCAAAACTTCACAAGAAATTGCCAACTCTCCAGCATACACAAGAAAGGCAAGCTGCTTGGCAACACGTAAGACTTGGCCGCAAGGTTTTTTGAGCTCACTCGTCAAACGCTTAGCATACTCATCAAGCTTGCGCTTTCCATTGGTCAGAATATCGTTTTTTCTGACAAGGATGCCCTGTATGAATTTCTGACCTGCCACCCCATAATGATCATTGATTGCGAGAGATAAGTCTCTCAACAACTGCTCAGGGCTCTGGTTACGGCCTAAGTCATCAAAAATACCAAGCCCTTTGCCTGCATCTGCTGCAACATTAAGAAACCTTACTTCTTGACCCGCGCGACTTAATTTTCCTGAATTTTCCTGGGCATGCTGCTCCAATGTGAGCTCTCCGCTAGACAGGCCAATAAGACGCCAAGTGAGCTTATTTCTTAAGCCGCCTTCTTTTTTGGAACGACTCTTCCCCTGGCCATTGAATAACATATACACGGTTTCACCTAAATCATTCGCTGCCTGACCTATTTCGTCTAAAACCAATAAGGTGTCATTATGCGAAACGGCAACGCACTCAAGCGCGTTGCTGGTAGCTCGCCATGTGAGGGGGTATTTGTCTGCTGAGCCGAAAACTGAGGATGCAATCTTTAGCGCGCTAGTTTTGCCGATAGAGGAGCTGCCATAATAATGCACCCCAAAGCTATCCATGCCAAGACGCTTTAATAGAGGCGCTGCCAGTGCAAGAAGTAAAGAAAAAGCGAGGCGACTATTTTTTTCGCAAGGCTTTGCCACCGAGGTTTTCCACTCTTCCAAGGTGCCTGAGCTCCCATAATTTGCGGAGTCTTTATCGCCAATAAAGCCAGACTCATCATAAATGCCTTTGCAATCAACGGCTGCATGAGGAAAAATAAATCTGTCGCCATGCCAACCCGTCTTATCATATATTAAGACTTCCAGGCCAGGGTCAATTTGTGACATGTACTGGATGAGCCTTCTGATATCTCCCTTGGCGCGGCTATGCTCGATAAGATTATGTAGCAAAATCGACTCCACTGGTGTCCCATCGCCTTTGAAAAACTCAAAAGGAATATCAATCTCTTTCTGTGTGTGACTAACCCCAGAAAAACGAAACCTCTTACCATAAGGGGCACGGCCTTCATAATATTTAAGAATTGCCACGCACTCAAATGGCTCTGCTAACCACTTTTTTAAATGATGCAATCCCTCTACTGGAAGCATTTCATATTTGGAGGCTAAGTGCTTATTTGCAAACCCATGACCTTTATTGATATTATGGCTTTCGTCCTCTTGCCCTGTGCTCAATGCTCTCTGCAAAAGTTGATTTGACTCAGGGCAAGATTTTTCAGGCACCACTTCTTCTTTAAATTGATCGATTAACTTTTTTTTGGACACGTTACTGTTCTCCTTCTTGTATGTATTGAATGTAATGCAACAAATGCGTGACAAAGCACTTGCCATATCCTGTGAAATGCGGTTTCCCGCCTATTTTTGCGTGCATCATTACTGCATCAGCAAAATCTATTTTCTGCGTAGGCTCAAAACCAATATTGCTATAGCAATAATTCAGAAACCTTCTTAAGTCGAGAATAAATAAGCTTTTACATGCTGACTCAATTTGCGCTGCTAATCGTCGCATACATGCGATTCCTACCTCATCGGTATCTGCAATAAAAACCAGGTCTCGACCCTTGAGCTCATGTATCTCTGCTTGCGTAAATCCCTTGTAATGCGCTGACGGCAGGGCGATGCAATTCATGCCCAGGAGTATTGCATTTAAACCATCCTTGATGCCCTCTAAAATAAAAACAGGGGTATCCACTTTTTCTATTCTCGAGTAGCAATGACTCACTTCTGAGCCCTTAACCGCAATCCATTTTTTGAGTTCTCCATTGATTTTGAAGCGTTGCCGCTTAACCCCAACAATCTGACCTTCTTTGTTTTTGATGGCATACGCTAACGTTTTGTTTTCACTATCAAACCTTAATCTTGATAACACCAGAGCTAAATTAGCGCTAGCTGATTCCTCTATCAGCCATAGAGGAAAAAGCTTTTCTAGTTCCGCCTGATGAATCTCTAATGATATGGGCTCAAAGCTTTCAAAAACGGGCGAAACATTATTAGGCTCTTTAATGGCCTCGGATAGTTTCGGCGTTGCAGGCTTTAAGTGATGCTCGCTGCTTAAATCTTTTAAAGCCTCAGCCGTTGATTTATTTGTTGCTTTTTTGTAAAGGTCGATAACGTCACCGTGCTCGCCAGAGCCAAAATCATGGTAGGTTTGACTGTCCTCATAAAAGTAGAGGCTGCTGGTCTTTTCACTTCTTAACGGATTAGTTTTAGCTTGGTAGCAAGTTCCCGTCTTAACCAAACCATCACAAAAGGGCGCGGCAACTTCCAGAATATTAAGACTTGCTTTTATACTTTGAATTTCTAGCATGAGTCACCTATGTAAAAGTGTAAAACGTCATTTTTGTCATTATTTATTTTCATACTGTCATCGACCCAGGCCTTAAAAATAGAGAGCCCCGCCACTAAAAATACAAAAATAACAAAAATTACAACATACCTGATGCATGCTTTCCAATGGGCTTTCATAGCTACCCCTTAGCTGGTCTTGAGCTTGCAATGCGCTCCTCAATCCAGCCCGTAACCTCCCCGTGAACCCATCCAACAGAGCGCAAGCCTAGCTTTATAGGTGAGGGGAATTTTCCTTTTTTAATGAGGTCATAAATGCTTGAGCGTGAAAGCCCAGTTCTGGCCTTAACAGTTGATAGTCTTTCTATTTGTTCCATTTTATTTTATCTTCCTTTGTTATTAAAAACAGAGGCAACGCTCTCGTTGCTCTCAGGGCGATATTGGAGCTCATGTAGTGTGGTATGTCAGTTCATTTTATAAGGTATTTTGACCAATCTATAAGTGATTGGTTTTTAGATGGTTTTTCAATTATTTTTTTTAATGTGGTATTTTTTAAATATCTGATCCCATATTTCTTTATTTTCACTAGTTGCATTTTTTTTAAATCGACAAATGCCTCTAAGTTTTTTTCTTATTGTTTCATCAGTTGTAAAGCATGGGTCAACTAATTTGAGCAACTTATAGAGCCTTTCCTTTTGAGGCGGAAGTTTGTTTCTATCTAACCCGAACTCTTTTTCAAGTTCTTGCAAAATACGCTTTGCAATTTCCTCTATTCGCCTATCACCCTTCAGCACAATATCCTGAATACCTAAATCTTTTTTTAACTGTTCAGTGGGTGAAAGTTTTGTAGGGATAGCGGTTTTTTGAAATTTATTGTCTCTCAATATTTTTGGAATAAACAGCTCATAATTCTTTGCTACTTTGATATAATCCTCGACTTTAATATAATCCTCTACTGTTGTAGGTATCTTTGTAGCATCTTTCCAAGTGCCTAGCTCCTTCAGAATCCCCTCCATATAGCGCGCGGTTGTTAGTACAGGCTCGTGGGCTTTCCGAGTCTTTCTGGTTTTAGCATTTCCAATTTCGCCCACCTCTATGCTATGCTCAATAGCTTTTTTAGCTTTATAGAAGCGTAATACATAAAGCTCTACTTGATCTAAAGGTGGTGTTAACTCTGAATCCATAAAAAAATTATTTGAAAGCTTCGTCAAGCTTGAAAAATGCTTTTCATTAGGTTCGATATTACTTAAAATCATGATTGCTTGCCAAGGATACCAGACTCCCTGGCGCAGCCAATATTCATAATTTGGGGCCGTATCAATAGCCTTTAATAGCTCGCTAATTTCTAGCTTAGATGAAGATCTTAACATTATTCTGATTCCACTAGTTTATCCAAATAATCCGCCCAATCCTGCATCATCTTGCGTCGCTCTTCAAAATGCTCTGCATCGTTATACGCAGCCTCTACCGCATTCTCGCGCTTATGGCCGATCTGCACCTCAACAACATGAGGCTTAAAGCCTAGCTCGTTTAAACCGGTGCTTACTACACCTCGCAAACCATGCCCAACCATTCTAAAGCCCATGCGATCTAGTGCTTGGCAGATTGCGGCTTCACTCATGCGATGATTGACGTTTCTCACACTTGGAAAAACTAAGTCTTCAGGTTTGCCGCCTGTCAGTGGCTTGATTTCATTTAAAAGGGCTATGGCTTGCGTGGGCAGTGGCAAGGGGTGAATAAACTTATCGAGCTTTTCAGGCTTTCTATTCCAGGTATTTGTTTTAAAATCAAAGTCTTGCCATGTTGCGTTTCTAATACTTGCTTGGCGCATTCCGGTATACAACAGTATCCAAATGGCTGCTTTTGTCAGCATATAGCCCTGATACGTTTCTAAGGTTTTTACAAAGCCCCCTAATTCATTAAAACGAATTCTTGCCATGTGGTGGGCTTCATGATTTGGCAAGTGCTTCATGATTGAACGACAAGGGTTGTTTGAAAAGTCGTTGTTTTCAACATAGGCAAGATCGAATACTTCGCTCGCCCATTGGCAGAGTTTCTTTGCCATGTAGGTCATAGGGCGTCCATGATTTGATTTTTCTGCTACTGAGCGTAAAAGAGCAAGCAGCTCTGCGCCTTTGATTTCACTAATGGGTTTGTGACCGATAACAGGGAACAGATGGATCTCAAATTGCCGAAACATTCTATTGCGAGTTTCCTCAGTGACCTTGCCTGCCTTTGCGGCATGAAGCCTCTGGGCAACCTGCTTGAAGGTATTGCCTGCATCTTTGGCTTTTTGTAGCGTGTCTTCAACCTGTTTCTGCAAGGCTTCTTTTTTCTGTGCCACTGGGTCAATGCCCTGGGCAATGAGCTCTTGTGCTTTTGCGCGCTCTTGTCGTGCTGCAGCAAGAGAAATTTTGGGGTAGCGCCCGAAAGCGAGTAGCTTGCGTTTTTTATTTAGATAGCAGGCCATGCGCCAATATTTTTGGCCATCTGGCTTAACCAGTAGGTACAGGCCGTCACCATCAAAGTGCGTGCCCTCTGGGGCATTATCGCATTGCTTGGTTGTGAGCTTGTTGCTGGCCATGAAGTAAAGTCAATTTAGGTATACACAGAAGTATACATGTTGGTATACATATTATCAATGGATTTACACGTATTTTACTAGACCACACTGGACACTGTTCTTGCTTTTGATTATTGATTTTATTGGCTTTCTGGACTATTTTGGATTCTTCTGGATTTCAATTTGGTGCTGACAGGCGGAATCGAACCGCCGACCTACTGATTACGAATCAGTTGCTCTACCAACTGAGCTACGTCAGCACGAAGGCGAGATTATAAGCGGTTTTATTGGCTTTTGCAATTTGATTTTCGCAACTGATTTATTTTAATGCTCTTCCGGCCGTAAACTTCTTTCCTTACCCCACTACCCCTTCATAGTAATCTAGATTATTCACCTCATGTGAGATCTCGATTGGCGAGCCGTATTCTTTGTCGGTGAATTTTTCGATGACCTTTAGCACCGTATGGTCCGCTTCATTGTTATACGCGCAGGTGATCATGTCTTGCTTACCGGCAGGATAATTTAAGCCTGCTAATGAGTGAGTGACTTCAATAGGATTTGTGCTGTTAAAATATGTGTTTAATTTTGCTACCATGCGCCATCTCCTTGGTTTTAAAAATTTGCTTTACGCTTTCACTCTATTGCTTTTTAAAACGCTGAACAAGCCCTAAAATTTAAGTGGCTCATAAGTCTCATGTTTTTAATTTTTGCTGTTATTGCGATTTTCTTTTTTATAATGCAATACAAAATAACGCTGTTTGACACTATTTCTGAAAAGTTCTATGATGACGCCGTACCTAAAAACCGTTGGAGATTTACGACCATGAAGAAACCCTTGTTAAAATTAGCAACTCTAGCTGTAGCTCTAGGCATGGCAAGCGCTTCACACGCTTCTGTGTTTGGCGGACCTACGCTTGATTCCGATATGGAGAAAGTCAGCTACTCTATTGGCTACGATATCGGTAGCAATTTTAAATCTCAAAATATTGCAATTGAAAATGATCAGTTTTCTGCGGGCTTCAAAGACGGATTAGCCGCTAAAACCCCTGAAATGACACAAGAGCAAATGCAAGCAACCTTAATGGCCTTTCAAAAACAAATGATGCAGAAATCTATGGAACAACAACAGCAATCCGCCGCTACAAACTTAACCGCAAGTCAAGCCTATTTAAAACAAATTTCAACCCAACAAGGGGTAAAGCAATTAGCTCCTGGCCTTTACTACAAAGTAATTACTGCTGGCACAGGAAAAATGCCTGGTGCTAAAGATACGGTCACTGTCAACTATGAAGGGTCACTTCCCGATGGTACCGTGTTTGATAGCTCATACAAGCGTGGCCAGCCCACTAGCTTTCAAGTAAACCAAGTGATTCCAGGCTGGACTCAAGCCTTACAAAAAATGCCTGTAGGCTCGACTTGGATGGTATATATCGCTCCTAATCTTGCTTATGGTAATTATGCGCCTCCACAAATTGGACCCAACCAGGCGCTGACCTTTAAGATCGACCTGATCTCCATTGGAACTCCGACTAAATAGTTTTTATTAACCACAAAAAGTCCTCACTCTGGGGACTTTTTGCTTTGAGGCACTACATATGCGTATTAAAACTTTTACTTTAAGCTTACTAGCGACTGCTTTAGTCAGCGCCAGCATTACTGCTTCGGGCTTTTTGTGGTGGACGAATGGCATTAAAAGCCAACCGGAAAACTTGATTAATCAAGTTACCCATGGCAATGCTGTGATCCTAAATCAGTTTAATGCCGTTGCTAATCTTCAAGGCTTTGTGGTTCAGTCTAGCCGTGATAACAACCAATCGATTATTTATGCCGACAACCAAGGCCGGTATCTTATTTTTGGCACGGTGATTGGTGCCGATGGCCGTGATATTTCTCAGCAAAATTTTCAACAGTACATTGCACCACAATCTGCTAATGTTGCCTTTAACTATGTGGGCTCAACTGCTTGGATTGCTCAGGGATCAAAAGATGCTCCTCATCAAATGTATGTAGTCTTTGATCCAAATTGTATTTATTGCCATCGCCTCTACGATGCGCTCCAACCCTTTATTAAAAATGGCACCCTTGCTGTGCGCTGGTTGCCAGTTGCGTTTTTAAAACCAACGAGTAATGGCCGTGTTTACGCAATGCTCAGCAGCGCCAATCCTTTACAGATGCTGACGCAAAATGAAAACAATTTTGATGAAGCCTCTGAAAATGGCGGCATTCCTCCACTTGAAAATCCTTCAGCGACCGTCAAACAACAATTGCAAAATAACATGGCTTTTTTAACTGAAGCTCAAATCAGCGCAACGCCAGCATTGCTCTATAAGACCACCAATGGCAATACTAGACTTGATGTGGGGATGGTTGATCCCAGCAAGCTCAAAGATTTGATTAGTACTATTGGGAAGAGTTTTTAACAAAGGCACACTGCTTGCTTAAAAGCATATACTTGCGTAACATAAACAATGCTTAAACTCATTTACAAAAAACCCTATGCACGGCCGTAAAACTCATGGATTTTCTTCGCTACGCTACAAAGTCATTGCCTTGATTTTTATCGTGATTGTAGGAATTTTGCTGACGCGCCTGTTGTATCTTACAACCATTGATCGTGGTTTTCTTTTGGATAAAGGCTTGCAAGAAGCCAATCACCCGCGCGTGATTCCTGCAAATCGCGGTGTGATCTTTGATCGTAATGGCGTGCCGCTTGCCGTTAGCGCCCCGATTGATAATATTATTTTTGATGCCAAAGTACTTTCGCAAGATACGAATGATGCCGATTGGCATGCCCTGGCGACGAGCCCTGTGCTTGACATGAGCCTGGATGAGATTAGAACCCTGGTCTTTAGCAATCCCACGAGTCGCCATGTGATTGTCATCAAAAATTTACCGCCCTCGGAAGCTGCAGAAGTCGATAATCTCAATGTTCCCGGGGTATATGTTGAACGTAATCATCAAAGCTTTTACCCACAAGGCACAGCGCTGGCGCAATTCGTTGGCTTTACCGATGTAAATGATACTGGGCAAGATGCCATTGAGCTCGCCTATGAAAAATATCTGGCGCCCATCTACGGCAAACAATACATTACCACGAGTGCTTTAGGCCAGGTTTACAGCATTAATCAGCTCGTTAAAGACGCCCAAGATGGCCATGATTTGTATCTCAGCATTGATAGCCGCTTGCAATATGTGGCTTACCAAGCGCTCTCCGCTCAAGTACAAAAAACGGATGCTGATTGGGGCTCTGTCGTTATCCTAAATCCTCATACTGGCGAAGTGCTAGCAGCCGTGAGCTACCCCAGCTTTAATCCGAACTCCACAACTGGCAGGAGCGGTATCGAAGTACAAGATCAGGCGATTACTTCAACCATTGAGCCTGGCTCGACCATGAAGCCCGTGACCATTACTGCCGCACTTGAAAGCGGCCAATATCAGCCCAACACCCCAATTGATACCAATCCTGGCTCTTATATGCTGGATAATAATAAAATTCAAGATGACTCTAATTTTGGCCTAATCAACGTTACCAAAGTCATCACTAAATCTAGTAACGTTGGTATTTCCAAGATTGCTTTATCCCTTCCCCGCAAAGTTGAATACAACATGTTTTTAAAAGCTGGGATCAGCCAAAAACCCTCAGGGGGCAAGTTCCCTGGCGAAGCCTCCGGCTTTATTTATCCACTCAATATACTTGGCGACTTCCAATTCGCTACCATGGCTTTTGGTTATTCAGTCACCGCATCCACCTTACAAATGGCGCGATATTATGCTGCAATTGCCAATGGTGGCGTGCTCATGCCTATTACTTACGTAAAGCTTGACACCCCCCCATCAGGTCAGCGCATTATGTCTGCCGATACTGCTAACGAGATGATTAATATTCTCAAAACCGTGGTCAATCCGAATGACGGCGGTACCGGTATTTTAGCGAATGTTCCAGGCTATGTCGTTGCTGGCAAAACCGGAACAGCTCATATTGTGAATCCAAAAGGCGGCTATTTCTCTGATCATAACAATGCTTTATTTGCTGGTATGATTCCTGCCAATAACCCTCAGCTCGTGATTGTAGTGTTGGTGAGCAATCCAAAAGCAGCGCACTTCTACGGCTATGGTGGTATCGGCGCAGCGCCTGTCTTTGCCCAAATCGCCTTAGCGGCAATGCATATCTTGGGCATTCCACCATCGAATGATCAAATTAATTTGAAACTATTCCAAAATCAACAACAGTACTACCAACAGTTAATTGAAGCCTAATGAGCACTGATACTAAAGACCTTTCTAAGCATACCCCAATGATGCAGCAATATTTAACGATTAAGGCTGAGTACCCGCATACGTTATTATTTTACCGCATGGGGGATTTTTATGAATTATTTTTTGAGGATGCGCATAAAGCCGCAAAGTTACTCGACATCACCCTAACCCAACGCGGCCAAAGTAATGGTACGCCTATTGCCATGGCAGGCCTACCTTATCATGCTGCCGAGCAATATTTAGCGCGCTTGATCGAGGCTGGTGAATCTGTTGCGATCTGTGAGCAAGTTGGCCCTGTGCCAGCCAAGGGCCCGGTTAAGCGCGAAGTCGTACGCATCATCACCCCTGGCACGGTGAGTGATGAGAGCTTTTTAAAAGACCGCCAGGATAATTTACTCTGCGCGATTATCAATGATAAAGAGACCTATGCTCTAGCCTATGCCGATTTATCTTCAGGGCGTTTGGTAGCGGTTCCGATTAAAGATTTAGAGGCACTCAGTGCTGAATTAGAGCGCTTGAAACCACGCGAGATTTTAGCTTCCGAAGAGGATCTTGGGCTCCAAAAACAGTTGGCCAATGTTAATTTCAGCAAACGCCCAGCGTTTGAATTTTTACCTGAGACCAATGAGCGCTTAGTTAAAAATCAATTTCAGGTCAATGATTTAGGTGGCTTAGGCCTAGAGGGGCAACCCCTTGTTATTATTGCCCTGGGCGTGATCTTAAATTATCTAAAACTGACCCAAAAAACCGCGCTGCCGCATTTACAAATTTTAAATATTGAAGCCAATGATGAAGCGCTGACGCTTGATGCGGCCACGCGTAAAAATCTAGAAATCGATATTAATTTACAAGGTGGCACGGATTATACGCTGATTAGCGTTATGGATGCCTGCGTGACTAGCATGGGTAGCCGTTTACTTAAGCGCTGGTTGCATCGCCCGCTTACCGATCAACTGCAAATTAAAGCGCGACAGCATGCTGTAAAAGAATTGTTAAGCACAAGTGGCTATGTCGACTTGCGCACGGCGCTACATCAAATCTCTGATCTTGAGCGCATTGTGATGCGCATTAGCTTAAAGAGCGTGCGCCCACGGGATTTTGTACAGTTGCGCTTTTCTTTACAACAGTTACCCGCTCTAAAAGCACTGCTCTCAGTGCTTTCAGCACCTGAACTCCAAAAGCTGCACCAGAATTTACAAGAACATCCTGAGCTTTTAGATTTACTCACGCGCGCGATTCAAGATGAACCACCGATGCTGATTCGCGATGGCGATGTTTTACGCGCCGGCTATGATGCCGAGCTCGATGAGCTGCGCATGATGAGTGCTAATTTAGATGAGTTTTTATTAAATCTAGAAACTCGCGAGCGTGAACGCACTGGCCTTAGCAATTTAAAAGTCGGCTATAACCGTGTAAGTGGCTTTTTTATTGAAATCTCTAAAGCGCAGGCCGAAAATGCCCCTGCCGATTATATTCGCCGGCAAACGATTAAGAACTCTGAGCGCTTTATCACACCCGAATTAAAAGCCTTTGAAGATAAAATCTTAAGCGCCAAAGAACGCTCCCTCGCCCGTGAAAAAATGCTGTATGAAGAACTCATCGAAAAATGCCATCCGCATCTTGCGACCTTGCAACAACTAGCACAGGCTTTGGCTGAGCTTGATGTACTTACTAATTTTGCTGAACGCGCGTTTACGCAGCAGCTGACTTGCCCCGAACTTGTGGCTGAATCAATGCTAGAGATTCATAAAGGCCGGCACCCTGTGGTTGAACAAGTGCTTAAAGGCCATTTTATTCCTAACGATACCAAGCTCTCTGAAAGCCGTAAAATGCTCTTAATCACCGGCCCCAATATGGGCGGTAAATCTACCTATATGCGGCAAACAGCGCTGATTTGCCTCCTGGCATATACCGGTAGCTTTGTGCCGGCAGCGGGGGCAACCATCGGCCCGATTGATCGAATCTTTACGCGTATTGGCGCGGCTGATGATCTCGCCAGTGGCCGCTCAACGTTTATGGTAGAAATGACTGAAACTGCCAATATTTTGCGCTATGCTACGCCCACAAGCTTAGTATTGATGGATGAGATTGGCCGCGGCACTAGTACTTTTGATGGCTTATCCCTCGCTTGGGCAACCTCGGAACAACTTGCCACTGTCAATTGTGCTTTCACGCTCTTTGCCACGCATTATTTTGAATTGACTGAGCTTCCCAAAGAATACCCCTCGATTCACAACGTGCATTTAAGTGCTCTCGAACATGAAGATAAAATCGTGTTTTTGCATGAGGTCAAAGAAGGTGCCGCGAGCCAAAGTTATGGCCTGCAAGTAGCAAGCCTTGCTGGTGTGCCTAAAGAAGTCATCGCACGCGCGAAGCTGCATCTGCACGCCTTAGAAAACCAGCATTTAGTAAGCCAAAAAGCCAAGCCTAAAAAAGATAAAATATCATTACAACCAGATTTATTTAGCGAACCCAAAAGTGACCACCCCATTATTGATCAACTTAAGCAATTGCTTCCTGACGAGCTATCGCCACGCGCAGCCTTGCAATTGCTTTATGATTTTAAAAATAAACTAAACTAACGCGGAAAATTAGGAAAAGTATAAGTAATCCCAATCGTCACCACATCTTGCGTCATTGGTTGGTTGATTTGACTGGGATTGGCCCAATCACCGCCAAAAATATGCTCATATTGCAGCGCAATATTAAGATCTTGAATCGGCATATATCCAACGCCTAAAGCAGCAGCAGGTAAAAACCCTGTGTGTGCACCCCCGCTATCAACATACTGCAGCCCACCAGGGAAAAAGTAGTAGATTGAGTCAGTCATTTTTGTATCTTCATACACAGCACCTACTTTAGCAAATTCATTGAAACCACTTGAATGAACATAAGTGCCGGTTGCCATAATCTGTATGCCACTATTTTGAGCGGTGGTTGATACGATGTTAAAAGGATAATAATAAGTGGTTTGCCCCATGTATAAATAGTTTGCCTCTAGCCCAGCCATCCAATGTGTCGTGAAGGCATAGTTATAACCTAAAGTACCTTGAAAAGTGTAATTGTGATTGGCTTTGCTTATGGCTTGGGCTTTATTCGTGTTTTTAACTTGATCTACATTAGGCGCAGCGGGAAAGCTCCATCCTAAGCCACCGCCAATGTAGACCCCTGACTGCGCAGTGATATCTGCAAATGCAGTGCCCATGGTACTGATGGCAATGAGAATCGGTATGACTATTTTTTTCATATTGATCGTTTCCAATTGTTGTTAATGATTCGACTCATCAATAAAAAAGCCGAGCATGATATCGGCTCGGCTTTTGCTTTAATTCAGTAAAATTAAAGTGGCAAGGTATAGGTTACACCAAGGGTTAACAACTCTACAGTCATTGGCTTGCTTGGTACACTACTACTCCAATTATCACCAAAAATGTGCTCATATTGCAGTGCAATATTCAGATTTTGAATCGGCATATATCCAGCACCTACTGCAAGAGCAGGTAACCACGCTGATTGGCTGGCATTACCACATGGCAGGCTATAGTCAATGGCTTGTGATAATGATCCGCTATTGGCTGTAGTTTCATACACAGCACCCATTTTAGCAAATCCATTAAAACCATTTGAGGCCAGATAAGTACCAGTTGCCATGAGCTGCACCCCACTGTTTGTGAGACTTTGATTACCGCTAACGTTTAAAATAGTATTAGTTGCATGATAGGTATTTTGGCCCATGTATAAATAGCTTGCTTCTACCCCTGCCATCCAATTTGAAGTGAAGGCATAGTTATAGCCTACCATGCCTTGTAACACGTAAGTGTTCATATTGGATGCACCGTAGTCGTAATTGCCCGATGGATGCGTAATATCACTAAAGCCGGGGGCGGAAGGATTACTCCAACCCGCTCCACCACCAACATAAATACCTGATTGCGCGGTTACGCTTGCTGCAAATGCTGTACTCATAGCGCTGATGGCAATCAGACTGGCTACTACTATTTTTTTCATGTTACGTCCTTTTTTGATTGGTTATAAAATTAATGTTGAATACTAACTATGACCTTAAATCTTGTCAATAACTCTTTTAATACTAACTGTTTTAACTGACCACATATTAATGTATTATTATTTTTATCGACACCCTATTCTTTAAAA
This sequence comes from uncultured Thiotrichales bacterium, assembly GCA_903870015.1. Taxonomy (GTDB): domain Bacteria; phylum Pseudomonadota; class Gammaproteobacteria; order Francisellales; family CACEW01; genus CAIQBE01. The sequence goes on from CAIQBE010000001.1 coordinate 20,464, forward strand.
CCTAAAGAAGACACAAATTATATTTGCATCTCGAGCCCCATATCCAGTATCATGGAGCCCTTGACGCTCACGGAGAAACACGTGCTATCTCATCGAATCAACGCGATTAAACCTTCCCCCACCCTTGCAGTTTCGGCTAAAGCGACTGAAATGAAACGCGCGGGCAAACCGGTGCTATCACTCAGCGTTGGTGAACCTGATTTTCCCACACCGCAAAATATTATTGAGGCAGCGGTAGTTGCCATGAACAATCAGCAAACTCGCTATACTGCGGTTGAGGGCACTTTAGAATTACGCACGGCGATTGCAAATAAACTTAAAAAAGACAATCGACTCAGTTATACCCCATCACAAATCACAGTATCTTCAGGGGGTAAGCAAGGGATTTTTAATTTGATGGGGGCATTATTAAATCCTGGCGATGAAGTACTGATCCCTGCACCTTACTGGGTTTCTTATCCTGATATGGCGATGATCTTTGAAGCAAAACCAGTGATTATTCCAGGCGATGCAGAGCATCGTTTAAAAATAACGCCAGAGCTTCTTGAGCAATATATGACGCCCAAGTCAAAATTATTAATTTTAAATTCGCCCTCTAATCCCACAGGTGTTGCTTATACTGAAGCTGAGCTTAAAGCCTTAGGCCAGGTCTTATTAAAACATCCTCATGTTTATATTCTGACAGATGATATCTATGAAAAAATCCTCTGGAATGGTACGTTTTGTAATATTCTCAATGCCTGTCCTGAGCTTTATGAGCGTACGATTGTCTTGAATGGCGTATCCAAGGCTTATGCTATGACCGGTTGGCGCATCGGATACTCTGCTGGACCCGAGGCTTTAATTAAAGCTATGACCAAACTGCAATCGCAATCCACTTCAAATGCTTGCTCCATTTCGCAAGCAGCAAGTATTGCCGCACTCTCGGGGGATCAACGCTTTATCACTTCGATGAGCGCAGTGTTTAAAGAGCGTCATGATTACTTTACCCATGCTCTTAACCAGATCCCTGGTTTTAAAGCACTTGAGGCTGATGGCGCCTTTTATGCCTTTGTGAATATCCAAGGAGCGATGCAAAAGCGTGGCTTTAAAGATGACTTAAGCTTTAGCAATTGGATGCTTGAAGAAGGCTTAGTTGCTGGCGTTCCTGGTAGTGCCTTTGGCATGGATGGCTATATTCGCTTTTCGTTTGCCTGTAGCATGGAGGAGCTTACTGAAGCTGTTGAACGCATGACGCGCTTATTGCAATCATGATTGCTATTATTAATTTTTACGTATTGTGCCTCAGCTTTTTCCTACTGCCGATCAGTGCGCACCTAAGCCTCATCGTTTTAATTGCAGCCTTGATCGGCGTGATTTTTCAAGCACAGAAATTTAGCTGGGCCTTTATGTATAAGCCCACGCCTTTGCTATTGATCGCATTACTGGTCACTTTTCTTTATGGCATCACCTACTCTATTTTAACGCGCCCACAGGCCTTGGATTTTTTAACCCAGTACTTTCAACTGACAAGCATTTTATTGATCACGCCTTTAATTTTCAAATTCAAAGCCCAATCCTTACAACTTCACTATGCTTATCTCTTGGGTTGCATAGGCCTGATGGTGATGATTTTATTTAAGCATATACCCGATAATAGTGCGATCATCCTGTTTTTTGCCAGCTATACTGCTCTTACATTGGCACGATCTTATCAAGGATGGAAATGCTGGGCTTATACAAGCCTATGCCTTGCCATTTTTGGTTTTGCCCTCTGGTCCTCGGGAGCATTTACGTTTCACCCCAGCGAATTTATGAGCCTACGCAATACCGCTATTGCTAATGCACAAAACACCCTAATACTGTGGAAGCAACAACCAGTCATTGGTCATGGCACAGGCAGCTTTGTCAATGCTTACTTTAATAATCAGGCTTTATCTCAAAATACTTTTTATACGCTTTTGGTCAATCATGGCATTATTGGCCTGGGTTTATTTTTGGGGCTCTTGGTTTATCTTTTACAAGGTCTACAACTGCGACGTGATCGCAGCAACCTAAAGCTCGGCGCTATTTTTATTCTCACGATGATTTTGGGATCATTTAGCACCGATATATTGCTAAGCACGCCCGCACGACTGTGGTTTATCTTGTGGTTTTCCTATCTCTTAGCGCAGACAATTGATAAATGAATTTTTTATTTTTATGAATAAAAGCAAACACATACTGATTAAAGCTTCTGAACAATAAAGCCACACAAAAACCAACACATATTTAAATAATATAAACAATGATTTAAAATCAAAAAATACCACCACACCTGAATGACCAAAAAGCAAAAAAGTGCTTTTTTTGTTTTTATGAATCGAGGCAAGCACATGTGGATCAAAGCGTATCTTTGATAAAATTACAAAAACAAAATTTCTATTTAAAAAATATAATCATAAAAAAATCTAAAACCAGGGCTTGACGTGGAACATCACCAATAAGGCAACAACGACTAACCAAATCAGCGTGATCGGCAAAAACACCTTCCAGCCCAAACGCATGATTTGATCATAACGATAACGTGGAAATGTTGCTCGAATCCAGAGATAAACAAACAAAAACATACTCATCTTTAAGAATAACCAAATAATACCTGGCACCCATGCCAGCCAAACCTCCAAACCTGGAATGCCTTGCACCGGTGAGAGCCACCCACCCATAAAGAATGTTGCGATTAGCGCGGAAATCAAAATCATATTGGCGTATTCAGCCAAGAAAAATAAGGCAAAGCGCATACCTGAGTATTCCACATGATGACCTGCGACGATTTCAGACTCCCCCTCAACCACGTCAAAAGGCGCACGATTAGTCTCTGCAACTCCCGCAATCCAAAAGACTATAAATAAAGGAAACAAAGGAATAAAAAACCAATGCCAGAGCCCACCTGATTGGGCCATGATAATATCATTTAAATCTGCACTACCCGCGGCCATGACCACGCCAATCAAGGCAAAGCCCATGGCTAATTCGTATGAAATCATTTGCGCAGAGGCGCGTAAAGCGCCATAAAAAGCGTATTTGGAATTGGAAGCCCAACCCGCAATAATAATGCCATATATCCCCAAAGAGCTCATCGCAAAAAGATATAACAGCCCGGCATTCACATCAGCTAAAATCATATTCGGACCAAAAGGAATCACCGCCCAGGCAGCAAGTGCAGGCATAAACGTAATAATTGGAGCAAAGCGATAGAGCCAGCTATTGGATTGTGTTGGCACAATCATTTCTTTACATAATAGTTTTAAGCCATCGGCCAAAGGTTGCAGCAAACCAAAAGGCCCAACGCGATTCGGGCCAATACGATCCTGCATATAACCAATGACTTTACGCTCGACCAAGGTCAGATAACCCACCGCCACCATAAGGGGGGCTATGATCAATAAAATTTTTAAGAGAATCCATAATAAGGTGATAAGCATTTTTGTTACCTTTTCAGTTCAATAGGTCCAAAGGCATTCCCTAAATCTGCAAATGCGGGCATCTGCGCTACATAAATCATGGATTCTGGAATTGCCATGAGCTTTAGGGGTTTACTTAAGGTTTGACCATTTTGGGTCACACTGATTTGATCGCCCGGAGCCCAACCTTGCTTTTCTGCATAAGATGCCGCGACCCCAATAAAATCTTGATTTATAGCCTCTTCTGTTTGCTGCAAAGGCGCACTCATTCGAGCTAACATATCACTTGCATACATCATCACAGGGCCCACACGCAATAAACCTCTGTGCTCGGCAATTGACTCGGGTAAACGCACGTTGGCCTTAAGGCCTTTCATGTGCACGAGATGCGCTTTTAGCTCAGTAATAATATCTTCGCTGGCGATATAATCATAGCCCGGAAGACTTAAGATATTGGCAAGCACACGCAGGATTTTCCAGGCTGGGCGGGCTTCGCCTTTAGGCTTGGCTATACCCTGCCATGATTGCCACTCTTGTGCGGCATTGACATAGGTTCCAGAGTTTTCAGCATAAGCATTCATAGGCAAAATGACATCGCTATGCGCCTTTAAATAATCAGTCACAAAAGGGGTCAGTGCCACGACCATATCCGCAGCATCGAGCGCCTCATTGACACTGCTACCATAAATCGTATCATGTGCAGGCTCATTATTTAATAAGACATAGAGATCAATTCCCGTTTTGGGGTCTAATAATTCTTTAATTGTTTTGCCATACTCACCCAAATCACTACCCGCAGCGCCGCGATGGGGCAAAGCACCCGCAAGATATCCACCGGCATAATTAGCACCTGGCGTTATCAAGCCGCCTTTGGCGCCCAGCACATCTTTGAGCGCAAAGGATAAGCCCATGAGCTCGCTACTATTGGGATGCCCCAGGGCTAACGCACCTAAAAATAACATGGGCGCTTCACTAGCCAGCAAAGCTTTAATAACCTCTTGCTCAAAATGGGTAGGATTATGTTGCGCTTGCAAACGATCTAAATGGCCTTGCAAATGCGCACTCAGCGGCTTCTCTTTGGTAACGCCCTTGGCAATTTGCAACAGAGTTTGCGTCATGCCGCTATAATCAGTAATACACTCCCCGGCAATATCAAAGTTATAATTCATCGAGAGTGGATTAATAAAAAAGATTTTGGCGCCATTCTGTGCTGCCTGACGCAGGCGATGATTAAACATCGGCGCTTCTTTACGCGTTAGGCTTCCGACCACTACAATCACGTCGGCATTATTAATTTCCGCAAAACTACAATCAAATGCAGGCACTGAGCCCATATCGTTTTGATAGGCAAAATCATTAGTGCGCCCACGGAAATCGATATTGTGGGAGCCTAGACTACGCATTAATTTTTGTAATAAATAAAACTCTTCCACGGTGCTTTGACTTGAGGCTAATGCCGCGATTCTGCTTGGATCCGCTTTTTGCGCGGCCCTCAACTTTTTGGCAACTAGCTCCAGTGCGGTGACCCAATCGACTTCAGTCCATTGGCCATTGGATTTAATCATCGGCACTGTGGCGCGCTCGGGCGTATTTAATCCATGCACGCTATAACGATCACGATCCGAAAGCCAGACTTCATTAATCGCCTCATTTTCACGTGGTACAGCCCGCATTGCCTCGCCTCGACGCACGTGTAAATACATATTGGAGCCTATGCAATCATGGGCGGAAACGGCAGGATGCTGGCTTAATTCCCAAGCCCGCGCCTGATAACGGAAAGGCTTATTCGTCAAAGCACCTACGGGACATAAATCGATGGCATTCCCCGAAAGCTCGGAATCAACGGCGTGATGTAAAAACGTTGCAATCTCAGAATGCTCACCACGCCCCACCATGCCTAATTCACGCATACCCGCAATCTCGGTACCAAAGCGCACGCAGCGGGTACATTGGATACAACGGGTCAATTCGGTTTCGATAAAGGGACCGATATTTTTGTCTTCGACTGAGCGCTTGCCCTGATTATAACGCGAGACGTCTTTGCCATAGCCCATGGATAAATCTTGCAGCTCGCACTCCCCGCCCTGATCACATACGGGACAATCCAAGGGATGATTGATGAGTAAAAACTCCATCACTGCTTTTTGGGAACTTAACGCCTTGGGAGACTTGGTCTGTACTACCATACCATCCGCGACGGGCGTAGCACAGGCAGGCAAAGGTTTACGAGAATTGGCAACCTCAACCAAACACATACGACAGTTAGCTGCAACGGTTAATTTTTTATGGTAGCAAAAACGCGGAATGACGATATTGTTATTATCGGCAGCCTCAATGATCATAACGCCTTGCGGCACCTCTAACTCTTGGCCATCAATGGTGATTTTAACTTGCGGAATTGTGCTCACAAACGCGTCCCTCATAAATTTGCGTTTATTTTACCTGAACTTAAGTGAATTGTGTAGCACGCTTTTAGCTTACTTTAAATTCCCTGAAATAAAACTAGGCAAGCCCCCGCAGCTGCTATATCATAGGCGAAAACATCCATTGATTAGCAGCTATGCCTCTTATTACCCTCAAAGAAGCCTGTGTCAGCACCGGTAATTATTTATTGATTGACCATGTCAACTTTGCCATCGAACCACGTGAACGCATTGCTCTCATTGGCCGTAATGGCGCAGGCAAATCCACTTTAATGAAATTAATTAACAAAGAAATTATGCCTGATGATGGCGAAGTGGTGTATCAATCCAATATGAAAGTCGCGCGCTTAGAACAAGAAGTACCTCGCACAACACAAGGAACGATCTTTTCAGTGATCGCCGAAGGCTTAGGCATTGAAGGCGTGCACTTGGCTGAGTACTTAGATCTAAGTGCTCGCATTGAAGCGCTCTCAGACAAACAACAAGATTACCTGCATAATTTGCATGTGGATTGGAGCCTGCAGGCTAAAATTGACAAAACCTTATCCGAACTCAGCCTCGATGGTAATGCTGATTTTGCCGCACTCTCAGGCGGGATGAAGCGCCGTGTACTTTTAGGTCGGGCCTTGGTGCAAGATCCTGATTTGCTATTACTGGATGAGCCTACCAACCATTTGGATATTGATGCCATTTTGTGGCTGGAAAAGTTTTTACTGAACTACCAGGCCGCCCTGCTTTTTATCACCCATGATCGCGCCTTACTACAAAAGCTAGCCACACGCATTGTTGAACTCGATCGTGGTAACTTAACGAGCTTTCCTGGTGACTACCAAACCTATCAAACTCAAAAAGCTGCGATGCTCGAGGTTGAGGCTACGCACAACGCCCTATTTGATAAAAAATTAGCGCAAGAAGAAGTGTGGATTCGTCAAGGTATTAAAGCCCGCCGCGTCCGTAATGAAGGCCGCGTGACTGCCTTAAAAAAATTACGCGAAGAGCGCAGCCAACGCCGTGAAGTCATTGGCAATGTTTCGCTCGATGCCTCAATGGCCGATCGTTCAGGCCAAATGGTGCTTGAAGCCAAGCAAATCAGTCATCGCTTTGCCGGCGCCCCCTTGGTCAAAGACTTTTCCATTACCGTGCATCGCGGCGATAAAATAGGTATTATTGGCCCCAATGGTGCCGGCAAAACGACGCTGCTAAATTTGCTGTTAGGCAAACTTACCCCCGAATCCGGCAGCGTACGCCTGGGGCAAAATTTACAAATCGCCTATTTCGATCAGCTCCGTGAGGCGCTAGACCCTGAGGCCTCTGTGGCTGATAACGTCATGGAAGGCTCAACCACCATTGAAATTAATGGCAATAAAAAGCATATTATCGGTTATTTACAAGATTTCTTATTTACCCCAGATCGCGCCCGCAGCCCGACACGAGTCCTCTCTGGTGGTGAGCGCAACCGTTTACTCTTGGCAAAATTATTTGCCAAACCCAGCAACGTTTTAATCATGGACGAGCCGACCAACGATCTTGATGCCGAGACTTTAGATTTATTAGAAGAAATGCTCATCGACTACCCCGGCACAATTATCATGGTCAGCCATGATCGTGCATTCTTAAATGCAGTGGCAACAAGCACTATCGCTTTTGAAGGCCAAGGACAAATTTTTGAATACGTCGGCGGCTATGATGACTGGGTGCGCCAGCGCCGAAACCCTGTTCTTGAAAAAAATGCGGCAACCCAAAGCACATCAAAGCCTGCAAGCCCACAAAAAAATGATAAAAAATCAAAATTAAGCTTCACCGAGCAGCATGAATTAAAAGAAATTGAACAGCGTATTATCGCGATTGAAAAAGAGCAAAAAGCCCTGCAAGCCCAAATCGCTGACGCGCCCTTTTATGCGCTTTCGGTTCCCGAACAACAAAAAGTGTTTGCGAAAGTGAAGACTTTGGATGATGAGCTAGAACAAGTCTTGGCGCGCTGGGAGATTTTAGAAGCGAAGCGAGCTTAGTAAAGCCTCTTTCTTCGCCCGCGATAATTTTTTCACCGCACACTCAAATTTAAGCGCAGCACTTTTATCTTCAAAACACCAAGACCCGGCAATTCTAATAGGCTTAAACGCGCGGGTGTATTTACATTTGGGGCTACCCTGGCAATGCTCCTGATAGCGACGCTCAAGATCAGTAGTGTAGCCAGTGTAATAGCTTTGGTTGCTACATTCTAAAATATAAACCCAATGACTCATGATATTTCTGGTGCCGAAGTATAACTCTAGTTTATACCATTTTTGAGCGCACGCCCTCTTCTACATCGCATCGAGCGCCAGGTAAAGCAAAGCAAGTGGTTGCGACCCCGCTCCTGTCCGAGAAAGTACGCTTATTGTACTCAACGGCAGCGATACCACTCAGTTGAATTTTACCCATGGCTTGCAAATCAGTTTGCAGCCGCTCTACTACAGCAAAAATGTCTCGTTTAGAATCCGGAGTGCCTAAAGACTCAAGATCAATGACACCAATGACCATGGCCAGCACATTGGGCTCAGCCATTACTTTCGCAGCATGGCGCTCATCTGCAGTAGTACGCTCAAAAAGATCATCTAACTCACGCTTACATGCTAAAAATGCCTCTTTGGGCTCAACATACATACGTACGATGATATGGCCATCTGGATTAATTTTCACTTCTTTGCACACCACTCCAATGCCTCCAGGAGCATTTATCAGCGCCGCCAATATTTTCGCCTCTTGATCAAACAGTCGCTCGACTGCCTCTTTTTTAGTATTATACTCAGACATCGGGCCATAGAGCACGCTTTGAAAAAACGCAAGATGCAAATATTTAATACCCTTCCAGAACTTATGCTCCCGCCGCGCTTCTTTGGGCGAGCTTAAGATTTAAGCAAAAGTCTCCACACCTATGTCGTTGCGAATTATTGCAAGAATATTTGCCTGTGCCGCACGAACTGCCCTCATAAACTCAGGGGTAATTGTTTCGTCATTAACAGGGAATAAATCAGCTCGCCCACCCATGTCACGCCCACGCCTACTTTCTAAGCTGGCTTTTGGCGTAGTAGGGACGGCTATACCGGCTGCCCAAGTAATGTGACTCACCCCGACTGCAATCGCTGGCAATACCGCTCTCAATGCACGAGCAAAAAACATTTATCCA
>CAIQBE010000002.1 GCA_903870015.1 uncultured Thiotrichales bacterium
CCCCCCCCCCCCCCCCCCCCCCCCCCCCCCCCCCCCCCCCCCCCCCCCCCCCCCCCCCCCCCCCCCCCCCCCCCCCCCCCCCCCCCCCCCCCCCCCCCCCCCCCCCCCCCTTCGTTTTTAGAAGCGGTCGCCCAAGGAGAACACCTTCGTATTGAGCAAGATGAGAGTGGCAGCGAGGTAGGGGCAGACATTGAGATTATAGTAAGAGCGCAGGATATTCCTTGCCAAAAATCTTCAGATGGTGCTTTGATTGTAGCTTCGATGGTAAGTAAATCTGAGATAAGCACTGTGCTTAAGCGCCTTGGCTTCATCTATCGATCCGCTGAAGCGGGTGAGCTCCTGCTGCCTTTGAGATTCGAAACCTTGGAAGCGCTTCATAATGAATTGGTCGAGTTTGTTAGTGCAATGATTGGTGATATAGAAGCCATGGAAAGACTAAATCATGACGAAAAGCATAGGATCATTTCAATGCTAACGACAGAGCCTGTAATCAATGCGCATGGCTACTATTTTCCCTCAAATCCTTTTATTAGCGGGTTTTTGGATGCGATGCATATAAGTTATATGCCCTGTGCTAACATATACACAAATAAGGAAAGTGGGCAAAAATCTATAAAGTATCATCTGGGGGTTTCGGTACGTGGTTTAAAAAGGCATTGCGAATCAGCGCCGTATCACCTGCTTGCAGCAAGATGATAAAAAATGGTTAATGTCGTCTATAAATAAAGAAGGGCCTATTGTTATCAGCTTTCAGACAGTGCCCGGAGTAATGCTCAAAAAAGCCAGCATTGAGGTTGGGCTGCAAAGGTTCTTAAATGAAGGCATGCATTTTTGTATTTATACCCCTAAGCATACGCTCGAGTCGCATATAGAAGGAGTGCTAATGGCTGGAGGGATTAGTGATTCTTTAAAATTCAAGACTAAAAACGGAATAGATTTTGTTATTCCTTGCCCACCAGAGTTTATTATGGCCTTGACGTTACCCAAAACTGACCCAGTACGAGGAATGGCAGAAGGGTACTTTGCGCTATTGAAAAGTGTGAGTAGTTGCTTGAGGTTAGCATCCACAAGCGAAACTAGCAGAGAGGCTAGTGCCAGTAGTGGCTCTGGTGGCTCCGCTGCCTCTCATGGTGCTACTCCAGTCGGCCCACTTCTGGCAGCCGCACAAGCGAGAGCGGCCAGAGATTCTGATGCTGCTCCTGGTTCAACGCCTTCTTAAAATTGGAGCAGGCCTGCTAAAATCCTAGTTTTTTCAAAGCCTGGGCCATCGTTTGCATGCCCAGTTCTTGAGAGGTTTCCATGCTGGCTTCAATTTGGCGGATTTTGTGCTCACGAATCAGATTTTTAATGGCGGGACTCGCGAGTAAAATTTCTTGGACAGGCATGCGGCCTTGGCCATTAGGGCTTAGCATTAAGTTTTGGTGAAGGACGCTAAGCAAAGTTTCAGAGAGCATGAGGCGAATCAGCGTTTGCTCATCAACCGCAAAGCTTTCGATAATGCGATCCAGAGCCTTAGCAGCGCCATTAGCATGGAGCGTAGCTAAGACTAAATGCCCCGTCTCTGAAGCCTTGAGTGCATAGCGAATCGAGTCACTATCGCGTAGCTCGCCAATCACAATCACATCAGGATCTTCACGCAGAGCAGCTTTAATGCCTTCGGAAAAAGAATTTACATGATTCCCCAGTTCGCGCTGATGCACCAGGGATTTTTGTGAGGTATGGGTATATTCGATAGGGTCCTCGAGCATCACGATATGTTTGGCGTGCATGCGATTTAGATAATCCACCATGGCATTAAGCGTTGTGCTTTTGCCGCTACCAGTCGCGCCGACAATTAAAATCAAGCCTTGTGACTCCTCGAGCATACGCTTTAGCGTATTAAAGCTAGCGTAATCTTCAAGATGCGGCAACACTGCCGGAATCAGGCGGATTGAAAGCGCCAGGCCATTTTGATGCAAAAAAATATTAATACGGCAGCGACCCAGATCCGCAATCGTAATCCCAAAGTCGAAATATTTCTGGCGAAATAGCAGCTCTTTTTGTTGGGTATTTAGCAGCTCATCTAAAAAGCCAATTAAAATTTCATGATTAAGGGTGATTGACCCGATACGCTCGATTTGGCCATCAATACGAAGTATCGGCGCCTGACCACTTGAGATATGTATGTCAGAGGCGCGTTTGTGTTGTGCGAATTTAAGTAAATCAGAAATGTTCATTTTTATCGCTTTATAAACTGTTTAATTAATGGTATATTATGATTTTAAAATAGTCAATAATAATGCTCGTAAAAAAAATCCTGCCGCTCATTTTGCTGCTGCTTATCATGAGCCACGGTATTTATAGCATTCATCAGTATTTAAAACCTTCACCATTTTTAGGCAAGACGAGCATCGTGGTCACGGGGGTGGTCATTGATATCCCCCATGCCACCGATCAGGGGCTAAGCTTTTTATTGAAGACCCAGGAAGGCATATTAAAACTCAATTGGTACCAGCAAAAGTTAACCCTGACGCCAGGGCAAGTCTGGCAGCTAAAGATAAGGCTCAAAGCCTTGCCCTATTTTGCCAATCCTGGCGAATTTAATTATGGCGAGTATCTGCATCAGGAGGGCATTGTGGCTGTGGGCTATGTACTTGAGGATAATGCTGATCAACTTGAGACTTTTGCATGGGCAAATGCCCCCTTGGATTATTTGCGCTTTTGTTGGTATCAGCGTCTATTAACCACAACAGCAGAGTTAAAAACCCAGGCAGTATTGATTGCCTTGATTTTGGGGGATAAGACGTTATTAAATCCTATCGATTCGGAAGCGTTTGAACGCACGGGCACAAGTTATTTTATGGTGATCTCAGGATTGCATATTGTCTTATTTGCAATGTTGGGGGCATTATTCATGCGCTATCTTTGGGCTTTATGCCCACGCCTAGCCTTGAAAATTCCGGCCACGCAAGTGGCTTTAGCGACAGGGTTGATTTTAGGGTTAGTCTATGGGCTGATGGCAGGGGCGGTCGTCCCCACACAACGCGCAGTGTTAATGTTATTGTTTATGGGCGTGGCAAAATTATTTTTTCGAAGAATATCATCCTGGCGGGCATTGTTATTATCATTTTTTTTGGTGTTGCTATGGAATCCTTTAGTGATTTTTAGTGTCGCGTTTTGGATGTCGTTTATTGCGGTATTTTTTCTGATCTTTTGTTTTAGTGGACGTGTCGGAAAATTAAAATTATGGCAGGAGTGGATCTGGCCGCAATGGCTTATGTTCTGTGTGTTAATGCCGTTAACAATTTATACTTTTAATCAGCTATCCGTAATTAGCATTTTTACCAACTTATTGGCCATGCCAGTGATGATGTTAGGGGTGATTCCTCTGGCATTATTGGGGGCATTTTTATTATGGATCATGCCAGTTTTAGGTGTGTGGTGTTTTGTTGCCAGTAATTTTTTAATGCAGCATCTGTTAAGTATCTTGCAGTATTTTGCCTTCAAAGACTGGTGGGGCGATTGGGTAGCGCAAATTAGTTTTGCGAACATGATGCTTGGCTTGCTGGGTATGATGATTGTTTTTTTGCCTAAGGGCATACCTGGGCGTTGGTTAGGTTGGTTTATGGTTATTCCAGTGCTGCTGCCGTTCACAAGCCCGGTGCCAGAAGGTCAAATACAGAGCGTACAATTACAAACGAGTAATGGTCCTGTTAATATTGTCCGAACCTCAGGACATGTGATTGTCGAGGAGCGCATTACCAATATCCGCAGTGCACATGGGGATTTACGGCATATTATTGAGGCTTATCTCATGCATGAGGGGATTCATCAAATTGATTTATGGGTGCTGAGTACACAAGCAGGTTATCATCAGGTGCTAGGCCTAATGCAAGATTTGCCTAAAGTGAGGATCATGCAGATTGCCATAAATCATCATTTTAGCATATACGATTCTCGGCTGACTGCATGTGCCAAGGCTGAGCCTTGGGTTTGGGATGGGGTTACTTTTGCGCTGAGAGAGGAAAGTAAGCAGTGTTATCTAGTTATGCCATTTTTATTGCATAAAAAATATTTTAATGTATAATAAAAGCCATGAATTATTATGGGGTGATTGTAGTGGCATTTGGTTGGAATGATGTGATCTCGGCTCTGGCGAGTGTACAAAGTGATCTAAAGTCGGTTGGGCTTGCTCCCATAGAGCCATCTAGAATAGATGTAGTGGCAAGTCCTGTTGATCCTCTGGGGGGCAGAGTGCGGGCTTTGCAGAGTGCTCAAACATGCTTGCCTGATTTATTAGTCCCGCGGGCTCGAGCAACGTTGTCTCCAGAAGAAACCCGGGAGCATCTTGCTTTGCTTGATCAAGCGGCAATAACAGAGGTGATCAAAAGATTTTTAGATGTTAAGGATGTTGCCGCCTTATTAGCATCTGCATCTTTCAAGATTGAGATAGTCCAAGAATGTGCAAACACAACGATTCTTCAAAATGCATTATCTAATCCTGGGCGTAAAACAATGACGGTAGAGATTTTTGGGCTTTTGCTGCGGTCTTTTTTTGAGCTCGCCAATTCTGATGATGTTAGAGCAAAAGAAGCAGTGCAAGCGCTTGCAGTCATGGTATGCCTTGATGCTGAGCATCAGCCTGTGCCAACAATGACAGAGCGCGCAACAGTGCAAAGATTGGCTGAATTATTTTTAAGCTTCGTGGTATCAGGGCAAAGTGTCGAGGCTAAGCTAAAGCCAATAGTGGCATTGGCTAGTATTGCGATAATTAATCAATCAAGTGTTTTAGAAGCTTTGCGTAATTTGCACCATGCTCATGGAATCCTTGAAACTAATATGTATCAACCATTAATTGATCTTGTGCGGGAAGAAGACCCTAATATCCAGGTGGCAGGTTTAATGGTTCTGGAATGCCTTGCTCAAGAGAAGCAATATGTGATGAATGCAAAGGAGGGCAATTGGTATGTATGCAATGGAATCACAGAAAATTCCGATATATATAACTTGCTCTTAAATCGCATGGCACCAGAAAACCGTGATGATGTTAGGGAGGGAGCATCAAGAGTGCTTGCCTACCTCGCGAGTCAGTTAACTTATAGCCCTTTAATTGCCAAATCTTTGGTTGTGCCATTATTTGCTCTTTTAAGCGATCCTCATTTAGATGCTAATCTTGAGATCAATATGGTTCGTGCCCTAACTAATCTTGCGAAGTGGTCTTCAGAAGCTAGTCTTGAAATGCTAAAGGAAGGGAGGCTCAAGATCCTTAAGGATTTGCGATCAAGAGACGGAGTAATAGGTGCATACGCAGAAGATGCGATAGTTCATATTGGACGGGAAAACCCACTATCTTATGCTGGGGTTTATCTGGGTACTCTTTTTGGTGCTGCGTCAGCATCGACAGGAGCAGCACCAGATCCACGAGCCCCTGGGCCTTAATGATGCTAGGGCGAAATCACATAAAGTAAAACCGCAAAAAAATGGCAAATGCAGCCTGCAAGCACAAGCAGATGCCAAAGAAAGTGTGAAAACTTATATTTGCTATCCAGTATATAAAAAATAATGCCAAGGGTATAGCACAATCCCCCTGTAGTCAGCCAAATAAGGCCGCCCAGGGGCAGTGCTTGCAAAAGCGGGTGCAGGGCAATTAATACCAACCAGCCCATCACAGCATAAAGAGCTAAAGAAAAAAACTCAAAGCGCCCGATATAAAGAATCTTAAACACGGTGCCAAAAGCCGCTAATCCCCAAATTACCCCGAACATCGACCAGCCCCAAGCTCCGCCAACAGTCACTAGCATAATTGGCGTATAGGTCGCAGCAATCAAAATATAAATGCTGATATGATCAATAATTTGAAAAAAGCTTTTTATTTTTGGATCTTGAAATGAGTGATAAAAAGTAGAGGCAAGAAACATGAGGATAATCGCCGAGCCATAAATGGCAGAGGTGGTTACTTTGAGTGCCGAGCCTTCGAGCGCAGAAAACACCACAAGCAAAACTAATCCAGCAACGCCCAGCAAGATACCAATGCCATGAGAGGTAGCATTGAAGATTTCTTCAAGCAGACTCTCATGCTTGCTGGTTTTTTTAATCATGCTAAATCACCCCTAAAATCTTCCAGGCTGCAAATTCAATTGCGTACTTGATGGTTTCCTTGCCGCGCATGAGTACGGTGCTTTCAAATTTTTCAGTTTTTTTGCCATAGCGCAGTTCAAGTTTTAAGTCGAGGACAGTGCTATCAGTTTTGTTAGCCCAATAATCATCAAGGCCGGTTAGGTAAATTTCAAGATCAGCTTTGACATTTTTGCCAACAAAGTAGTCTGCAGTTTTTGGAGTGAGTAATGCTTGCTTAAAGGCGCCTTTGGTTGCTTGATCATCCAAATAAATAGTAAGAGGGCGCAGTGCCAAATGATCCTGTAATTGTGCGCTCAGCTCTTGATTAAGATGCGTGACAAAATAAGGGCGCAGTAACGCTTCAACCTCTAATAAAATTTTGGTGTGAAATTTAGTATGTGGATCCAAAAATAATTTCACATCAGTAAACGGATAGTGGGCACGATAGCCAAAGCTGAGTTTATGTTTTTGTGCGGTAGGCTCAAGCATTTCTGCAATCGTTGACTCAGGGGCATTGAGCAGGCGCCAGCGGAATAGGCGTTGGTTACTGGCAAATTTTTCTTTTAACAGTAGGGGTAAAACATATTCTTTAAACATGGGTAAGCATTCGCGTGGCGGGCCGGGTAGTAAAAACACTAATGTCTTACCAATATAAAGATGGGAGCCGCAGGCGGTGCCATTGGCATTGCTGATAATATTAGCTTTAGCAGGAAAGTAAGCCTGTTGTTTGTTATTTTCAGGAACAGCCAAATGGCGTTTAGAGAGGCGCTCAGTGATGTTTTCCCAGATCTCTTTATTAAAAACCAGTTTTTGCCCAGACATTTTGGCAACAACGTCGCGGGTGCAATCATCAGAGGTTGGGCCAAGTCCCCCCGTGATAATAATAGCATCATGGCGCTCCAGCATGAATTTAAGGCTGTCCTCGATATTAGCTGGGGTGTCATCACAAACTAGGTGCTCACCTATGTGGGTGCCGTAGTCTTGCAACTGCTCAGCCATGATTTGGCTATTGGTGTTGGCGATTTCCCCTGTAATGATTTCTGATCCTGTGGCTAAAAAACCAAGACGTTTAGCAGCTTTGTTCGTGCTCACAATCGGCCTCCTCGTGGGTCTCTATTTGAATCGTCGTATGATCGATTTTGAATAATTGTTGTAACTGTTGGCTAATATGCTGTCGCTCCTCTGAGGATAGTAACCCTTGGGGTCGAATCAAATGCACCGTTAGCGCATTAGAACTGGTGCTCAGCGCCCAGATATGTAGATCATGCACCCTGGTGACGCCAGGGATGTGATGCAGGAACTCTGAAACTTTAGTCAGGTCAATCGCTTTAGGTACGCCATCGAGAGAAAGATTAAGCGTTTCCTTAAAGAGTTGCCAGCTATTTTTCAAAATAAACAAAGCCAGTAAAATACCAACAATAGGGTCTAAAAGACTGATATGGGTAAAGTAAATCAGTCCTCCAGTCACCACAACACCGATTGAGAGCAGGGCATCATACCACAAATGTAAAAAAGCACTTTTGATATTAAGATCATGATGGCTATCTTTGTGTAAAAGCATTGCGCTAATGCCGCTGATCACGGCGCCAAGTGCGGCGACAACCATGACGGGAATAGCATTAACGGTATGCTGATAAATTAAGTGATCAATAGCTTCCATTAAAATAATCGTACAAGCGACAACGAGTAAGGTTGCATTAGTGAGGGTGGCTAAAACTGTGCTTTTTTTATAGCCATAGCTATAGCGATTATTTGAATTTTTCTTGGCAAGCAAAGTAGCAACAAAGGAAAAAATTAAAGCCAAGACGTCGCTTAAATGATGCCCTGCATCAGCAAGCAAACTAGTAGAGTGGGCGGTATAGGCATAAAAAATTTGCAGCACGGTCAAAAGCGAATTTAGGCCAATAGCAATAATAAATGCCATGCCAAGCTTTTGTCCTAAAACAACTTGGCCGTGGCTATGACCTTCATGATCGTGATCATGACCATCATGAGAGTCATTATCATGGCCATGGCTGCAGCCCGAGCCATGTTCGTGTTTATGAGCATGATGTTCTTGCATATATTTCCTCAAGATTATTAAATTTCACCCAATTTAAAATGGTTGCGGCACACAGAGACATAGCGCTCATTGCCGCCGATAGCAATTTGCTCGCCCATAGTAATGGGCTTGCCTTTATCATCAACCCGTAATACATGCGTTGCTTTACGTCCGCAATGACAAATGGTCTTAATTTCAGTCAGGCTTTCTGCCCAAGCTAATAGATAAAGGCTGCCTTCAAAGGGTTCGGCCTGAAAGTCAGTTCTAAGTCCATAAGCCAACACAGGAATATCAAGTTTATCCACGATTTCAGTCAACTGAAACACCTGTGTTTTTTTTAAAAATTGTGCTTCGTCCACCAAAATACAATGCAGCGGTGCCTTATTAAGATGCTCGCGCGTTAATAGTACCAAATCATCATGATCTGTGAAAGCAACGGCATTCGCTTCAAGGCCAATTCTTGATTTAATTTTGCCACTGCCATAACGCGTATCAATTTTGGGTGTAAATAGCAGCGTATTCATCCCGCGCTCATGGTAATTGTAATTAGACTGCAACAATGTCGTGGTTTTACCCGCGTTCATTGTAGAATAATAAAAGTGCAATTTTGCCACAGGGTTGGTGCCATGTAAATAATAACCAGTTTATAGTAAAAAGGTACTAAAATACAAGGGTGTCAGGGAGTGTGCTCGGGCAGAATCAACGAAGACGTCACCTCAAGCCCTCGATCTTCATAAACATTAATGCCAAGATTAGCCTCTTGCCATTTTTGTATGGTCTCGTCTCGCATTTTAATGAGTGCGATAATGTCCTTTTTATAAACCCGTACAATACTCGAAAGCCATAAGTTTAAAGGCCAAGAAGGATAGCTATGATCGATGTTAAAGTAATCAAGGAGTTCAATAACGCTATCGGCATCATACCAAGTCTCACCAGTAACCCAGCGATTAGTGGTAAATAATTCAATCGGGTAGCCCTGTTTATTCATGGAGATTCCAATAAGATGGCAAACATCGTCTTCTTTGCTGCCTTTGGGGCGGCCTTTCTTTTGCATTTTAATGGGCTTAAGATGTTCGGGAATGCCTTTTTTGCGCAAAAACAGATGAAAGTGACCATTTTCATCACGCGTATTACTAGGAACTGCGGCGGGGTGGGCGTGATAATAATACTGTGATTGGGTTTCAGAATCAAAAACATCACCCTTAGGGTAGTGGTCCCACTGTACAAATGGCGCGGACTGGCGCAAAATTTCCCAGGTAATATTTGAATTGGCTTTTTTCAAGACGCGGTAACACTCTTGAATCTGTAGCCAGTCAGGATTGTCAAAGAGGCCAGACTCAGCCTCTTTAGGATGCTCTTGCATTATTGATCAGGATTACAGGGGTTGCATCCCATTGTGGCGCAGGGGTTGGCCGCGGCGCAGGGATTACAAGGGTTGCAGGGCATGGCAGCGCAAGGATTGCAAGGGTTGCATCCCATTGCGGCGCAGGGGGTGCATGGGCTACAATCACTTGCTGCGCAAGGCTTGGCAGCGTTGCAGTTAGCGGTGCTCGCACAAGGTGAAGTGTTTTGGCTAATTTGCAAAGGCTTCGCGGCAGCACAAGGATTAACCTTTGTGTTGGCATAGGCACTGCTTCCAGAGGCTATGGCCGCCGCAGCAGTAGTAGCAATAATCAACTTTCTCATGGTATGATGCTCCCGTTTTTGAAACTTGTATCTTCAAGCAAGAAGGGTATAATGTAGCGTATTTTTTATGTATTGTAAACGAGGATATCGATATGCGTAAAACGATCGTAGGTAACTGGAAAATGCATGGTGATTTAAAGGGGGTTGAGCAGCTCTTAAGCACAGTGCGTCAGGCCCTATTTTCACTAGATGTTAATGTCATTGTGTGCCCTACCTTTGTGCATTTGAGTTTTGTGTATAGCAAGCTCAAACACTCGAAGCTCATGGGCTTAGGTGCTCAGGACCTTAGTATGCACAAAGAAGGTGCTTATACAGGTGAAGTTGCTGGTGCTATGTTAAAGGAATTGGGCTGTAATTATGTGATTGTCGGGCATTCGGAACGGCGCCAATATCATCACGAGACAAATGAAATCGTTGCGGTAAAATTACAACAAGCCTTGCAGGAAAAGTTAGTGCCTATTCTATGCATTGGCGAAACAGAAGCCGAGCGCGCAGCCAATAAAACCAAGAAAGTTTTAGAAGCCCAGCTCACCGCAGCACTGCAATCTTTACCTAAATTAAACATGAAGCTTGAAGCGCCACTCATGATTGCCTATGAGCCAGTCTGGGCCATTGGTTCTGGGGTCAGTGCGACTGAAGCGCAAATTGAAGAGATGCATGTGTTTATTCGCAAGGTGTTAGAAAAATTAATCCCTAAAGTAGGCGCAACGCTGCCTATTTTGTACGGTGGTAGTGTTAAAGCCAAAAATGCTAAGAGTATTTTAAGCCTGAACGAAGTCTCTGGGGCGTTAGTTGGGGGTGCCTCGATTATTGCGAACGAATTTGTTAAAATCTGCGAAATTGCAGCGTCATTATAAAAGGGAGATCATTGTGTTATCATTAATATCGTTACTACATATTTTAGTTTGTGTAGGCATTATTTCGTTGGTGTTATTGCAACAAGGTAAGGGCGCTGATGTCGGCGCTGCGTTTGGTTCTGGCTCATCCAATACCATTTTTGGAAGTCGGGGGCCGGCGTCCTTCTTGTTTAAGCTCACAGCATTTTTGGTCGTGTTGTTTTTTATTACGAGTGTGTCCTTAACCTATTTTCAGGGCAAGGCCGCGCGCGCTGCCAATGAGTTAACCTTGCCACCCGCCGCAGCGACACAAAACTTACCAATCAACAATAATGCACAGTCATTTACGCCTCCAGCATTGACCTTGCCTGCAGCGCCAACACAGAAACCCTAATATGGTGAAACTAAAAATGGAAATGATCCTTTTAGTTATCATAGGCGGTGGGCTTGGTGCAGCGTTGCGGTATATCATGGGTATGAGTATTGCGCATTTTTTGCCTTACCCTTTTCCTATCGGAACCTTGGCTATTAATGTTTTGGGCAGCTTTTTGATTGGCATCTTATTTTTTGTGTTTAACGATAGCAGTTTTCAGGAATTATTTAGAAGCTTTATCATTGTTGGGGTCTTGGGTGGCTTTACGACATTTTCATCTTTTTCTTTAGAGACCGTGGGTCTGTTAAATAATGGTCGTTATGGCGCGGCAATGATTTATGTCTTGGCCAGTGTTAGCTTAGGCTTAAGTGCAACGATGTTGGGTATGAAATTAATGAGGGCGGGATGAAGAGTCAAGAAATCAGAGATGCGTTTACCGAGTTTTTTGTCAAAAAGGGTCATACATCAGTACCCTCCAGTTCATTAGTGCCGGGCAATGACCCGACCTTGTTATTTACGAACGCCGGCATGGTGCAATTCAAAGATGTGTTTTTAGGTGAGGATAAGCGCAGCTACAGCCGTGCAACTTCGATACAGAAATGCGTACGCGCAGGCGGTAAGCACAACGATTTAGACAATGTCGGCTTTACGGCAAGACATCATACTTTTTTTGAAATGCTCGGCAACTTTAGTTTTGGTGATTATTTTAAACGCGATGCGATTCACTTTGCGTGGGAGTTATTAACACAAGTTTTTAAAATTCCCGCTGAGCGCTTGTGGATTACCGTATTTGATGAGGATCAAGAGGCTGCTGATATTTGGATTAAAGAAGTAGGTATTGATCCTGCACGCATGTCGCG
Source organism: uncultured Thiotrichales bacterium (assembly GCA_903870015.1). Classification (GTDB taxonomy): domain Bacteria; phylum Pseudomonadota; class Gammaproteobacteria; order Francisellales; family CACEW01; genus CAIQBE01. The sequence continues at coordinate 11,893 of CAIQBE010000002.1, forward strand.
CATTGGTGCAGCGGATAATTTTTGGAGCATGGGTGATACAGGCCCCTGTGGTCCTTGTACCGAGATTTTTTATGATCATGGTCCAGAGGTCCCAGGCGGTCCACCAGGAACACCCGATGGCGATAAAGATCGCTATGTCGAGATTTGGAATTTAGTATTCATGCAATATAACCGCGAGGCGGGAGGCAAGCTAACACCATTGCCTAAGCCATCGGTCGATACGGGCTCAGGTTTGGAGCGTTTAGCTGCCGTGTTGCAGGGCGTGCATGAGAATTATGAAATTGATACGTTTCAATATTTGATCGATCAAGCAGCAAAAACACTGAGTGTAAAACATGATGCCGAAGGCGTGCATCATAGTTTAAGAATCATTGCCGATCATATTCGTGCTACCACATTTTTAATTGCGGATGGGGTTCTGCCAAGTAATGAAGGCCGCGGTTATGTGTTGCGTCGAATTATGCGCCGGGCAATTCGTCAGGGATATCGCCTTAATACACGCGAGCCATTTTTTTACAAGTTAGTCACAGCGGTGGTGCATGAAATGGGCGCTGCGTATCCTGAGATCATCGCAAAAGAAGCAGCAATTGCAGAGGCCGTCAAATACGAAGAAGAGCAATTTTTAAAAACCCTAAGCCAAGGCATGCGTTTATTTGAAGAGGCCTTGGTGGGCTTAACCACAAAAGTGATTCCTGGCGATGTGGCTTTCAAGCTCTATGATACCTATGGCTTTCCCCTAGATTTAACCGCCGATATGGCGCGTGAGCGTGGACTTACGCTTGATGAAGCTGGTTTTGAAGCCTGCATGAACGAACAGCGCGAGCGTGCACGTAGTCATAGTAAATTTAAAGTGGATTACTCCAGTACGGTAAAGCTTGAATGTAAAAGTGAATTTTTAGGCTATGATCGTTTGGTCGAGACTTCAGAAATCGTAACCATGCTTCATGAAGGTGCAGAAGTGAAAACGCTCGCACAAGGTCAGCAGGGGCAAATCGTCTTAAGCCATACGCCATTTTATCCAGAGGGCGGTGGTCAGGTCGGCGATGCTGGGGTTTTAAAAACAGCCCAGGGGCAATTTAAAGTCATCGATACCCAAAAGCAAAATAATGCCATTATTCATAGCGGCGAGGTGCTTCAGGGCGCATTTAATGTGGGCGAGACAGTCACGGCAGAAGTCGACCCACTCAAGCGCATGAACACAGCGCGCAATCACTCCGCCACACACTTACTGCACGCAGCCTTGCGCACAATTTTAGGCCCTCATGTTGAACAGCGCGGTTCATTAGTGAATGCCCATAGCTTACGTTTTGACTTTGCGCATACAAAGCCCATGACAGCAGATGAAAAGCAAAAAGTCGAACATTGGGTGAATCAAGCGATTGCTTTGGATGTTAACGTTGACACCGTAGTGACTGATCCTGACAGCGCCAAAAAATTAGGCGCGATCGCACTCTTTGGTGAGAAATATGGTGACAAAGTACGTGTGCTCAAAATGGGCGATCATTCCGCTGAATTGTGCGGCGGTACCCACGTAGCGCATACGGGTGATATTGGCTTATTTAAAATCGCTTCAGAATCAGGTATTGCCTCAGGCGTACGGCGTATTGAAGCCTTTACTTCTATAGCTGCGAAAGATTTTATCGAGCAAGAGGCTCAGGCTAAAATAGCGCAGCTTGAACGTGAAAAACAAAAAGAAGCACAAAAAGCCGAAAGCGAAGCCAAGATGCGCGAAGCCTTAGCGACCTTGCCAGCAGTATTATTGAAGCAAGCAGTGAGTGTCGGCACAAGCCAGCTCTTAATTGCTGAAGTCAAAGATCAGGAAGCCTCAGTGCTGACGCCTTTGGTCAATGCGTTGAAAGCCGAAATCAACAGTGGTGTGATTGTGCTAGGTTTGGCTGCTACTGATAAAGTCCAGTTGATCGTCGGCATCACCCCTGATTTACTCGGCAAAATCAAAGCCGGCGATTTGGTCAATCAACTAGCAGTGGTTGTCGGCGGAAAAGGCGGCGGGCGACCCGAGCTCGCGCAAGCTGGGGGCTCTGATGTTACCAAGTTGTCTGAAGCTTTAAAATTAGCGCATGAATTGGTAGTGCAAAAGCTATAGCACATCAAGTATAGAATCACAGATGCCCAACGTGGATTTATGCATAGAATTATAATAATATTGGTGTGCTTTGGATTAACTTGAGGGGTAGGGTAGCCTACCAATTTGTTTTTAAAGCGTAAGCAACCTTTCATTCATCCTGCAATCTTGGTAATATCGCCGACTCATAAAGCCTCATATCATTTAAACAGGGACGGATAATTATTTATGCTCGATGCGAAAAAATTTACACTCGATGAGGAAAAACTAAAAAAAATTGACGCTAAAGGCTTGGCTGAATTTACGTTAGCAGATTTATTGTTGGTCGATCCTGAAGACGAAACGCTACTCTATCGCTTTATTACTTCTGGGTATGCAAAAACCATAGAGGCGCTGAGACAATTACCTTTTAGCCCCTATGTATTTAATCGCTCGCTTGATCCTGATTTGAGTATCGATACCATTACCAAGACGTCAGGAAAAAAGACAACTACGTTGGCAAAAGCATTGGGTTTTCTGGGGCCCCTTGATTACACGATTATTAAAGGGAGTAAGGAGCTCGGAACGACGAAGGATGATTCGGACAACCTGCAGCTTGCCCGTGCGTTATTGGAGATGCCAGTTCAGGTGGATGATGCTTATTTCAATATGCTTTACGCTACATTAGTACATGCGATTAAAGATGTTACCAACACCGAGACGAAGCTTAAAATCATGGGGGCCTTTACGTCATTAATGGTTGGGATTGATATCCAGGCTATTTTAAAAGCCAAGCATTCAACTTATCATGGTCATGTTCATGCCTATAAGGGTACTGCACCATCAACAGGTGAGTTACTCCATGGCTTTTTGCCGTGGCATTTTTTACCATTACGTATCTTTTATACCATGCAGCTTTTGCTTGATTTACAACTTAAAGAAATTTCCGACCGCGATTTAGAAGAAAAAATGCGGGCGCTTCAGGCTACCAACCCTGATTTATTGACGATTGAGGCGACACGTGAGTATTTGATTAAGGAAGTTACCAAAGAGGTGAAGCGTAATTTGCAAACCTACTGGATCACGCGTAGTGGTGGGTACATTGCAGGTGTGCCCGCGAAAGGGCGAGAACCTTTGACCCAGAGTCTGGCCAAAGGGATTTCAGCAAGCATAGAAAATCTTGCAGACAATGATTCAGTGGTTCTCTATTTGGGGTGGGGCGATAAAAAAGGTGGGCATGCCACTTATTTGCAAATTCACAAACGTGGTGATGCCTGGAATATCATGATCCATAATTTGGGGGCTTCTAATGATCTACATAAGAAAAGCGCCGAAGGTTTGATTTACCCGTATGTCGTCGCGCATTTAACGAAACCGGAGGATTGGCAAAAGGATGGTGCTGGCCTTCGATACATTCAAGGTGTATTAAGAGTTTTATATCCTTTGTCGAATGAATCTAATGCTCGTCCTGTTTATTATGATCAAAAAGATCGAGTGTTTCGTGCTGAGCAAAGAGGCATGGATGTTGAGAAAACATATCAACCACAGCGGGCTCAAACTACAGACAACTGTGCCTATGCAAACCATAGTGCAACGCGTGTAATTTCTTTTCCAACAGTACATAAAGAGTTACTTTGGGTGCATGAGTCAACAAGAACGGGTCTTTATGAAGAAACTAAAGTGCCTGATATTGATCTTAATTCACTGAATGTATTAAAAGAGAATCCCAAGCACGTCATTCCAGTAGAGATCATAGAAATTGATCAAAAACTTCTGAGCAATCCTATCGCAGCGTTTCAAAAGGCCTATAAAGATGCCTATGAGTACATTCCCTCAGTATCGAGTATTTGGGCCGCTAAACAAAAAATGGATGATTATTTTGTCAAATTAAGCTTGGAAATCAGGCGCGCAAGCGCAGAGCAAGAAGATCAATTTTTACGCGCGATGGATCCTGAGGAGTTATTAAAAAATGGTGGCTATCAGTGGATTGTAGGGCAATTTGGATCTGGAAAAAGTACTTTTTTACAAAACATAGCCTATCGTTGGGCGAAGGATGATGAAGCAATTAAAGACACTTATGATTATGTCGTGCTATTTCCATTACGGCAGCTGCAACATATTGTTATGAGTGGTGATACACCTGAGCAGAAAATTGCGAGTATTTTAGGGCATATTTATTTTGACAGAATGTATAAAGAGGAAATGCGCGATGAGTTTGCCAAGCGCCTTTTTGCTGAGGATGTCAAAACTTTATGGCTGTTAGATGGTTGGAATGAAATTGACTCAACCGTAAGTGCCAAATTTAAAGAGATTATTGACTGTATTCGCCGTCAAAAAAATGTTTTTATTTCAACAAGGCCGTTGGCATTAGAGCGTGAGCAAGCAGAGCAGCCTCATGTAGTCGTGAAGGGCTTAAGTGATGATAAAATTGCGCAGTGGATGGATACGCATATTAATGATCCAAAACTCGTTGATTCTGAGGATCGGGGTGGGTTAATGGAGAAGAAATCCTTGCTGTTGCAGCGCTTGCGAAGTAACGCACGTGTTTGGGAGCTAGCACATTATCCTATTATCTTGAAAATTATTTGCATGGCCCTCGTTGAAGGTAATGACCTCGAGCTGAATTCTTTAGCATCGATTTATAAAGTAATGTTTACGATCTTTGCCAATCATTTGTACCACGACGTCGAGAATGAAAAAATTCCACGCTATTGGGAGGGTCCAGAGAATATATTGGCAACATTAGCAAGACGCATTTTAGATAACGATGATCGTGTCATCAGTCCCCGTGAGTTACTGGATGCTATTAAGCTTGATCAGGAGGATGATTTTACACGCAATTGGCCAAGTGAAATTATGCAAAGCGGTTTGGTAACCCCCGCATTTGCATCATCGGATTCGAAAAAGCTGGTCCCCATCTCATTTGTGCATGATAGTTTTTATGAGTATTTGGCGGCAAAGACAGTGATTGCAGCGATTGATGATAAAGATCCAGATTTTATGGCATGGTTTAGCGAACATAAATATGAGGCACGTTATCAGGTAGTATGGCGCTTTGTTTCTGGTTTAATTGAGCCGATAGAACTTGCCAATGAGTGGTTTAAGCTCTGGTTTAGTACGCCATTCAAGTTTCCTATGAAGAATGCCGATTTTAATCCGTTTGAAGATATTGCAGATTTTATCATGGAGTCACGTTTTAAAGATGAACTACCCTTGCGCGATGATTTAGTCGGGTTTGTTAATGACTATTGGGAGAATATTACGCAAGTGCCTAAGGCAGTTGCAAAGTTGATTAAAGCGACGTCATTATGGACACATAAAGAAGCGGAGTCTTGGCTGATTCAAATTAAGGCGCAATTAGGCAATTTAAATAAGAATGTGCTACCTCATCGTGGCACGGGAGACAAAAGTAAAAAAGAGACCCAGGATGCTTTTTATAATACGATGAGTAATATTGCGAGATTGCTCAGAGATGTTTACAGTGATGACGCAGCGGCTAAGCAGTTTTTACAAGGTTTTGCCCATAGGGATCTTAATTTGCGCAGTTGTAAAGTCGATGCGGAGATTAATCAGAAATTAGTCGGTGTTGTTGAGGGGGCAAGGGTTACACCGGATCAATATTTGCAATATCGCCTACATAGTTTAGCGACGTTGATCAAAATAAAGATGCAAATACATGATGAGGAGATACTAGGCCAGCTAGAAGATGTGCTGCTGTGGGGGATGCACGGATCCTACACGACAGAGGTATTTCGCTATGCATTTAAGGCGATTGCAGATAGTAAGCTCAATGATGCTAGGATTAATGAGCATTTACTTAGCTTTCTTGGCAAGATGAAGCGCTCCAAGGATTATATTGAAACCACGCAGTTAATGGTAACAGCGCTATCTGAGCAAGTGAGTAAAGATGCCAGTGTTTTACCAAAAATTTTAACGCTATTAAGCTTTAGAAATAAGATAGAGGGTTTTGAGCCAGAGTGGTTTATTAAGTGTATTTTGGATGCATTAGCTAAATATAAATATGCAGAGCCAGAGTACTTGGCGAAATTATTAGGCCTATTAAAAGAGGCAAGTGAACATGAGCCACGGGATGAAAATACCAAAAAAATAATAGTACGAGTTCGGGAAGCGCTAACCGAGTTGGCAGGCTATGCCAGAAATTTTGAAGCACAGATTCGTGACGCATTAGCGGCACATCCCAGCCCCAGTAAACCAGGCCCAGATAAGAAACCATCAAAAGCACAAGAGGCAGATTTTGAAGCTTTATTAGGTAGGGCCTTGGCCTCTTTGTCGCAAGACACCTCAGCGGGTAAAAGAAAAAGAGGGAAAGAGCCTGCTAAAATCAATGTGAGTGAAGCAGTCGGTACATTAATTTTAAAAGCGGCGAATCAAGAAGATTGGCAAAAATTGATCCCATTTTTGGCTTGGTTCTCTTTAGATTCAGCGCATGCATGCGAGATCATTACCAAAGTAAAAGATGTTTTATTTCAGCGTTTCGATGATTATTCGTATATCCCTAAAAATGTTCTATTGCCGTGGATTGAGTCTATCGATGTTGAAGCTGATGGTCATTGCACAGTACATTGGAAGCAGGGGGGCGAGCCTAAGCGCTATGGTAGGCCCGAGGCTGATTTTTGGCGCAAATTATGCGATGTCTCAGATGTGGTGCTAACAGAAAAGTTTGCGCTCTCTGATCCTGCAGCGGCGCTTTTTGCTCATGTCTCCTCCGCACATGTCACCACAGCAGGGGCTTCTGCTGGATCTAAGCGCCATCGCGAGCCAAAGGCGTCCCAAATAGCCACAGCTATAAAAAGAGGGCGGCCAGGCATCGAGACGGTAAATCTAGCAGATCAAGAATATCAGGTAAATACGCAATACGAGTATGAAGATCAAGATATGGCGGCAATTTCAAATGCACGTTTTCGAGATCTAGAGGGGATGCGCTGTCTGACAGCAGTAGATACCATTACTCCTGATTCCTTGTATGATCGCCTTAGTACCCCGGGAGCCTCTAATCAAGGCATTACCGTTATTCCTTGTAATATTGGGCGCTATCATTGGGTGGGCTTGTTATTTGAGTTTAATGAACGCCGTGAGTGTATCCGTGCTGAATTTATTAATTCAACAAGATCACCTCTTCCCAAGACCTTACAGCAGCAGTTAAGTAAAAGGTATCCCGGCGCGGTATTTCAAACGCGTTTTGATTTGCATCAGCAAAACGATGGCACCAGTTGTGGTGCATGCACGATCGAAAATTTGCACTTGGCAGCAACAGGTGCAGCAGCGCCACAACGCACAATGGCAGAGATTCGTGCCCTGCATTTACAGGCGCTTCGACAGGTCATTAATATTGCGGGATTGTCACATCGAGAGAAAACAGCGCGAGATAATTTTTATACGCTCTTTAATCGCCGGCAACAAGAAAATAGACCTAGTTTTAACTCAGGCGAATATCCATGTTTTAAAGAAAGTGCGCCGAAGTCAGAGGCCGAGATCTTGGGTATTGCAACATTAGGGTCGCTATTACTGAGTTTAAAGGCAGAGCCAAAAGCAGCATTAATAGATGCTTTTAAGGACACAGAAAAGTCTGAGCACGCTGATGTTTTAAATCGAATTCGTGCGGTATTGTGGGCGTATAAGGAAATACCTGATATGGTTGTGATTTCTCAGCGTTTATTTGGTATTGGACAGTATGATGAAATCAGGGGCGATCCGATGAATAGCGTGGATAGATATCATGCCGTATCAGAGTTAATATTTGAATATAATTATTTAAAAGATATTTATCAGGTATGTGTTGCCGGGGACCCTGCAAAAATTCAGCAAGACATGCGTGAATCAGTCATGGATTTGACTGGCAGTGCCGTTGCCACTGCTCGAGCGCCATTGGCAGTTGGCGGCGTTGCCTTAGCGTTTGGCTTCCCCGTGGCTGAGCCCCCTGCGGCTGAGGAAGTGTATATGGTATAAAACTAATCAGCTTTAGGTTTTTGCTGCGCTGATAAGGCATTAGCGCTCAAAAAACCTGTGCGGATTTGGTTTTCAATATCGCCGATTGAGGCTGGTGATGAGGGCAGGAAAATGCTGCTGCTGCCACTTTTGGCGCCGATTTCTTTTAAAGTATCGCAGTATTGTGATATTAATACCAAAGACATAATCTCTTTTGCTGAGACATCGGGCGTGATTTTTTGGAAGTCACTGACCGAGGTGCTCATGCCGGCAATAATCGCTCTACGAGCATTGGCCAAGCCCTCGCCTTGTAGGCGCATGCTTTCAGCTTCGCCTTCGGCTTGTTTGATGCGCATAATTTTTTCAGCCTCGCCTTTTTGTGTGGCGGCAACAGTTTGCCTTTGTGCGGCATTAATATCGTTCATGGCTTCTTTGACTTTAGCATCAGGATCAATATCAGTGACCAATGCTTTTAAAATAGCATAGCCAAATTGTAGCATAATTTCTTTAAGCTCTTTTTCGACGGCTAAGGCAATTTCTTCTTTCTTTTCAAAGACTTCATCAAGCGTAATTTTGGGTACCTGGGCGCGCACAACATCAAACACAAATGATTTAATTTGCGCCTCGTGATCAGAGAGTTTATAAAAAGCCTCATAGACCTTATCCGCTAAAGCTGAATACTGCACGCTGACATTTAAATTAACAAAGACATTATCACTAGTTTTGGTTTCGACAATCACATCCAGTTGGCGTAAGCGCAGATTAATCATGCCGGCGACTCTATCAATAAAAGGAATTTTGAAATTGATCCCCGCGCCGCAGAGGCATTTGAACTTCCCTAAGCGCTCAACCACCGCAACATATTGCTGGGTGACGGTAAAGATTGTATTTAAAAGGACTAGGATCAAGGTAACGACAAAAAAAGCGCCGCCAATCGTAATGAAGAAGTTAGGGTTCATAAAAGCTTACCATAAATTTAGGTACCTTGATTATAGCACTAAGCCCACATATATCAAGCAGGATGCTTGCGGATAATTGCGAAAATATCTTGTATATATTGCCCAGTTAGCTTAAAATAACCCCAGCGCTGACCTTCGGGCAGAGACTTTAGATTAAATTGAAATTATAGGTAATTTAGGACTTGATCATGAGACAGGTACCTGTGAGTTATTTAGTGATTGGTAATGGTCGCCTTGCGCGGCATTTGCGCCATTATTTTTCTTTGTTAAGTATCCCATTTCAGAGCTGGCATCGTGGCCAGAGCTTTTCAGAGCTGCAGGCTAAAGTCGCCCAGGCCAGTCATATTTTGATATTAATTAGCGATGATGCGTTGCAGGATTTTATCAACGAGCATTTGCAAGATAGCAAAGCTTTCATTATTCATTGTTCTGGTAGCAGGGTGTGTGAGGGTGCTTATGGTGTCCATCCTTTAATGACTTTTGGCCAAGAGCTTTACGATTTAGTCGCTTATCAACAAATTCCATTACTCATCGATCATGATGCGCCAGAACTTACAGCGTTATTGCCCGGATTAAACAATCCCCATCAGCATTTGCATACATCAAAAAAGACGCAATACCATGCGCTATGTGTATTAGCCGGGAATTTTAGTTGTATGTTATGGCAAAAGTTATTTACCGATTTTGAGCAAGCGCTCAATTTACCAAAAGAATTGGCACACCCTTATCTCAAACAGCAAATGCAAAATTTATTAACGGCGCCAGAATCAGCCTTAACAGGGCCCGTAGTGCGCCAAGATCAAAAGACTATTGCTAAGAATTTACAAGCGTTAACGGACGATCCCTTTCAAGAAGTGTATGAAAGTTTTGTAAGCTGCTACCAAAAAAACCAAACCCTTGAGGCCAAAGTATGAATGTTTTAGATTTCAGCAAAAAAAAGCACAACCATGAAAAAATAACGATGATCACGTGCTATGACTACACAAGCGCGCGTTTGCTCGCCAATAGCGATGTGGATTGTATTCTGGTGGGAGATAGCGCAGCGATGACGATGCATGGCTTGCCAAGTACGCTTGGTGCCTCGATCGAAATGATGGCGCTGCATACCACCGCAGTTGCACGCGGGGCGCCACAGAAATTTATTATCGGCGATTTGCCGTTTTTGAGTTATCGCCAGGGGCTGACCGAAAATATGCAGGCCGTAAAATTGCTCATGCAAGCTGGAGCGCATTCGGTCAAGCTTGAGGGCGCGGCCGGGAATCTTGAGCTCATTCGCCATATTGTGGATTCTGGTGTGCCAGTGATGGGGCATTTGGGCTTAACGCCACAATCAATCTATGCATTAGGTGGCTTTAAAGTGCAGGGTAAAACCGATGCTGCGCAGGAAAAAATAATGTTAGAAGCCCAGCAATTACAAGAAGCAGGGTGCTTTGCCGTGGTGCTCGAATGTGTGCCTGCCCCGTTAGCAAAAGCAATCAGTGAGCAACTACAAATTCCAACCATTGGCATTGGCGCGGGTGCTGATACTGATGGTCAGGTTTTGGTATTTCAAGATTTATTAGGCCTGAATACCGAGTTTAAGCCTAAATTTGTGAAGTCCTATATCAACGGCGCTGAGCTTTTTACCACGGCAATCAATAGCTATATCCATGAAGTACAACAAGGAGCATTTCCCAAAGATGAACATTGTTACTAAGGTTAGCGAGTTACAACGATTAAGAGCGAGCCTGGCTGGCAAAAGCATTGGCTTTGTACCCACCATGGGCAATCTCCATCAAGGGCATTTGAGTTTATGTGCGCGTGCTAAAAGCGAAAATGATATCGTTATCGTCAGTATTTTTGTCAATCCCACGCAATTTAACCAAGCCCAAGATTTTGAGTTATATCCACGCACGTTAAGCCAAGATGAAGCATTGTTAAAAGAGGCTGGCGTGGATTATTTATTTTTGCCTGATGCTGCTGAGATCTATCACGATCATTTTGAAGTCCAGGTCTCTGAGCAAGTAATCAGTCAAGTTTTAGAAGGCGAGTTTCGCCCAGGGCATTTTCCAGGCATGCTGACAGTGGTGCTGAAGCTCTTTAATATAACAGCGCCGATGCGAGCCTACTTTGGCGAAAAAGATTATCAGCAGTTATTATTAATTCAAAAAATGACGGCTGCGTTATTTTTGCCAATAGAGATTGTGCCGTGCAAAACGTTGCGTGCCGAAGATGGCCTTGCGCTAAGCTCAAGAAATGGAAGGCTTAATGCCGCGCAAAGACAAAAGGCCGCAGTGTTTGCAAAGCTGCTACACAGCGATTTAACTGTGGCTGAGATTCGAAAAAATTTAGCAGCCGAGGGTTTTAAAGTAGAATATGTAGAAGAACAATGGGGGCGCCGCCTCGCCGCTGTATGGCTGGATGAGGTGCGTTTAATCGATAACAAGGAGTTGTAAACATGTTAATTACGGTATTAAAATCAAAAATCGCTTATGCGACGATCACTCATAAAGATTTATTTTACGTTGGGTCAATCACGATTGATGAAGACATCATGGAGCAGGCCAATGTGCGTGAAAATGAAAAGGTGCAGGTCGTGAATTTAAACAACGGTGAGCGTCTAGAGACCTATGTGATTAAAGGCAAGCGCGGCAGCAAAGTCTTTGGTCTAAACGGCCCCGCCTCAAGAAAAGCCGAGGTGGGTGATAAAGTGTTTATTATTACTTATGCACAGATTGAGCCTGCAGAACATTTAGAGCCTATCGTTGTAGATTTGGAGCACTAATGCATTATCTTAAAGATCGCAAAATTTTAGTGGGTGTGACCGGATCCATCGCGGCATACAAAGCCTTGGAACTAGTCTCGCGCCTAAAACAATTAGGCGCAGAAGTGCGTGTTGTCATGACGCAAAATGCCGAGCAATTTGTCACGCCTTTATCTTTTGCGACCTTAAGCCAAAATGAAGTATTAACCAATACCTTCACTGATCCTTTGGCCCATATCGCTTTAGCCAAATGGCCCGAGCTGATTTTAATCGCGCCGGCAACAGCGAACATCATGGCAAAATACGCCCATGGCTTTGGCGATGATTTATTAACAACGATTTTATTGGCAACCACAGCAAAAGTGGCCATTGCTCCCGCTATGAATCAAGCGATGTGGGCGCACCCGGCAGTGCAAGAAAATTATGCAAAATTACAGGCTCGAAATGTGGATTTTATCGGTCCAGCAGCGGGTCTGCAGGCTTGTGGCGACGTTGGGTTGGGGCGTATGGCCGAGGTTGATGATATTATCAATGTTTTGCCCAAGTATTTTCAGCCCCAAATCCTAGCTGGAAAAAAAGTAGTGATCACCGCAGGACCCACACAAGAGCCTTTAGACCCAGTGCGTTACTTAACAAATTACAGCTCAGGCAAAATGGGTTATGCTCTGGCAGCCAGTTGTTATTATCATGGCGCCGAAGTTATTCTAATTTCTGGGCCAACGGGATTAAAAGCACCAGCGGGTTGTGGCCTCATTAAGGTAACAACTGCACAAGAGATGCAGGCACAAGTACTTGCACAAGCAGATGCCGACATCATCATCGGCTGCGCTGCCGTCTGTGATTTTAAAGCCCAAGATTATCAATCCCATAAAATCAAAAAGAGCGGCGATCTCAACTTAAATTTAGCCCTCAACGAAGACATCATGGCAACTTTAGGTAAACAAAAGCATAAAGCAATGCTAATCGGTTTTGCCGCTGAAACCGAAAATTTGATTGAAAATGCCAAAAAGAAATTACAAAACAAAAAACTCGATATGATCATCGCCAATCCAGTAGGTGATGGCGTGGGCTTTAATCAAGATGAGCAGGAGATATTTGTCATCACAGTCAAAGACACTGTGCATTTGCCTAAGCAAGCTAAAGCAATGTTAGCTGATCAAATCATAGGGCAATTATTTGTGGCTGTATTGCATTAATCAACATGCACATGATCAGCAGCATTACTCGCGCGATTGGCATGGCGTATCCAAGCCTGTACCACGGCTTTAACGAGGGTCGCTAAAGGAATGGCAAAGAACAGTCCCCAAAAGCCCCATAGGCCACCAAAAAACAGCACTGCAGTGATGATAACCACGGGATTTAGGTTCATAGCCTCGGAAAACAACAGTGGCACGAGCACATTACCATCGAGTACTTGAATGATGCCGTAAGCAAGCATGATGTAAAAGAAGTCGACATTAAGGCCAAATTGAAATAGCGCCGCGGAGGTCACTGGGATGGTGACAATAATAAGGCCGATATAAGGCAAAATGGCGGATAAGCCGGTCAAGAACGCAAATAAGAATGCATAGTTTAATTTAAAAGAAGCAAAAGCAATCCAGGTGGCAATGGTTACAATCGATACTTCTAAAGCCTTGCCACGAACATAACGGCCCAGTAATTTGCGCATTTCATGCCAAACTTCCATAATCAAACCACGGTGCTCGGGCATAAATTCTGAGGCACCAGAGATTAAAGTGTTTTTATCTTTGAGTAAGAAAAAGGTCAGAAGCGGGACCATAAATACATACACGAGCCAGGTCATGATGGTGGAGAGCGAAGCTAGAGAGTTGGTCAAAACATTATTGCCAAAATGGGTCACAACATTCATATTAAGGTTAGCGCCATTAATCAAATTTTGTACGAGGGTAGGGGAGATCATCGTGGGGTAAGTCGCCGACAGGTTATTAAGATAGCTATAAAGCTGATTAAGGTCTGAGGGAATTTGGTCAATAAATTGCGAAAGCTGGCGCGCAAACATGGGGATTAAGGCAACCACCGCAAAAGCCAGCAAACCCAAAAACGCCAAAAACACCGTCGCAATGGCGAGCGCTCGAGGAAATTTTAAGTGCTTTTGCAGCGGGGTAATAATACCCTCAAGCAGATAAGCAATGATAATCCCAGCAAATAGAGGCGCTAAGATCCGCCCAAACAGCCAAATAACAATCACGCTCACGAGCAAAGAAATCAACAATATAGCAGCTTCGGCTTCACCAAAGTATTTGATAAACCAGGCTTTTAGTACTTCAAACATAAAAAACCTCTATTGTTTGTAATCACATCAATATACACTTATTTTATAAGATTTAATATCTTTGTTTACCGCCGCCCAGAATTTGGATCATTGGACGATTCTGCGCTGGGTGCTGCATCTTTTTTCTCAAGATCATGGGCGAACAAGGCGCTGGGTTTGGCCGCAATTTGTTGGTGCAGTGCTTGAAAGCGTCGAGCTTGCTCTGGGCTCATGGCGCGGATAGGGATATTTAACTGGTGCAAGGCTTGGTAAAGTATTTGTTCGGCTTTAGGGTTGTTTAAAATTTCAAAACGGAAATACTGTTGCCGGCGATCATAAAACAATAGGTCAATAATTTTAGCAATCAGTTCTCCAGCACCAGGGGTAAGGGTAGAGATGCTGCCAAAGCCCAAGACGCATTTTTGAAAATCTTCACTGACAGATATTTCCATATCCGCGAGCTCGAGCTTAAAGTTATCGCCTTCGTAATGAATGTTAAGCATCTCTAGGCTTAGCATCATTTCTAGAATGCGCATGACTTCAAGGGTTTCAATCCAAAGTTTCGCCTCGTGGGTGCTTAAATCACGGGTAAAGCCTTTTTCTGCGGTATGTTCCCCAGCAAGCTCGGCACGCATTTGGCTAAAGAGCAGGCGTTTGCGTTGTTCTTCTTCAAACTCCCACTCTTTAATCCGCAGGCCTTGCTCGGTATTATGTGACTCGGTTAAAAGGTTGAGTTCACGCGCTATGGTCCATATTAAAAACTCATCCTCAAAATGTTCTGCAGTAAACTTAAAAGGATTTTTGCGATCATGAAAGAGTAAATCCGCGAGTGTTAAAAAGCCTTCGGCATCTTTGGGTTCAAATTGTTTGGCCTCAACCAAAGATAGTGAGGATTGTCGCAGGCGGTTTTCAGCTAAGAATTTATGTACCCCTAGGGAAATAAAAAAATCTTGGCCATGTTTATATACGCTCAACATGCCAAATTTTTTGACCATGGAAAGCAGGCGGGTAAAGTCGCTTTTTTCAAAATACAAAGACAGGGATAAACCGCTCTTATTATCCTGAGGGCCCATCATAAATATCGGTCGAAATCCTTGCGAGTCCATTGACTTTGCTGGTTTTTAAGTTAAACTTGTCATATTATAATCGATAAAGCAAAAGAATGCCACGCATCGCCTTGGTGATTGAATATTCAGGAAATCATTTTCATGGCTGGCAGCGACAGCTGGATTTGCCGAGCGTGCAGGCGACGCTTGAGGATGCCATACAGCAAATTGTAAAGCATCGAGTCGTAACCGTTGCCGCCGGGCGCACCGATGCCGGTGTGCATGCGCTCAATATGGTTGTGCATTTTGATACTGAAAAAAACTACCCCAAAGAGGCATTCACTTTTGGCGTGAATCATTTTTTGCCACCCTCCATCAGAATTCATCAGACCTATTATCTTGATGAGAATTTTCATGCGCGCTTTTCGGCAACCTATCGTCGTTATCACTATCTGATTTTAAATACGGCGACGAGCTCGCCTTTATTGGCCGATCGCGTATTTTGGCATCCAATCCCGCTTAATGCTGAGGCAATGCAAGCCGGCGCAGATTTTATTGTGGGTGAGCAAGATTTTAGTTCAGTGCGCGGCAAAGATTGTCAGGCAAAAAATCCCATCAGAACCGTGCATTTTTGTAAGGTCGCGCGTCAGGGTGATTTGATCAGAATCGATATCCAGGCAAATGGGTTTTTGCATCATATGGTGCGTAATATTGTCGGGGTATTATTAAAAATTGGCGAGGGTCGGCGCGCACCAGAGTGGGTGCAAGAGGTGTTAGCTGCCAAAGATCGAACCGTTGCCGGGATGAATGTCCCACCTGGTGGCTTGTATTTTGATGAAGTAGGGTATCCAGAGGCGTTTGGTATCAAAGCCCAGGAATCTGCATCTGATTGGTGTTTTTCGCCGCAGGTTTTTTAGAGTCCGAGTGCTTGCCTTCAAACTGCACCATAAACTTAACCAAAGCCTGTGCGCCTTCAATATTCATAGGGTTATAAAGACTGGCACGCATGCCACCCAAGCTTGAATGTCCCTTCAGGCCAATCAAGCCTGCGGCCGTAGCCTCGGCAAGAAAAGTAGCATCAAGTTCACGTTTAGCCAGGGTAAAGGGCGCATTCATCCAAGAGCGCGCGGTCTTGTGCACGGGATTATGATAAAAAGAAGTGCTATCGATATAATCATAAAGGACTTTTGATTTTTCTTTATTGCGCTTTTCCAGGGCACTTAAACCACCCTGGGCCTTAATCCATTTCAAATAAAGCGCGCTTAAATACCAAGAAAAAGTCGGTGGCGTATTATAAAGCGAGTTCGTTTCAATTTGTTTTTGATAGTGCATCAGACCCGGGGTCAGTGCTTGGGGCGCTTTTACTAAATCCTCACGAATAATCACAAGTGTGAGTCCGGCAGCGCCAAAGTTTTTCTGGGCCGCCGCATAAATTAAACCATAGCGGCTGACATCAATCGGGCGCGTAAATAAATCTGAAGACATATCGGCAATTAAGGGCACTTTCAGATTGGGCGTAAAATGAAATTGCACGCCGTGAATAGTCTCGTTAGAAGTATAGTGGACATAAGCAGTGTCAGGTCTGATATTCCAAGTTTTGGGATCAGGCGTATAAGTAAAATCGCTTTTGTTGGGTTCAGCAGCAATATGAATATCACCGTACTTTTTAGCCTCATCAAAAGCCATGCGTGACCAAGCGCCTGTCACCACATAGTCGGCTTTGTTATTATCGGTCAAGAGATTCATGGGTACCATCGCAAACTGCTGGCGCGCACCGCCATGGCAAAACAAAATATGATAATTACCCGGAACTTTTAAAAGCTCACGAATATCATTGCGCATTTCTTCAAGCAGAGTCTCAAACGGCGCACTTCTGTGACTCATTTCTAAAATAGAATACCCCAATCCTTGGTAGTCTAAAAGTTCTGCCTGAGCCTGCAAAAGCACTTCACGCGGCAACATGGCGGGGCCAGGGTTAAAGTTATAAATGGGCATATAAACAACATCCTTAAGCTTTATCTAAGTATAAAGCATCAGGCTTAAATTTAAAAGGCTCAATCGACCAAGGATGAGGCAGTAGTCGAAGTATCTGAATTTATGGGGCTGCTGTGAATGCGCGGAAACTATCAGGGCTGCGAATATCTGTTCTGGGGGTATCTGTCGCGCTGCTACCTCCTGTATGCGTAGTGATGCTATCTGTGGAAATTCCTCTCGCCATTTTCAAGCTCGGTGGAGGAGGTGGGGTGTCGGTCTTGCGTCTGCCGCGATGATTCCGGCGCGTAATTATAATTTATTTTGCAATACATTTTAATTGTATTTAATATATTATTATATGATTATGTTGCGAAATTTTCTACTGTACTAGCAAAATGGTTGCAAAATACGAGCTGTTAGGGGTAAAATGGCGGTGGCCGAGTGCCGTAACCAAGCCAATAACTTACTTAAGGATCTACGATGAATAAAATAGTGACCGCAGTAGCTTTAGCAGGGGCATCCCTGTGTATGACTGGATGTGCAAGCCTGTTTGGATCTAATAGTGATGCTGATCGTACTATGATGGTAACCTCGAACCCTTTGGGTGCGCAAGTTTTTTTGAATAATCAGCCAGTGGGTGTAACACCTATTCAGGTTCAAGTGTCTAACCCTACGAAAACCAATACGATTACACTGCAACAGAAAGGCTATCATACAACAACTGTACCGGTTGCAACCAGCTTCCAAGGTGTGGGCGCTCTTAATATCTTCTTCTGGCCAGGTTTTCTTGTTGACTATCTGACAGGGGATATGATGAAAGTATCTGATCACTCTATGGCCGTAACATTGGTGCCAGCAGACAGCAATCATCCTCCTCTGCCAGCCGTTACGCCTGCTGCACCTGCTGCCGTAAACGCGAAGTAGAAAAATCTCATTGTCAAAAAGACAAGTGTCTTGTCAAGTTGAAGAGAGGCTAGTCTAGCCTTTCTTCAATCAAGGCTTCAATCAGCCGGTTCCTAAAATAAATCCCAATCCTTGCTACAGTTGCACACAGCGCAAAAATAGAAGACAATTACCGAGAGTCCATCATAGGTTTGATTTTATGAAAATCGCAGTTATCGGGAAGGGCAAGACTGGGTCAGAGGTGATTCGTTTGCTGGGTAAAAAAAGGATTTTTGACATCTTTGATAGTAAAAATGTCGTGACCACGGAAAAGCTCAAAGGCGCAGATGCCGTCATTATTTTTATTCCGGGAGAGGGCGTCAAGAAACTCTTGCCTATTGTTAAAAAAGCAGAAATTCCCGCGGTATGGGGCAGTACGGGCTTTGCCTGGCCTAAAAATTTAGATGAAGAGTTGAATGAAGATCATATTCAGTGGGTTACCTCGGCTAATTTTAGTTTAGGCATGCAGGTAATTCGCCGCGCGCTCATGCTGATGGGCCAAGATATTCCAGGGTTATTGCCCGATGCAAAGCTTGCGATTCACGAGACTCATCACACTGAGAAAAAAGACAAGCCCAGTGGTACAGCATTGTTATGGGAAGATTGGCTAAAGCTAAAATGCAAAATCACCTCAAAGCGTGAGGGTGATGTCAAAGGCATTCATGCGCTCAGTATCAAAACCAAAAACGAAATCATCACGCTAAGCCATGAAGCCTTAGATCGCAGTATTTTTGCTGAAGGTGCGATTTGGGCGGCAGAATATTTAATTGGCTATCCTACATTGCCAGGGGGCTTGTACCAATTGGCTGATTTAATTGATATGAACTAAAACTGATATGAACTAGAAAGGACAACACGTGCACAATTTAAATTATCCCGTATGGACGGCGTTAGTCACCCCTTTGTTAGAAAACGGTGACATTGATTTTGAAAACTTGGGGGCGCTGATTGCTCTGCAAGAACAAGTTGGCAATGCCTTATTAATTTTGGGTAGCACGGGTGAGGCTTTAGCGCTCAATCTTGAAGAAAAACAGGCAATCATTAAATTTATCGGCAAGCTGACGCTTAAAGTTCCAGTGATGGTGGGTGTCGGCGGTTTTCAGTTGGAAGAGCAGATTCAATGGATAAAATTTTGCGAGCAACATGCTAAAATCGATGCATTTTTATTGGTGACGCCAATTTACGCTAAGCCTGGAATTGTTGGTCAAACAAAATGGTTCGAGGCGTTGTTGAATGCCGCAAGCAAACCCTGTATGTTATATAACGTCCCTGGGCGCACGGCAGTGAAACTAATCCCAGAAGTATTAACGCATCTCAAGGGGCATAATAACCTCTGGTCCTTAAAAGAGGCGAGCGGTAGTCTAGACGATTTTAAGGCCTTTCAAATGGCGAATTTAGACGTTACCATGTATAGCGGCGATGATGGTTTGGTCGCCGAGCATATTCCTTTGGGCGCTGTAGGAGTGGTGTCGGTATCGGGTAACGTCTGGCCGGGAGCAACGCATCACTATGTCAAATTATGTTTAGCAGAAAAAGATCCGGAATTTGCAGGATGGACGGATGCCTGCGATGCTTTATTTTTAAGCTCAAATCCCATTCCCGTAAAAGTGCTGATGCATGAAAAAGGCTTAATGAATTCAAAGATGCTGCGCTTGCCTTTGACAGCAGATGATTTTAATCTTGAGCAATTAAAAATCTTGTTGGCACACGATCAGGCCGTAAGCAAATGGTTTAAGGAATAGATAATGGAAGAACAGCAACGCCGTAACCCCGAAGCCTTACTTGCCCAAATTAAAGCGGAAGAGCGAAAAGATGAGGGTGGTAAGCTCAAGATTTTTTTAGGTGCAGCGCCAGGTGTTGGTAAAACCTATGCAATGTTGCAAGAGGCGGTCTTGCGTAAAAACCAAGGCATTGATGTTGTCATTGGCTTAATTGAAACCCATGGTCGTCAAGAAACAGGGAAGTTAGTGGGGGGGCTAGAGCTTTTGCCCAAGCAAAATATCGCATACAAGGGCCAGACCCTGCAAGAGTTTGATCTTGATGCCGCGATCAACCGTAAGCCTGGGCTGATTTTAGTGGATGAAATGGCACATACCAATGCCCCAACCTGCCGTCATGCCAAGCGCTGGCAAGATATTCAAGAATTATTAAATCGAGGTATTGATGTCTTTACGACCTTAAATGTCCAGCATCTGGAAAGCCTAAATGATGTTATTCAGCAAATTATTGGCGTTAAAGTGCGTGAGACTTTACCAGACTCTATGCTGGAAGAAGCTGAGATTGAGCTTGTTGACTTACCCCCTGATGACTTATTGCAGCGTTTGGCTGAGGGTAAAATTTATTTCAAAGAGCAGGCTAAACTTGCGATTACCAACTTTTTTAAAAAAAGTAATCTGACCGCCTTAAGGGAGTTAGCGCTCCGGGTCACTGCCGAAAAAGTGAATATGGATGTGATGAGTGAGCGTAAATTTCAAGACACGCAAGAAATGTGGGCAACTGCAGATAAACTGCTAATTTGCGTAGGGCCAGGGGAGGGCTCGGCAAAATTGGTGAGGGCAGCAAAGCGCTTGGCAAATAGCCTGCACGCAGAATGGATGGCTATTTATGTTGACGCCCCTAGGTTAAATTTAACCCAAGAGCAAAAAGATAATGTCGCCCAGAATTTAAGATTAGCGGAGCAGTTAGGCGCCGAGACTTTGGTTGTGGGTGGCGATGATTTGGTGAGTGAAATTATTCGGGTGGCGCGTGAGCGTAACGTGACCAAGATTGTCATCAGTAAACACATACGGCCACAATGGCGTAATTTTCTCAAGGGTAGCTTAGTGGATCAGCTGATTAAAAATAGTGGTGCCATTGATATTTATGTGATGCGCGCCGATGATCAATTTGCCCAAGAGAGTAAGCCCATTAAAAATAAAGAAGCCAAAATTTTATGGACCGCCTATATTTTTGCGGCGATTGTGGTGGTCTCGTGTACCGGTATCGCCTGGTTGATTCATTCGTCGTTTACGTTCTCAAATCTCATTATGGTGTATTTGTTGGGCTTGGTAATTGTGGCAGGCCTGGGGCGCTATGGGCCATCGCTCTTTGCATCGATCGCGAGTGTCATGGCGCTTGATTTCTTTTTTGTGCCACCGATTTATAGCTTTGTGATTAAAAAAAGTGAATATCTCTTTACTTTCCTAGTGATGCTCGTGATTGGTAATGTGATTAGTTACTTAACGATTAAAATGCGCCAGCAGGCCGAGCGTTCGCGTTTGCGGGAAAAACGCACCTATGCGATTTTGGCACTTACCAAAGAATTAGCAAGTCATCGGGGTTTGGGTGAGTTGATTCAGATTGCGACTCAGCAAATTGCAGAAGTTTTTGATTGTGAAGTATCAGCTATTTTGGCGGATGAGAATGACAGGCTTAGTGTTGTGGCGGGTTATCCTAAAAAAGTAGATTTGGAAGAAAAAGATGTATCCGTTGCCAAATGGGCTTATGATATGGAGCAAAGTGCGGGGTTAGGGACTGGTACGCTGCCCAATTCCGATGCAATGTATTTGCCACTCATTGGCGCCAAAGACACGGTAGGGATATTGCGTATTAAGCCTTTGTACACTAAGCGCTTTTTTGAAGCCGAGCAAATGGATTTATTAAAAGCCTTTGTTAATCAAACCGCGTTAGCAGTTGAGGTCGATAGGCTGCAAGAGTAAAGGCACCCACCCCTTTGCCGTCTGACCATTAGATACCTGAAGCTGTAAATTCAGGTGGGTGTTAATTTTGGTATTTTAGGCTTCTGGACGAACCAGCATGCACACCATTCCAAAAATGTAACTCCCATAGTTTTTGCATTGTAGCTCAGGATATAAAATCATAACGTACAAAAGCGTAGGGTGCATGATTACTATACCCTTTTTTTTTAAAATGAGAAACTCTTTAACAGAGGAAGCAAGATAGGGTATGATAAGTGCTTAGATTTTCAATAATCTTTGTTAAGGCTTTATGAACGATATATTGGCGCTTGTGGCTATTTTGTTTTTGATTTTAGTGTCGGGTTTTTTTTCTGCCTCTGAAACCAGTATGATGGCGTTAAATCGTTATCGCCTGAAGCATCGTGCAAAGGATTCAAAGCCAGCACGCCGTGCCATAAAGCTTCTAGAGCGACCTGATCGCCTACTGGGGATGATTTTAGTTGGTAATACCTTTGCTAATATTCTAGTATCTTCAATTGCAACGCTCGTAGCGCAGCATTATTTTGGCGCTGTGGGCGTGGCTATTAGTACGGTGATCTTAACACTGATTATTATCCTGTTTGCAGAAATGATGCCTAAAACTTTTGCGGCCATAGAGCCTGAACGCTTTGCGATGCCTGCAACAATTATTTTAACACCGTTACTCAAGTTGATTTATCCTGTGGTCTGGTTTTTAAACACTATTACCAATAACCTGTTAAAATTAGTAGGTGTGAGAGTGGGTGAGCATCAGCTCAACGATCCGCTTACCAATGAAGAGCTCAAAAGCGTGGTCCATGCCTCGGCTGAGCATATTCAAGAAAACAAGCATATGCTTTTAGGGGTGCTCGATCTGGAGCAAGCCACAGTGAAAGATGCGATGCTTCCAAGACAAAGTGTTTATGGTATTGACTTGGACGCATCATGGGGCAATATTTTTGCCAAAATTTGTGCCAGCCCTTATTCAAAATTGCCAGTCTATCGTGGCGATATTGATCATGTGCTCGGTTTTTTAGCCATTAGAAAGCTCATTAATTTTAAGATGGATCACCATGATCCGCATCAAGAATTGGAAAAGCTTCTCAACCCACCATATTTTGTGCCAGAGACCACAAAATTACAAAAGCAACTTGTAAGTTTTCAAAAAAATTCCGAGCATATGGCCATGGTGGTGGATGAGTATGGCGATATTCAGGGTTTGGTGACTGTTGAGGATATTTTGGAAGAGATCGTGGGGGAGTTTACAAGCATCGATCAGCATTCAGCCCATATTCATACGCGTCAGTGCGAGGATGGTTCATGTATTGTGAACGGTAGCATGACCCTGCGTGATTTACATCGGGATCTAGGTCTAGACTTGCCTACGCGCGGCGCCAAGACCCTAAGCGGGTTATTGGTCACTTATCTTGATCAGATTCCCGATCCGATGACTTGTGTTAAAATTAACGGCTATCCTATGGAGATTTTGGCGGTTGATGAGACCTCCGTCCAAAGCGTACAGATTTTTACAAGGCAGGTGCAAAAAAGCGAATTTTAAAGAAATTGCAGGTTGTTGTTGCAACTGGAGCTTTTTTCTGATAGAATTCGCAAACTTTAAAATTTTTACGAATAATTGAAGGTTTTACAATGAGTTACGCAGTAATTATTAGTGGTGGTAAACAACATAAGGTTGTTGAGGGCGAGATTTTAAATTTAGAAAAAATCGAGCAAGGTGTGGGCGAAAAAGTAACATTCGACCAAGTGTTGATGGTGCGTACGCCAGAAGACATTAAGCTTGGCGTGCCTTTGGTTAAGGGCGCAGTGGTTGAGGCTGAGATCGTAGAGCAGTTCCGTGATGACAAGGTGCGTATTATTAAATTTAAACGCCGTAAGCATCACATGAAGCATCAAGGTCATCGTCAGTATTTGACCCGTGTTAAAATTATCAAAATCGTTGCGTAAGTTTAAGAGTTAAGAAGGAGTCCTAAAATGGCACATAAGAAAGCGGGTGGTAGTACCCGAAATGGTCGTGATTCAGAATCAAAACGCCTGGGGGTTAAGCGTTTTGGTGGTCAGTTGGTCAGCGCTGGTACCATTATCATTCGTCAGCGTGGTACGCGTTGGCACGCAGGCAGAAACGTAGGCTGTGGCCGTGATCACACCTTGTATGCCTTGATTGATGGTTCTGTGAAATTTGAACAAAAAGGTCCATTTAACCGTACCTTTATTACGATTGAGCCTGTTGCTGCTTAAGCACTTGCTTAATATTTAAGTGAAAAAGCCCCCGTTGTGGGGCTTTTTCGTTTATAATACACACATAAACATAAAGTGGTTCATTATGAAATTTGTAGACGAAGTCCTCATTGATGTAGAAGCCGGCAAAGGTGGTAATGGTTGCCTAGGGTTTCGTCGTGAAAAATATATCCCCTTGGGCGGTCCTGATGGCGGCGATGGGGGTGATGGCGGCTCGATCTATGTGAAAGCTGATCCTAACCTTAATACGCTCATTGATTATCGCTATACCCGTCGATTTAAGGCTAAAAATGGCGAAAAGGGCGGCGGCAGCCAGTGTACTGGCAAGGGTGGGCCAGATTTATTTTTAAATGTGCCCCTAGGCACCCAGGTGTTTGATCAAGATAGCGATGAGTTTTTGGGCGAAGTATTGCTGGCCGAAGATATCCTCTTAGTTGCCAAAGGTGGTGAGCATGGCTTGGGGAATATCCATTTTAAAAGCAGTACCAATCGTGCTCCAAGGCAGACTACCCCTGGTGCGCCAGGTGAGCAGCGGCGTTTACGTTTAGAGTTGAAGCTCTTAGCAGATGTCGGGCTTCTGGGTCTACCGAATGCCGGTAAATCAAGCCTGATTCGTGCGATTTCTGCAGCAACTCCCAAGGTGGCGGATTATCCTTTTACTACGATGCATCCAAATTTAGGGGTTATACGTGTCTCAGATAGTCATAGCTTTGTGATGGCGGATATTCCTGGGGTGATTGAGGGGGCATCAATGGGGGCAGGCTTGGGATTAAAGTTTTTAAAGCATTTAAGTCGTACGCGTTTGATTTTGCATTTGGTGGACTTGGCGCCGTTTGATGAGCATGATATTGCTGATGATATCATCAAAATCACTAATGAGCTTAAGGTCTATAGCGAAGCGCTGTATCAAAAAGAGCGCTGGCTTGTATTTAATAAAATGGATCTTTTGGGAGATGATGCAGAGGCTCATGCTAAAACAATTGCACAACAAATCAATTGGCAAGGACCCATATTTTTGATTTCCGCGCTAAAAAAACAGGGGACGCAGGAATTGTGCTATGGTATCATGAACAGATTAAAAGAACTGGCAGAGGCCGAAAGCAATGAAAAAAGCAGCGAACCTACCTATCCTTAATCGTCACGATTTAATTGAGCATTTCGCCAAGAAGCAAAATCTCTCGTTTGCAGAGGCGGAGCACATCGTAAAAATCTTGCTCATGCAAGCATTTCATCATTTGCAAAAAGGGCAGAGAATCGAGTTGCGTGGCTTGGGTTCGTTTTCTACGAAGCGTTTGCCTGCTTATGAGGGGCATCATCCCAAAACCGGTGTAACCATGACCATCCCAGAGCGTATGAAGCTTAGCTTTAAAGCGTCGAAAACATTATTGGCTTTATTAAACAATCCGACCACGGCCGCGACATTCACGCCTGCGTCTAACCTTTCTGAGTTTCATCAGGATAATTAAGCTCAAGTACTGCGCGTGTGCTTGCTGCTAAGTTAGGCAAGCCGAGCTTTTCATAGCACTTAATCATCATTGCAAGTGCATCTTCGGTGATGGGGCTTGTTGGGTGGGTAAGGATAACATCAATCGCCCGATTGGCGGCGGATACATAAGCCTGCTGCTGATAAGAAAAGTTAGCCACATTCATGTCAAATTGTGCCAGAACATTATTAATATAAATCATTCGGCGGCGTGCATCAGGAGCATACGGGCTATTGGGGTAGCTGATCACGACAGTATTGAAATCATTGTAGGCCGTCGTATAGTTGGCCGCATTATGTTGTGACATTTGGTAGGGAAAGTAACGCTGTAAAAAGCCACGACCATTGTCAAAGTTAATCACCCCCATCATATAATAAGCGTAAGCAACGCCATTAGTATCGGTCGAATATACTTTGATATAACGTGCAGCCTCAGTTAAGGCCAATGCTGATTCATTATCGCGATAATTCGCATAAATGCTATCGAGATCCCCTTTTTGCGTGTAGCTGTTAAAGGGGTATTGGGAATCTAGTGATTGATAAGCCTCAAGTGCCGTAGCCCAGTGGCCATTTTGTAAAGCATCGTGACCCACTGCATAAATATAATCAGCTGAATATCCCTGGAAAGGGTCGCTCTTATCCTGAGAGCAGGCATTGAGTAATGGCAGTGCAGCAACAACTGCAATAATTTGAAAGGCTCGTTTAAACGACATAAAGCATTTACTAGATTTAGATCCAGCTATCATATAGAAGATTCTCGATCGGATCAAGGATAAGTGATAGGGGGTCACTACGAGGTGCGATAGGTCTCTTTAATAAAAATAAGGGCAATCAAAACGCACATTATATAGCACAAGGGCAAGATATATAAACTGTGCATAAAGCTATCCAAAGAATAAAGCGCTCCCGCAGAAGGTGTGCCATTAAGCTCAATGAGTTTGCCGATTAAAGGCTGCATAACTACACCACTTGCGACCACTGCCATATTGTTAAAGCCAATGGCGGCAGAGCTGCGCTTGTGCTCGGTATAATCTTTTACAACAGCAAAGCTCAGTACTTGTCCTGATGCGCCTAAACCCGTAACAAAGAGTAACGCGCCCAAAATAACCACAGGCAATGTCGGTGCATAAATAATGATGGCAATCGCAGCCGCGCCCAAAAGCGCTGTTAAAATTAATAAAGGCTTGCGACGCTTAATGCGATCAGAAAGCGCGCCAATAAAAGGACTGCTTAAGCCGACGCCCAGCCAAATCAAAGAAATTAGTGATGCCGAGAGTGTCAAAGAAAAACCGTATTTGGTCATTAAAAACGGCACGCCCCAGAGCGAGGCAAACGCAGTAATCGGCGCCCAGTTAAAAAAAGCATAAAACCCAATGAGCCAGGTCTGAGGATTTTTTAGGATTTCTCTGAGGGAGTGCTTCACCTGCTCGTTTTGAGGGGGAGTCTTGCACGCAGTATCCATATTACGAAACGTAAAAATAACCAAAGCCATGAGGGCAAAGCCAAACACCATAAAGCCCAAAAAGCTATGGCGCCAACCAAAGGTTTGATTAAGCCAAGTAATCGGAAGTGCGCCGCCAATAGCGCCAATAGCCGCAAGTAATTGCGCCACACCCGCAAGCATCGCAAAGTAAGGTGAGGGCAAGTAGCGTGCCGCAGCAGTGAGCACCGAAATAAAGGCAAAAGCCGAGCCAAAGCCCATGAGTAAGCGCGCCAATACTGCCTCAACAAAAGAATGCGACAAGCCAAAAAGGCCAGCGCCCACGCTACACAAGAAAATAGCCGTGCAGACCACTTTGACAATATTCAAGCGATCAAACATAAGGCCCGAGGGAATTTGCATGAGGCTATAAGTAATAAAATAAACGCCAGACATGAGTCCCAAAGAAAAGCTAGTCAAATGTAAGGAGCTGGATAAGTCTGCAGTCATGACGCCAGGTGAAACCTGCAAGGCCATTTCAAAACATAAAAAAAGCGCCATCAGCAAAAAAATAAAAATCGCGCGTGCAGAGCAGGAGGTTTTCATAAACACCTTAAAAATTTATAGTTTTTTATTGTACCGAAAATCCCAACTGCCGCCAAGCTTCATAAGTCACAATGGCCACACAGTTTGATAGATTTAAGCTCCGTTGTGTTGTGAGCATGGGCAGGCAGATTTTTTGCTGTGGTGTAAATTGCGCCAAAAAATCAACAGGCAAGCCCGTGGTTTCCGGCCCAAAGACAAAGGCGTCATGCGCTTGATATTGCAGATCAGTATAGCGTTGATGTGGGCCAGTTTCACAGATAAAAATTCTTAGTGGCTGAATGGACGCAATAAAATCAGCAAAGCTTTTATGAATAGAGACATTGGCCCAGTCATGATAATCTAATCCCGCACGTTTTAATTTACTATCAGTAGGTGAAAAGCCTAGTGGTTCGATTAAATGTAAGCGAGCGCCAGTATTAGCGCAGAGACGAATCACATTGCCAGTATTGGGTGGAATTTCTGGCTGGTATAAAACGATATGAAACATTAGGCTTTAACTCCAGATAGTCGCACCCATTCTTCTTTATAGCGGGTATCTTGCCAGGAAATATCGGGTGCATAGGCATCTTTCACAAATTGTTCTTGCGAAGCTAAAATACCGGCGATGACCAAATGGCCTTTGGGTTTGAGGCTTTTAAGAAAAAGCGGTGCCAGGGTTGTGAGTGGATTAGCTAAAATATTGGCAAGTACAATGTCCGCTTCAACCTTAGGCAAAGCTTCTGGGAGGTAGGTGTTGAGTCTTATATTGTTTTTCTGGGCATTGCCAAGTGTCGCCGTGAGGGCTTGCGGATCATTATCAACACACCAAACCGTTTTAGCCCCAAGCTTTGCCGCGGCAATCGCCAAAATCCCTGAGCCACAACCATAATCAATTACGGTCTGATTGCGCAGATCATGCTGTGCCAGCCATTCCAAGCACATGTAGGTTGATGGGTGCGTGCCTGTGCCAAAGGCAAGGCCGGGTTCAAGGTAAATGAGTGCCTGGTACTCTTGATCCGGTTGGTGTTGTTCCGTGCCAATCCACAGAACATTATCAAAACAAATTGGCGTGAAATGCTCAAGCCATTTTAGTTCCCAAGCTTCATCTGCAATAGCTTCAAAAGTCAGAGTATCAACAAGCACGGGATCCAAAAGCTTCTTGAGCTTATTGCGTAACTTTTTTTGATTGAAATTAGGATTAAATAAAGCCGAAAGTGTAAGCTCATGCCACAGCGGTGTTTCATCAACACCAGGCTCTAAAATCGGTGCGTCACCAGCATCTTCCATGGTGACGGATACAGCACCGCTGGATGAGAGCACAGCCTCAAATGCCTCAAATTGCGTTTCATTGATAGGAAGGGTGAGTTTGAGGTAGGGCATGATCAATCCTGGTTTGGCCATAAAAACATCCAGGAATTATGCATAGCCTCTTGAGAAAAGACAAGGGAAATTTGAGGTGCGCTAGGCGTTAAATTATGCGATTGTGAATATTTGTTCATGTAAAGATACTTTAAAAGTATATAGTGATATGTATAATGCCAGATAGTAATAAAGATATTTCAATCATGGATGGGGTAGTATGTTTGATTATCATGGATGGATGAGGTGGTCTGGGTATGGAGGCTCTGCTTTGGAATCCAATTTGTATGAGCGTTTGCTTTCCCCGTCTGCTGTGCTATCTCCTAAAAAAACGGGCCCCAGAGTTTTAGAATCTGCAGATAAGTCGTCAGTGCAGCAAGGGGTAGAGAGAACGCCGCAACCTTTACCATTAGCTATTTCATCCCCTGATGCCTTTGGGTTTGGAGGCACGTCAGTCTCTGAGTCTGTTCTTCTTAACATAGCAACTGAGGCCGCACCTGGGGTAATAAGCCCCGCACAAGCATTCATTAGCAAATTAAGAGAAACAGATCGTGAGGGTATAGCGCAAGATGTAACTGATGTTTTAGAGCAAGAGCGCGCACAGTTCTGCCCTTCGTGGTTACAGCTTGTGACAACGCTCGGTATATACATTAATGTAAAAAATATCATAGGTATTGTATCTTTCATCGAGATGATATATCAGTATATCTGGAGGCAGCCTCCTCAAAGTACTCCAGCAATAGCTGGGCTTCTAGCAGTAGAGTCTTTGGCTATTTTGCTCATTGTGCTTGCAAATAACCCTTATAATACCAAGCCCATGCAAGATAGCTTGGCTGCGCATGGCTTCACTATATCGCATAAGCCAGATAAATTGAAGTTGCGTTTCGATTTTTTGAATACTAGCTATAACCGTTATTTTGCAATGATAGTATTTACGGGTTTATTTGCAGCAGCGCAAATGGTTTTATCAAGGGAACCGACTTTTTATGTTAAAGAGGGATCAGCCTTGATGTGGTTGATCGATAGTTTAATTGGATTAAGTTACTTATTTCCAGGCATGATACGCACGCATAATGGGCTAAGTATATACGAGTTTATATTTAGCGGTAAAAAACCAGCGTCCTTACCTGAAGGTACTAAGTCGCTTATAGGGCCATGTCTTCTAGCAATACTGGTCAGTCTCCCGTATTCTTATCCGATAGGGGCTCTGATTCTTGATAGCATCCTCCGGGATCTTGGGAAGAATGATCTAGGGGTTTGGGGCTGTTTTATACTGGCTAATCTAATAGGACAGGTTTTTAGCATCCCTCAGATTGGCGTCACGACTTTAGAGTTTCATAAAATAGGCAGAGACATTGCGAACGCAGGGTGCTCAAGAGCTTTGGCGAAGCATTTTTCGGCCTGTGGTGATAACAGAGGGGTCAGTGCTAGCAGAGATGCTCAAAAGTTAGAGGATGTAGAATCAAGTAGCGATAATGGTAGTGTTAGCAGTGATGGCTCAAAAGCAGGTAGTAAAGGAAGTGCTCGCAGTGTAGACGGTGATGTGTGCCTACAGCCTGTTGTTAGAAGATATGGGCCTCAACCCTTGAAACGCTGGACTCGTTACGATTATTACGCTTTAGGGGCTGCTGTTTTTACCATGGGCTTACCCACATACGCTTTGGCTGTTAATCAGTTTGAAAAAAGTGGTATCGGAATTGGGCCAGCACGTTTTTTTGCAATCATTGCTGCGGTAAAATGTTTATCACAAGGTCGTCCTATGATTAAGCACTTTAAGCGCGGGTGGCAAGGGTTGTACGACGCATTTATACCTCCTGCAAAAGGGCTGCTTAGCTATGAAAAGAAAATGATACTAAAGCTTTTAGATGAGTGGGAGGTGGGTAACACTTTGAGAGGCAAAGATCCAGTGACAACGCCAGGAGTCACGCCCTTAAAAGATATCATCCAAGATCGTTACGAACATTTTTTAGTCATGGCTGCAATCGCTAAGATTCGCGGCCTTCATAAAGATAACTATTGCACTTGGACTTCATATAAAACTAGAAATGATGAAGTGAAACTATTTGAAGCGATCTCAGAAAAAGAGGTCAATGCACTCGATTTATTTAGTAGGGGTTTTTTTGATCGTGGGAAGGGGGATATTATCAGAGATATAAGGCATGCGCTTGGGGTAAAAAGCCAGCAAGCAGCAAGAGCCAGTGTAACGGCAACAGCAACTCCTTGGGCAGCAGTCCCGGGCAGTCATGCCGCTAGCAGCGAACGTACCCCACTAAAAGCAACATTCAGTGCATGCGCAGCAATCAACACTCCGGCTGGCTAACTGCAATCGCCAAGCCGCCCATTGCCGTCTCACGGTATTTTGCTTGCATATCAATACCGGTGGCTTTCATCGCTTTAATGGCATCATCCAAAGATACAATATGCGTGCCATCACCCATTAGAGCAAGCTTGGCGCAATTCACCGCTTGGACTGAGCCCATGGTGTTGCGCTCGATGCAGGGGATTTGCACTAAGCCCCCAATCGGGTCACAGGTCAGGCCAAGATTATGTTCAATTCCCATTTCCGCAGCATTTTCAACTTGCTCAGGCGTGCCACCCCAAACAGCGCATAAGGCGCCAGCAGCCATAGAGCAGGCAACGCCGACTTCGCCCTGACAACCCATTTCCGCAGCGGAAATCGATGCGCCTTCTTTAAATAAAATACCTATCGCCGTGGCTGTCAGCATAAAATCAACAATGCCTTGATCTGTTGGGTTAGGCGTAAAGTTGATATAGTAATTGAGCACGGCTGGAATAATGCCAGCAGCACCATTCGTGGGTGCCGTAACGACACGGCCGTTGGCAGCATTTTCTTCATTCACGGCTAGTGCATAGACATTAAGCCATTGCATTTCATCTTTGTTAAAGCCGCTGTGCTCACGCTCAATGAGTTTTTGCATAATTTGGTGGGCACGACGTTTTACCTTAAGGCCACCGGGCAAAATACCAAATTCACGGCAACCACGCTCAATACATTGGCGCATCACGTGCCAGATGTTTAACACAGCTGTATCTAAATCGGGAAAGCGTTGTAAGGCCAATTCATTAGCGCGCATCACATCGCTAATTGATAAGTGGTTAGCCTTGCAATGATGTAACAGTTGTGACGCGGTACTAAAGGGATAAGGTACGTTAACTTCCTCTGATAATGTCTGGCTTTGCACATCCTCATCATTTACAATAAAGCCGCCCCCAATAGAGTAATAAACTTCGGTAAATAAACATTCCCCCACAGCATCAAACAGGCTAAAGCGCATGCCATTGGGGTGGTAGGGGAGATTTTCAGTTTTATGAAATAGCAAGTCTGTAGTTTCAATAAAAGGAATTTCCAGGGTATCTGCCAAGCGTAGTTTTTTAGAGGCGCGGATATCGGCAAGTGTTGCCGGAACTTGATCAGGGTCGACCGTATCAGGTGCTTCACCCAAAAAGCCTAATATCACCGCAATATCAGTCCCATGGCCTTTGCCTGTTAAGGCGAGAGATCCGTATAAATCAATTTGCGCTTTAAGAGTTTTTTGTAAATAGCCAGCATCACGAGCTTTGGTTATAAATGTGAGGGCTGCACGCATAGGGCCGACGGTATGGGAGCTTGAGGGCCCCATGCCAATTTTAAATAGGTCAAAAATGCTGATCATGATAACTTCCGTGGATAGTGGACTTTTGTTATAATACCATAATAAAAGATTAAAAAGGTGTTTTTTATGGCCATATTAACCATCGTAAAATATCCACACCCCGCACTCAAAAAAGTGTGCGAGCCCGTAGCGTCCGCAGAATTTACCACTGATTTTCAAACCTTTTTAGATAATATGATCGACACCATGTATGCCGACAATGGTATGGGCTTAGCAGCGAATCAAGTGGCAACATTAAAGCGTGTTTTTATTATGGATGAAACACCAGAGCTCAATACCCCACTTGTATTTATCAATCCAGAAATTATTAAGCAAAGTGAAGAAACAACGGAAGATCAAGAAGGTTGTTTGTCATTTCCTGGTGTAATGCTTAAAATAAAGCGTCCCAAATATATCAGCATGAAAGCCCTCGATCGCCATGGCAAAGAATTTATTTTTGAACGAGAGGATTACGTCGCTCGCTGCATGCATCATGAGTTTGAGCATTTAAATGGTATCCATTTTTTTGACCATTTATCAGCATTAAAGCGCGATTTGGCCGAGAAAAAATTAAAAAAATATTTGCATAATACCCTGTAGGGTGAGGATAAAAGCATGCACACTGCCGAAGTGTCTGATGCAGGAGATCCCTTAATCGATGGTTATATCGATTATTGTTGGTTAACCAAGGGTTTAAGCAAAAATAGCCTTGCCTCTTATCGTTATGATCTTAAACATATTGACCTGTGGGCCAAGCAGCAACAAAAAGATTTGCGAACTCTTGATCCCGCGCTATTACAAAATTATCTGAGTGAGCGCTATCAGGCCAAATTTAATGCTCGCTCTAATGCCCGACTTTTGTCATGTCTGCGCCATTTTTACCGTTGGGCTCTGGATGAGAAAATGGTGAGTGAAGATCCGACTTTAATGCTGGAATTACCAAAGTTAGGCCGGCCATTGCCAAAAAGTTTGGGCGAAGAAGAGGTGATTGGCTTATTAAATGCGCCTGATGTCAATGATGCGGTGGGGTTGCGCGATCGCGCAATGCTCGAATTAATCTATGCTTCGGGGTTGCGTGTCACAGAATTAGTCACACTTACGCCGTCAATGTTAAGTCTAGGCCAAGGGGTGATTAAGGTGATGGGCAAGGGTAGTAAGGAGCGCTTGGTACCAATTGGCGAAGAAGCGACAGAGTGGCTGAAAAAATATATGGAAGAGGCCCGCCCTAAGCTCATGCGCGGCCACGCCAGTAAATTTTTATTTTTAAGCCAAAAAGGTGGCTGTATCACCCGTCAAGGATTTTGGTATCGTATTAAAGTTTACGCGGAAGAATTAGGGATTATGACCACCTTGTCACCCCATGTGTTGCGCCACGCCTTTGCCACGCATTTATTAAATCATGGCGCTGATTTACGTGTGGTCCAAATGTTGTTAGGGCATAGTAGTGTCAGCACAACCCAGATTTATACGCATGTAGCGCAGGCGCGATTGAAAAAGCTCTATCAGGAGCATCATCCTCGGGCCTAACTATTGGGATTATCACACAAATCTACCAGAAAACATTCAGAGCATTTGGGTTTGCGGGCTTGGCAAATATAGCGTCCGTGTAAAATTAGCCAGTGGTGAGCATCTTGTTTATAAGCATCGGGAATACATTGCAAGAGCTGGGCTTCAATCGCCTCAGGTGTTTTGCCTTTGGCCAAGCCCAAGCGTTGGGCCACCCGAAAAATATGTGTGTCCACCGCAATAGTTGGCTCACCAAAAGCAGTATTTAAAACCACATTAGCCGTTTTTCGACCTACACCCGGAAGGCTCTCAAGTTCTGAGCGTGTGCGTGGCACTTCGCCGGCAAAATCTTGCACCAGTATTTCACACGTCTTGATAATATTTTTAGCTTTACTGTTAAAGAGCCCAATGGTTTTGATATAGTGTTTTAAACCAGTCTCACCGAGATCAAATATCTTTTGGGGTGTGTTAGCAATTTTAAACAGTGCCGGAGTTGCGAGATTAACGGCCTTGTCTGTAGCTTGTGCCGATAGAATCACTGCAATGAGTAATTCAAAATGGGAGGCGTATACAAGCTCAGTGGTAGGTTTGGGGTTGTTTTTTTGAAAGCGCTGAAACAGCGTCTTAATTTTTTGCGGTGTCATGAAACTTATTCTGCGCTTTTGTGTACTCATGATCAAGAGAGAGCAAGCTAAAACGAGTGTTTTGGTCAAAAATATCAATACCCTCAGATTGTTTCAATTTTTTGGCAATCACAACGGAGAGGGGGAGTAAAATCAGCTCAATACCTGCCATCATGAGCCATGAGGTCAACATAATATAGAGCAAAGCCTTAAAGCTCATGAGGCCCACAAACGCAATCACACAAAACACCACTACATCAATTAAATAGCCTACCATGGTTGAAGTAATAAAGCGCAATGCCATCAAGCGGCCGCTTAATAATATTTTAAGCTTGGCCAGAACATAAGCGCTAATGCCTTCAGTCGCAAAATAGCTGACAAAGGAGGCAATAATAATGCGCATATCAAAAAGTAAAAAATGCTGATAGGCCTGAAAGTTGATAAGATCAGGGCCATGCCAGTGCGCCACAATTTGTCCCATGAGCAAAATAATCAGATTAAACAAAAAACCACACCAGATCGCGAGGCGCGCATTCTTATAGCCATAAACTTCAGTGACGATATCAAGCATAATGTTCGTGAGCGGGAATACCAAGGTGCCTGAGTCGACCTCAAACCAAAAAATTTTAATAAAGCGTGGGTCATACCAATTTGCCGCCAAAATAATTACACCATAAAGCACCATGATCATTGATAAATATTTGCTACGGACTAAAAAATTATGTTCGTGATGTATTTTCAATGGTTTGAGATAGGTTAAAGTTTGTAAGCCAAAAATAAATAATAAAAAAACAAGAGGAATTAAGCTAAAGCAGAGAAAGTTATTCAGTATTAAATGCAGGGGTTGCATCAGTATAGAGTCAAAAAGGATATTATTCACCGCAAAATCAGGTGAAGGCATTAGGGTAATTATAGTGCCATAGCCTGTAAACACAAGATTGGCAATCGCAGCCAGTAAAATAGTTTGCATGCTAAATTTTATCCCATGACCTAACTGGAGGAGTGCCATTAAAATCAGCAAAAAGGGCAGTAGTAAGAGCCCCGCAGAAAAGGTCATATCAACCAGTAACAAGAGTTTGGTCGAAAAAGCGCTGGCAATTAAAGTCAGGGCAATAAAAAGTAGGCGTAAAAACCAAGCAGACATGAGCGCTTTAGCTTAATGAAGGGCGCATATTATAAGCAATTTGAGTGGCTTTGGCAATTTTTCTCTCATTAAAAACGATAGCTGATGCCCAGGGGGACATAGAAGTTAGCTTGTATGCCATCCTTGCCGGGAATTGCAAGCGCAGATAAAGACATTGTAAATTTAGGGGTGAAGTAAACCGTTAAGCCTGTGCCGATTTCAGGGAGGACGGTATTCGCAGTGCTATTGGGTGTGTCTCCCGCGATAGAGCCTGAAACACTCTGTTGAGCGTAAACCAATCCTAGCAAGCCATAAATTCCAAAACGCGTTGAGATAGGATAGGTGGCTTTAGCAGCAATATCATAATAAGACAAAGAGCTTTTAAAGCTAGGGTCGGCAGAAGCGGTATAGCCACCTGCGTACATATAACCCATTTGTAAGGCATAATACTGATTAAATTGATAGCCTACACTCAGTTTAGGGCTGAAATTAAAAACATTAAATACACCGGTGGCAAGCGAAGAGTTGAATACAGATTGGATATTAGTGTGCGGAGTGCTCCAGCCCCATTGCGCATCAAAGTACACGCCAGAGTAGTCGGTATTGTTATCTGCGAAGCTGCTATGGCAAAAAAAACCAGTGGCTAAAGCGATTAAAGCGATCTTAATATTTCTCATTAGGTAATCCTGTCTTGTCAAATATTGATCATTATTCTAACATGACCTTTCTATCTAATCTATCATTTTTATTTGGGATAGGTATAATAGGCGCTTTATCAAGCGATGCAAAACATGCAAGACATCACTCCAGAATTTATACGCACTGTCCAAAAAAGCGCAAAGCAGTTATTGTCAAAGGCTCAGATTGATGCAGCCTTTGAGCAGATGGCTACAAAAGTAACCGCGACGTTAGAATATGCAAATCCAGTCATCATTACGCTCATGAACGGCGGTTTATTTACCACGAGTGAGCTGTGTTTACGCTTAAATTTTCCCTTAGAAATGGATTATATTCACGCCACACGTTATGATGGTGGGGTCACAGGCCAGATTCTGAAATGGCGCAAAGAGCCAAATACGGCGCTGGAAGGGCGAGTGGTTTTGTTGGTCGATGATATTTTAGATGGTGGTATTACCTTAAAGCACGCCAAAGAATATTGTGAGACTAAAGGTGCTAAGCACGTTTATACGCTAGCCTTACTTGATAAAGTTGAGGCACGCATGCCCGAAGGCCTTGCCAAGGCTGATTTTACCGGTTTAGATATTCCCAATGAATATGTGTTTGGTTATGGCCTGGATTATCATAATTATTTGCGCAATGTTCCTGGAATTTATGCAGTTGCCAAAGAGCACATGTTCTAATTCCCTTTACGAATGCCTTGAAATTCAGTAAAATAGCGGCACTTATTCATTGTTGGTAACGTTGTGCATAATATTCGTAATTTTTCTGTGATCGCCCATATTGACCATGGTAAGTCTACCTTGTCTGATCGTTTTATTCAAATGTGTGGCGGCCTTGAGGCGCGTGAAATGAGCGAGCAGGTGCTCGATTCTATGGATATCGAGCGCGAGCGTGGGATTACGATTAAAGCGCAATGCGTAACACTTAACTACACCGCCAAAGATGGTGTGACTTACAAGCTGAATTTTATTGATACGCCCGGGCACGTGGACTTTGCCTATGAGGTCTCACGGTCATTGTCAGCCTGCGAAGGCGCCTTGCTGGTCGTCGATGCCGCGCAAGGGGTTGAGGCACAAACGGTAGCCAATTGTTATACCGCGATTGAGCAAGGCCTAGAAGTCTTGCCAGTATTAAACAAAATTGATTTACCTCAAGCCGAGCCAGAACGCGTTAAGCAAGAAATCGAAGATATTATCGGCATTGAGGCCAAAAATGCCGTCGAATGCAGCGCCAAGACCGGCCTAAATGTGCTCGATGTATTAGAGGAAATTGTCAAAAGAGTGCCATGCCCTAAAGGCGATCCTAGTGCGCCATTACAGGCCTTGATCATCGACTCATGGTTTGATACTTATTTGGGGGTAGTGTCCCTAGTGCGCATCAAAAACGGCCAATTAAGACGGGGCGATAAAATTTTAGTGATGTCAACCGGGCAAAGCTATACAGCGGAACAAATCGGAGTGTTTACCCCTAAGCGCGTCTACAAAGAAATTCTTGATTGCGGTGATGTTGGCTTTGTCGTCGCCAATGTTAAAGATGTGCACGGAGCACCCGTCGGCGACACGCTCACACATGTAAAGCCAGCAGCCACCACACAATTGGCCGGCTTTAAAAAAGTAAAGCCGCAAGTGTATTCAGGGCTGTTTCCGATTAATGCTGAAGATTACGAAGATTTTCGTGAAGCCCTGGAAAAATTAAGTTTAAATGATGCCTCACTCTTTTTTGAGCCAGAAACCTCTGAGGCTTTGGGCTTGGGCTTTCGCTGCGGCTTTTTAGGTATGTTGCACATGGAGATTATCCAGGAGCGCTTGGAGCGTGAGTATAATCTGGATCTCATTACCTCATCACCCACAGTAGTGTATGAAATTTTATTGACGAATGGTCAGTTAGTGTATGTCGATAATCCCTCAAAGCTCCCTGACATCAGCGCCATCGAAGAAATTCGTGAGCCAGTTTGTGAGGCACATATCTTGGTTCCGCAAGAGTATTTAGGGAATGTGATTACGCTATGCCAAGAAAAACGAGGCACTCAAATCAATATGCAATATGCCGGCAAGCAAGTAGCATTAACTTATGAGCTGCCGATGAATGAAGTAGTGTTAGATTTCTTTGATCGCCTAAAATCCATCAGCCGTGGCTATGCTTCTTTGGATTATGCCTTTAAGCACTACAAGATTGCGCCAGTTGTGCGTTTAGATATTTTAATTAACGGTGAGCGTGTCGATGCTCTGGCAATTATGGTGCACCATGATCAAGCGCAATATCGCGGTAGACAGCTCGTTGAAAAATTAAGAGAGCTGATCCCAAGGCAAATGTTCGAAGTCGCCATTCAAGCAGCTATCGGTGCCCATATTATCGCCAGGGCAACGGTCAGCGCCATGCGCAAAAACGTTTTGGCTAAATGCTACGGCGGGGATATTTCAAGAAAGAAAAAGCTCTTGGAAAAGCAAAAGGCGGGTAAAAAGCGCATGAAACAAGTAGGTGCTGTAGAAATTCCGCAAGAAGCATTTTTAGCTATTCTGAAAGTAGATAAGTAACGCCGCCAAGTAACAGGCGGCGCGATATCCCATTACTCAGCGGTACTATTTTTTTCATTCTCACAGAATAAGTAAATTCTGCCAATCACTAAATAGCTAAAGGGAACGGTCCAAAGAAGCCCAATGCCTAACAAGCACATGCCGAGAAGGTTCAGTACAAATAAATAAATCAACGCCAAGAAAATCTTGCCAAAATGTGGCCAAGCAATCTTGCATGATTTCCACCAAGCAATAAAAGGATTCGCTTTTTTTTCAGCAACCAGAATGTAATTAAAAAGTAAAAAACTTTTGTAAACACCATAAAAGAGTACGGTGATCAGAGTAAAAGCAATAAAGGTTCGGGGCGAAGTATATTGAAGGCTAATTTGCATGTGAAAGGCAATAACTAGCAGCACAATACATGCAGCAACCAAGAGTGCAAGAACCCAAAGGAAAATAGACCCCATCAAGAATGCGGCAATAATTCGGGGCAACATACGGTAGTACTTAAAGCCAGCAAAAAAATGCAGGGGAGGATTGCGAAAACGATTGACTCCCAGCATGCATAGACCCGCCAAAAGCGGTGCAGTAAGTAAGGATTGCAATACAAATTCAAGAAGATCACCCTGCCAGCTTCTAGCGCCATGCTCAAAAAGAGCGATAGCAATATAAATCAGCAACTGACTAACCACCAAGGTAAAAAAAGTGAAGAAAAATGACCGCTTTGAGCCTTTGACATTTTTCCAGGCATCGCTAAAAATAGTGTCAAGTGGAATTGGTTGGTGCTTGTGCATGTAATAACCCTCCGTAATCAGTTGATGGGCAATGCCAGCGGTTTTTTCGCAAGCAAGAGCATTTAGATTGCCCTTATGATAATACATGTTAAGGGAATAGTCACTAGCAGGTAGCAGCAAATGTAGCAGGAAACTCCCATCAAAGATGGCTTTTTATATGGCGCCATGTTACGCTTATAACAATAAACAAGATCATTCTTATGGCATGAAATCTTTTCCAAAAAAATGGCTGATTCTCTCCCATGGCTTTAATATGGATGGGCGTGCGGCAAGCTTAACTGTGACTGACAAAATCCCTTATTTGCTAGAGGCTGGAATTCAGCCGATTGTGTTGAGTGCCGTGACGGGGCGCAAAGATATACGCTTTCCCCATTATCAGCTCTTGCCTTGGGGGCCTTCAGGTCTGCGTTTTGACTTTAGGCATTGGTTCGCGGTGCAATTTGGTAAAAAGCTACCCTATAAAATAATTACCCCGCTTGTGTCTCTGCTTCTTGCACCTTTTACTGTGTTAGAAAAGCTTTTTTTTAGGTTATCAAGCCAAGCCTCTTGGTCTTTGCCTGCGGCCTTTAAGGGCATTCGTTTAGTAAAATCTGGCCAGGTTGATTTAATTTATTCATCAGGAGGCGCTTGGTCAGCGCATTATGCGGCTTGGCTCATTAAAAAAGTAACTAAAGTAACGTGGATTGCTGAAATTCATGATCCCATGATTGCACGAGCAGATGCTCTTGATGACGGTACGCGCCCACAAAAAACGCGAGAAAAGCGCTTTACGCAACGCTTAGAGGGTAAAATTTGTCGTGATGCCGATCATGTATGGTGGTTTACAGAACAAGCATTGCATTATGCAAAACAACGCCATCCAGAGCTGGGTGATAAAGGCTTTGTGGTTTATCCAGGGGCTGAGCCGCCTGGGTGTCATCAGCCCCTTCCACCTTATGAGTATCAAGAGAGATTATCGATAGCGCATTTTGGGTCGTTAGCCGATAATCGTTCCTTAACACCTTTGCTTGAAGCCATGGCGATTTTTTTTAATCATACCCCTGAAGCCAGAGATAAAATCAAAATAGATGTTTATGGGGCGGGGTTAGATTCATTCTCAAAAAATACGCTGGAGCAGCTGAATTTAAAGCCATCAGTGATCGCCCATGGCCGTATTGAAAATGATGAAAAAACCGGAAAGTCAGGCCGTGAAATTATTATGGATAAGATGCGTTTGGCCGATGTTTTATTGCTATTACACGGTAATTATGAAGAATGCGCTGAATACTACCCTT
The DNA here is from genome assembly GCA_903870015.1 of uncultured Thiotrichales bacterium. Lineage (GTDB taxonomy): Bacteria > Pseudomonadota > Gammaproteobacteria > Francisellales > CACEW01 > CAIQBE01. The sequence goes on from CAIQBE010000002.1 coordinate 52,799, forward strand.
CAAAGCTCTATGATTACTATTGGACGGATCGGCCCATTTTGGCGCTAACCCATCGCTCCCCAGATTTGGATGCTATTTTAGCAAAACGTCAAGCTTATTTGGCGCATACGCTGGATCAAGGTTCTATTCTAAAAGCGCTTAAAGAAATTTGGAATGATTGGGCCAGCAAGCAGCTGCATCAGCAGGTATTTGAGCCAATAAGTCCGAAAGTGGCTGTTGCAAATATTCTTGCGAGGATTAAGTGATTTGTTGATTCAGGCTGAGTCCCAAGCTTGTATTTTAGTGACTACAACTTGAGAAATAACAAACCCGCTAAACAATATAAACGGTATGAGCGAGTATTTTTCACTAAGGTAAGAATTGGCTAAACAAATTGGGCCATAGGTCGCGCTTAATATTAAACCTGCATTACGATAACTGGGTGCTTTTAACGGCCATGTCTCTAACGCCAGACTTAGGATCCACGCCGCAAAAATTAACATCCCAAATACCCCTAGCTCAACCCCGAATAACAGGTAATCACTATGAGGGTTAGCGCTATAGTTAATCACATCTTTTGCAGCAACACCTGAATATTCTTGTGTGAAACTTCCTGTGCCATAGCCATAAAGTGGTTTTGCTTCGATGGAACTAACACAATGACCACCAACATCAGGTGTAGATTTATATTCTGCAATTTGTGTGGGCGCAGGCTGGAAGTCACAATCATATCCATGCGTATGATGAGTTAAATCAACATGACCACGCCCTATTTTGTGCTGAACAATGGGGAGGGGGCTATAACAGTTAATGGAATGAGCACGGACGTAAGGCCTAATAAAAGCGTAGATACCATTGGAATACTAAAGCCGGCAATCAGCGCGACAAATAAATTGATTTTTCAGTGACGAGCCATTATCGATACTTTTACTGCTTCAAAGAATGGTGTATATTTAGGTAATTCTCACGGCAGCATAACGGTTTTTTAAATGCTCATCAGCCACGCTTTTAAGGAAAGTTTCAATGCCTTGCACAAGCCATAGTAGCTTACTCCCGCCCATTTTGTTGACCTCAAGTATTATTATTTCAGATCACTCTGTTGCGTTGAAAAGTAAAGAAGATCGTATTCGCTACACGCTAGAATCAATTAGCCAATGGCTAAAATTATCGCCGAATTTCAAGCTAGTCATCTGCGACGGATCTAATTTTGATTTTTCCAAAATTGTGCATGAGCAGTTTCCCAATGCGCAGATTGAATGCTTATTTTTTCAAAACGATGCAGAGAAAACACGCAAGCAAGGGAAGGGTTATGGAGAGGGCGAAATTATCAACTATGCATTACATCACTCAACCTACCTCCAAGAATCGGATTTTTTCGCAAAATGTACGGGCAGACTATGGGTTGAAAATTTTTTTGAATGCCTAAAGTTCTGGAATGGCCGTTTTCTATGTAAGGGTTATTTTTCAAATGTTTTGTCTCTTAAAAAAACGCAGTTTTCCTACGTCGATACACGATTTTATTTAGCAAACCGAGCTTTTTATTTAGAACATTTTTCATCAGAATATTTGAGAGTGGGTGGTGATGGAGGCTTAAGCATAGAAGATTGCTTTCGAGAAGTATTATTAAAAAAAAATATGACAAGCGTATTGCTAAGTATAAAGCCAGTTATCTGTGGTGTATCTGGCGCAAATGGTACTTACTACAAAAAAAACACGCTAAGGCGGGCGCTGACAGAAAATTTGCGATTGCAAATACTCAAAAGGCATGGGGCTTTCAAACAGTTATTTGAGGTAAACTGATGTTATGTGTATGAGGCATTAAGAAGATTAGCTCAAGGTATGGGAAAGGGGTTGCCATATTTTTTGAGATATAACTGTCCAATTAAAGTCGAGCCTGGGTAATTTAAATGCCCCCCTCCTTGGTACAATGGAATTCCTTGAATTGATGTTTTACATTGACCTTGGTCACAAATGATTGTGGTAAAATCAATAAGCACTATTTGTGGATATTGTTTTTTTAATTTAAAAATGATATTTCTGGTTTGGTTCTGCTCTTGTAAAACCGATGCTTGGTTAATCGAGCAAGGCTCAGGAGTCGTAAATTTTGTAAAACCACAAAAGGGCATGGTGCCTGATGAAAGTATTGGAAAGTCCATGATAATAATTGGAGTGCTCCCTGCTTTTATAATGAGTTTTGTTGCATTTTCTAAGCCTGTTTCAAGTATTGAATAATTATTGGTGGTCTCAGGTGTTGATGTCGTTCCCCATCGCGAGTTTGGATAATGTCCCCAAAATGCACCCATGACGACATACTTATAATGCCCTGATTGTATGATGCTCTCGAGCGTTTTATTTCTTGCCATTTTGTTGGGTACTATGGGATCATTCCACTCTGGTATGTTTCCTGAAATGAAAACAGTGCCGCTTTTTGTAGCAACATATCCCTTAAGATTTCGATCTTTTAACCATACATTGAGCATCCCAACTTCTGACATTGCATGAGAGTCGCCTACGATTAAAACTTCATCTTTATTTAAGCTTGTATTACCTATTGAGCAAGAGATTTCTGACGATTTTGTAGAGGATAAATCCCCATCAATACAGTTTACAAAGGGGCCAGCAAAGTTTTCTTCAATCTCATAGGCTTGGCGAGACTTCAAATTAAATGCAACATACGGAGCAAGATGAAATAATACCGAAATACCAATGGCAAAGAGAATGTATAGCCCCAGTATTTTTAAGAACATGGCCTTGTATTTCTCGTTAAATCGGAAGGGTTGTTCTATAAAATACCAGGTAAGTACAGCCAAGAGGAAAGATACAATAAAAATGGCGGAGGCGATTTGAAAATCAATAGGAATAAGTAGTACATGGGCAAAAGCAATAAAGGGCCAATGCCACAAATAGAGAGAATAAGAGATCAGGCCAATAAATACCAATAATCGATTGGAAAGTATTTGATTGCCAATAGCCTTATTTTCTCCACCTCCGGCATAAATCAATAAAGCAGCACCAAGACAAGGTAATAAAATATAAAAGCTTGGATAATCTGAGATTTGCAAAAAGCAGCCAGCATAAACAATAGAGGCTATGCCAATCATTGAGAATAGGTGATTTAACCAAGGGGCAGAGTAAGTTCGTAGTTGAGTCCAGTGCATTGCTAAAAGGGCCCCTATTAATAACTCAAAGGCTCGTGTGGTTGGTAAATAATAAAGGCCAGGCGCACCAGAGCGAGAAACGTAATAGCAGGTAAAAGAGGCAGCACAAAAAAGGATGGTAAATATAAGCGCTCCACGTTGACGAAAAAAGTGGATAATCACTAATAACAGCAAGGGCCAGATAATGTAGAATTGCTCTTCAACGCCCAGTGTCCAGGTGTGTAGCAGGGGTAACTCATCCGCATCGGGGGCAAAGTAATTTTGTTGAATTTGATGAAAATAAAAATTTGACGAGATAAATAGCGCATGCAACATTGAATCTGAATAATGCACTAATGGCTTGGGCAAAAGAAAAAGATAGGCAGCTATGGTAGTGACAAAAAGAACAAAGATTAACGCGGGAAAAATTCTTCTCAGGCGTTTTAAATAAAACGCCTTAAGGGAAAATTTACTATGCTGGATATCCGATAAAATATGTTGAGTAATTAAAAAACCAGAAATGACAAAAAAGACATCCACGCCGATAAAGCCGGTTGCTGCAAAGCCTGCGCCTAGATGATAAAAAACGACTAATAATATAGCAATGGCTCTTAGGCCATCAATGTCTTTACGATGTGTTTTCATCTAAGCCGTTGGTTCAAAGCCTGTCTGAACATTCTATAGTAAGGGGTCGGCAAAATCAAATAATATCTGTAGCGCTGTAGCGCTAATGCATGTGACTTATTGCCTTAGTCATGCTGGGACTTGATCTCATTATGAAATTTATAATATAAAAAACTAACCTTCTTTTTTGCCTGGGCGCTTCCACAGATTTAATTTTTAAACCTCATTTTTACTGGTGTAAAGACTTAAAAAAACAATAAAGGTTCCTCCTATTGGGGAAAGAATAAAGGCAGAAGTTGTCATATTCATGATTACAATCATCCACCAAAGGCCTCGTAACGCATTGCCTTGAGTGGTTGAAAGGTTTTTTATGGTATGCCAAATAACTCCAAGCCAGAATAAGTAAAGCACTAAGCCAATCAACCCTAGCTCAACTGCTAGTAGCATGTACATATTGTCTGACTGTAGTGGCAGTGATAGGTGCTTCATTTTGGCGTAAGTTGAATACACCAATGGGTAGCCAGAAGAGCCCGTTCCTGCCAGTGGGTTTGATTTAATCAGATCACAGCCAATATATATGAAGTTTAGTCGAGTTCCGAAAGAGCCCGGAGTTAAATCTATATTGCTAAAGTGATGTGAATTTTGCCAAAAAGAAGCAATATCTTCAGCACCCTTATTGGTGCGATATTTCACTGTTGGAACTCCCTCATAAAGGCATGCTATCATGAGCGTTAAAGCGAGTAAACCAATAAAAAATCCTTTACGCCCAATAATCTGGGAGTAAAGCGCCACTAAAAATAATGCAATGTAAAGTAAGTAACCGCTGCGCTCGATATTAATGAGCCAGATATAAAGACTTAGTGCAATAAATATCACAATATCAATGGGATGGCTCTCTTTTCTTAATATACGTTGCAATAAAATCCAGCAGGCAAGCACCACAATGAAAATTAACGGTAATGGATTGTTATCAAATACACCATCACGGAATGGAGCATCAGTAAATCCCCCATCGTTAAAAGGGTGATATGTTAAATGTGCTAGAGTAAAATCGGGATTAAAATGGTAAAACGTGCTCAAAATAACATTAATTAGTACGCCAAGGATTAAGCCCTGCTCTATCCATTTACAGTGTTTTAAATTTTTAATTACGCAAGGTAAAACTAAAAGGTATAGCATCAGGTCATACATTATGACGCCATACCATGCTCTCTGCAAAGGAAGGTGAGCGGTGTTGATAATCAGCGTGCTAATGATGACCCATGCAAAGAAAAGTAATGCCACCATAGTAATGGGGGATTTGAAGTTTTTCGCACAAAATATTTTTTGACGCCAGGGTTTATATAGCAAAGCTAAAATGGCTAACAACACTAGGCACTGATCAGCGCCCCAGTGCCATATGGTTACAAAAAACATTGATAAAGAAAGTAATAGAGTTGCCAGTTTTGGGGTATTCATCATCTTTAACAGACCCACACTCATACTCCTTCTAAAATAAAGATTATATCAAATTGAAAAAAATAACAGTATTTGCTTCAATATGCAAGTAATGAGATACTGAGCAGCCGGTGGATATTTTCTACTAGTTTAAGCAACTAAAGTCGTTCTAGGATCCCAGGAGATAAATATGCCCAAAATTTATGACTGCTTTTGTTATTTTAATGAGGATATGATTTTAGAGTTGCGCTTTGAAACGCTGTGGGATTATGTCGATTACTTCATCATTTCTGAGGCTAATTATACGCATGCAGGCGCACCAAGAGAGTTGCTTTTTAATTTGGAAAAATTTGCAAAATATAAAAAAAAAATTCGTTACCTTCCTTTAATAGAAAGACCTCCAGGTAAAAATGAGCCTTGGAAAAATGAAAATTTTATTCGTAATAATGTTGCCAAGGGTTTGTATGATGCTCTGCCAGATGATTGGATTCTGATTTCTGATATAGATGAAATCCCTCGCCCTAAAAAAATCAAAGAGTATAATCCCAAGCGCTTACGCGCTCAATTTATGCAAGGTTATTATAATTTCTTTTTTAATAATTTTTGGCTGGGTTGTGTTAATGAAAAAGGGCGATTAAAGCGAAATAGTAATAGGTGGTATGGCTCTACTATAACGACATTTGCACGATTTTCGAGTTTTTTTGAGAGTAATGCAACTTACTGTAGGAGCTGGAGTTACAAGCCAACGGGCTTGTTTCCTTTCCTTAAAAAAGAATGGTTTAAGCATTTTAAACGTCAAGTTATTCGTGATGGTGGATGGCATTTCAGTTCTATATTTGACATTTCAGGCATTGTTTTGAAAACTGAGGTCACAGCACATCAAGAGTTTAATACGCCTGAGTATAAGGATCCCCAAAATATTCAAATGCTCATTTTACAAGGTAGAGATTTTCGGGTGCCCAGCCGTCGCTTTCAGGCCCATGAAGTATGTCAGCCAGAGTTCCCCGCATATCTAGTTGAGCATATGGAAAAATATGAAAAATTTTTATTGCCTGCTGCAAAAAACTTTGTGGAGAAATAATCATACCATTAAAATTAAGTCTTGCGAGAATTTATAGGCGTTATCAACTAGCATTGGCGTTAGGCTGAATAAAAATATTGTTTTCTGGGGTGCTAGAAATAAAAGCCTTTGTTAAGGTAGAAGTTGCAAAAGATTTTAAGAAAGTTTATGGGCACATTATTGAAAGTGGCTTTAGATATTTTCTATTGGTGTTTAATAAGGAGACCTCTCAGCATCCTGCGAAGTCTTCCCCAGGAGCGAGAAATAAACGATCGCCTAGCAAATTTTGGATCCAAGTGCTTATCCCAGTTTGACTGGCTAACAATGCCAATATAATCATGGACCTCCGCTGTTTTTTTGGATTGCCATTCGTAATGCAAGCACTCAAATAATGGGCCGATTGGATAGAGGGGGATGGCCTTGTACTTCAGAAGAGCCTCGCCATACCACTTAATTTCTTGAGGTAAACGTACCATCGCTTGGGCGATAGATTCTTTGCGCGGCATTAAGTGCAGCTTTTCTAGGGATTCCCACACCAGTCGAGACCAAATGACTGGCGTTGGCCCAAAGTCATAATCAGGGCCTTCACGCTCAAATTCGGTTTTCATGATCTGACAATCTTTTTTAAAGTTAGCGATGACCTTGTGCTTCTTTTTTTGAAGTGCCTCATCTAGTAGATCATTGGCATCGTGCATTAACGAATAAGGGTGACCGCTCGGATGCATAAAGTTAGCCAAGGAAAATTCTTTTGTAAAATAGCTATCTGCATCAATGCACAAATAATTATCGCAACCAATCTTTCGCCAGGCCTCTGCTTTTATCAGTTGCTGAGAAATAGAGCCTGGCATAGCATAGTATTCATCGAGCGACAATTGTGAATTGGAACTAATGATTTTTTCATCGGTCAAAAGATAGAATTCTCCCAAATGAGATGGTGCTAAATAATCAGAGTGAATGTAATTCTTAAAAATATCAAGATCAGCCCGAGGGACAGAGAGATGGAATGGTATTTTATCCTTATTAAATGGAGGAAGACTCTCGAGTAGTTTTTTGACCCGCAGAACATCATTTCGATACGATTTGCAAAATATAACAAAATGAGTCATTTTCTACCCCGGTAAGCAAGTGTTAATAACTAAACTGATAATTAATCAGCCCCAAAGCCAATATCGCCGCAGTCTCAACCCGTAAAACCCGCTCGCCCAAAGTGATCCTAGTAAATTGCTCCTGGTCCGCAAGGTTTTCTTCCTGTGGAGTCAATCCACCCTCAGGGCCAATCAAGAGTGCACAAGATTCTGGTATTGTGGTACATGATTTTAATGAAATGGCGCGTTCGAGAACAAATTGTAGCTTTAAGTCAGCTTGAGTTTGTGCAAGCCATTCTTGGATTAGCATTGGCGCGTTGATTTTGGGTAAATAATTTTGCTGGCATTGCTCACAGGCGCTGGTCATAATCTCTTGCCAGTGCTGCATTTTGCGTTCAAGGGCTTCGCTTTTGAGGCGACCCTGGCTGCGCTCAGCGTATAGAGGCGTGATCTCACTGACATTGAGCTCAACGGCTTTTTGCAAAATTAAATCCATGCGATCAAAGCGACAGAGGGCTTGGCCGAGATGTAGTTTTAATTGAGGTGGGGTTTGTATCTGTAGATCATCCTGCAATTGCAGCAAGATATTTTTTTTGGTGATCTCAGTAATTTTTGCGGAGATTTGCGTGCCTTGACCATCAAATAAGGTGATTTCATCATGGACATTGCAGCGCAATACCCGCAGATGATTCACTAGTTCTGGAGGGGGTGATACTTCATTGTGGGCAAGCAGTTTTTGAGGGAAGTAAAAGCGGGGATTCATGGCTTTGGCTTAACATCAATAATTTCAATGTCAAAAAGCACGACTTGCCCTGCAAGGGGGTGGTTAAAATCAACGGTGACTTCATGCGCATCTAGCTCACGAATCACGCCAGGAATATCGCGGCCATCGAGCTGAGTAAAGTTGATAATCAAGCCTACTTCGAGTTGGTTAGCTAGCTCCCCTTTAAATTGCGCTCGTGGCACTTGATAAATATTTGCAGGATGGGCAGGGCCAAAGGCATCTTCAGGCATTAGCATAATTTTAGGTTTGGCGCCGATGTTTAGGCCTAAAAGTTGCTGCTCTAACTTTTCTGAAAAGAAATCATCATGACCTACCTGAAAGGTCATAGGCGCGCCAATATTGCGCGTACTCTCCGCAACTGAGCCATCTTTAAGGCGCACATCAAAGTGCATGGTGACGATAGAGCCGACTTCAATCACTTATTCAGGCCTAAATGCACTAAGCAAAATTAATATCGCGCCGATAACAATCGCAGAGTCTGCGACATTAAACGCGGGCCAGTGATAATCTCTAAAGTGAAGGTCGATAAAATCAATCACATAGCCATTGACAATGCGATCACAAAGATTGCCAATCGTGCCACCAAGGATAAGGCTTAATGCGGCAGCGGCAAAAGGATGCATGGTCGCACGCCAAAGATAGGTAAGAATCAGAATCGTCACCGCAAGCGCAATGCCGATAAACAGCCAAAGCTGCCAGCCATTTTGCGTGCTTAAAAAACCAAAAGCCGAGCCAGTATTATGCACCAGGACTAAATTTAAAAAAGAAGTTACTTGCGTGGGAACGAGTTGGTTGATGTAAAAACTAGCAACCCCCTTACTGCCAAGATCTAACACAATCACTGCAAAGGTAAGCCAAAGCCACCGCCATTGCCCGTCGCCTGCACTTTTCGCCATGAGTTTCTCCGAGTTAAATTTTACTTATTGTACGTGAACTTTTTGAAAATTTCATTAAAAAAATAGTTGCTTATTATTTAATCCAAAATTACAATGTATTTTATTTGATCTAAGGTTTGGTTTGATGTCTTGGGTGTTATTTTTGGTATTTGTAGTCTTGCTCTTACGGCTGAGTTGGATTGATTTTAAAGTTCTATTGCTACCAGATAGATTAACGCTCAGCCTAATGTGGATTGGGCTATTGTGTAATGCCTACGGTATTTTTGTGACGCCAAGTGAAGCGATTCTTGGCGCTGCTTTAGGGTATGTGAGTTTTTTTAGCATTAGCCGAATTTATTTTTACGTGCGTAAAAAAGAAGGCTTGGGGCAGGGGGATGCTAAATTATTAGGGGCCATTGGCGCTTGGCTGGGCTGGCAGGTATTGCCAGAAGTGACTTTGATAGCAGCCTTATTAAATTTATTATGGGCGTTATTTTTAAGCATCTACCAATCGCGTGAAAGCCTCAAGCAGCATTGCTTTCCCTTTGGCCCAGCCTTGGCAATTGCGGCAATGGGTATAATGCTAATACAGCTATTGACTGCAAAATAAACTAATGATAAATTGATCAATAGATTAATCAACGCAAGGAGCAAAAAAGTGTCAAAACAATCTGGATTTAACTTAATAGAACTCATGGTCGTGATTGCAATTATGGCAGTGCTAGCGGCAATTGCCATTCCCGCCTATAGCCAATACATCAATCGAAGTCGGGCTGTATCTGCGGTGGTTATCACCGATCCCGTGCGCACGGCCGTGACTGAATACGCCATGATGCATAATGGCGGGCTCGGTAATATCAGTAACGCCGTGCTCAATATGCAAAGTAACGATATCGTAGATGGCTCTAATGATGTGGTTAGTGTGGATGTCACCGGAACGAGCAATACCACAGCGCAGGTCGTTGCAGCCTTAGCCGATAATTTAGGCTCTCTCACTTGGACCGGAACATATAATGCTGCTAATGGTCATGTAAATTGGCAATGTACTTATCCTTCAGGTAGTGGTTTAGCGGCCTACGCGCCTCATAATTGCACCGCTGCTTAAGCCGCTGAATAATATGTCGGAGATGAAAAAGATTTTAGAGCACATTCACGCTTTGGCGCAAGAGGGCTCTGAGGCGGGGTTGCCCAAATTTCTGGAGCTGATTTTGCATTATGCCTATGATCAAAAGGCCTCAGATATTCATCTGGAGTCTCAGGGCCAAAACGGGCGGGTGCGTTTGCGCGTCGATGGGTTTCTCAAAACCTTGATCAGCTTTCCTGTAGCCTTAACGCATCCTTTGATTTCAAGGCTGAAAGTCTTGGCTGAGCTTGATATTGCCGAGCGGCGCTTACCGCAAGATGGACGCTTTCATATCCTAATCAATGGCTTAAAGTTGGAATATCGCTTAAGCATTTGCCCAACGCTGAATGCTGAAAAGGCTGTGATTCGCTTGGTGAATTTAAACGAAAAAGTACTTACGCTAGAGGAGTTAGGCTTATTACCAGCGCAGATAAAAGAGTTGCAGCAGGTTTTGGTCAAACCCCATGGCTTGATTTTAGTGAGTGGGCCCACGGGCAGTGGTAAAACGTTAACGCAATACGCCATGCTCAATTTTTTAAATAACGAAACGCACAATCTGATTAGCATTGAAGATCCGGTCGAGCTGGTGCTGTCGGGTGTGAATCAAGTCCATGTCAATAACAAAGCCGGGCTTGAATTTCATAAAGTCTTGCGCTCGATCTTAAGGCAAGATCCAGACATCATCATGATTGGTGAAATCCGCGATTTAGAAACAGCCGAGGTAGCACTCAATGCCGCACAAACCGGGCATTTGGTCTTGGCTACCGTGCATGCCAATAGTGCCTGGGATTCTTTGCTGCGTTTAGAACATATCGGCGTACCGCGGCATAATTTATTGAGTTGCGTGCGTTTATTATTAGCCCAGCGCTTGATTCGGCATTTTTGTGTAGTGTGCAATGGCAACATCTGCGAGCAATGTTTTGATGGCTTTAAGGGCCGAACCGGTATTTTTGAGCTGATCCATGTCGAAGAAAAGCGCTTTGGTAATTTGCAGGATATTCGGCCACCTGATTATATGAATATGCGCGCTGCAGGGTTGGAAAAAGTAAAACTAGGGCTAACGAGTATAGTCGAAGTCGAGCGTGTGATATAAATGCCTCAAAAAACCAAAAATTTTCTCTGGCAGTTTACCGAACAGCTAACTTTGCTGTATCAAAGCGGTATTCCATTGTCGCAAAGCTTTGGTTTGTTGGCTAAAGGTAAATTTCACGAGGATGAATTAGCCATGTTTACAAACATCGAGCATAACATCAATCGTGGCAAGAGTTTATATTTTAGCTTAAAGCGTTATCCAGAGGTTTTTCCCAAATTTTATCTGACATTAATTGAGTTAGGCGAGGTCAGTGGTCGTTTGGGCGATGTTTTGCAAGATGTATCGCGTATGCTCGAGGCGCAAATGGAGCTAAAGCGCAAAATCACCGCAGCATTATTTTATCCCTTAACAGTATTGTGCATTAATGCTTTTGTGGTTTTTGGCTTGCTCTGGTTTATCGTACCCCAGTACGCCGGTTTTTTTGCGAAAACTCCCAGCGCCTTACCCTTAGCCACTCAAGTGCTCTTAAGTTTAAGCGCTGAATTACACAATTTTTGGTGGTTAAACATGCTTTTTTGTGCCTTGGTATTCATGGGGTTGCGGCATATTTTTAAAAAGCATAAATATCAGCAAAAAATGCTCATCAAAATCACCCAAATTCGCGGACTAAAAGCATTAATTCGGCTCCGAGATTTGGGGTTGTTATGTCGCAATTTATCCCTATGCCTAAAAGCCGGTTTAACCTTAACCCAGGCGTTAAATCTCTGCGCACCTTTAAGTCTAAATCCATGTTTACATGAGCAGGTGCAAGAAGTCATATTGGATATCAATCGCGGCAAAGGCGTCGTCGCCGCCTTTAAAAAACACGAATTCCCGGCATTGATGCTGCAGCTCTTAAAAATCGGCGAAACCACAGGTTACCTAGAAGCACAGTTTTTAAAGATCGCCAATATTTATGATAAAGAGCTCATGCGCCTGCTCGATAAAATCACCCGCCTGATCGAGCCGCTCATGATGGTAGTATTAGGTGGGGTGGTGGGGCTGATTATGTACGCACTCTATCAGCCCTTGATTCAGTTGGGGAGTTTAGTGTGACGGCTATAGCGCTTTTGTGGCCCCTGCCAACCAAGCCTTAGTTTCGGCATCCAAACGCGGTGCCAGAGTGTCAAAAATACGCTGATGATACGCATTCACCCAGTTAATTTCATCAGCGCTTAAGCGCGCAACATCAATCAAATGTCTGGCGTAAGGCACCAGCGTTAGATTCTCGAGCACATAAAACGTATGGCCGGTTTTAGACTCAATATCAGCAAGCTTTACATAACATAAGTTTTCAATACGAATCCCAAATTGCCCTTCAAAATAAACGCCAGGCTCATTGCTCGTGATCATATTGGGCATAAGCGCAGTGGTCGTGGCACCTGTAGAAATACGATGGGGGCCTTCATGCACATTTAAAAAAGCGCCGACACCATGGCCCGTACCATGGGCATAGTTATAGCCTTGCTGCCATAAGAATTGCCGTGCTAGGCCATCGAGCTGCTCACCACGGGTGCCATGAGGGAAGGGCGTATTACCCAAGGCAAGATGGCCTTTGAGTACCAAGGTATAGCACTCTTTTTCAAAAGCCGTAGGCGTGCCTAAGTGCAAAGTACGAGTGACATCGGTCGTGCCGTTAACATATTGCCCGCCCGAATCCAATAAAAATAGGCCATCATTGCCAAGCTTGTGCGCAGTTTTGGGCTCGGCACGATAATGAATAATCGCGCCATGATCTTTAAAGCCTGCGATCGTAGGGAAGCTTAAGCTAAAAAAATTAGGTCCTTGTTTACGAAACTCAAAAAGTTTATCACTTGCTGAGACTTCTGTTTGGCCTTGCCAGTGGTTTTCAAGCCACGCAAAAAAGCGTACCAAAGCGACAGCATCTTCGATATGGGCATCAATTATTCCTTGTAATTCTTGCTGATTTTTACATGCTCGCGCCAGGGTCATGGGAAGGCGCACATTTTTAATTTTATTATGCCGCAGCGCCTCACCCATCAGGGCATTGGCTTCGATGTCTAGGCCAACAGTCGTGTCTTTGAGTAGCGCTAAATCAGGGTAAAATTGCGCATAAGGCAAAAGTTGCAAATGGCTATCTTGGCAATATTCTTTAAAGTCAGGCGTCCAAGATTGTTCATCAATATAAATTTGCGCATCAGTCAGCGAGACCAAAGCATAGCTAAAGATAATCGGTGTATCGGCAGCATCATGGCCACGAATATTAAACAGCCAGGCAATGATTGTCGGCTCATTAAGCGCTACATATTGCAAGGATTCTTCTTGCATATAAGCACGTAAAGCTTTTAATTTGCTTGAAACATCAACACCGGAAAAGTTAAGCGGATGCGCAAAAGCGGGCGCATGGTTAATGGCTGGACGTTCTTCCCAAAAAGCATCAATCAAATTATCTGAAGTAAACACAAGCTCAGCATTAATACTAGCAAATGCGACTATCAGCTTATTTGCATCCGCACTCGTTAAGGTACTAGGGTCAACGCCCACGCGCTTATTGACGGCATGTTTCACTAAGAAGGCATTCAGCGATGACGCCTGACCTTGGGGGTATTCAAATAGGGTAAAACATTTTGGATCCAGCTCTAATTTTGCCTGCAAGGTATAGCGGCCATCGGTAAATAAATAAGCCTCATCAATCCCAATAATCGCATCACCATTACTACCAGTAAAGCCAGAAATAAAGCTACGACGCTGCCAGTGCGCAGACACATATTCATTTTGATGGGGGTCAGCGCCTGGAACAACATAAAAGTCCAGATGATGTTGCTGCATTAGGCTACGTAGTTTTGCCAACTTTTGTGAAGTATTCATAAGAAATCTGCTCTATGAGTTTAATCCCACATATTAGCAGTTGGCAAAAATAGAGACAAGCTCGGTTCTACAACAGCTCTTTCATTTTTGCTTTAATCATATCAATGGCAATGCGATTTTTGCCGCCATTAGGAATGATGATATCTGCGTAGCGTTTAGATGGGTCGACATATTTGATAAACATAGGGCGGACGGTGGTTTCGTATTGCTTGATCACGCATTCCATGGTGCGGCCGCGCTCGAGGACATCGCGAGTTAAGCGGCGGATAAAGGCGATATCAAGAGCTGTATCCATGTACAAACACGTGTCCATGATGTTGCGGAGTTTGGTATCAACGAATAACAAGATACCCTCAAGCACAATAATGCTCTTATCGCTTGTAATATGACGAACTTTTTTAGAGCGGGTATGGGTGGTGAAGTCGTAAATGGGGACATCGATCGCTTCGCCATTTTTGAGCTTTTTTAAATGCTCGCGCAACAGCGCATGATCAAAAGCATCGGGATGGTCAAAGTTGACCTTCGCGCGTTGCTTTATGGTTAAATGATTTAAGTCTTTGTAGTAAGAATCTTCAGAGATCACCACTACTTTGTCAGAGCCAAGCTCATCAACAATCGTGGTGGCAAGCAGACTTTTTCCCGACCCTGAAGCACCAGCAATACCGATGATGATCAGGGATGAGTGCGTCTGCTTCATAGATTATTTATCTTCTTTCTTTTTCCGAGCCATAGCGCCGAAATTACCGAAACGAGTCGCAAAGCTATCAACACGACCTTGGGTGTCAACCACGCGCTGCTCACCGGTATAGTAAGGATGGCATTTGTTACATACTTCAACGTGCAAATCTTTGCCAAGTGTTGACTGAGTCTCAAATGTGTTACCGCAGCTGCAATTCACTTTCATGGCTTTGTATTCTGGATGGATATCTGCTTTCATGTTATGTCCTTAAATTTACCCTTTATCGCCATCTTATCCTATATAAGACACCATAAATTGGCCGTATTTTAACGCTTTATCTAATTTTTAGCAAGCAAAATTTAAGGCTGGGCAATCACTTTTACCGTAAAAAAGCCCTCGGCATCAACCACAACCCCGTGCACATCAGCCTCAAAGCCTGGGAAGGCGCGGCCTAGGTCTTGTAACAGTAACAGATAGTCTAGAACTTCTTTGGCGGTCTCAGTTACAGTTTCTCCAGGCATAATCAATGGGATACCTGGAGGATAGGGTAAAATCATTACGGCGCTCGTCTGATTAATCATATCTGCAATACGCACCGTCTTGGTCTTGCCGCGCAATAAAGCCTGGTGGGCTTCATGGGGAATCAGGGTTTGGGTTGGTAATACTTCAAAAGCGCGATACATGAGATCTGAGAGATTACGTTGGGACATGAGCGTATGCATGTTCTGCGCCAGTTCTTGAATCTTCATCGTGGCGTAGAACTCCGGGTGCTGTTGATACAGGCTGGGTAACATATCTTTGATTGGCAGATTTTGATCAAAATCTTCTTTAAAATGATTAAGCGCCGAGAGCAGTTTCATTTCTTTGGCTTGAGTAACGCCGATGCTGAATAAAAACAGCATCGAATAAGGGCCAGTTTTTTCCACAATAATTCCATGCTTATCTAGGTACAGAGATACAATGGCCGCGGGAATGCCCGTCTTTTCAAGGCCGTCATGATTTAGGCCCGGCAAAAGCAGCGTCACTTTAAGCGGATCCAAAAATAAATGATCAGGCTCTTGCTCATGAAAGCCATGCCATGCATCTTTGGGTTGTAGCTCCCAGCAAGCTAAACGATCAATAGCTTCAGGCTGCCAGACCTTGTAGTACCAGCCTTTGGCATGATCATGGAGCTGGTTAATTTCCTGGCGAAAGTGGTAGGCACGTTCCAAGCTTTTGGTCATCAAGTTTCGGCCTTTTTTGCCTTGCATCATTGCCGCCGAAATTTCACAGCTGGCTACAAGCGGATAAAAAGGGCTGGTCGAGGTATGCATCATATAACTTTCGTTTAAGACTTCTTCATCAAAAGGCCCTTTGACATGAATCATCGAGGCCTGGCTAAATGCTGCAAGCAGCTTATGGGTAGATTGGGTCTCAAAAATAGTCTGACCTTTGAGGGGCTTAATGCTCATGCCAAACTTGCCCTGATAAATTGGGTGAAACGCCGTGTAAGGCACCCAGGCGCTGTCAAAATGTAGCGTCGGAACTTGCGCTAGGGCATGGGCAATTTCTTGAATATTATAAAATAAGCCATCATAAGTGGAGTTAGTAATTACGGCGTAAGCAGGCGTGGTATCTAGGCCTGCCAGTACGCGTTTGAATTCTTTTAAGGGAATGCCACCCAAAATACCATAGGCATTGCGGGTTGGTTTAAGATAAACGGGTTTAACGGCGGTCATCATCATGAAATGGGCGATGGATTTATGGCAATTGCGATCGACAAGTACGGTGTCTTGATCACGGGCTGCAAACATGCCGACAATTTTGTTGGCGGTCGATGTACCATTTGTGACAAATAAAGTGCGCTCAGCCCCAAAGACAGAGGCAGCAAAGTTCTCAGCCTCGCGATGCGGGCCTGAGTGATCCAGTAGGCTACCTAATTCTGGAATAGAAATGGACACATCAGCCTTAAAAATATTACTGCCAAAAAAATCATGAAAGAGCGAGCCTACAGCCGAGGTTTGAAAAGCAGTCCCGCCTAAATGGCCTGGGGTGCAAAAGGTGTATTTTTCTTCTTCGACATAGTTCATCAATGCTTTGGTAAAAGGTGGCAGCAGAGCATCTTTATAACTTTGAATCGAGAGGGCAACCCGATGAGCATCATCATTGACCAAGCCCGCATCATATTGTAAAAAATCGATATTCAGTTGTAGTTCAGCGAGGTTAATATCCAAAACTGAATGGCGATTAGTGAAAGCAAAGATTGGTAAAGTATCAGTGGTATCAGCAAGCTTTGTTAAAAATTGCAAATCAAAATGATCCCAGTCAAAGAGAAATGCCATGATATTAGGATTTTCGGCCAGGATATCTAAAGCTTCGATTAATTGGTGTGAGCTCTGGACATGAAAGCCTTGTTGACCAAGCGCTTGATGCAGTTCATCAATGAATCGTTGCTTATTGCTGTCGGGTTCTTTTGCATAGAGGCTTAGTATTTCCATGGCAATCCTGTCAGTTATTGAGTTTTATCGGGATGGTGATCTGATTTAGCATAAAAAATAAGGCAGCCTAAAGATAATAGCGTGGTCGCTAAGAGTGCATATTCACTAGCACCAAAAAGTGCCATAAAACAAAACAGAGTTACAATCAAGCCGCAGGTCATTTTTAGAAAAGTCTTAGCCCGATGTTGCGTGCTATGAATCAAATTCAGCGCCGAATAATAATAAGGCAAAATGGTAAGTAGTACAGCAATAGAAATAATTTCGCCAAATACTTGGCCAGAGCTTTGATGCAGCAGCGTTAATGCCAGCATGAGTAGGCTCATAAAAGTTGTTGTAAGAATAATGCTTTGTGCTGGGATATTTTTGGCATTAAGCTTGCCAAAGATCGCAGGAAGATTGCCATCGTGGGCAGCCCTAGCGCCAGCCTGAGCTACGAGCAGCATCCAAGAGCTAAGCGAAGTGAGGCAGGCAAAAGCGGTAATGATCGAGACAACGGTGCTCATGTCATGCCCCCCGATAATGGTATTAATCGCGAGCGAAAAGGGCGCGCCTGAACTTGATAGTGTTTTGGCATCAAACATGCCATTCATCACTGTCGTTGAAAGCAGATAGAGCAAAGCGGCAATAAAGGTTCCTGCTAGGGTTGAAATAGGAATCGTACGTTTGGGGTTTTCGACGACATTGGCATCGACAGAGGCTGATTCAACCCCAATAAAACTCCAAATACACAATAGCACGCCGCTCATGACCGCGCGGCTATCGCTTTTGGCCGAGATATTCCAATTAGCATGAAAGGTTTCAGGGTGAAAGAAAAACCAGCCACCAATCGCGGTGATCACAATGGGAATCATTAAGACAGTAATGCCAATCCCAGCCAAGCGCCCAATCCAATGAGCGCCTAATAAGTTAAGCGCTGCAAAAATCCAGATCACGCCAATCGTGGTAAGCCCGGCAGGGACAGCATGCGTGAGTGCGGGGATGAAAATTGAGAGATACGAAACGGCCGTCATCGCAATGGCCAAATTACCAATCCAGTTAGCATGAAAATACAAGACGCCAGTTTGGTAGCCCAAAATTGGAGAAACCTCACCCGCATAAGCGACAAGCCCACCTTCTTGTGGATTAGTTGTTCCTAGAGTCGCAAATAGATAAGCAAGTGCTAAGCCGCCAACAATGGCGATCAGCCAAGAAATCAGAGTAATAGAGCCAATAGCAGCTAAATTAGCAGGAAGGAGGGCAATCCCTGATCCCATCATATTACCGGCAACAATAGCCGTCGCACCTAAGAGTCCAATTTTTTTGACTGGGGTCATCGTTTTACTCCTGTATCAGCGGCAGTATATTACAGCAAGTCATAATAAGCCAGAGCAGGGAGTCCCAACGTAACCAGCGCCCCAAAGGATCTCGGAAAGGCCCCTACAAAATGAGCTTTCTTTATGGTACAATAGCCAAAAGTTTTCACTCAGAATAATTATGGGCGCAATTATCAATATCGCAGGCTATGCCTTTGTGAACTTAGATCAACTTGAATCTTGGCAGGAACGTTGCAAGCTTTTTTGTCAAAGTCAGGCCTTGAAAGGCACGGTGGTGTTTAGTCACGAGGGAGTGAATATTATGCTTGCGGGTGAAACTGCGGCCATCGATGCTTTTACAACATGGCTGCGCGCTTTTCCAGAGTTTAGCAGCATTGAATTTAAATACTCTGAATCTGACTTTGTGCCTTTTAAGCGTATGCTGGTTAAGATTAAGCAGGCTTTGGTGCCAGGTGCTGTGAGTCCTTTGCAAGAGACTGCGCCTAATTTAAGCCCGCAAGACTTAAAGCGCTGGTACGAGGAGGGTAAAGATTTTGTGATTATTGATACCCGTAATGATTATGAGTTAACCATGGGGAAATTCGAAAACGCCCTGGATATTCACTTAAATGAATTTAAAAGTTTTGAAGCAGCGCTACAAAATTTGAGTGAGGATATCAAAGCCAAGCCCGCAGTATTTTACTGCACTGGGGGTATTCGTTGCGAAAAGGCAGCTCCTTTGGCGAAAAAAGCGGGATTCAAAGAAGCGTATCAGCTTGAAGGCGGGATTTTAAACTACTTCAAAGAATGCCGAGATGCGCACTACGAAGGCGCTTGTTACGTCTTTGACGAGCGCGTGGCGCTGACGCCTGAGCTTAGGCCAATTTAATTTGAAAATTACGCCAAAAGCTCAGTTAGCTTTTTATTCGCTTTATCCAATTGCTCACGATAAAACTTAAGATCTGCTTCATAATTTTGCTTTTGTTCTTTAAGCTGCTGTTTGAGTTGCTCGATAACGAGTTCCATGGCTTGGCGGACATCGCCGATACGCTCAGAAACTTGCTCTTTAATGCTATCAGCATATCTTTGAGTATCAAGCGCTGTGCGTTCAGAGGCTTCGCGGCGTGCTTGTTCTTTTAAGAGCATAGATTCAAGGCGACGCACTTTAATTGTTAAGGTCTCTTCAGAAAGCGACTCAAGCGGAGGCTCAACAAGCTCAGGTTCTTGATGGCGTCTTTCCTCATGGGGACGGCGCTTCACTTCAAAGGCAGGTGCATCAGCTACCCTAACGCGTGAAGCCTCAGAGGCAGGTGCTGCTTCATTGCCAACGCTAGCGGGCGGGTCGAAGGGAAGGTCAAGTGTCGCATCAGCTTTGGGCTTGTTAAAAGCTGGGGTATCAAAATTTTCTTCTTTTTGTTCTGCAGGGGAGGTATCAGAAGGGCTGCGACCTGAAAGCAAGGATTGGTTGTTCTCGTCAATAATTTCTTTAATAAATCGATTGATTGTACCAATCGAGCCTTTGCCTAAAAGCGCATGAATATTCTCGGCACTAGGGGTCGTGCCATCGGTAATTAGCTTTTCAAATGCCATCATCACTTCTTCTTTACTTAACGCAATACGTGCCATAATCAAACATCTCCTTACTTTAATCGGCTCATTGTCGCATGAAAAAGGCTTTTGGGGAAGATAATATACACTTTTTGGCCTAGCATAGAGTGGTTTGAAAGATGTTTTTGCTTAAGTGAGCACTTGCGAAAAGACCAAGAAACCTGTAAATTGGGGCCCGAGTTTAATCTAATAGGAGTAATCATGACAAAGTTTTTAGGTGTGATCGGTTTATCAGTTTTGAGTTTGCCTGCATTTGCAGCAGCGCCAGTAGCGGCGGCACCTCAGCAAGGTTCGAGTTTGCCATCGCTTGTGATGTTAGTTATATTTATGGTGGTATTTTATTTCTTGCTAATTCGCCCACAAGCCAAGCGTACCAAAGACCAGCGTAATTTATTAAGTACTTTACAAAAAGGTGATGAAGTTTTAACAACGAGCGGTATGTGCGGCACCGTCACTAAAATTGACAATAATTTTGTTGAGTTAGAGGTGGCAAAAGACGTAGCGGTTAAATTTCAAAAACAGGCCATTGTAAGCTTGTTGCCTAAAGTGTCTTCCGATACTACGGATGTTAAATAAGGCTAGGCATGTTTAATAAAGCCAAAGTAACTCCAGGAGTCAGAAACGTCACGCCGCTATGGAAGTGGATCTTAATAACGCTTCTAACGGTCGGGGCGTTTATTTATGCACTGCCTAATATTTATGGCGAAAGCCCGGCGATCCAGATTTCATCGGTCGACGGTTCGGGCGTAACCTTGGGGTTGGTCAGTAACATTGAAAACACTTTAGCCGATAATGGCATTATCTATTCCAGCATTGGCTCTGATCAAAATAATGTGACTATAAAGTTTTCATCGACGGACAATCAGCTCTCAGCGCAAGAGGCCTTAAAGCCGATGCTTGAAGATAGCTATGTCATGGCTTTAAATCTCATGCCCAATACCCCTAGATGGTTGCAAGTCTTAAATGCGAATCCCATGAAATTGGGTTTAGATTTACGCGGCGGCATGTATTTTCTACTTAACATCGATATGACGGTATTGATTCAAAATCATATGCAGACGGATGCACAAAATCTCATGAATGACTTGCGAGTCAATAATATTCACTATGCCAATGTTAGCGTTGATGATGAGAATAATCTGCTTGTGACCTTTAGAAGTGCGGATGATTTAAACGCCGCCAAAACTTTTATGCAAAGTAATTATCAAGATTTAACCTTAACAAGTATAGGTACAAATTTAACAGGAACCTTAGCGCCGCAAGTATTAAAAACATTAGAAGACAATGCTGTCGCGCAAACTCTTGAAGTGATGCGTAATCGCGTCAATGAGTTAGGTGTGGCTGAGGCGACTGTTGCCAAAGAGAGTAATGACCGAGTGGTCGTAGAGTTGCCAGGCCTACAAGATGCAACCCGAGCAAAAGCAATTATTGGTGGTACTGCAACCTTAAAGGCGATGCTCGTTAATGATACCGTGAACCCAGTGCAGGCCGCAAAAACTAATATTATTCCACCTGGCTCATCGCTATACTTTGATCAACAAGGTCATCCAGTGGTTCTCTATAATAACGTAATTATCACGGGTAATGCCATTTCTGATGCTTCTGTGGGTTATGATTCCCAAACGAACTCGCCCATTGTACAAGTGAGTTTAAAGGGGCCGGAGGTCGCTTACTTTAGTCAAATCACTGGGCAAAACATTGGCCACCCTATGGCCTTTGTCATGGTTGAAAGTAATTTTTCCCAGCAAATGATTAAAGGCAAAGTCGTGAATACCAACAATGTTAGCCAGACGGTGATTAATGTTGCGACCATCCAAGCTCAATTAAGTAATCATTTTCAAATTAGCGGGATTGGTACCCAGCGTACTGCACAAAACCTAGCGCTTTCCATACGAGCAGGTGCTTTACCCGCGCCTGTCCAAATTGCTGAAGAAAAGCAAATTGGACCCTCTCTCGGAATTCAAAATATTAAAATGGGCGCACTTTCGGTTGTGGTAGCCTTAGGCTTGGTGATCTTGTTTATCGCGATGTATTATCATGTGTTTGGTTTAATTGCTGATGTTTGCTTAATGCTTAATTTAATTTTTATTGTCGCTGTGATGTCGTTGATGCCAGGAGCGACGCTCTCATTACCAGGCATTGCAGGGATTGTTTTAAACGTGGGGATTGCTATTGACTCTAATGTCTTAATTTTTGAGCGTATTCGTGAAGAGTTGCGCAAGGGTAGCTCTAATGCTGTTGCAATTCATACGGGATTTGAGCGTGCGTTTAATACCATTTTGGATGCAAATGTCACGACCTTTATGGTTGCTCTAATCCTATTTTCAATTGGTACCGGTGCCATCAAAGGCTTTGCGGTGACCCTGATGATTGGTATTGTGACCTCAATGTTTTGCGCTGTGGTGATTTCAAGAGCGCTAATCAATTGGGTTTATGGCAAACATCCAAATAAAAAGTTATCGATTGGGATATAAAAATCATGGAATTTTTTAAAAAACAAACAAACATTGATTTTATGGGTGTACGTAAGATTAGCTGGACCTTCTCAGCCATTTTAATTACTGTTTGTTTGCTCTCAATTTTTATTCGTGGCATCAACTGGGGGCTGGATTTTACCGGAGGTTACGCCATTCAGGCTAGCTTCGATACGGCTCCAGATATTAGTAACGTCAAAGATGCCTTAACCCAAGCAGGCTTGGCGCATGCCGATGTTATTACTTTTGGTTCCACCAAAGATTTAATGATTACCTTTTCTGCCAAAGATATTAAACAAGATATTACTAACTTTGATCAAAGCAGCAATCAAGCAGTACAGGGAACGATTACCAGTAAATTTAATCAGGCGGTACCACAGGCGCACATTACTCAAATTAATTATACTGGACCGCAAGTCGGGGCCGAATTGGCGCAAACAGGCGTGCTGGCGATGGTGGTGGCGATTCTCGCGATCATGATTTACATCGCTTTACGTTTTGAAATCAAATTTGCCATGAGTGCAGCCATCTCGCTCTCTCATGACCCCATCGTTATTCTTGGCGTATTTTCAATTTTTCAATTTCGCTTTGATCTAACCGCATTAGCAGCAGTCTTAGCAGTGATTGGCTATTCACTCAATGATATTGTCGTTGTTTATGATCGAATCCGGGAAAACTTTAGGGTGATGCGTAAAGCGCCGATTACTGAAGTCGTCAATCGTGCCATCAACGATACTTTGTCGCGGACGATCATGACTGCAAGCTTAACGTTTTTAGTGGTGTTTGTATTATTTCTTTTGGGCGGCCCCAGCATTCATTATTTTGCCCTCGCCTTAATGATCGGTGTTGTGATCGGTACTTATTCTTCAATTTATAACGCTGGTGGTTTGGCGGTGCTCTTTGGCCTTGATAGGGATGTATTTGTGCCTAAACCAAAAGAGGTCGATGCGCTACCTTAAAATATTCAGGAGTATCGCATGTTAAAAAAAGTTTTGGGCATCTGTTTATTTTGGGTTTCAAGCATACTCTGTGCTGCGCCGACCAATGTCAAAGTGGCGCTGGATTGGTATATTAATCCTGATCATGCGCCCTTATTAGTCGCAGCTTCCTATGGCTACTTTGCCGAGCAAGGTTTAAATGTCGAATTTATTCAGCCCACGAATACGTCGAGTGCCAGAAATTTAGTCTTAACGCATCAGGCCGATATCGGCATTGATTATCAGCCAGAGATGATGCTTGCCATCAGTCAGGGCATGCCCTTAAAAGTATTTGCCAATTTGATTCCCACGCCTTTAAGTTGTATGGCCTCGTTAGCAGGAGGCCCTATTAGCACTATGGGAGATTTTAAAGGAAAAAGTATTGCCTATAGTGGTGATCCTTTAGATGCCGCATTGATTAACACGACACTAAAAACCGCTGGTGTTGACCCAAAATCGGTCACTTTAGTGCCTGTCAATATGGATTTAACACAAGTGCTATTATCCAAAAAAGTCGATGCGGTGAATGGCTTTATGCGTAATGTAGAGCCAGTACAGCTCAAAGCTGAGGGTGTGCAAACCAATGTTTTTTATCCTGAACAATATGGCGTGCCACAATACGCTGAGCTCGTATTAATTACCGATCCAAGCCATATGGATCCAGCCACATTGCAAAAGTTTATGAAAGCGCTCAATGAAGGTGTGGTGACCTTACGCGCGCATCCGATCGATGCTTGGAATAAAGTAAAAGCGGCTTATCCGCAAGAGTTGTCTAGCTCCAAAACCATCGAGTCTCAAAATTCACTCATCTGGCTCGCCAGTTATTCTGAATTTACCACCAAAATGACGAGTATTTCAGGGAGTGAATATCAGGCCTATAATGCATTCTTGTTGAAGAATGGCTTGATTAAAGCCTTGCTACCTTTGGATCAATATTGGTATCACTAAGCCATTGTGTTATTGTACAAAAAGCATATAATGGCTATTATGTAGTCAAAAAGAGTGATTGTGAGTCTCTTGGCGAATCAGCTTAGTCATAATAGCCCACTCATCAAAGGCTAAGCGTTTTGAGTTAGCGGAGTTCATGGGGTAAGATTGGTGTCCTGGGGCGGATTTGAACCGCCGACCTTCCCCTTAGGAGGGGGACGCGCTATCCAGCTGAGCCACCAGGACGTGGAATGATAGATTCTATAACGTTTTGGCGCAAAAATGCAAGTTTTAGGCGCTATGCGCTCAGAATGCGAAAATAATTTTTAAATCGGGCTTCGCTGATGGTACCCTCGAGCACGGCTTGTTCAAGGGCGCAGCCAGGATCACTTTGATGGCTGCAATTACGAAATTTACAATGCCCAAGATAAGGCTTAAACTCACGAAAACCGTAAATAAGATCAGGCTTTTGTGCAGCAGTCAGGTGAAACTCTCGGATGCCAGGAGCATCAAAAATTTCACCGCCAAAAGGCAGGTGGTACAGAGAGCAGGTTGAGGTCGTATGCTGGCCTTTCTGATTGGCGATAGAGATATCTCCAACGGCCGCATCGCCACCAATGAGCCGATTAAGTAAAGAAGATTTGCCAACACCCGAGACGCCCAGCATGAGTGTTGCTTGGTCTTTTAATAAGGCAGTTAAGGCTGGCAGATTTTGTTGCTGAGCGACGCTGATAGGGACGACATTGTAACCAATCGCTTTATAATAATCCAAAGCAGTGCGTATAGCGGCATTCCTATCATCAAGCAAGTCGATTTTATTTAACACAATAAATACTGGTAAACGCGCAAGCTCAGCCGCACACAAATATTGATCCAAATAAATTTCAGAAGTCTGTGGGGCAGCAGCAAGCACAATCATCACTTGTGTTAAGTTCGCAGCAATTTCCTTCACCGGATGATAGCGATCGCTACGGGCCAAAATAGAGCTCCGAGGGAGCCGCTCGACAATAACGGGAGTATTAAGCGAAGTATGAATCAGCACGTAATCGCCGACGGTAGTCGTGGCAATATTTTTACGGCTAAAACATTCATAAACATGTTGATCAGCCTCTACCAAGAGGGTTTGGCCGTATTCCCTAATAATTTGTCCACGAAGGTAGGGAGTCATAGGCCCTGTCTATGGTAGCGAGCGTAATATTTTTGATGACTGTACTTAGAAATCGCTTGGATATTTTGGTCATTAAAATTAAAGATATTACCATCCAGCGGTACACCATGATTATCAAATTGTTTAACCACGGTTTCAATATGATAGCCTTGAACTTTAGCGGCAGCCACAACAATGAAATTAAGCGTACAATGCTTGGCAATGAGGGAGGCATCAGAGACTGCGAGTATCGGCGGAGTATCGATGACCACAAAGTCATAATGTTGTTCGATGTCATGCAGCAATTGAGGGAGAGTATCACGTAGCAATAAATCGCCTGTGGGTTGTGCGTATAGGCCGCAGCTAATAAAATCAAGATTTTTAAATTCGGTGGGGTGTAATGCTTGATCCAGGGTGGTAGTGCCGCTAAGTAACTCGCTTAAACCAGGGGTCAGCGACTTTTTAAGGTATTGATATAAGCTGCCTTTGCGAATATCAGCATCCACCAATAACACTTTTTTGCCTGATTCTGCGAGGGTGGCAGCAAGATTGAGCGCAATAAAAGATGCGCCAGTATCTGGGGTAACGCTGCTAATACCAATGACTTTCCCTTGTTTATTAGCTGCCATAAGTGACAGCGTTGCCCCTAAGCTACGCAGAGAGTCAATGACGGGATCATTATTATCAAGTTTTGCTAAGATCGGTAGGGTATTTAGTTTTTTCTGATCAAAAAGCTTTTTATTTTTGGCCTGTACTGCAGAATAAGGGATCAGGGCAAGGGTGAGTAAGCCAAATTCGCGCTCAATCATATAGGGATCACTGATGCCGCTATTTAAAGAATGGCGCACAAAAATAAACAATGCACCAATGATACAGCCAGCAAAGGCGCCTGCAAGCGCAATGAGAAAAATATGGGAAGGGATTTGACTGGGCGCTGTAGCGGGTGATAGCAAGGTCACGTTGGCTGTGGTGCTGGCACTATTTTTGGAGGCAAGACTCACAATGGCATTAACGATGGTAGGTGCATTTGAGGCAACTGGGCTTTTTAATGAGAACTGAAATAGACCGGTATTGTTAGGATCTTGAGGTCCCGAGGTCAGTGGGCTAATAGTTAACATTTTTTGTAAGCCTTGCACAATATCAGTATCAGAATAACGGCGCAGATAAAACTCAGTATTAGGCCGTGCAGTGATATTGCTAATGAGGATATTGATTTTGCCATCATCACTCATAGCGGGTTTATTAACGATGCCTTCAAGGATAAGATCGCTATCCTTATAAAGTTCGTAATGATTAGCATCAAGCACTTTTAGTGTGAACTTTTCTTTGAAACTCTGGGAGGGGACATTAAATGCTGCAACTACCAAAGACTCGCCCCCCCAAGCATAGCTCATGAGGCCAAAGCGCGCAGGCGCAAGACCATTACCTTGATAGTGCTCGGCCATACGGCGCCCCATAAGCGGAAAATATTTAGGTGTCACGCTGACATTGAGCGCCAGGCTAGAAACTAGGGGCTGCAAAATATAGCTGGATTGCATTAAAGTAATCAATTTCGCTTGTGCTTGAGCGCTACGAATAGTATCACCATTTAAAGCTGCGGAAGCCAAAGCCACATTTGTAGCAGAAGGAGCCATGGTAGAAAATTGAGTAAGTGTAGGGCTATTTTGCGCGCTGATTTGCAATATTGCAGAAGATTGGTAAAGCGTCGGTTTCAACATCGCAAAAGTAAGGCTTAAAATAAAACCCACAAACAAGCATGCCAAAAGAATAAACTTATGCACCATGAGGGTTTGAGTAATTTCTTTAAGATCAATTTCAGCAGCATCAACATTTTCCTGGTGAGTTCGTGAGTTTAGATCATGCATTTTATCAATCCATTTGGTTTGTCGAAGCATTTTACTGAAATGCCATGTAATTGCAATAATATCATGTTGCAGATACGTCATCAATCCAAAGTTTGCCGATAACGCTTGACACAAAGGACCCCAACGATCAATAAGCACAGCAAAATCGGCCAAAGATTGCACCAGATTTCGGGAAAGCCATTGCCCTTGAGCATAATGCCACGCACAATACGCAAGAAATGCGTTAAGGGAAATACTTCGCCAAGCCATTGAGCCCACTGAGGCATGCCGTAGAATGGAAACATAAAGCCTGATAATAGAATCGAGGGTAGAAAAAAGAAGAAGGTCATTTGCATCGCTTGGAGTTGGTTTTTGGCAACGGTAGAAAAGGTCAAGCCGATGGCCAAGTTAACAGCAACAAAGGGCAGGGTGGTCAACATTAATAAACTAATACTACCCTGACACGGCACATCAAATAAATATAGCGCTGTCAATAAAATCAAGAATTGCTGACCATAGCCCACAATAATATAAGGCAGAATTTTGCCAATCATCACCTCGATCGGCCTAATCGGCATCGCTAAAAGATTTTCCATGGTCCCGCGTTCACGCTCTTTCGTAATGGTAAGACCCGTAATCATAATCATGGTCATGGTAAGAATCACACCCATCAAGCCTGGAATAATACTGTACTGCGTGATGGCCTCGGGGTTGTATTTGGTGTGTACTAGTAAATTAAAGGGCGCGGCACTATTATTCAAAAAATTTAAGCCATTGTGTTGCAAGAGATTGGTGAATACTTGTGTCGATAAAACTTGCATCGCTAACAAGGCATTGCCAGTTGAGCCAGGGTCAGTTGCATCAGAGGTTACCAGGATTGATGGCTGAGCGCCCTGTAATAAATCGCGGGTGAAGTTTGCGGGGATATTGATCACAAAAATCACTTTGCCTGTGGCCAATGCCTCTTCAGCTTGCGCCTCGGTGGCATTATTGTTGACTACCTCAAAATACGCGGTATTTTGTACGGCAGTGACAAAGGTGCGAGTGAATTCAGAGTAATCTGCGCTGACAACCATCGTCGGTAAGTTTTTGGGATTAAGATTAATGGCCAAGCCAAACAAGAGTAATTGAATCAGGGGAATGCCAACTAACATGCCGATCGTTACGCTATCACGACGCATCTGCATAAACTCTTTAACGATCAGCGCCCATACACGGTGCCAAGAAAATTTAAGCAAAATTATCCTCCCGGGTTTCCATAAAGTGGATAAACACGTCTTCTAAGTTAGATTTAATAGGCTGCCAGTGGCTGCCCTGGCCCTCAAATTTTTTAATCGATGCCAGCATAGCCTGCTCATTGACCCCACTAACATGCAAGACCCGACCAAACGCAGTGACTTGGGTAAATACCGGATCTTGCTTTAATTGTGCGGCCAAAATATTGGTATTGTCACTCTGTACTTCCCAGGTAAACAATTTAGCATCTGCAATCACTTGCTCTAGCGTGCCTGAGGTTAGCATATTACCGTATGCGATATAAGCTAAGCGATCACAGCGCTCGGCCTCATCCATATAATGCGTACTCACCAACGTGGTGACGCCTTCCGTTGATAATTTGTGAATCTCATCCCAAAAATCGCGCCGTGCTTTGGGGTCAACGCCTGCCGTGGGTTCATCTAATAACAATAATTTGGGCTGATGAATAGTTACGGCAGCCAACGCTAGACGCTGTTTCCAGCCGCCGGATAAAGTCCCTGCAAATTGTTTTTGGCGCTCACGCCCAATCCCCAGGCGATCGATACTCTCTTGTACTAGAGCTTTGCGATTGGGCAAAGCATACATGCGTGCGACAAAATCAAGATTTTCTTTAATCGTCAGATCATCGTATAAGCTGAATTTTTGGGTCATATAGCCAACATTTTGCTTAATCAGCTCAGACTCTGTGAGTACTTGATAGCCTAAACACGTACCCTCGCCGCCATCAGCAGAGAGCAAGCCGCAAATCATGCGGATCGTGGTGGTTTTGCCACTGCCATTGGGTCCTAAAAATCCATAAATTTCGCCTTTTTTAACTTGCAGGGACACGCCATTGACCACGGCTTTGCCATAAAAACGCTTGGTCAGGTTGCGTACGTCAATGACTAGCTCTTCATTGGCGTTCATTCATCGTCTCCCTCAGTCGAGGCGGTGATCATCACCGGTTGTCCGGGGTGCCAATCGGTCGGATTGTTGTCAAAATAAGCTTCGACACGATAAACGAGTTTACTCTCAGAGCTGCGGCTATAAATCACGGGCGGCGTGTACTCAGCTGTAGGGGAAATAAAACGGATCACTGCGGAGGCGCTGCTCTTACAACCATCACAAGTTACGCTGACTGACTCCCCTAAATGAATTTGCTTTAAGAAGGGCTCAGGGACAAAAAATACTGTCTTAATTTTGTCAGGCGGCAATAACACGAGAACTGGTTGCATAGCAACCGCTTGTTCGCCCACCCAATGGTAGATGTCCATCACTTGCCCACTCACGGGCGCAGTTACCATGGCTTGCTGATAGGTCCATTGTGCTTGGGCTAATTGTGCTGTAGTTTGGTTTACCGTCATTTGCGCCGCATGGATCAAGTCTTTTCGAGCGGGAAGTTGGGCGGTCTTTAATGCGGATTGATATTGTTTCAGCATACCTCGAGCATTATCAGCATCTTGAATCGCTTGGTCTAAAGTGGCTTGAGCGATGCTACCATCAGCGATCAGGGCTTTGTAGCGTTGCTCTTGTTGCTGGGTATAAATGACCTGAGCCTGTGCTTGTTTAATTTGTCCTTCAATTTCAGCGAGTTCGGATGGGCGATCGCCTTTTTGTAAGTTTTGTAAATTCGCTTCGGCATTGGCTTTTGCGGCTTGGGCTGCTTGCAGCTGTGCTAATTCTGTGGTGGATTGTAAGCCAAATAAGGGTTGTCCCAACGTGACTGTATCGCCACGTGCTACATTAAGCTGAGTGATTTGCCCACTGACATAAGGCGATACATATACAAAATCACCTTCCACATAGCCATCGAACGTATGCGACTTAGAAGAACATGCGCAGAGGCAGCCAAATACAAAAATGGCTCCAGCCCATAATAATATTGAACGCATCGTCTCGTATCCTCGTATTGATAAAGTAACGCTATATTCCCAGATGTTAACAAAAAAGCCAAGCGCTATGATAGAGTGTTAGTCCTGGGGGGTATTTTAGGACAAGCATTAGCACGTTGTTAAAAAAAATGCTTTTTGTTAAGATAGGCTAAGAGTTATAAAAGCAGAACAGTGATTATGTTACGAGTCTTCAAAAGTTTTTTCTTGCTAGAGCTGCTCCGGGGGATGCGCTTAACCGGTTATCATTTTTTTACCAAAAAAATCACTATCCAGTTCCCTGAGGAAAAAACGCCGCAATCCAATCGTTTTCGGGGCTTGCATGCCCTAAGGCGCTATCCAAATGGCGAAGAGCGCTGTATCGCTTGTAAATTATGCGAGGCCGTATGTCCTGCTCTCGCCATCACCATCGAAGCCGGCCCACGTCAAGCCGATGGTTCACGTCGCACCAGCTTGTACGAAATTGATTTATTTAAATGTATCTACTGTGGCTTTTGTGAAGAATCCTGTCCTGTGGATTCGATTGTTGAAACTCGCGTCTCAGAATACCATTTTGAGCATCGTGGTGAAAATATCATGACCAAAGAAAAATTGTTGGCAATCGGCGCTTGGCAAGAAGCGCAAATTGCCAAAGATCGGGAACAAGATCGGGCATACCGCTAAAAAAAAGAGGGCATGATGCATTTTCAAGAAAGTAAATCTAATGCGCCATTTTTTATTAAAGCCTACGAGCCTGGGCAATTATTTATTAACAATCTTACCCTGGATGCGCCAGTGATTATTTTTCAAGATCAGCTAAAAACCGACATTTTGCCTAAGCAAATAGAGGATTTAGCACTTGAGCATATCAATATAATTTTAGAGTTAAGGCCGGAGTTAATTTTGATTGGCACAGGCCCGCATCAAAAATTTTTAGATCATGCCCTATTACAGCCCTTGGCCGACAAGCAAATTGGTATTGAAATGATGAATACGCTATCGGCCGCACGTACCTTTAATCTCTTA
This sequence comes from uncultured Thiotrichales bacterium, assembly GCA_903870015.1. Lineage (GTDB taxonomy): Bacteria > Pseudomonadota > Gammaproteobacteria > Francisellales > CACEW01 > CAIQBE01. The sequence continues at coordinate 84,359 of CAIQBE010000002.1, forward strand.
AGAGAAGAGGGACGACGGGTTTTAGGTGTGTTTTTTCTTTAGCGATATAAATATTGCAATAAAAACGGTGGCAAAAAAGTGGTAAGCGCCACGACGAATACCAGGCAGGCATAGGTCTCACTCGTAAAAATGCCAGCGCTTAAGCCTAGACTGGCAAAGATCAAACCGACCTCACCACGCGGAACCATGGCAACACCTACAAGGGTTTGAAGCTTGCGTGGCTCTTTAATAAAAAATCCTGATAAAAATTTGCTTAATAGTGCCACTACAAATAGGCTTAAGGCAAGGAGCCAAAACCCAGTTGATGAGCCTTGAATTTCCCGAAAGTTGATAGACACACCCACCATGACAAAAAAGATCGGCGTAAAAATTTTAATAAACGGTGCGATTTGTTTTTCCAGGCGTGCAAAATAAGTATTGTCGACTTTAAGCATCGTGTTAAAGCGCTGAATCCATTGGGAGTTTTGGGTGTTTTTAAGTTTGATGCCAAATTGTCGGCTTAAAGCAATCCCAGCAACAAAGCCACCAATAATCGGCGGTGCCCCCAGGCAATGAGCGCTTAAGCTAAAAACAAAAATAAACAAAAGGCTTAAAAACAACAAAAACGGCGTAAACGCTTTAGCAGGAACATATTGCGTCGCCGACCAAAAAAGGATTTTAGCAAAAATTGGCGCCAGCCAAATAAATAAGAGCGTGCTACTACCAAGGATCAAGACCGAGAGTGGACTAACCGTCCCTTGGACGGCAAAGCTATACAAGATGGAAAGTAGCAGCACGCCAAAGATATCATCAAGAATAGCAGCGCCTAGAACAATTTGCGCTTCATGAGTATGTTGTTTATTTAAATCACCCAGCACCCTTAAGCTAATGCCAATACTGGTCGCCGAGAGCGTGCCACCAATAAATAGCGCGCAAAGGTTAGAAAAGTCAAAGCAACGCGCCATCCCAAAACCCAAAATAATGGGTAATATAAAGCCAATAAAAGCCACAATCACAGGTTTTTTCCCCGTATTGAGCAAGCGGGAAACATTAGTATGCAAGCCTACCTCAAAGAGCAAAAACACAACGCCGATCTCGGCAAGTATATTTAGAACTTTGTCGGGGGTGATGAGCCCCAATAAAGACGGTCCTAAAACAATACCAGCACATAGCTCTCCCAAAACAGGGGGGATATTGATCTTTTTAAATAAAAAGCCCAAAAGCTTGGCGCTTAGTAACAATATGGGTAATATGATCAATAAATGATAAGTATTCATGAGTTTTTGCAGATTATTGAGTACCAAAGGTCCTATTCTATTGGGATATGGGGTTGAGGTAAAGTAGCGTATAATTATGTGGAAAAAAGTTTTAAATAGTGATATAATGTCGTATATTTGTAATAATTTAAATTGAGGGGCTAAGGATGGCAGCGCAAGGATTATTAGCGAGAGAAGAGGGCAGTGTAGTAGAGTTAGCAGGATCTGCAGGTTGGATTAATCATTTAATGGCGTTACTTCAGTCTGCTGATAGCCCTGAGTTAAACGCTTCTGAGCGTGCAGCATTGCTTAAGTATCGCGCAGAATATTCAAGAGTGTTTCCCATGGTTGATCATAGCGCTGTGGTGCCAGCGGTGGAGGCGCCATCCACAGGGGTTGCCAAAGAGGGCGGGTTAAGTGAGCCACTTTTGTCAACGCCACCATCAGGGCCAGTAGTGGTAGCCTCTGCATCAACCGATAGTCCTAGCGCTATGTCAGAGATGATTGATGCATTAACCCAATCACAAGTAAAAGCTTTAAAAGAAAATTTGGTTAACTCCTTAGTTGATTTTGATTTTACACCATTTGAGGAAGTTAAATCAAAAATTACGGATAGTTTAGGGGTGCCGCGCGTCATAAGTGTTGCAGATTCTGGGAGTTCTACTTCAGTTGAGTCAGGTGGTGATGTAGATAAGAGCGTGGGGGTGGTAAGGCAGGCTATGGGTCCTGGATCAGCAGCCCCTGAGGCACTACGGCCACAATTGGTTAGGCGGCCTCGTGGCGGAGATACTATTGAGCTAAAGTTAACGCAAATGCTAAAAGGCTTGGTAGAAATACTAGATACCATTGAGAGCATTCACGGCAAGCAAGGTGCTCTCGGCGATATTCGAAAAATGCTTAATCTTTTATTAAATCCTGATACCGCTGTACGGGACCCCTCTACGTATGATTATATGAAAAAAGCAGCTGTGCCCACGGTGCTTTTAACAGCAACAGGATTTTTCGCTTTACAGTATGGTCTGATAACCTATGCAACCGTCAAAGCTATTCCACTCTTAGGGCAATACGTAGCTGCGCCATATTTTTTTGCTGCTATGAGCATGCTAGCAAATGCCGCTCAAATTTATCCGAGCCTTAGGGGTGCCTGTGAGTCAGCTCAGAGTATTTGTACGTCTCCTTGCACCACAGAAAATGTTTTGTCGTTAGCAGCCGTGCCGTTGGCGGTAGCTGGAGCAGTACCAGCAGCAGCTAGTGCTATCAAGGCGTATGGAGAGTTGGGGATTTCAAATGCGGCTACAGGGTGTGCGACAGCGCTTTGTTGTATTCGTAGTATATTAGTCTGGAATAGTATTAGGACGCTACCAACCAATGCCTGCAATAAACTGAAGGGTATTGCAGCCTGTTGTGGTGTTTTGGGTGAAGAGCGTGATTATAGAAGAAGTGTGGCAGCGGTATGTGGAACAGCGGTGGGTGCTGCATCCGGTGGCTATTATGCGCTCGGGCAAGAAGAAAATATCCCCGAAAATTTGGCAACATTGATGCGTGGCTTTGGCGCAAGTATAGCGCCATCAGGGGATTTTGCGCAGGTAGTAGCATGGACAGCATTTGTGGCATCGTTGCCCCTGAATTTTACTTTCATAGGAAATGGTGTTGAAGATCTGGTGCATTCTATTTTGAAATGTCAATGTCGCCCCATCACTCTTTTTGCCATAGCCATAGCGGCATCTACAGGTTTTCCAGGGATTGCAAACGTTGATACTAAAGATGCGCATAGTGTAGGTCAGGCAGATATGAAGGCATCTAATGGATTTATATCTGTAGTGGCTATGAACTACGCATCACTGAAAGGCCTTTTCAAAAAAATATGTAATGGTGAAAATCCCACGGCTGATATTGATCAATTAGGTAGTTTGATTTCCGCATTGAAAAAATGTATCCAACATAGTGCATCACCTGATTCTAATAAAGAGTTAGCGGCGCTCTTAGATCAAGTGCAGGGCTTTGTAGCTGAGGTTAAAAAAGAGCTTGAGCCATCAGGTGTAGTAGGTGCAGTATCATCTGGGGCCAGAACATGCACATCGTGGTGTAACGTTAATTTATGTGCACCGTGTGCCCCAGCCCCACAAGAAATGAGTCCGCAACCCACGGGTGCCCCCAAATAATCTTATGATAACCCGGTACAAGTCTTTCTTGTGTGACCCGCTGTAAAAAAAATTTAAATTATGGTATTCTTCTAAATAATAGAGTATTAAAGTAATTTAAATTAAGGGGCTAGGGATGGCTTATCAGCAGTTGGCTGTGTTTTCTAATGTAACCGCGTTCCGTCAACTATTAGAAGTCGGAAAGGATAGTTTAACTCCGGGGCAATTAGAGGCGGTCAGTCACTATTTTTTATTGTTAGCAGAGAAAGAGAGCGCTGCAGAAAGGCAAGCAGGACTGGAGTTACCAGCATTGGCATCGTCAGGGCTTTCTCCAGGTCAGCAAAGAAAAAAAATTCAAGCACTATTGCCTTACATAGAGCTAAATCAATTCCTGGCCGAGGTCAGGAAAGTAGAGGAAGATGCGGCGGCACAGAGGCGCGCATTAGAGATACCAGCATCATTACACGGCTTGCCTCATATCTCAAGTGCTGGATCTGACTCAATTTTAGAGGCATCAAGTAGCAGCGATTTCTTAGCTATAGGCGATGAAGGTATATCTGCAATTGCAGCGCCTACCCATGCGTCACAGACTAGGTCAGGCAGTGCAGGTGGGGGGGATGGCGCAGCTAGTTCTAGTGCCAATAATACTGTAGCAGTGGCAGCGCCAGTAGAGAGTCCTAGGGTGATAACCGAAATAGAGACGGCCTTTGAAAAGTTTAGAGCAATGCTTGAAGGTGATGCAGTAAATATCCATGAGGCTATGGCGTTAGCAACTCATATTGTTGCGCATAGAGAGGCACCTGCGGCAGCAACGCGAGCATTGCATGCAGATGCTATAGGCGCAGTGGTGGTTGTCGTAGCGCAAGAAGGGGCAGGTCTTCAAGCGCATGCAGTAATAGATGAAGCTGCGATTGCAGATGCTCGGACAGCAGCAAGGGCATGGTGTCAGTGTCCAAAACAACTAAAGTTAGCGGGGATGGTGCTTGTCGCATTCATTTACGGTTTTAATTATGCTTTAGTTGCGGGTTATGAGGCGTATGTGGTGACTGAAGATATCGGTTTTTCAGTGTTTTGTGCGCTCGCTAGTTTTTGCGCTAATTTCGCCCAAATATTTGCAACGCAAGAAAAAATGATAGGTGATATTAAGAGTAACTTTAATGTACTTAGGCAGGGGGTTAATAGTCGTGTAATATTTCCTTTGAACCATGTGCTATCGCTAGTTCTATTCCCTCTACTTATTTTAGCCGTGGCATTAGCAGCAGCAGTTCCAGTAGGATCTTCGATCATAAACGCGTTCAAATATCTTGAAGATAAAGGTTTGGATCTGGGGAGCGCAAGCCAGGGGTTGCCAGTAGCAAGCGCTTCTTTGATGTATATAATGCGGACGGCGCTTGTGGTTAGGGGGGTCTTTAATATGCCTGGCTCTATGTATAATAAAGCCAAGCTTTTCTGTTATTCAGGCAGGCGAGGCGATATCGCAACCATCAGTGCAGCAGCGCTAGGCTTCGCTGCTGCATTACTCATTGGTATTTTTTATAGTCATGGTCAGATTAAGACCACAACAGATTTTTTAGGTGAGCTATGGCCAACTAAATTTTCTGAAGACCTTATCGGTAAGCAAGTGGCCTATGCGATTGCACTTTTTGGGTTTTTTGGTAGTTCTTTTTTGAATATCAATTATGTGGGGAATGGTACACAAGCCTTTCTGAATCTTATTTTTTCAATGCAGGGGGCCACAAAGTTAGTGTCATTTCTATTTCTTTTGTGGTCAATCCCCACGCTTTTTCCTGGAGTGGCTTTTGTTACCGGAGGGTTAGGGACTAAAATTATGGGTGGGATTGCCACATGGATGTCAAATTATGCGTCATATCTTGATTTAGGTGTGATTGGAAGATCTCTGAAATATTCAGTACAAAGAGATGCATTGCATGAGCAAGTCAATTTGCTGACAGGGTTAAGTCGGTTGTTGAAGATAGCTACGGAAGAGGGAGAGTGTCATCTTCGTAGTGCAGAAGCGTCAAATTCTCGTAATTTAAGGCAGCTGGTTGATAGTTATAAAAAAGATCAGGTATCTCTTGATGCTATGGTTGGGTTATTGAATGTATTGATTCGTACTATGGATCAAAAGGATGCATTGAATGTGTACATGCAAGGGGCAAGAGAAAAAGTTCAGCGGGGGTTGCGCGCATGTCTGAATACGCCTGAAAGTGCGAGAGTGGCTTACGATAGAGTTGTATCATGTTTTAGTGGTGGGTACCAGCGGGTAGGCGAAAATAGGCTGGTGGCAAATAATGCTCCGGCAGGTATAGAGGAAGCTATAGGTGCTCAAGGACTGCCAAGTTATCTAGGTGGGGCAGAGGTTATGGTTCGGCGGCGAACAGAGCCATCGACCTCTGCATTAAGTCGATCGTTTAATGTTAGTTTGCTGCATCTACCACCGCGTAGGTCAGCACCGTCATCAGGTCTTAGCTCGTCAGCATCATCGCAAACAAGACGTGCAGCGTCTATGGCACATTCGTTTAGGTCTCCATTAGTAGGTGAAGAAGAGTTATTGAGGCCCCTCATTCCGAGGGCTAATAATGCTTAAGCTCTTTGGGAAAGAGATCTACAAATCCTTCATGCTGTTTTTAAGCTTGTAGCCTGAGTGAAATTTAACAACGCGGCGTGCTGAGACTTCATAAGGCTCGCCAGTCTTAGGGTTTCTGCCTGGACGTGCAGATTTATCTTGTTGAATAAAATCACCGAGGTGGCTGATTTTTAAATGATTACCCGCAACTAAGAGTTCAATAATACTTTCGACAAAGGCATCGACATGCTGGCGCGCTTGCGGGTGAGAATAATGCATTTTGTGGATCAGCTCAGCGATCAAGTCGCGCTTAGTGAGTGTGCCCTCAATATCAAGGCTTTTGCCGTGTTCGCTTTCTAGGGCGTGGATCTCATCTTCGTGGTCATGATTCATTTTTTTTGCTCCAGGGTAATAAAAACTGCGATATTCATGAGGTCGCCCTACCATAAATATCATCAAAGCGTTTAATATCATCCTCGCCCAAATACTCACCCACTTGCACCTCGATAATTTGTACAGGGGTATCGGTAAGGTTTTCTAAGCGATGTTTTGCTTGCAGAGGAATATAAATCGCGGCATTAACAGGGTAATCACGCGTATCAGTATTGACCGTGACTGTAGCAGTGCCCTTGACCACTACCCAGTGCTCCGCCCGCTGCTCATGACTTTGCAGCGACAGGCGGCCACCAGGGATGACCTCGATGACTTTAACTTGGTAGCCTGGCGCCATGTCTAAGGTTTTGTACCAGCCCCATGGGCGGGTATATTTCTGGCCGACTTCGTTTAAGTTCATAGATTTTTTTAAATATTGCAATTTTGTCATTGTAACGAGACCTAATAGATTAAGCAAGACACACTAGCTCTTGGCTAGTCTTTACGATAGACTAATCAAAAAATAGCGTTTAGATAAAATTGTTATTAGCACTGATTCCCGCATACAATCCCATTGAAACCTTGGCAGACTACGTGCAGGCGCTCGTAGATAAAAAAGTATTTCATAAAATGATCATCGTTGATGATGGTTCAGGGCCCACGCATTGTGATATTTTTGCTGCGCTCAAACATATTCCTGATGTCATTGTATTAAGGCATGCCGTCAATCGTGGTAAGGGTGCAGCCTTAAAAACTGGTTTAAATTATATCGCTTGTGAGTGTCCTGAAAGTATCGGCGTGGTCACTATCGATGCCGATGGTCAACACGCGCTGGAAGATGCTTGCCAGGTCGCGCAAAATTTAAAAGATAATCCTGAGTACTTGATTGTAGGAGTGCGCAATTTCAAAGGACAAGTGCCCAAAAGAAGCTTATGGGGCAATAATATTACCCGATACGCTTTAAAGATGGTGGTAGGTATTAAACTTTCGGATACCCAATCCGGGTTACGGGGTATTCCTCAGGCCTTAATTTCCACCTTATTAACCATCGAGTCCAATGCCTATGAGTTTGAATTAGATATGCTCATTGCCGCCAATCATCATGGCTTTAAAATCAAAGAAGTGCCCATTCAGACGATTTATCTTGATGGCAATATGCGTTCTAGCTTTAGGCCATTATGGGATTCACTGCGCATTTATTTTGTGTTGCTGCGTTTTAGTATTATTGCGATTCTATCAGCCATGCTTGATTATGGTATCTTTATGCTAGTGTATTTTTTGATAGCCAGAAATGTTATGGCTGCATTAATTTGTAGCCGCATTGTGTCAGTGACGTTTAACTACCTAAATGTTAGGCGTTACGCTTTTCGTTCCAATGAAAAACATACGCATACTTTGCCAAAATATCTAACACTTGCTGTGGTGTCTGGCATAATGGCGTATACATTAATTACCGGATTTATGAATCTGTTTGGCTGGCAAGTGATGTGGGCCAAAATCATCGCCGAGTTTATTATGTTCATTATTAATTTCTTAGTGCAGCGCGATTTTATTTTTAGGAAGCACAGATCAGCGTAAGTCTTTCTTCAAAATCTTACCCACATTGCTTTTAGGTAAGCTATCCACAAACTCAACCTCATGCGGTACTTTGTAGGCCACGAGGCGATCATGACAAAATTTAATAACATCCTCTTTGGTGATTGGATGGTTTAGTTCCCGCACAATAATGGCTTTTACCACTTCGCCATGAAGTTCGTTAGGGATGCCAATCACCGCAACCTCGTTGACCCCAGGCAGGGTTTTGATTAAATCTTCAACTTCATTGGGAAAGACTTTAAAGCCAGAGACAATAATCATGTCCTTGAGCCGATCAACAATAAACACAAAGCCTTGTTTGTCCATGTACGCAGCATCGCCCGTTCTGAGCCAGCCATCGAGCTTTAAAACTTTTTGAGTTTCAGTATCGTTTTGCCAGTAACCTTGCATCACTTGCGGCCCATGCACGCAAAGTTCGCCGGTCGTGCCAGGAGGGAGTTCGTGGCCTTCAGAATCGCAAATGGCTACCTCAGTGGATGGTACGGGCAAGCCAACGCTGCCAGTAAATTTTTTGGCTTTTACTGGATTAATACAAACGACAGGGGAGGCCTCGGTTAGGCCATAGCCTTGGCTAATAACACATCCGGTCACCGCTTGCCACTGATCCGCTACTTTTTGTTGCACTGCCATGCCCCCGGCAATCGTCATTTTTAAACGGCTAAAATCAAGCTTGCAAAAATCCTCTTGATGCAATAGCGCGTTAAATAAAGTATTGACACCATTAATGCAGGTAAAGCTCGATGTTTTAAGGACTTTAATAAAATGGGTCATATCACGCGGATCAGCAATAAGCACGCTTTTGCCACCCAATTTCATAAACACAAAATTATTTACCATCAGAGAAAAAATATGATAGAGCGGTAGGGCGGTGATAATCGTTTCTTTGCCCTCAACCAAATCTTCGCGAATCCAAGAGCAGCATTGCATGACATTACACATCATATTTTTATGGGTGAGCATCGCGCCTTTAGGAAGGCCGGTTGTGCCACCTGTATACTGAATAAACGCCAAGTCATAAGGGCTGACGGCAACGGGGAAAAAGCTATGTTGGGCGCCATGGGCAAGCGCACTCATAAAGGTGGTTTGTCCAGGAAAATGTGCGCGGGGAATCGCTTTTTTGATATAACGCAAATATAAATTAATCGCAAGACCCTTGGGCCAAGATTGCAAATCACCGGCGCGGGCGATGATCACTTGCTGCAGTGAGGTTGTGCTAACGATAGGAAGTAATTCCGTGACAAAATTATCCAGAACGACTAAGGCTTTGGCGCCAGAGTCAGCCAACTCACGCTGCAACGATGGGCTTTTGTCTAAAGGATTCAGGTTCACCAAAACCAAACCCGCCAAGAGCGCGCCAAAAACGGCAATAGGATATTGGAGCATGTTGGGGAGCATAATCGCTAGGCGCTCGCCCTTTTTTAACTTCAGTTCATGAATACAAAAATTCGCAAAATGCTGGGCATGGAGTCTAAACTCACCATAAGTTAAAGTTTGATCCATAAAACTATAAGCGGGGCAGGCCGAAAATTGTGTGCAAGCGTTAAAAAAAAGCGTGTGCAGGGTCTCGCCCTCATAATCAATATAGTTAGGCACACTTGAAGGGTAGCTCTTTAGCCAAAAGGTATCCATGATTCCTCCGCTCTATGCACTATTATACTAACATAACCGCACCCTTGAAATCATCATGGGTCATCCCCATCTTTAAATACAGGATAACTGTAAACAAGGAAATGACCATGTCAGATGCTGAAAAAAATACCGACGAAGCCAAGCCATTATTGGCTCATGAGCAGATCGAAGCCTTGCAAAAAGAGCTTGAAACCGAAAAGACCCGTGCCAATGATAATTGGGATAAGTTATTACGTGCTGTAGCCGAGCTTGAAAATGCCAAGCGCCGTGCCGAAAAAGATGTTGCCAGCGCCCATAAATATGCGTTGGAACGATTTGTAGATCAGCTAGTACCTGTCCTTGATAGTCTAGAGCAAGCATTGGCGAGCTTCAATCAGAGTCATGATGCTAATTCAATGCGTTCGGGTATCGAGTTAACTTTAAAAATGTTTACTGAGGCCTTGGCTAAATTTGGTGTGGTTGAGTTGAATCCGGTCGATGCACCATTTAACCCCCAGTTGCACGAAGCCATGTCAATGCAGGAAGTGGCGGATAAGCCAAACAATAGTGTCATTATGGTCTTGCAAAAAGGCTATCAGCTGAATGACCGTGTGATTCGTCCAGCCAGAGTGATTGTGGCAAAAAACCCCTCTTGAAATTTAAGAGCAGTGCCACCATTTAATAGTTGATGTGATAAAAACAGTTTAAAACAGGAGAAAATATTATGGGAAAAATCATAGGTATTGATTTAGGAACAACTAATTCTTGCGTATCGGTTATGGAGGGTAAGACCTGGCGCGTGATCGAAAACTCAGAAGGTGCACGTACCACCCCATCAATCGTAGCCTATACCGAAGAGGGCGAAATTTTGGTTGGCCAAGCAGCAAAACGCCAAGCGGTGACCAATCCTAAAAACACCTTTATTGAAGTAAAGCGCTTGATCGGTCGTAAGTTCGATGATGGCGAAATTCAAAAACATGTTGTGCCCCACATGGCTTACAAAATTATCAAAGCTGAAAATGGCGATGCGTGGGTCGAAGACACCAAAGCTAACAAAAAAGCACCGCCCCAAATTTCTGCTGAAGTCTTGCGCAAAATGAAAAAAACTGCCGAAGATTTCTTAGGCGAGGCGGTAACTGAAGCCGTAATTACCGTACCTGCTTATTTTAACGATGCACAACGTCAAGCCACCAAAGATGCAGGTCGTATTGCTGGTCTTGAAGTAAAGCGTATTATTAACGAGCCTACCGCTGCGGCATTGGCTTACGGTATGGATAAAAATGCCAAGGCCGATTCTATCGTTGCAGTCTATGACTTAGGGGGCGGTACTTTTGACGTCTCGATCATCGAAATTGCTAAAGTCGATGGCGAGAGCCAAATCGAAGTATTGGCAACGAATGGCGATACCTTCTTGGGTGGGTCTGACTTTGACCGCCGTTTGACCGAATATTTAGTGGAAGAGTTCCAAAAAGAGTCTGGCATTGATCTTAAAAAAGATATGCTCGCCATGCAGCGTTTACGGGAAGCGGCAGAAAAAGCCAAAATCGAACTTTCTTCAAGCCAACAAACTGATATTAATCTACCATACATCACTGCTGATGCATCAGGGCCCAAGCATTTAACTTTAAAAATCACTCGGGCAAAATTTGAGTCCTTGGTTGAAGACTTGATCAAAAAAAGCATGGAGCCTTGCAAAAAAGCCTTGGCCGATGCAAAGTTATCTGTTTCCAAAATTGATGAAGTAATTTTGGTGGGTGGGCAAACCCGTATGCCCAAAGTACAAGAAGTGGTAAAAGACTTCTTTGGCAAAGAGCCTCGTAAAGATGTCAATCCTGATGAAGCGGTAGCGATCGGCGCTGCGATCCAGGGCGGCGTATTATCCGGTGAGGTTAAAGACGTCTTGTTATTAGATGTAACACCATTGTCCTTAGGGATCGAAACCATGGGCGGCGTAATGACCAAGCTCATCGAGCGCAATACCACCATTCCTACCAAAAAAGGCCAAACATTCTCAACCGCCGATGATAATCAAGGGGCAGTGACCATTCATGTCTTACAAGGTGAGCGTGAAGTAGCAAGTGCCAACAAATCTTTAGGTCGTTTTGATTTAACCGGTATCCCTCCTGCACCTCGTGGTATGCCACAAATCGAAGTTACTTTTGACATCGACGCCAACGGTATCCTAAACGTGTCGGCTAAGGATAAAGCTACCAACAAAGAGCAATCCATCGTGATTCGCGCTGCAAGTGGTTTATCTGAAGAGGAAGTGAACAAAATGGTGAAAGATGCAGAAGCGAATGCCGAGGAAGATAAAAAATTCCATGAGCTTGCCAATGCTCGTAACCAAGCCGATGCGCTTATCCATAGCAGTCGTAAATCCTTGAGCGATTTAGGCGATAAAGTCCCAGGCGAAGATCGTATGAAAATTGAAAACGCTATCAAAGATTTAGAAGAGGTTGCAAAAGGCGATAACAAAGAAGTCATCGAAACACGCGCCAAGGCATTATCTGATGCTTCAGCAAAACTTGCTGAAATGCTTTATGCGCAACAAGGCCCAGCCGGTGCTGATGCAGGTGCTACAGAGCAAGCAGCAGAGGCAGGCGCCGCTGATGCCGCTGAAGGCAATACCGTCGATGCTGAGTTTGAAGAAGTCAAAGACGAGCCAAAAGAAGACAAGAAAAAAGGCAAAAAAGGTAAATAGCCTTAAGGAATCTCATGGCAAAGCGTGATTATTATGAAGTGTTGGGCCTGCAAAAAGGCGCGGCAGAAGATGAAATTAAAAAAGCGTATCGGCGCTTGGCAATGAAGCACCACCCTGACAAAAATCAGGGTGACAAAGAAGCTGAAGAAAAATTTAAAGAGGTCAATGAAGCCTATGAGGTTCTAAGCGACGCTAAAAAGCGTGGGCTATATGATCAAATGGGGCATGCTGGCGTTGATCCTTCGATGGGTGGTGCGGGCGCTGGCGGCTTCCATGGTTTTCGTCAGGGTCGTGGCGGCGCTGCAGATTTCTCTGATGCCTTTGGCGATATCTTTGGTGATATTTTTGGGGGTGGTCGAGGCGGTCAGCGTCAACAGCAGAGCGTTCGTGGTTCAGATTTAAAGTATCGCGTCGATATTACCTTCGAAGAAGCCTATCACGGTACGAGCAAAAATATCCATTTTTCTGCTTATAGCGACTGTGAGCCTTGTGATGGTTCTGGTGCGAAAGCTGGCAGCGGTAAAACTACCTGTAATACCTGTCATGGTCAAGGCGTGGTACGCATGCAGCAAGGTTTTTTTGCAGTTCAACAAACCTGCCCCACCTGTCATGGGGCTGGACAAATGATTAAAGATCCTTGTACTTCTTGTCAGGGTCAGGGACGTGTACACACTAAACGCGAGCTTTCAGTAAAAATTCCCGCAGGGATCGATACCGGCGATCGTGTACGTTTAGCCGGTGAAGGCGACTCTGGTGGTCACTCGGGAACGTCCGGGGATTTATATGTCGAAGTTCATGTCAAACAAAACCCATTATTTACGCGCGAGGGTGTCAATCTGCATTGCGAAGTGCCGATTAGTTTTGTAACGGCAGCTTTGGGGGGCGAGATCGAGATTCCCACGGTCGATGGTAAAGTGAATTTAAAAATTCCCGAAGGCACGCAAAGCGATAAGATCTTTAGGCTGCGTGGCAAAGGCTTTAAGTCTTTGCGTGGCTCTGCTGTGGGTGATTTGCTCTGTGAGGTGAACATCGAAACCCCAGTCAATCTCACCGACAAGCAAAAAAGCTTATTAAAAGAATTCGACCAGTTGGTGCAAGAGGGCGGACAAAAACACAGCCCTAAATCTTCGAGCTGGTTTGAAGGCGTGAAGAAGTTTTTCTCGGCCTAAACAAAAGCCCGTCGTCCTGATAATGCACAGCATTCATCAAGATCCAAAAAAAACCGTCAGGCATAATCCTCCCTGCGTCATCCTTGACGCCCATGGGGTGGGTAGCTGCGGAAAATTCGAAGGACGACGAGCCTTTTTTAACTTACAAAATTCACCATACGATTAAGCGGGATCAACGCTTGCTTAATTGTTGCATCGGCAACAAAAACTTCGTTGGTCTCGTCCCTTAAACTCTCATAAAGATTTTTCAGAGAATTCATCGCCATCCAGGGGCAGTGCGCGCAGCTTCGGCATGTAGCGCCTGTGCCACCTGTCGGCGCTTCGATAAATAGCTTCTCGGGTGAGGCTTGGCGCATTTTGTAAAAAATACCCCGATCGGTCGCTACAATAAAGATGGTGTTGGGTAAGGTTTGACTGGCTTTCAATAATTGCGACGTCGATCCCACTACATCAGCAAGTGCAATCACGGCCTCAGGAGACTCTGGGTGTACGAGGATTGCAGCCTCGGGATGCTTGGCTTTGAGGTCTTTTAAAGCATTGGCTTTAAACTCTTCGTGCACAATACAGGAACCTTGCCACAAAAGCATATCTGCTTTGGTTTCACGTTGAATATAAGCGCCCAAATATTTATCCGGCGCCCAAATGAATTTATGGCCTTCGGCCTGTAAATGCTTAATCACATTTACCGCAATGCTAGAAGTCACTACCCAATCGGCCATGGCTTTAATGTCCGCTGAAGTATTGGCATAGACAACGATAGTACGATCAGGATGGTCTTTGATAAATTGTGCGAACTCTTGGGGCTGGCAGCTAATATCAAGAGAGCAAGTCGCGCTTAAGGTTGGCATCAAAACTTTTTTCTCAGGGCTTAAAATTTTAGCGGTTTCGCCCATAAATTTGACCCCTGCAACAATCAAAGTCGTCGCCGGATTGCGCGCGCCAAAGCGGGCCATTTCGAGTGAGTCTGCGACAACGCCACCAGTTTCTTCGGCCAATCTTTGGATTTCATCATCAACATAATAATGCGAGACAATCACCGCATTTTTAGCTTTCAGCAAAGCTTTAATTTTAGTGCGATAGTCTGCATTTTCACTGGGGGTAAGTTGTGGTGCCACAGTTTTAGGCCAATAACTATCCAAACGAGGTTCAAATTTTGCTTCCATGGTGTATCCTCGAGCTTAATCAGCGCACCATATTTTGTAGGGCGAGCTTAATCAGCGTCTCACTTGAGTGGTCAACATTATAACACTTTTCTACGGATTTTGAAGCATCCGTAGGTTTGTAGCCTAAGGCCACCAAGGCGTTAATGGCATCATCTTTGGGCGAGGCATTATCCATGCTTAGTGCGCCATCAAATTTAGGCGCGCTTTTGTCATTAAAGGTTTTTAAGCGATCGCGCAATTCAATAATCAAGCGCTCAGCAGTTTTGCGGCCAATGCCAGGGATTTTGATGAGCATAGCAATATTTTCTTTAAGCACGCACTGAATCACATCCTGAGCATTCATGCCCGAAAGAATTCCGAGCGCCGTACGCGCACCTACGCCATTGACTTTGAGTAGGGTGCGAAACAAGCGTCGATCATATTCATTTAAAAAGCCAAACAGCTGATGCGCATCTTCACGCACAGCAAAGTGGGTGTAGAGCGTGAGTTTTGAGCCAATCGTGGGCAGCTCAAAAAAAGTGGTCATAGGAACATCAACTTCATAGCCAACGCCTTGAATATCAATAACCACCGTGGGGGCATCCTTGGCTAATAAAATCCCGGTTAAACAGCTGATCATAAAAGTCGTCCTCGTACAGTTTTGGTGGCGCCGTGTAAATATAGCAGGCTTTGCTGCGTGTGAAAATGGCAGAGCGCGATAGCGAGGGCGTCGGCAGCATCGCTTTGCAAGGGCCGATCAATGTTCAATAATACTTTCACCATATGCGCAACCTGCGATTTGTCGGCAGCGCCATAGCCAACAACGGATTGCTTCACTTGTTTGGCAGAATATTCGGCGACTTCTAAATCATGCATGGCCAAAGCCGTCATGGCCGCGCCACGCGCTTGGCCAAGCTTTAATGCTGATGCAGCATTTTTATTCATAAACGTTTGTTCAATCGCGCTTGTGGTGGGTGCATATTCTTGAATAATTTCGCTAATGCCCTGATAAATTTCTTTAAGCTTTAGATAAGGGAGTTCGGCTTTGATTTTGATGGCGCCGCTCGCTATATAAACCGGTTTTTTATTAACAATTTCAATTAAGCCAAAGCCTGTAACAATCGAGCCGGGGTCAATGCCAATAATTTTCATCAATTATGATTCATCAATAGAGGCATTGGCATAAACGTTTTGCACATCATCCAATTCTTCTAAGGCGTCAATCATTTTAAAAAATTTCTCAGCAAGTTCGCCACTTAAAGCAGTTTGGGTCGAAGGCACCATCGTGACCTCGGCGCTTTCGGCTTTAAAATTTTTGGCTTCTAAGTTTTGCACCACAGTACTAAAATCATAAGGCTTGGTCAGCACTGAAAAAGAGCCATCATCATTATGGGTGACATCTTCCGCACCAGCATCAAGCGCTGCTTCCATAAGGGCATCTTCGTTTGTATTTTCTGGAAATTGCAAAACACCTTGCTCTTTAAACAGATACGCCACAGAGCCATCCGTGCCTAAGTTACCGCCATGTTTGTTAAAGGCGTGGCGTACCTCACCCACCGTGCGCGTGCGATTATCGGTAAAGCAATCAACGATCACAGCCACGCCACCTGGGCCATAGCCCTCGTAACGAATTTGCTCAAGATTAGCACCATCATCACTGCCAAGGCCGCGTTTAATTGCACGATCAATGGTATCACGTGTCATGTTGTGCCCGAGCGCGGTTTGCACCGCCGTGCGTAAGCGCGAATTACTTTCGATTTCGCCGCCATTTCTCGCCGCAACGGTAATTTCGCGGATCAGGCGTGTAAAGATTTTGCCTTTTTTCGCATCCTGCGCCGCTTTACGATGTTTGGTATTCGCCCATTTGCTATGACCTGCCATGATGTATCCATTCCCTAAATAACTTATGTTCAAGGCATTTTACCATAATTTTTTAAGGAAATTAATCGGGGGGTGCTGCAAGGGCTAAAGATTCTCATGATGATGCCGTGATATTGGTTAATATTTGGATGAAAAAGAGAGTTATGGTAATATAATTAAAATTACTAAAATGAGTCAATGATGCCAACTTTATTTGTCTGTCACAGCGTGGGGGATACCAATGCCATAATGGCTGCCGCAAAGGCTTTTCTGAAAAAAGCACCTGAGGATGAGGCGTTAAAATTCTTATTGATTGGAAAGGCTGCTGAGGAAAAGTTTAGGGCCTTGCCACCAGGAGATCTTTTTAACGATATCGCTCGCGTTGAATTGATTTATTTATCAAGGATTGTGGGTCCTGATAGAGCGGCAGCCCTTGAAAACGGTGAATTAATCCCTGAGGAGTTAGGTTTGATCAGCGCGCAACTGGGTGAGATCAATAAAGCCTTAATAGGCACCCCTTCGCAAAATAACTGCATCGTGCCATTTCAAGTTGCAGGGCTTTTGGCCGATAGGCTGGAGCATGGCTGCATCTACAACGATTACTTATTTGAAGAAAAGGCTCATGCTTATTGGGGTGTGGTCGCTAAGGAAGACGACCGCTGGCTAAAAAAATATACATGGCTGCTACCTTTGCCTGGGGCCACAGAGTTGGTACACAGCTTAAATCCTGCTTTGAGAGCCGAAAGCATAGGCCATCCAAGTATTGATAGCGCCATCACAGCACCGACTGATTCTGCATTAATATCGCGTACTCGTGGAGAATTAGAAATTGCAGAGGCGCAGGCGCTATTATTTATTTCGGGCACAAAAGATTTAGACGATGATCAAGCTTTGCTGTGGGAGCTCTATCACGCAATAGCAAGTGATGCGAAATATAAAAATATAGTCATTCGTATCGGCCTTCACCCTGGGGCTCCCGATTTATCCTCTTATGTAGCAAGCCTGCAAGCGCAAATTCCTGAGGGGTTAAGAGATCGGGTGAAGCTCGTGATTACTCCTAAAGTAGAGGGTGCTTGTGCAGAGGGAGTTATTCGCCGCGAATTATGCATCTCAAAAGGTATTAGTGGCGACAATGCCGCAAATGCAGCCAATGCAGTTGCTTGCTCAGTGCCGGCAACGTTAGTCAACTCAGCGGCACTTCAGGGTAAGCCTGGATTTTATCTTCAAGATAAAGAGCCATTTATTCAAGGGCGATTACTCGCAGGTCGCGCCAATGCGGTGCTATTTTTAGATCAGATTGCCTCGGCTAAAAAGCCAGAGCCAGCAACGAAAGGGGCGCTAGGCTTGTGTGAGGAAGCTGCTACTGAAATCATGGCAAAAATGCTTTTGTCGGCGCCAGATGGAGTCGGCGGGAGATAAAAGCAGGCAAGGCGCTTGTGGCATCATTGATAAACTTAGGTTAAATGATTTATTCGTGTTAGGGTGCTTAAACTTTAACTAAACAACGGATAGTATCATGAGCGGATCAAGAGCCAGCGGAGCAGGCGCAGAAGGGTCTCAAGGAGTATCACCAGTAGAGTGGGCTTTTCGGAGTCCTCCTCAACTACAAAATATAACATTATCAAATGCACCGGGTGGGGTGCAATCAGTAAGATTTCCAAATGCAATATTTCAGGCACCTGATGACGATCAGATTGTCAGTCTTTCTCTGGAGTATAAATGGGGCGATGACGGAGCAGCAGTAAAAGCAACCCTATGCTTTGATGGGAAAATACATAATATGAATTCCTCTCAAAGCCCGGCTGCCTCGATTCTATTTAGGCCTATGAAGATTAGAACATTGAATAAGCTAATAAGTAAAGGGCAGCTACGCTTAAGTGAGGGTGAAGAGGTAGAGGCGGGGCAGGTAGCAATAAGCCTATTTGTCACACCTAGGGTTGGTGGGGTTTTTCATCTTAGTCAAAATCGCATAGGTGGAATATTATTCAGTGTTCATACATCACGATCAGCGGGGGTGTTAAGTCCATCTTCAAAGGTGGTAACGGGTGGCGGGGGCTCAGCAGAGCCGTCACCTGTGAAAGATGCGGGTGTAATAACGCACGATGATAGATTGGAAGATATGCAAAGCCCACCAACGTCTCCAGGGGGAGTAGATGCAAGATCTATGCTAATCAATACGAGTAGTCTATTAGTCGATGCTGCTCCTCAAGGGGCTGCAGCGGGGGGCTTAAGTCCATCCTCTCAGGTGGCGTCAAATGAGGGAATATCAGAGCAGTCATCTCCTGTTAGGGACGTAGCTCGAAGACAGCAGAATGGTGGGGCAGCAGTACGAGAAGCGCCATTACTAATTAATATAGAGGATCGATTAGCAAGCAGCACTAGTCAGCAGGGTATTTATGATATCGCAAGGCTTATTAGGAGGCTTTTGGATTCAGCTTTGCGAGAGGATCAATATGACGAAATAGTAGAAATGGTTGCCGAAATATTAGCAGCTCCTGTGCCTGTAAGGCCAAATGCAGTTGCGACTAGCGAGCATACCCCTTTGTTAATAGATACGAATACACTTACAAGTATAATCCCTAAAGCCAAGATTTGCCTGGCCATCAATATTTATCTTGCCAATGAAGGATTGCAGGCTAAGGTCCATCTTAATGAAGACATAAGGGTGTCGCAGCAAGATATTGCAGCGATTGGCGCTAGATTAGCTCGGCCAGTAATTGATGACATTGATGTGGCGGTAGATGTTAAAACGGGAGAGTGTAGAGAGTCTGCCAAGAAGGGAATGCTGAGTTTAGAAGCAAAAGCACAAGCCGTGCAAGGGGATCTGGGTAAGGCTGATGAAGCAGCCTGTTGGCAAGAGGCAGCGAAACAGGCACGTCAGTATTATGATGCCACATTACATCCAGGTTTTGGCCCTACGAGTGTTCGGGTTTCTGCACTCATGGCTTTCATAGCTATTGGCGCCGCTATTTGTTCGGCCATCGCGCTATCAGATAAAGGAGTCAATGACCCTCATGGACTAGATATTGCCGGGGTTGCCCTTGGGGCTGTCGGCCTTGCGCACGTCGCTTATACTGCAGTAATGGCTCGCAAGGCTTGGCCTGAAGGAGTGAAAATGCGTGGGTCATTGGCTTTGGCGGGGATCATTGCAGTGACGAGCGCAGCAGCTCTGATTATGGCGGCTTTTGCGCTCAGCCATAGAGATGCTGGTACGCACACTGCACCCACAGGGGTGAGCGCTACCGTATTTAGTGATGGGTTCCAATCAGTGCTGTCAGTCGAGCCTACCATGAGTATTTAAGCCAGTATTTGTTTTTGATCAGGCCCTGTCATGAGCATTTTGCTTGGGCTCATGCACTCATCAGTACGGGTGGTGCGGCGGAAAATACGGGCATAATATCCCCACTTTTTGCCACGGCAGCATTGGCACTAGATACCCAAAAGCTAGCAGCTGAAGCAGCGGGTGTGGCCCCTTAGATGATGAGTGTGCTCATGAATGCAGGCCAATGTAATTTCTGGATAGTATCTACCTGCTATCTTTGCTATCATAAGCAAAACCCCTGAAAGAAAAGGCTATGCAAGACATTTTGGATATTATTAAACGCGGTGTGGATGAGGTCATTCCTGAGGCTGCGCTCGTCGAGAAATTAAAGAAAAATCGCCCCCTGCGTATTAAAGCTGGCTTTGATCCAACGGCGCCGGATCTGCATTTGGGCCATACGGTGCTGCTTAATAAAATGCGCCAGCTGCAAGATTTAGGCCATGAAGTCATGTTTTTGATTGGTGATTTTACCGGAATGATCGGCGATCCTACCGGGAAGAATGTAACACGTAAGCCTTTAACCCCCGAAGATGTCCAAAAAAATGCCGAGACTTATGCTAAGCAGGTCTTTAAGATTTTAGATCCGCAAAAAACCAAAGTAATGTTCAACTCAACTTGGCTTGGCAAGATGTCTGCCGTTGATTTGATTAAGCTTGCGGCGACATCAACCGTAGCAAGAATGCTCGAGCGCGATGATTTTTCCAAACGCTATAATGGCAATCAGCCCATTGCCATTCATGAATTTTTATATCCATTATTACAAGGCTATGATTCCGTTGAGATGCAGGCCGATATTGAGTTAGGCGGTACCGATCAAAGATTTAATTTGTTAATGGGGCGCGAATTACAAAAGCATTTTGGCCAGGAAGAGCAAGTGATTATTACGATGCCCTTGCTTGTTGGCCTAGATGGCGTGAACAAAATGTCAAAATCTTTGGGTAATTATATCGCCATTGCCGATGCACCCACAGAAATATTTGGCAAAATCATGTCGATTTCTGATGCGCTCATGTGGGATTACTTTAAGCTGATTAGCCTGCGCCCAATTGCGAAAATTGAGCAGTTAAAGCAAGAAGCTGCAGCGGGTAAGAATCCGCGCGATATTAAAATTGAGTTAGCCAAAGAGCTCATTGCGCGCTTTCATTCAGAGGCGGACGCTGAGGCTGCCCATCAAGATTTTATTCAGCGCTTTTCCAAAAACGAATTACCTGATGAGATGCCAGAGCTCGACATGGATTTTGCGACAGGCCTTGGTTGTGCGCAAGTATTAAAAGACGCCGGCTTGGTGTCCTCAACCTCAGAGGCGTTTCGCATGATCGAGCAGGGTGGTGTTAAAGTCAATCATGAAAAAATCAGTGAGCGTAATTTTGTCTTAAAGCCCAATAAAGGCGAGGCGGTTGTGCTCCAAGTTGGTAAGCGTAAATTTGCTAGAATTACTGCGATCTAAACAGCCCATTCTGATTCAAGCGCCCTTGGCTGGGGTGAGCGCTGCGCCATTTCGGGAGCTCATTTGGCAGTTTGGCGGGCCAGCTTATTGCGTGACCGAAATGATCTCGGCCAAAACTTTATTGGCCCATGCTTCAAAACGTTTTCTTTACAAAGCGCCAAACGAGGGTCCTTTATGTTTTCAGCTCTCGGGTAGTGATCCCGATGAATTAAAGCAGGCGGCGATTATAGCGCGGAAGGCTGGCGCCAATCTTATTGATTTAAATTGTGGCTGCCCCGTTACCAAAATCCGTAAAAAAGGCGCTGGTTCAAAATTGTTAAGCGAAAGCCAAAAACTCTATGACATTATCAAAGCAATCAAAAGCGAGGTGAATATCCCACTATCTCTAAAAATTCGAGTAGATGGCATAAGTGGTGATGCTTTTAATCAAGATGTAGTTAAAATTATCAACGATGCCGGCGCTGATTTTATGATTGTCCATGGCCGGCATTGGACTGAGCGCTATGATGTGCCAGCGCGCTTAGATGAAATTGCCATGATTAAAGCAGCATCTAGCATTCCCGTGATCGGGAATGGCGATGTGCGCGATTATGATTCGCTAAAAAAAATGTTAGCCACGGGCGTAGATGGTGCCATGATCGGCCGGGCCTCAGTCGGGCGGCCGTGGATTTTTCAGGAGTTATTAGCGGCTATGCGGGGTGAGGTTTATGCCTTGCCCTCAATAGCGAAAATGGGTGCCTTATTTTTAAAGCATATTGAAGGATTGAGAGATCTGGAAAATGAAAAATTGGCAGTGCTACAAGCGCGCAGCCTAAGTAAATACTACCTTCGAGCCGCAGGGGTGGCGCCTGAAGTGCATCGGCAGTTTATAGGGATTATCGCGTGGGCTGAGTTAGAAAAGTTGGTGTTTCATATATTTGTGTAATAATGTTTTCATTTATAATTAATTAGTGTATGATGTCGCTTCTGTAAAAATTCAAGGATGAATTTTCTATGTTAATGTCTGCTATCCCTCTTGAGGTAAGTATAAGTGATCTTGTCATTGAGACGGTTGTTTTTGCTAGCGGTCAGACCGCAGAAATATATCAGGCAAGCTATCATGGTAGTGCGGTGATTTTTAAAAAGCCTATAGAAGATGGCGCCTTTGCAATAGGTGGAGTTAGCCAAGAGCAGCAATTATTATTAAGTGCAGCAATTTCTCAAATTTATGGCAAGTTTTTGCCTGAGCATGCGCTAGTGTACAGCTTGGTTAAAGATGGTGCTGGAAGACCTGTAGGGCTTATGGCACCTTTTGTTGAGATGAGTCGTATTGTGGCAAATGATGATGAGGATGGCGCAAGTTTGGTCAAGACAAGAAGCGATA
The DNA here is from genome assembly GCA_903870015.1 of uncultured Thiotrichales bacterium. GTDB lineage: Bacteria > Pseudomonadota > Gammaproteobacteria > Francisellales > CACEW01 > CAIQBE01. The sequence continues at coordinate 106,881 of CAIQBE010000002.1, forward strand.
TCGCCCCTGCGTTATTCACAGCAAGGTTTGGTTATTTATTAGCGTTAGCTTATTGTCTGAGAGAAAACGATTTGAATGGCGGTAACTTCGTAATGACTGAAACAGGGGTAATGAAAATTGATCATGATAGGTCGTTATCTCCAGAAGAGGATTTTATGCCGTATCGGTTTGCGCTGAATGAAGAGGCGTTTAGCTATTTTCCTTTTTTTGAAAAGACGCATCAGTACAGTCCAGAAACATTTATCCACAATACAGATTACAATTTGGTGAAAGTTTTTAAAGAATATTTGTGCGATGCGAGTTCTCCTCAGTACGCACAAGGAAAAGATTTTATCAGAGGTATGGCTGATGGTTTTAGGGCATTTGCCGCAAGGGCAATGTTGGTTGCTGAGTTGCGCGCAGAGTTATTGCCTTTATTCTCTGGGAGTGAACAGGCTTTGCTAGAAGCGTTATTAAGTCGTGTGGCTGCGAGGCAAGAATTGGTAGGGGACGCTGTGAGGTGTGGATATGCGGATCATATCGCAGAGGCGTATTGTGCTCCTGTAATATCAAGGCCTGCTAGTTTAAGTGCGGCATCATCAGAGGGGTTGCCATCAACAAGTCCTAGCACAGTAGGAAGTGCCTGCGCGCTATTAGAGGGTGCCAGTGCTTCAGGTAGTCAGGCTTCAATAGCTGCTTGTAGCTCGCCACCGTTGACCGCAACGCCCTTATTTTCTCTCATTGATGCAAGAGAGGGTGCTCCATTTGGATTTTTAAGAGCGAACGCGTCAGCGCCAGGTATCTGATGGTTCTCTTGCTCATTCCTTAAAAATCAACTACCCTTATCTGCAATAAACACAAAAACAGATGAGGTAGTTGATGTTAAAAGCAATAGCCGGTTTCGTTGCAACTTTAGTAGTATCCACAAGCTTTGCGGCGACAGCAGTGACACCCAATGATCTATCTGGTACTTATGCTTGCACTGGCAATGATTCAGGAGATGGTAATTTTCAAAGTACCTTAACCATTACTGTGGATGCAAAAAATAGCAAACCTAATCAGCCGTTTAATACCTATCGCACTAAAGAGAGTACCTCTGAGCTAGAAAAATATAGCGGAGAGGCGATTTCAAGTAGCGATGGTAGTATGCTCTCCGCGTATTATTCCAACAATGATCCGGATCAATACAAAGATGAAGGCGTCAGTAGCATCGTGGTCACCGAAAATGCAGGCAAAACCACGCTACAAGAAAACTACTATGAGCCAGATTACTCAAGTGGCGAGACCGGTTCAGAGGTTTGTGTTAAGCAGGGCTAGTTAGCCTAAGTAAATTTAAATCCCCCATCCTTATCTAGTTTGACCTTGATCGTCGTGCCAGGCTTATAGCTGCCAGCCAATAGCTCCTGCGCCAGCGGATTTTCAATGTACTGCTGCAGGGCGCGTTTTAAGGGGCGGGCGCCATAGACAGGATCGTAACCGACTTCGGTGAGTTTTTGCATGGCGTCTTTGCTGATGTCAATGCTTAAATCTTTGGCAGCCAGGCGGGATTTTAGGCGCTCCAGCTGAATTTCACAAATTTGCACAATTTGCGCTTCACCCAAAGGCCTAAATACCACTGCTTCATCTACGCGATTTAAAAATTCTGGTCGGAAATGTTTGCCAACAACATTCATGACTTTAGCTTTCATAGCGGCGTAGCTTTCTTGGGAGGAGTATTCTTGGATCACATCAGAGCCTAAGTTGGAGGTCATCATGATCACAGTATTTTTGAAATCAACCGTGCGGCCTTGGCCATCGGTCAAGCGGCCATCATCCAGGACTTGTAACAAGATATTAAAGACATCAGGATGGGCTTTTTCAACTTCATCAAGTAATATCACTGAATAGGGCTTGCGGCGCACATGCTCCGTTAAGTAACCGCCTTCTTCATAGCCGACATAGCCCGGAGGCGCTCCAATGAAGCGTGATACCGAATGCTTTTCCATAAATTCAGACATATCAATCCGGATCAATGATTCTTCAGTATCAAATAAAAATTGCGCCAAAGTTTTCGCGAGTTCAGTTTTACCCACCCCAGTTGGCCCAAGGCATAAGAATGATCCGATCGGACGATTAGGATCAGCAAGGCCAGAGCGCGAGCGGCGAATGGCATTTGCCACAGCATGTACGGCTTCGTTTTGGCCGACGACGCGTTTTTCAAGGGCCGCTTCCATTTTGATGAGCTTATCGCGTTCGCCTTCTTGCATACGCGCGACGGGAATGCCGGTAGATTTAGAAACAACTTCGGCAATCTCATCTTCAGTCACAGCGTATTTAAGCAGGCGCGTGGGTTTGCGCTCAGCTTGATTGGCCGCATTAAGCTTTTTTTCAAGCTCAGGAATGGTGCCATATTGTAATTCTGACATTTTATTGAGATCACCGCGCCGGCGGGCATCTTCCATATCAAGTTTGGCTTTTTCTAAGGCTTCTTTAACTTGGGCTGCATCAGAGAGTTGGGCTTTTTCAGCTTTCCATACCTCTTCAAGATCGGCGTATTCTTTGCTTAATTTTTTAATTTCTTCTTCTAGATGTTTTAGGCGCTCTTTGGAGGCCGCATCTTTTTCTTTTTTCAAGGCTTCACGCTCGATCTTTAATTGAATTAAGCGTCGGTCAAGCTTATCCATTTCTTCGGGCTTGGAGTCAATCTCCATCCGAATATGGCTCGCGGCTTCATCGATTAAGTCAATGGCTTTGTCAGGTAATTGGCGATCGGTGATGTAGCGATGTGAGAGAATTGCGGCGGCAACAATCGCAGGGTCGGTAATGTCAACGCCATGATGCACTTCGTATTTTTCTTTTAAGCCGCGCAAAATAGCGATGGTATCTTCGACAGAAGGCTCGTCCACCAAGACTTTTTGAAAGCGGCGTTCAAGTGCAGCATCTTTTTCAATATATTTGCGATATTCATCCAAGGTCGTTGCGCCAATACAATGCAGCTCACCGCGGGCGAGGGCGGGCTTAAGCATGTTGCCAGCATCCATCGCGCCTTCCGCTTTGCCAGCGCCGACCATGGTATGGATTTCATCGATAAACAATAATACTTGGCCTTCTTGTTTGCTGATATCAGAGAGCACTGCCTTGAGGCGCTCTTCAAATTCACCACGGAATTTAGCGCCTGCAATCAATGCGCCCATATCAAGGGATAATAGTTTTTTGTTTTTTAAAGTTTCCGGTACTTCGCCATTCACAATACGTTGCGCCAGGCCCTCGATAATCGCGGTTTTACCCACGCCCGGTTCGCCGATTAAAACTGGGTTGTTTTTGGTGCGGCGCTGTAAAATCTGGATGCAGCGGCGAATCTCATCATCACGCCCAATAACTGGATCAAGCTTACCTTTAAGCGCACGCTCGGTTAAATCAATCGTATATTTATCCAAAGCCCCACGGAGTTCTTCAGCATTTTGGCTATTCACTTTGCTCGATCCTCGTATTTGTTGAATGACATTATCTAAAATATTTTTTTGTGCACCACAGGTTTTTAAAATTTTACCTAAAGCGCCGCGATCATCAAGTGCCGAGAGCACAAACCATTCGGTCGAAACATAGGCATCTTGATGCTCTTTCGCAAGTTTTTCTGCCTGGGTTAATAAGCGTAAAAGCTCGGGCGTAATGCTTAGATTTTGCATCTCGCCTTGCAGTTGTGGTAAATCTTTGACGGCACTAATAATCTCTTTGTGCAGGCGATTTACATCAACACCTGCTTGAGATAGCAAAGACCAAGCCCCAGCCTGATTATTTTCCAGTAAAGCCTGCATGACATGTAAGCTATCAATTTGATTATTGTTGCTAGAAACCGCAAGACTTTGCGCCGTATTTAAAGCTTCTTGGAGACTTGCGGTAAATTTATTAATATCCATAGTTCCTCCCATTTATTGCTACTTAATATATGGGGATAAAGGCTAAGGATTTCAAGGGTGTTTTGTAATGGCTAATACGGTAATTTTTTTTTAAGCGGGCCCAGGGGTCGCAATTAGATAGTGTCGTCACAAGATATTGGCTCACCACCCCTCGGCGTCATCCTTGTATTAGTTAACTAATACAATCCTGATAATGCGCAGCATTCGTTAGGGTACAGCCCGTGGCGTCGCCACATTAAAGGAATACAGCGATGCTGCATGCAATTAGGTCCTGGGTCCTCCGCAATTTTTCTTCGAAAAATTCGAAGGATGACGTTGGTGGGTTAGGCCATCTTTGATTTAGGCGTAGTTGATCCAGGCATTAATCATTGCTCAAAATTTAGGTGCATTTACCCCGTAGGCATCATAAAAGATGCTTGACTCTAATATAATAGTATGATATCATGTTATCATATTAATGCATGGAGAGTATCATAAAAATACACAAAGATCGTCCAAGCAAGGCTGACGGCGTCTCAGAGCAAAAGCTTTTTGAGGCCATTGCTTTGCTTCAAAACGCCGATGAGGCGCAGAGGTTTTTTGAGGATTTGTGTACGCCGGCGGAGCTGCAGGCGATGGCGGATCGTTGGGAGATTATTCCTTTGCTTACAAAAGAAGTCCCTTATCAACAAATTTATGAACAAACTGGGGTAAGCGTAACTACCGTGGGTCGCGTGGCTCGCACTTTAAGGTTTGGTAAGGGCGGATATGATATGATTTACACACGTATAGGAGCAAAAGAATGAAAGCGAATAATCGACTCACCATCGCTATTCAAAAAAGCGGGCGTTTAAATACGGATTCTTTGGATCTGCTCAATCGCTGCGGCTTAAAAATTCGCGTCAACAAGGGCGCCTTGCTTTGTCGCGTTGAAAATTTACCGATTGATATTTTAATGGTGCGTGATGATGATATTCCGACATTCGTAATGGATGAAGTGTCGGATTTAGGCATTGTGGGCGAAAATGTTTTATTTGAGCAAACGGTTGCTTCGAGCAATCAAAATGTCGAAGTCATCAAAAAACTCGGCTTTGGTCGTTGTCGTTTATCGATCGCCATGAGCGATGCCATTAACTTTACGGGCGCATCGATGTTAGCTGGCAAAAAAATTGCCACGAGTTATCCCAATTTACTAGCAAAATATTTAGCCGAGCAAAATATTAAAGCGCAAATCATTACTATTTCAGGATCAGTAGAGATTGCACCAAGCCTTGGCATGGCCGATGCTATTTGTGATTTGGTGTCGACCGGGCGGACTTTAGAAGAGCATAACCTCAAAGAATCTGCATGCCTGATCCAAAGCCAGGCGGTATTGATTCAAGCCAAAACGCCTTTAAGTGCGGAAAAACAACAAACCCTGGATTTGTTGCTGCGCCGCATCGAAGGGGTGCTTAAGGCACAAGAAAGCAAATACATTATGTTTCATGCGCCCAAAGCTTGTATCGATGCGATTAAAAAATTACTGCCCGGCTGTGAAACCCCAACGATTATGCCTTTAGAAGGTTCAAGTGATAAAGTAGCGGTACACGCGGTCGCGGGTGAGGGCGTATTTTGGGATACTTTAGAAGATTTGAAAAAAGCCGGCGCCAGTTCTATTTTGGTCCTGCCGATTGAAAAGATGATGAACTAAAATGAAAACTTTACGATGGAATCAGCTCTCAAATTTAGAACAAGCCCAGGCTTTAGCACGGCCACAAAGTGCCAATGATATCAGCGAAAAAGTGGCGGCCATCATTGATGCTGTAAGGTTAGGTGGCGATCAGGCCTTGTTAAATTTTACCAAAGAATTTGATCAGGTAAATGTAAGCTCACTACAAGTAGGCGAGGATGAGTTTGCAGAGGCACGCAAAAACATAGCGCCAGAATTATTAAGCGCGATGAACTTTGCCTTCAAGCAAATTGAAGCCTATCACCGTGCGCAAATGCCCAAAGCCATTAGTATTGAAACCACCCCAGGCATTGTATGTGAACGCCAAGCACGGCCGATTGATGCTGTGGGTTTATATATTCCTGGAGGTTCTGCACCTCTAATTTCAACAGTGTTAATGCTAGGTATCCCTGCACGTTTGGCAGGTTGCGCGACCAAAGTATTATGCACACCTGCGAATAAAAACGGGCAGGTTGATCCCGCAATTTTAGTGGCAGCACAATTATGCGGCATTGATCAAGTCTTTAAGGTCGGGGGCGCCCAAGCGATTGCGGCGATGGCGTATGGGACGGTAACTATTCCCAAAGTGCTCAAAATTTTTGGACCAGGCAATGCTTGGGTAACAGCAGCAAAAGTCTTGGTAGCCCAAGATCCACAAGGCGCCTTAATCGATATGCCGGCAGGGCCATCAGAGCTTATGGTGATCGCTGATGAGGCTGCCAATCCAGAATACATCGCTGCCGATTTGCTCTCGCAAGCCGAGCATGGGCCAGACTCGCAGGTGCTGTTAGTCTCAACATCGAGTACGCAAGTTGATAAAGTGAAAGCAGCCGTGATTGAGCAAACACAAGGTGCGCTGCGGCAAGAAATTATTGAGCAATCATTAGCGCATGCCCGCTTTATCGAAGTGGCGAGTATCAACACAGCATTAGACATCGCCAATACCTACGCCCCAGAGCATTTGATTCTACAAGTCACAGAGCCATCAGGATACATAGCCAAAATCAAAAATGCCGGCGCGGTATTTCTAGGGCCATGGTCGGCTGAAACCATGGGCGATTATATTACGGGGTCGAATCACGTATTGCCAACACACGGCTATGCTCGTAGCATCAGTGGTTTGTCTTTATTAGATTTTATGAAGTTTATTAGTTTTCAAACTGTGAGCCATAAGGGATTGGAAATCGCAGGGCCCTATGCTGAAATTATTGCGGCACAAGAGGGGCTGATGGCCCACAAAAATGCCGTTTCAATACGCTTAAAGGATAATAGTTATGAGTAGCATCAGTCAGTTAATTCGCCAAGACTTAGTTAATTTTAAAGGTTATAGCTCAGCGCGCGATGAGGCCAATGGCGGCAAAATTTGGCTCAATGCCAACGAATTACCCTGGTGTCACGAGGATGACAAACACCTGCGCATCAACCGTTATCCCGACAAAGAGCCCGCGCATTTATTAAAAAGATTGGCAGAAATGTATCAAGTACACATCGATCAAATCGCTTGCGCTCGAGGGAGTGATGAAGCCATTGATTTGCTCATGCGCTTGTTTTGTGGGGCAGGTAAAGATGCAATTATAATTTTTCCACCGACCTTTGGAATGTATAATGTCTATGCAGCCTTGCAGGGGGCTGAGGTCATTGAGGTGCCATTAACCCCTGATTATCAATTGAATCTCGAAGCGCTACACAAAACCTGGAGTCCAAAGGTTAAATTAATTTTTGTCTGCTCACCCAATAATCCAACTGGTAATTTGATGCCTGAGGCTGAGGTTATAAGCTTATGCAAAGCCTATGCCGGTAAAAGTATGATCATTGTGGATGAGGCCTATATTGAGTTTTCGGGCACCAAGAGTATGGCACGCTATATCAATGACTATGAGAATTTAGCGGTATTAAGAACGCTGTCAAAAGCTTATGGTTTGGCGGGTGTGCGCTTTGGGGTTTTATTGGCACAAAAAGAATTAGTAGCGTGGATTAAAAATATTACGGCGCCTTATCCGCTGCCTGCGGTGACGACACATGCGGTGAATGTCGCCTTAAGCCCTGAGCGTTTAGCATTATTGCGTCCAAAAATTGAAGAAATTAAAAGCGAGCGTGAGCGGGTAAGAGCAGCACTAACACCTTATGTTACTAAAATCTATCCAAGCACGGCTAATTTTTTATTAGTGAAAGTTACGGACGCTGACAAAGTCATGCGCGCAGCAGAAGCAGTAGGCATTATTTTTAGAGATATGAGCACCAAGCCTGGCTTAGAGGGGTGCCTACGCATCAGTATTGGCAGCATTGAAGAAAATAATGCCGTGATTAGCTTGTTAACCAGTTTAGGATAAGATCATGCAACAGAAAATTTTATTTATTGATCGTGATGGTACGATTATTATCGAGCCAGAGGATAAGCAAATTGATAGCTATGCCAAATTGGCCCTGATCAAAGATGTTATTCCAGCCTTACTAAAGCTTAAAGCTGCGGGCTATGTGTTTGTCATGGTGAGCAATCAAGATGGCTTAGGCACACCCTCATTGCCCGAAGAAGATTTCATAAAGCCACATCAGTTGCTCTTAGATATTTTAACATCCCAAGGCATTGAATTTGACAGCATCCGCATTTGTCCGCATAAAGCCATCGACGGTTGTGATTGTCGTAAGCCAAAGCTGGGCCTGGTTTTAGATTATTTGGTCGAGCAAAAAATTGATCGCGCCCATTCTTTTGTGATTGGTGATCGAGAAACCGATGTAGAGTTAGCCCAAAATATGGGGATTCGTGGCTTGCGTTTAAGTGATGATCTTGACTGGAATGGTGTGGTCAAGCAAATATTGGCCAGTGATCGCATCGCCGAAATAACTCGCAAAACCAAAGAAACCGAAGTGAAAGTACGCGTGGATCTCGATCAACAGGATGAGGTCAAAGTGCGTACGGGCCTAGGCTTTTTTGATCATATGCTCGAGCAATTAGCCAAACACGGCGGTTTTAATTTAGAAGTGGATGTTCAGGGCGATTTAGAAATTGATGATCATCATACGGTTGAAGACACCGCGCTCACTTTAGGTGAAGCGTTACGTAAAGCCTTGGGCGATAAGCGTGGCATTGGACGTTTTGGTTTTGTGTTGCCCATGGATGAGGCACAAGCACAAGTGGCGATTGATTTGAGCGGCCGCGCGTATTTTGATTTTAAAGGCGAGTTTAGTCGTGAGCAGGTCGGGGATCTAGCCACAGAATTGGTGCCGCACTTTTTTAGATCTTTTGCCGAGGGCCTAAAAGCAACCCTGCATATTGAGGTGACGGGGGAGAATAACCATCACATGATTGAGGCGACTTTTAAAGCGCTGGGGCGAGCATTGCGCCAAGCGTTTGCAAAAAATGGGGATTCGCTTCCCAGTACCAAAGGTGTTTTATGATTGCCATTATCGAAGGCTGTGGTGCTAATTTTGCCTCAGTGCAATTTGCTCTGGAGCGCTTGGGTAAAAAGTCAGTGCTGACCACAGACCCCCAAGTGATACAAGCTGCTAGTCATGTCATTTTGCCAGGGGTGGGCCATGCCAAATATGTCATGTCGCGGCTTGAGCAATTAGCATTAATTAATGTGATTAAGGCCTTAACTCAGCCAGTCTTGGGGATTTGCTTAGGCATGCAAATTTTGCATGAGCATTCAGATGAGGGTAATGTTACCTGTTTAGGGATTATTCCAGGGGAGGTCAAACCTTTGCCCAAAAAAGCTGACTTTACCTTGCCGCATATGGGGTGGAATCAGCTCAATATTTTTCAGCAAAATAATCCTTTATTGCAAGGCATTAAAAATAACGCCGATGTCTATTTTGTCCATAGCTATGCCGTACCAGTGAGCCAATATACGGTGGCACAAAGCCATCACACCAGTGACTTTGCAGCAATAGTACAGCATGAAAATTTCTACGGCGCCCAGTTTCATCCCGAGCGCTCAGGTTACGTAGGTGCGAAAATTTTGGAGAATTTTTTAACATGATTATTTATCCCGCCATTGATTTAAAATCAGGCCAATGCGTGCGCTTGTATCAGGGTTCGTTTGATCTGGTCACGACTTATGATCTTGATCCAATCACTGTGGCGAAAAATTATGAATTAGCGGGTGCGGAGTATTTACATTTAGTTGATTTAGATGGTGCCAAGCAAGGTGATGCAGCGCAAACTGAGATCGTCTTAAACATTGCCAAAAACACCAAGCTTAAAGTACAAATGGGCGGGGGCATTCGCACCAAGGCGTATGCACAGCAATTATTAGCGGCAGGAATTTGGCGCGTCGTTGTGGGCAGTCTTGCGATCAAAAATCCTGCGGAAGTGAAAACCTGGATTGCAGCCTTTGGCAGCGAGCATATAGTCTTGGCCTTGGATGTGCGTACGCAAAAGGTTGAAGTGCCTATGCTCGCAACTCATGGTTGGCAAGAGGCATCAAAGATCAGCCTTTGGCAGATTTTAGATGATTATCAAAATGCTGGGTTAAAGCATGTGCTATGTACCGATATCGATGTCGATGGGACATTACAAGGGCCGAATATCCAGTTATATCAAGAGTGCCAGGAACGCTACCCAGAGTTACAGTTTCAAGCCTCGGGCGGAATTGGAAGCTTACAAGATCTTGAGCAGTTAGCCAAAATGTCCATGAGCGGCGTCGTGATTGGCAAGGCGTTGTATGAGAAAAAGTTTACACTCAGCGCTGCGCTTAAGGTAGGTCAATCATGATTAGCAAACGCATTATTCCATGTCTTGATGTCAAAGACGGCATGGTCGTTAAAGGCGTGCAGTTTCGCAATCATGAGGTCGTCGGCGATATTTTAGCATTAGCGAGGCAGTATTGTGATGCCGGCGCTGATGAGCTAGTCTTTTATGATATTACCGCCAGTTGTCGTGAGGAGGGGGTTAGCAAAGCATGGGTACGCGAGATTGCCAAAATTTTGGATATTCCTTTTTGTGTGGCGGGCGGCATTCGGACGTTAGCAGAAGCCGAGGCAGTATTGCATGCGGGCGCGGATAAGATTTCTATTAACAGCCCCGCGCTAGAAAATCCTGATTTGATCAATCAAATGGTCGAGGTCTTTGGGCAACAATGCGTGGTGATTGGCATTGATAGTTTGCTCATTGAGGGCGAATATAAAGTCTGCCAATATACGGGGGATGTCACACGCACACGCAAAACCGAGCATTTAACTGAAGCATGGCTGAAGGAAGTTGAGGCGCGTGGCGCAGGGGAGGTCGTATTAAATTGCATGAATCAAGATGGCATGCGTAAAGGCTATGATATCGCACAGCTACAAAAAATGCGGGCAGTCACAAACTTGCCTATCATTGCCTCGGGCGGCGCTGGCAAGGTTGAAGATTTTTTAGAAGTGTTTGCTAAGGCGAATGTCGATGGTGCCCTTGCCGCCAGTGTGTTTCATAAGGGAGTGTTGTCAGTGGGAGAGGTAAAGCAGTTTTTAGCAAATCATCAGGTTAAGGTACGATTATGAACACATTTGATAGCAACAGTATTGATTGGGCCAAGATGCAAAATCTGGTGCCTGCCATTGTGCAAGATGCAGAAACCGGGGTTGTGCTCATGCTCGCCTATATGAGTCCCGAGGCTTTGGCAAAAACTTTGGAAAGCGGCTGGGTCACTTTTTATAGCCGCTCAAAGCAAACCTTGTGGACCAAGGGCGAGACCTCTGGCAATAAGATGAAGCTTGTGAACATCATGCTAGATTGCGATCAAGATACTTTATTAGTGCTTGTGAATCCCTTGGGGCCTGCGTGTCATACTGGTACAGAAACTTGTTTTGGCGAGTCAGGTCGGGGTGATTGGGCCTTTGTTGCAGAGCTTGAGCAAGTGATTCGTACGCGTAAAATTGCCAATCCTGAGACCAGTTATACCGCCAGATTATTTCAAGAAGGTATTAAGCGCATCGCCCAAAAAGTAGGGGAGGAGGGCGTGGAAATTGCGCTTGCCGCCATGGGTAATGATCAAGTCGAGCTCACCAACGAGTCCGCTGATTTATTATTTCACCTGCTCGTATTGCTGCAAGCCAAGGGTTTAAAGCTAGCGGATGTGGTAAAGGTGTTAAAAGCACGCCATGCAAAATAGCTAGCGCCTTTTATGCACCCAGGCAACAACGAGCATCAATGCCATCGCGCCCAAAAATAGAAAAGGCATTTTAAAGATTTGTGAGCCGGGAGTGAGCGCTAAAACAAACGTCCCGCACATTGCAATGCCAATGCTAAAGAAATTCATCACAGCCGCGCCATTGGCTTTGTCATCAACGATGCCACTTGCGATACTCGCAAGATTAGCTCCCATCATGCAGCAGGCAAACATAAAGATAAAGCCACAGACCATCAATACAGTCATGTTAACAATGCCTAAGTAAAAGAATATGGCAATGGCAATAGAGACTAAAAGCTCAATCACAAAGCAAGCCTTCACTAAGGTCTCTGCCGAACAGTATTTGCTTAAATGCCCAGAAGTAATCGAGCCCAAAGCTGTGCCAATAAAAGGAATTAATCCAATAACACCATAAGTAGCAGGCGCAATCCCTAAGTAGCGAATGGCAATCAGCGGGACGGATCCTGCAAAAACATAAATGCACATGGTGTTAAGGCCAAGCAGAAACGAAGCATGACGGAAAGTTCGATTTTCTAAAACATGCTTATCATGTTCTTTAATGTCTTTAAAGTGCAGGGCATTTTTATCAAGCACAGTTGCGGTTTCTTCTAAATAGCGCACAGGAATAATGAGGGTTAAACCATAAAAAAGCATAAAGTAAAAACAGCTAAGCCAGCTAAAATAAGTGATCAACAAACTCCCAACAAACGTAGCAATCCCCGGCATAATCGCAAAGGCTAGGGTCATAAAAGAAATCACTCGCCGTGCTTCAGTCGGGTAATAATAATCATTAATCATGGCATAAGAAATCACAAGGCCGGCACTCGAGCCCAGTGCCTCAAGCAAACGCCCAAAAATAAGTAGGGTAAAAGAATTAAGGGGCTCAGACAGAATACTCACAATCGAGCCCAGTGTCGCAATTGCAATGCCGACATAAAACGCCCGTTTACGCCCCAGGCGATTCGCCAGAGGCCCATAAAACAACTGCCCCAAAGCATAGCCCACCAAAAATAAAGTAATAATTAATTGGCTATGGTTCGTCGTAATCTGAAAATAATCCGAAATTTTTGACAACGCCGGCATAAAAATCACCGCCCCCATCGATGCAAACGAACTCATGATAATCAGGGTTAGCAAATGCGGTTTTTTTTGATTCAGGCGATAGATTGCATCAGGCATCAGAACTCCTATTAGGTAAGGCTTGTGTTATTTTTCATTAATTAAATAAAGCGTATCCCACGACATGGATTGCTGCGCATATTTTTGATCAGAGACTAATAGAAACGTCTTCTGGGCATCAAAGTTGCCTGAGTAGCGTCCTACTTTTCGCGCTAATTTTGGTAGTGTAATATTGCTTAATTCGCTATCGGGGGCTATCAAGTAATATTGCGAGTCTTTGATCTCTTGTAGATTTTGAATGTAATAGACAGGGTTATCAACATAAAAATCGGGGCTATTGGAAACGAGTCCCTGGTCTAAGCTATAGATCGGGATATGGGGCTGTTGAATGCCTAATCTCGCCACGTTATAGCCCATGAAATCTTTTGGAAATACCCAATAATTGACAGAGCTTGCAAGGGTATAGACGCAGGCAATTGCTAAGCTTGGAAAGATAACGCATCGATTAAGAAGGTCAAGTTTTCGCACGGATATGAGCATCCACACGAAAAGCGCCAGGGGAATCAAACAGAGCCCAGCAAGGGGACTTGATCGAAACACAAAGGCAAGCGCTGCCATTGCGAGTACAAATAAAATGGCGGAAAGACCGACTTGCACTCTAGCCAAGATCTTTAAGTTTTGATGGTTGATGAGATAAGCAGCACAAAGTATTGCGGCAAAGGGCATGATAATATTAGTGTAGTGATCTACCTGAAATTTAGTGGCGCTAAACATGATAAAAGTCGGCCAGAAACTGGCATGCAGATAAACGATTTTAAGACGCTCAGCCGGATCAAAGGATTTGAATTTGCGCAGATGCGTGTAAATGACGGCGATAAACACGAGGCTCCAAGGTAAAAACGCCCATAAAAACGTATGCACAAAGAAGAGGGGGTTGCCACCCGTCGCAACAATACGACCGGTGCCAAAGAAACGCCCAAACTGGCTGCCGTAAAAATACCAGGATAGTCCTGTCCATTGAAACTGTGAATATAAAGCGAGAAACTCAGGAAGTGCAAAGAGTAGGCTCAAGACATAGGCGATGAGCCATTTGGGTTTAAGCACTTTCCAGTATGATTTGCTATATATCCAAGTAATGACCAACCCTGAAAATATCGTGACCACGACAAAAATTCCTTTGGTCATAAGCGCAAACCCTGTAAACATAGCGCCTAGTAAGAGATTTTTGATGCCAGAATCGCGATCATACTTGAGCCAGTAATACACCGCCGGCATCATTTCACCCAAAAGATAAGCCTCTGCCCGAACATCAATACTAGATATCAAGAGGTGTAGGCTTGTAACATAAAGCAAAACCGCTAAAATGCCAATTGTCTCGGAATACAAGAGTTTGGCGAGGCGATAGGTATAGCAAGCACCAATGAGATTAAAAATAAATCCAGGTAGGATGTAAGTAAAGGTGGAGATTCCGAAGAGTTTAAAAGAAATAGCGGTCATCCAAAATGGAAAGTGCGGTTTATCAAGCCAAGGCTGGCCACGATAAGTTAAGTCAACCCAATTGCCAGACACGACAATATTTTTGCCGAGCATGGCGTAAGTGTAAGCATCACCAATAACGGGAGAAAAAAAACCAGTGGCATTAACGAGCAATACCACAACAATGAGCCAAAGCCAGCATTGCGTTGCATTTTTCTGTATCTGCATCATGAGAAAAGTCCATAGCCATCCTGGAGTTATACTATTGCAACGCTCAAATTTTGTAAATATGCCACTGATAAAAAATCAAGGATGATGTTATTTGCCAATGAAATAAAGCGTATCCCAGGACATGGATTGCTCGGCAAATTTTTGATTAGACACTAATAAGACAGGATTGTTGACTTGTGAGCTTCCTGAGTACCGTCCAATTTTTTGCGCAGACTTGGGTAATTGAACATGACTGAATTCGCTCTCAGGCACTAACAAGTAATATTGAGGATCTTGAATATTTTGTAAATTTTGAACGTAATAGACAGGATTGTCGACATAAAAAGCCGGGCTATCAGCATCAGTATTCTGATCCAGGCTATAGATGGGAATATGAGGGTGCTGAATGCCCAGCTGCGCCACTTTATAACCCATCACATCTTTGGAAATAACCCAAAAATTCATAGAGCTCACAACGCCATAAACACAGGCAATAGCGAGGCTTGGAAAGATAACGCATCGATTCAGAAGATTAAACGTGCGCACTGATTTAAAGAGCCACAATAAAATCGCCAAGGGAATCAAGCAGAGCCAAGCAACAGCACTTGATCTAAATACAAAGGCAGGAACGCCTATTGCCAGCATCAATAAAAGGGCCGACAGACCCACTTGCACCCTAGCTAATATCTTTAAGTTTTGATGATGGATGAGATAAGCGGCACAAAGTATCGCAGCAAAAGGCACGATAATGTTGGTATAGTGATCTAACTGAAATTTAGTGGCACTAAACATAATAAAAGTCGGCCAGAAACTGGCATGTAGATAAACGATGTTAAGACGTGCTGTTTGATCAAGCGCTTTAAATTTACGTAGCTGTGTGTAAATGACCGCGATAAAAACTAGGCTCCAAGGTAAAAAAGCCCATAAAAAGGTATGCACAAAAAAGAAAGGATCGCCACTATTAGCGACGATACGACCCGTGCCAAAGAAACGCCCAAACTGGCTGCCATAAAAATACCAAGATAGTCCTGCCCATTGAAACTGTGAATACAAAGAGAGAAATTCTGGAAGCGCGACCAGTAAACTTAAGGCGTAGGCAATAAGCCATTTGGGTGAAATCACTTTCCAGTAGGATTTGCTGTATATCCAGGAGATGACCAAACCTGAAAATATGGTAACCACGACAAACAAGCCTTTGGTCATGAGTGCTAATCCGGTAAATAGGGCGCCGAGCAATAGGTTCTTGATACCAGCATTGCGATCATACTGAAGCCAGTAGTACGCTGCTGGCATAATTTCACCCAGAAGATAAGCCTCAGCACGAAGGTCAATGCTAGAGAGCAAGAGATGCAGGCTGGTGACGTAAATCAATGCCGCTAAAAGACCCACAGATTCTGAATACAGCAGTTTAGCCAGGCGATAGGTATAGCAGGCCCCGATGATATTAAAAATAAATCCAGGTAGAACATAAGCAAAGGTAGATATCCCAAAGAGTTTAAAAGATGCAGCCGTCACCCAAAACGGAAAATGCGGTTTATCAAGCCAGGGCTGACCATGATAGGTCAGGTCAATCCAATTACCACTGGCGACAATATTTTTCGCCAAAATCCCATAGGAATATGCATCACTACCGACAAGCACAGGAGAAAGCAGCCCTGTTGCATTGACCAGCAATACCAAAATAATCAACCAAAACCAGTATTGCTGTACATTTTTTTGCATCTGCATCAACGTTCCCTATCCAATGAGCCAAAGGTTTGCCCCGCTAGTCTTGAATGTATCCTATTGCAACAGTTAAATTTTGTAAATACGTCACAATTGCTGTATCTTTAAATGACTAAAATAAAATGAAGCCCACATGCGTAGCATCACGACAATCGAAGAAGTTCAGGCCATGATCAGTCAGGGTGTGATCAAAGGCTGTCATTTCAAAGAACTCTCCTGGGCCGAAATCCAGGCTGAAAATCTGATTTTTGAACAATGTTTGTTTGAGAGTAATAACTTTGCTTCGGCTGAGCTTAAAAGTTTAGAGGCTTATCGTTGTCAATTTCAGCACAGCAAATTCGCCCATGCTAACTTAACCGAGGCGATTTTTGATGGCTGTCAATTTTATGAAGTCAAAAGTAATAAAAGCGCGGATTTTTCTTATGCGCATCTTAAGTATGCCAAATTTTTGGACTGCGATTTAAGTCAAGTGAGTTTTAAAAGTGCAGAGTTATTTGGCATTACCATCAAGGGCTGTAAAGCGATCGCTGCCGATTTTGAGCAGGCAAATTTTTGCAACAAAATCAGCCCAAAAGTCGTATTTGCCCAAGCAGAAATTACCGACTCTATCCTACGCTTTAGCCGCTTTCCCAAAGCATTTTTAGCAGAATGTCGATTATCAGGGAATGATTTTACCGAGGCGGATTTTGAGCGTGCCAATTTAGCGCAGGCCGATTTAAGCCATTGCTTGTTGAATGGGGCGATCATGATTCAGGCATCATTAGAGGGCGCTAATATCCAAGGTGCAGAAGTCAATGATCTGGAGCTAACAGGCGCTAAGCTTCAAGATTTGGTGCTTTCCACTGATCAGTGTATTCCGTTTTTGAATTTGTTTGGGATTGTGGTGGCATAAGGTTTTTAATTAATTGATTTTTGAAGACGAATGCTGGATAATGGCTGCACAACTGGAGATCCTATGAACTACCGCCACAGCTATCATGCCGGCTGCTTCGCCGATGTTTTAAAGCATGTTATTTTGATTGAGCTAATCAAAAGCTTAAAACAAAAAGATAAGCCATTTTTTTATCTCGATACTCATGCTGGGCGCGGATTGTATGATCTGGCGAGTGCGGCGGCTTTAAAAACGCAAGAGGCCGATTTTGGCATTAAGCGTTTATTAGAATTAAATAAACGTAAAATTCCAGAAGTGCTAAAAGATTACATGGCGACGATTAAAGCTTGTCAGCACACTGAGACCGAATATCCAGGCTCGCCCTTAATCGTGCGTGAACTCATGCGGCCTGATGATCGTATGTTCTTAACCGAATTGCATCCCGAAGAATTCGCTTTATTAAAAGATTTATTTAGCCGAGATTCTCAAGTGGTAGTCCAGCATCAAGATGCCTATCAGGGGTTAAAGGCATTGTTGCCGCCGACACCACGCCGTGGTTTGGTATTGATCGATCCAGCCTTTGAGGTGACAGATGAGTTTGAGCGGATTATCAAAGGACTCAAAGAAGCGCTAAGCCGTTGGCAAAATGGCATCTACGCCATTTGGTATCCCATCAAAGATAAAGCCAATGTCTCAAATTTTAAACGCAAAATTAAGAATTTAAATTTGCCTTATGTCAATATCAGTCTACAGATTTTTGGGGATGAAGAAGAGGGCTTGACTAAAACTGGTGTAGTAATTATTAACCCACCCTATCAGTTTGAAGCGATCATGAAAAAAATCATGCCCGAACTCTCGCGCCTGTTAGCCGATAACGGCGCCGGTGAGTATAAGATTGAGAGTTTTGAGTGATAGGGGGCATAAGCTAAGCGTAAAGGGACCTCATGCCATTTATAATTAAAAAAAATGGCATGAGATTCTGGTATTAAAAACGACTATTTCGAAAAACTGCTAACCTCAGGGAAGTGTGCAAAAGGTAATGGTTTGTCGCCGTGTTTATTCGCCATAGCAGAGTCTTTTCTATGTTTATCTAGGGCAGCCAATGCCTTTGCTGTCATCGGGGACTCTGGTGCTGGTGATACTGCCGCTTGAGCAAATGGCAATGCAACTGTGTTAGTCGATCCATATGGTCTGCACAGTGCTTGGGCGGCTGCGTTTGCAAAAGGTGTAATGACATCGGTATATGTAGGAGTCAGTGGTTCAAAGAGTCCTCTAAGCCCTTGTGTGAGCGAGGAATGGCCCTTAAGTACTTTGTAAATACTCCCGTCTTTCTGGCATTCTTTAACCAAGGGTATCATAGCGTGAGCTGCATCAAACAAAGATAGATTGCTATTTGTACGAGCATTACCCGGCAGAATCTCCACGATGATCTTAGTAAAGTGTGCAAAGAGGCGGGGGCCCATGCTTAGATTAGCAAGTGCCTTGGCAAATGCTGATAGTGCGAGATCTTGGTCCGTGGTAAACGGGGTATTATGCTGATTGTAAATGGTCAAGAGTATAGAGCGCTGCAATGGAGGGCAAAGGTCTATTATTGGTAAATTGAGTGATTGGTATTGCATCATGATGATCTCCTTATGAGGATTGTTAGAGTCAGCTAGTTGCGCCAGGGTGCCACCAGATAATAAGCCAGAGTTATAGTGCTAATGTGCAGCCATGGCTTCTGCTAGTAGGTAATTGATCGGGGGCGGATATTGCAGCGGGCGCAAATACAAATGACGGCCCTTGATTATCATGGCTACCAGTAGAAGAGCTCGAGGGCGACGGTGGTAGGAACGATTGCATCGAGCCTTCTGAGCCTGAGGCCTCACTTATGAGCGTGCTAGTAGAGTGGAGTGCTCCTCTTTTGGGGTGGGTGCTAGTAGACTGGAATGCTCCTCTTCTTGGCGGGTAGGCGTAAAAAAACGATTGTCCTTCTTTTCTTCCGGGGCGGGCGCATATCATATCGTCGTATTTTATCTCAGCATAAAGTTCCTGAGCCAGTGGTTGAATGATGTCAGTGTAGCGAGTGTCTGTTTGGCCCAATTGTT
This sequence comes from uncultured Thiotrichales bacterium, assembly GCA_903870015.1. GTDB lineage: Bacteria > Pseudomonadota > Gammaproteobacteria > Francisellales > CACEW01 > CAIQBE01. Next base: position 126,038 of record CAIQBE010000002.1, read on the forward strand.
TAATAAGTATCTGGGGGCCGGTAATAGGTTCTTGAAGTGCATTATAAATACTACCCCCCTCCTGGCATTCGCGGCTAAGCTCTTTAAGATCTCTAGTGCCGTTGATTGCTGCTGCTAATTTTTCGAGGCGCGGACGGCTCATTTTCAACTCATAGAGTGCCTTGACTAAGCTATAGTCTGGCAGAAAATGCATTTCTGTAAGGGGATCCTGGTTTGCGATCTCGGCAAAATACGTTGGCACTAATGTGCGTGTGGATTCGAGTGAGGCTCCCTTCATTATCTAACATCCATGTTTAATATTTATATTACTTATTATATCATATTTTAAATATAAATC
>CAIQBE010000003.1 GCA_903870015.1 uncultured Thiotrichales bacterium
ATAAATATTGTTTTTTTCTATTTTATTGTTTATTATGAATATATATTAATGGCTGGGCAAAGACATGCGTGCATTGACTTTGAGTTTTCTTCAATCACTGGTGACTACATTCAGTGCTACCAGCACTCGGTTTTTTCGTGGTGGCCGCGGAATTTTGTCATTGCAAGCTATTGTTGGACGTGTGTACGAGGATCAGAAGGAAAATCCCCATCGCTATCCTGATGGTAAAAATACGCCTTTGAATAATCTTGAGCATATTGATGATCTTATTGCTTTATTTAATGATCGTAGGGGCTGGAGTAAAACTCGAGATAAAGAGCGCGTTTATCAAATTCCCACCATAACGTCAAATGTTACGGATGAAATTTTTAAAAAGCTTGCACCAGTTTTATATCGCGCTGCGGCTCTTACCACTCTGCGTGATCTTGGTACAGATGAGCATTTCAAGGCCTTTGGTCAAGACTCGCTTGATATTATTATTCGAGATTTTAAGGTAGTTGAGCCTAAATCCCCCGCAGAGTTTGCTGCCTTAAAGGACTATGTTCCTATGTTACGCAGAATGCATGAAAGGGGAGAGGTAATACCAATGTCAGTATTGGAGCGTTATCCAGAAATTGCTGACGTTGGCAAACACTTAGAGGGGGATGTTATGTGGCGAGAGGTTCGAGCTCTCCCGTTGTTTGAGGAGGTTTCTCCACCTGGTGTTGATGAATTGCGTACACAGATTAACTCCCTGTGGACTCCTGCTCTTTTGCCACGTCAGCAATTTAATCTTAACAAAATAAAACATGATGACTCTTTAGCTCATGCTCTTAGTGAAGCAGCGTTAACTGAAGGTGATTTAAAGAATTTAGCAAAGTTGCCTAAAGAGTATTTTAATTGTGAGCAATTAGGTCGTTTTTTTAATGCTATCAATTCTTCTGAGGGGCATTTAAGCATTGAAAAACTGGTTAATTTAATTGCTACTGCTTATGAGCGGTTGCCGCGTGCTCGAGGTGCTCTTGTGGCTCCGTCTTTGACTGACGAATATATTGTATACTTGCTGATACATGATGGTACAAGGCAGGCTAGTAATAGGCTGGCCCTGCCGAGCCCTGCCGGGGCCTTTATATTCCACCATTCTAATCCTTTGCACTTAGCGAGAGCTGCTTCGACTCGTGGTTCTTCATCTTCGGAGGGTTTCGCGTCCGTGCCCTCTGAGATTAAGCCTTAAGTTATTTGAGTATCTCAAACAATTTTTTTAAATCCTCAGGAATTTCGCAGCGCCATTCCATGGGTTCTTCTGTCATCGGATGATTGAGCGCCAGATATTCGGCATGTAGCGCTTGGCGGGGGAATTGATGGAGGGCTTGCCACAAGCCCTCGGGGTATTCTTTGTGTTTAGGTACTTTGCGGCCATAGGTCGGGTCGCCCACGAGTGGGTAGCCAATATGTGCCATATGCACGCGGATTTGATGGGTTCGTCCGGTGTGGAGCTTAGCGCGGATTAAAGTTAAATTGGTATAGCGTTTGATAATTTCATAATCGGTTTTCGCGGGCTTAGCGCTTTCCATGTGTAAAAGCACAGCCATTTTTTGGCGATCTTTGGGGTGACGTCCCATGGCGGCATCTACTGTTCCTCCGCTGACTAATTCTCCTAAGACTAAGGCGATATAATGCCTTTTGATTTCACGCGCCTGCATGGCTTTGATTAAGGCATTATGTGCTTCTAACGTTTTGGCAACGACCATGAGACCCGAGGTTTCTTTATCCAGGCGATGGACAATGCCGGCTCTGGGCAAAGTATTTTGTGTGGGGCAATGATGTAGTAAAGCATTTAACAAAGTTCCGGATCGTTGCCCTGCTCCTGGATGCACCGTTAAGCCTGCGGGTTTGTTAATGACGAGCATGGCCTCGTCCTCAAAGACAATATTTAATGGGATGTCTTCGGGGAGATCTTCGAGTATTTCTTCGGCTTGTGGTACGAGCGTAATGATTTCGTCGCCATTGACTTTGGTTTTGCCTTCTAAAGTTTTGCCATTGACTAACAGGTGCCCTGCTTTGAGCCATAATTGTAATTGGCTGCGCGAGTATTCTTTAAAAAGTTCGGCAAGTACTTTGTCTAAGCGTTGTCCTTGGGCTTCGATGGGGATTACTTTGGTCATGTTCATTATTTTTTACTGCTTAATAGTTCAAACATGGCTTGAGCCGCACGTTGTTCGGCGATTTTCTTACTGACCCCTTTGGCTTCGGTGGTGGCGTTGCAGGCGGTTACTGTGCATTTGACATAAAAAGTTTTATCGTGATCAGGGCCCTCTTCTTTTAAAACTTCATAACTAGGAAGTGCGAAGTTTTTGGATTGTAGCCATTCTTGTAGTAGGCTTTTCGAGTCACGCGTTGCAGTTTCTGGGCTAACGGCATTTAGACGCTCGGTAAACCATTTTAATAACAGTGCTTGAATGGTATTAATATTGCTATCGATAAAAATCGCCCCGATGATTGCCTCAAGTGCATCTTCGAGCGTGGAGCTGCGGCGAAAGCCGCCCGTGTTAAGTTCGCCAAAGCCTAAGCGTAGTAAATCACCCAGGCCCATGGTGCGGGCCATTTCTGCTAGTGTTTCGCCTTTGACTAAAGTTGCGCGTAGGCGGGTGAGCTCACCTTCAGTGGCTGTGGGGAATTTACGAAACAAAGCTTCGGCAATGGTTGCGCTTAATATGGCATCGCCTAAAAACTCTAAGCGTTCATTGTTGTCGGAGCCCTCAAAGCTTCGATGCGTTAAGGCTTGCTCTAGTAAATTAGTATTTTTAAAAGTATATCCCAACGTTTCACTTAGGCGATATAAATCTATGGGGTTCATGGCAGTAAAGTACCGATACGATGAAAGCGCACGCTATGGGTGGTTGAATCCCAGCTAAAGAAAATTACCCAGGCGCGGCCAGTAAAACCTTGTTCTGGTGCAAAGCCCCACATGCGGCTATCATCGCTGTTATCGCGATTATCGCCCATCATAAAATATTCTCCTTTGGGGACGACTAAATCTTTAAAGTCGGTTGCTGGAATTGCCGGTGCATTAAAAATGTTATGGCTCTTGATGCCAATGATGCTGTGATATTCTTTGACGGCGGTTGAGCCTAAATTAGCATTATTGGGTTCGGTAGTTGTTTCGATCAAAGTTTGTGGCACGGGGCGATCATTGATATAAAGTTGTTTGTTAATATAGCTGATGCGATCGCCAGGTGTTCCGATAATGGTTTTAATGAGAGATACTTGGGGGTTGGCGGGATCTTTGAATACTGCAATATCACCAGTGTGGGGTTCGCCGATTGGGATCACTTTGGTGCCCACAAACGGCAGACGGATGCCATAGCTAAATTTGCTTACAAGGACAAAGTCACCTAATTGAATGGTGGGTAGCATCGATCCTGAAGGTACAATATAGGGCTCTACCAAAAAGCTGCGAATCAAAAATACGATTAAAAATACCGAAAACAATGACCGGGAATAATCGGCAAGTAACGGCGCCTTAATCGCTTCTTCTTTGGCTTTTTTTGATAGGCTATCAAAATCGGCAATGTCAGCACGCGCACGCGCTACGCGTTGCTTGTAAAAAAAACGCTGGTCAATCAAATAAATGATCCCAGAAACCACTGTTAATACAAATAAACCCCACTCAAAATAAATGCCCATCGTTGTTCATCCAGCTTCCTTGTAATGGCAGTCATTATGCCTGAATATGCTGCAAAGCGCAAAAGCTGCTATGCCGCGGGTGTGGCGGTTGCTGCTAATGGGTCTACTGCTATGGGCGCTGCTATTGTAGCTCCTGCGGCATGTGCAAAAGGTGCTGGCGTAGCTGCAGCTCTGGGCAGTATTGGTATTGATGCGTAACTATGAAAATTAATGACTGCGTTGATTAGGTCATCTAATCTCGAAAACCATCCCTGGCGCATTTTTTTAATCATTGGGTCGGCGAGGAGTCTTTGTATCTCAGCTTGGGCAGTGTCTGATGTTGTATTTTCATGGAGTGTTGCTAATAACCTTACAGCGCCATCGCGCTTAGAGCGAAGAAGTTCAGGCAAAGGCGTTGTGTTGAATTGCTCGTCTTTTAAGTAATTTTCTAATCTTATTTTTAGCTGAGCCCTCTCTAGACTTTTGGCTATTTCAATATAGCCTATTGCTTTTGCGCTTTCAACGTCTATATTCATGGGATTTGCGCCTTTTGCAAGTAGGGCGTTCACTACGCGTAAATTATTATATTGAGCGGCATAGTATAAGGCGCTTGTATAATGAATTAGCATGGTTCCCATGCCTCCGGTTATTATGCGCTCTGCCCTATCAATGTCAACCCCGTCTGTTGAAATTAACAGAAGTGCATTTTCCGTACTCTGGTCGCTATTTTTCCTGATGGCAAAAATTAAGGCGGTCCAATACCTAGAAAACTCAGCTTGGATGTACTTATTAATATCGTTCGGATCTCTCTTAATGATATTCCTAATAGTATCGGCGGAATCTTCCCTTGTGATTGCTTCTATTAACGGTGTCGTTCTAAAGTATGCCATTTTATATCCTCTTCAGTTAAGTTAGTTGTTTTCTTCGTCTATGAAAATATTTTCCTCTTCCTCTGTTGCGCCTGTCCCTGGTCGCATATTTTTAAAATCCCATAAACGTTTATCCATCAGATGTGATGGTTCAATGTGTTGTAAGGCGTGTAAAATATTGCTGGGGATTTTGGGGTTGGTTTTGGCTAAGTCATCGATGAGTGTTTTTACTTTTTTGCGCACGAGATTTTCTTGTGAGCCACACAATGTGCAGGGAATGATGGGGAAGGCTTGTTCTTTGGCGTATTCGATAATATCAGCTTCCTGGCAATAGGCTAAAGGCCTAATCACTAAATGCTTGCCATCATCGGATAGTAATTTTGGCGGCATGGATTTAATCTGGCCATTGTATAAAATCGACATGAGCAATGTTGTAATCATGTCGTCGCGATGATGGCCGAGTGCCACTTTGTTAAAGCCGTTGTCTTCGGCGTAACGATAAATATTGCCGCGGCGTAGGCGTGAGCATAGTGAGCAGTACGTTTTGCCTTCGGGGATTTTTTCTTTTACTATTGAGTAAGTGTCGCGACGTAAAATTTCATAAGGCAAGCGATGGTCTTCGAGCCAGGCGCGTAACTTTGAATCATCCCAGCCGGGTTGTGCTTGATCCAAGGTAAAGACAAAGAGTTCAAAGTTATAATTGGATTCAACGCGCAGTTGTGCCAAGAGTGACACCATGGTGAATGAATCTTTGCCGCCCGAGAGGCAGGCCATGACGCGATCGCCTTTTTGAATCATGTCAAAATCACGCGCAGCGCGGCTAAGGTAATGGAATAATTTTTTCTCGACTTTTGTATTGCTCATATTGTACATATCCAAATAAAAAAGCCACAGAGTGCTGTGGCTTTGGGTGTTGCTGTATTAATTAATGATCCGCTTTGTAAGGCACGGGCACTTTGGCCTCTACCCTTCTGTTTTCCTGGCGTCCCTTTAAGGTTGCATTGGAGGCGACAGGATTTTTGGACCCCATGGCTACGATTTGTATGCGTGAGCTTTGGATTTTTGAAGTTTGTACTAGGTATTGTTTAACCGCATTCGCTCTTTGCTTAGAGATAGTTTGGTTAAATTTCGCAGGACCTTCGCTGCTGGCATAGCCGTAGAGCACAACGGTGGTATTTGGATAGGCATTCATAAAGGTGCCTAAGCTTGCCACCGGCGTGTTAAATTGGTTTTGGATGCTGGTTTGGTTTTGTTTAAAGTGGATGTTGAGGTGCATGACCATGTTGTCGCCATTGAATGTTACGCAACCGGCCTCATTGCCTAATTTGTTATTTTTGCACATATGTACGCCATTGGGTAGAATTGGCTTTAGCGTGGTTTGTGCGGTTTGTAGCATTTGTTGTTGTTCTGTAGCAATAGGCATTTGTACAGCAGGTTGTACTACTTTTTTGTTGCCGCCAAAGTACCAGGTAAAGTTACCAGTTACTATTGTTTCTGCTTGCCAAGAAGGCGATTCTTGCATGACTTCTTTGCCAGAGATACCGATGCTGACGGTTGGGGATAGTTTGAAATCTATGCCTAGGCCGTAATCTTGGACAAAGCTGGTTCCGGAGGTATTGGTTAATGTGCCGATACCTGCTAATAAATATGGGGTGAATGCGGTATGATTTGCAGCATTCAGGCGTCCTTCAACCGTCCAGATGGTCGTGTCGGGTCTGCCGTTTCCGCCTGGGGTCGTAGGTGCGGTGAAGCCGACCTGTGTTTGCACTCCAAATAAATTATTAATGTTGTAACCAAGGCCGATGCTGGCGTAGGTGGCGTTATATAAACTTTGGCCTGGTTGTTGGGGTAAATAGGCACCAAAGCTTAATGGTATGTAGAAAGTATTGCTTTGATCGTATAATGGGCTTGCCATTGCTGTTTTTGCAGCTAGCGCGATGAGCGTTACACCCATTATTTTTGCTATTTTTTTCATGTGGTTTATTTCCTTTATTTATGAATTTATTGCAAGGTATTATACTCGGCTTCAAGAAAATTGCAATTTTAAATCACTGATTAATTTATTAATACAAGAGGGATCTGCTAGGGTGCTAAGATCTCCAAAATGACTGCGTTCACCTTCCACCATTTTGCGTAAAATTCGGCGCATGATTTTACCCGAGCGAGTTTTGGGGAGCTCGTTCACAAATTGAATGTAATCGACTGTTGCCACCGGGCCAATTTCTTTGCGTACTAATTTTCGCAGTGTTTCTTCCAGATTGTAATCTGCGTGCGCTTCTAATTTTAGGATAATAAAAGCGTAAATACCATCCCCTTTAATGGGGTGTGGGTATCCGACCACGGCGGCCTCAGCAACGCGATTATCTAGTGTCAGTGCGCTTTCAACTTCAGCCGTTCCTATGCGATGCCCCGAAATTTTTAAGACATCATCCATTCGTCCTAATAGCCAGTAATCACCTTCGGCATCCCGTTTTGCGGCATCGCCTGTGGCATAGTAGCCTGGATAAATTTTTAAATAGGTATCGACAAAGCGTTGGTGATTGCCGTAAATCGTGCGCATAATCCCTGGCCAGGGTTTTTCAATGACTAAAGCGCCCTCACCCGGGCCTTCGATAATATTTAGTTCTGGATCAAGTAGTGCTGGTTTAATTCCAAAAAAAGGTCGCATGGCAGCGCCGGGTTTTTGCTGATCCATTGCCACCATAGGCGCCATGGTAATGCCGCCCGTTTCAGTCTGCCACCAGGTGTCCATAATTGGGCAGTGTTTATTGCCCACTTTTTCGAAATACCACTCCCAGGCTTCAAAGTTAATGGGTTCGCCGACGCTGCCTAGGATCCGTAAGCTGGTTCTTGAGCTTGTCGTTAATTCGCTATCGCCGTGTTGCATGAGCATGCGGAGTAACGTGGGCGCTGTATAAAAAACGTTGACTTGGTATTGATCGATAATTTCCCATATGCGTGCTGGGGTTGGGTAGATGGGGGTGCCTTCGTAAATCATCACGGTTGAGGCATTGGCCAAGGGGCCGTAGACTACGTAAGAATGTCCTGTAATCCAGCCAATATCTGCTGTGCAAAAATAGATATCATTCGGTTTGATGTCGAAGACATATTTGAAAGTGTAGGCGGCATAAGTTAAATAACCGCCCGTGGTATGCACGATGCCCTTGGGCTGGCCGGTGGATCCTGAGGTGTAGAGAATAAATAAGGGGGCATCTGCGTCCATGGGCTCGGGTTCGCAATAAGGTTCTTGTTCTGCTAAGGCTTTTAAGGCGTCGATGTCTCTGCCCTCAATCCATTGGCAGGTATGTTCATTGCGTTTGATGACAAATACGGTGCTGACACAGCTAATGTCTTTTAATGCTTCATCCACATTGGCTTTGTAGGGTAATAGTGTTTGGCCACGATAGGCATCATTGGCGGTGATCACCGCCTTGCATTCGGCATCTATGATTCTGTTTTTGAGCGACTCGGGTGAAAAGCCACCAAAGACCACGGAATGTATCGCCCCGATGCGGGCGCAGGCCAGCATTGCTGCAATAGCCTCTGGGATCATGGGCATGTATAAGCATACGCGGTCACCCTTATTAATCTCTCGGCTTTTTAAGAGATTAGCAAAGCGATTGACTAAATCATAGAGGTCTTGATAGCTTAGTGCTCTGGTTTCATTAGGCTCATTGCCTTGCCAAAGAATTGCAGTTTTTTTGGCATGTAGTGCTAAGTGTCGATCTAGGCAATTGCTGCTGGCGTTTAAATTAGCGCCCAAAAACCATTTGATGTCACCTGATGTCAAGTTGCCTTCTGAAACTTTATCCCAGGGTCTGTGCCATGTGATGAGTTCTTTAGCAGCTTTGTCCCAAAAGGCTTCTGGGTTTTGTAAAGATTCTTGATAGCGTTTTTGATAGTCTATAAACATAAAATTAAGGCCTTATTTTATCAATGGTATTCGCCACTTTAAAATAATAGCCTTAAAAAATAAACTAAAATATATCTAGAGATTGCGGTATGCTCCATTTCTACTATCACTTGGGCTTTCGGTTTCTTCTCTTCTGATCTGTGCAGCTGCAAACGCTATTGCTGGTTCATGCAGACCGCTCTGAACTAGGCGTCTAGCGGTGGGATTGATGTATGATGGTTGTCTTGTTGTGTCAAAATAGGCACCCGTAAAGTCTATATAGGCGTTTTCTTCAGTGGGGGTATCTCGTAATGCTTCAGGGGTTGCGTCGTCAAGTGTCCTAAAGCCAGTGGGTTGTTGTGTTGCTAATGTAGAATCAGTGTGGGGTGCTGTGAAGTGCTCGGCAGCTTGAATAATACGCGCGCAATTGGCGATTATTATACTGAAAAGTCCTAATAGCGTGCCTATGATAAAATCAATCCCAATATAATTAGCTTGGTTTCTTGCAAGAAAGTTATTTTGTGCCGCATCACGAGGCCCGTTAAGCTCTGCTGCGATGTTACCTGCAATGGCACCCTGGTCTCGAGCAATCCATGCGCCTATTCCTGCCCCTAGCGCCCCGCCCAGCAAGGCGCCGATCAGTGCAAATGCGCCAGCTGCCCATGCTATAGTGCGTCTTGAGGCGTGGCTTTCTATTTGTGGTCTGCTCTCGCGATATCTTTGCAGCATGGGCCAGAGTGCCCATGCAATGGCTAAAACAGCTAAAACGGCTCCCGCTCCAGCGCCTTGGCGCCATGCGGTGTTGATTTGTCCCGTTTGGTTTTGTTGTAGATATAATGCAGCGGCTGCACTTCTTGCTGCTTCTACTTGTCTTAAATTACAGTCATTTTCATTTAGTGCAGATACTGTCATGGTGGGGTAGCCATTATCAAAGGACCACCCAGTGGTGCAATCCCCGGCGGTTAGTGCGGCTGCGCCTGCAGCGGCATCGGCGGGTCCGTACGTCCATAGTGCTAGATAAGATTCTATATTTGCTTGCACTAAGGCTCCGCCTATGGGAATCCAAAGAGCGTTTAAAGCTGTGATGCTTAATAAGTACGCATATTGTCGTATTAATATGCGTCTTGCTCTTTGTTGTTCTGGTGTTTGTGCGCTTTGTGTGTGACTGCTTCTGTCTTGTCTTATTATTTGTAGCCTGTCCGCTTCTAGTGCTTGTGCATCTGATGTTGGACGGTCTTCAAAAAGAAGCGTGGTATCTTCTGGTGGTCTTGTTTCATCTTTACTATCTGAGCCTGTTACTTGCGGTCTTGTTTGTGTGCTAGTTCTTGCTGCGAGTTGTGATCCTCTATCTCTTGACCCTATGCGTTGTCTTGTTGTGCCTGTGGTAGCGGTAGGCGCGAATGCGCTTTGTGCTCTTGATGTGATGCTTTGTGTTGTTGTCGCTGCGGTTGCTGAGACCGGGGGGTGGTCTAGTTCAGTGGTTCTGTGTGTTGCTGCGCCTGCATCTTCTTCGATTGGTCGTTGATGCGATCCCATTGATTCAGAGGTTCCTGTGCTGGCTTCCTGGCCTCCTATTTGTGCATTATCATCAGGAAGTGGTTCTCTGCTTCTTGGCATATAGGAGGTAACACCAGCATCATGTAATAGTCCTGTGTGGCCTAAAGCATGTGATAGTTGTTGATCTAGGCTTGGGGGTGCCTCTCCTTCCTCGCTTTCTGTGCTTAAGGGTCTTGGTCTCTCTTTTTGTTCCTCAGATGATGAGCTTTCTTCAGATGATAGGCTCTGAATTATGGTGCCTAATCCTGGTCGTTGTGTGATGGGCAGCCATGCGCTAATTGGTTGGCGACTTGTGTCCAGTGATGAGGGGCTCTCTGGGGTAGTTGCTTTTGCTCTTGCGCGTCTCGTTCCTGTGCCATCTAATATCTCTGCGCTTGCTGGTGCAGCGGCTGTTTCAGGTTCTGGGCTTCCTGCGTATCCTGGAATGCTCCTTGTGGTGTCTGGCGAGATGCCTGGGTGAAGTTGTCTGGTCCTGCTTGTTAATCTCGCTATGATTGGGTCATGGTGATCTGGGGTTCTTGCAAAGCCTAAGCTCATTACTCCTGCTCCTGTTGGTAATTCGCTGGGCGGGCTGGCATGGCTTGACTCTCCCGTTTCTAATGCTGTCACAGCTGTTACCTTAGGAGTCTCTGGTGTTCCAGTGCTCGAATATGATTTATGTATTGCTGTCTGTGGTTGTGTTGGTGTGTCGCTTGTTTTTACTCGGTATACACCCTTTGAGCGGCCGGCAGCTGTTTCTGCGATCGCAAGGGCTGTTGGTGTTTGTATGCCATTTGCGGCTCTAATAGCTGCCCTCTCCTGTCTTTCTTTTGCTCTTTTTGTTGCTCCTGGGCTCATTGGGGGGGTCCTTGGTGATTCTCCCGCTCCTGCTGATTTTTCTTTTGTTTTTGCTGAGCTTGCTTGAGTGGGGCTCATGTATCTTTTTCCCTGCTGCATTTGTATTTCCTTTTTGCTTAAATTTGTTATTGTTCTTTCATGATACTGTTTTTTAAAAATTGTATTGTATAGGGTGTAGTTTTATATGTAAATAATTATTACGCTTTATTTTTAAATTTGGGAGTTGTCGTGGATTGGATTCTTTATTAAAACCGGCTAGAATGATTGTACTTCAAAAAAGAGTGAATGCAAAAATGATTCGTCCAAAACCCTTTGTGCTCGTTATCCTTGATGGCTTTGGCGCTCGTGCGCCAACGGCTGATAATGCCATTGCGGCCGCACGTAAGCCCAATTTTGATGCGTTATATGAGCGCTATGCGCATACACTAATTTCAGGTTCAGGTCATGATGTTGGTTTGCCACATGGGCAAATGGGTAATTCTGAGGTTGGGCATATTAATTTAGGCTCAGGCCGGGTTGTTTATCAAGAATTAACCCGTATTGATCATGAAATTGAAACCGGTAATTTTTTTACCAACGCTACCCTGCTATCGGCCGTCAATGCGGTTAAAACAAACAATAGCACTTTGCATATCTTTGGTTTGCTGTCTGCTGGAGGAGTGCATAGCTTTGAAGCGCATTTTGCGGCTTTGATTGAATTGGCGCACCAAAGAGGTCTTACGTCAGTGATGTTACATGCTTTTTTAGATGGTCGCGATACCCCACCCAAAAGCGCTGAATCATCAATACAACGTTTTGATTTATTATTACGATCACAAAATATTGGCCAGATCGCGAGTATTGTTGGGCGTTACTATGCTATGGATCGCGATCAGCGCTGGGATCGCATTGAGGCCGCTTATGAGCTATTAACCAAGGGGAAGGCTGTACGTGCCGCAGATTCTGCCGTAGCTGGCTTAGAGCTTGCTTATGCAGCTGGAGAAACGGATGAGTTTGTTAAGCCTACTTTAATTAAGGGTGCTAAGCTGATCGCCAACGATGATGTGGTCATCTTTATGAATTTTCGTTCCGATCGTGCGCGCGAGCTTACTCATGCTTTTGTGGATGCTGACTTTAATCACTTTGAACGTGGGCCCAAAATTAAGCTAGCTGAATTTGTCACGCTCACGGATTATGAAAAAGGTTTGCCTGTTGCTGTTGCCTACCCGCCCCAAAGTTTAAATAACGTCTTGGGGGATTATGCTTCGCAACTGGGGTTGAAACAGTTGCGTATTGCTGAAACTGAAAAATATGCTCATGTCACGTTCTTTTTTAATGGGGGTCGTGAACAGCCTTTTGCGGGTGAAGAGCGTATTTTAATTCCTTCGCCTAAAGTGGCGACCTATGATCTTCAGCCTGAAATGAGTGCTTTTGCTTTAACTGAGCAACTTGTTGCTGCGATTGAATCTCAAACATTTGATCTGATTGTGTGTAATTATGCCAATGCTGATATGGTGGGTCATACCGGTAATTTTGCAGCCGCAGTCAAAGCCATTGAAACCTTAGATGCGTGCATTGGCAAAGTAGTTGAAGCCTTAAAGGCTGTAGGCGGTGAGGCGCTTATTACTGCTGATCATGGTAATGCTGAAAAAATGCAGGATGAGACTACGGGCCAAGCGCATACTGCGCATACGACAGATCCTGTGCCACTGATCTATGTTGGCCGTCCTGCAAAAGTCGTATACAATGATGGCATTTTATCGGATATCGCCCCTACACTCTTAAGCTTGATGGGTATTGCCATTCCAAGTGAAATGACGGGGCGCGCCTTGCTAAAACTAGAGGATTGATGATGAAGCGTGTGTTAAGTGCCCTGTTTTTTTTAAGTTTATCGGGTGTTGTTTTTGCTGATGCCCCAGCGCCTATGGCGAGTAATAACATTCAGCCATTGTCACAAGATAATTTATTTTTATTTGGCGCCACCTTGCAAGGCATTCGTGAGTTTTATGTTGATCCTGTCTCTGATGATACGATTATGGAAAACGCTGCTCATGGGATGTTGTCTAATCTTGATCCCCACTCTGATTATTTGAATCAGCAGGATTTTGCTGATCTTAAAGCGATGACCGATGGTGAGTTCAGCGGTATTGGTGTAGAGATTACCGCGGATAATGGTGCTTTGCTTGTGATTTCACCTATTGATGATACGCCTGCGCAAAAGGCGGGGATTAAATCAGGTGATTATATTGTCAAGATTAATGGCACAGCGGTCGAGGGGTTATCATTGACGAAAGCCATTGGCATGATGCGTGGTCCTCGTGGTCAAAAAATCACGCTTACGGTGGTGCGTAAAGGCAAAGACCAGCCCATGGATTTTGTGATTACTCGCGATAACATCAAGCTCACCGATGTTAAAACTAAAATTCTTGATGGTCATTATGCTTACGTGCGAGTCTCGGTCTTTGAGGAAAATACTGGGGGGCATTTGCGCGATGCGGTTGCGAAATTATTAAAAGATAACCCAGGTCAGATCTATGGCGTGATTTTAGATTTACGCAATAATCCAGGTGGTGTGGTGCAAGCGTCAGTTGATGTTGCCAATGTATTTTTAAGCGCCAATCAAGTGGGTTATAATAAGCTTGTGGTTTATACTAAGGGTCGAGTACCTGACTCTAAGTTTGAAGGCTATGTAACGGGGAAAGATATGTTTAATGGTCTGCCGATGGTAGTGCTGATTAATTCAGGCTCTGCCTCAGCTGCTGAAATTGTCGCTGGTGCAATTCAGGATAATCATCGTGCGGTGATTGTGGGGACGCAATCTTTTGGCAAAGGGTCGGTGCAAACTGTATTCCCATTGCCTGGGGGTGCAACCGCCATTAAATTAACGACATCGCGTTATTACACGCCAAGCGGACGTTCGATTCAGGCCGAAGGCATTACCCCTGATGTTAAAGTCAATGAGTATGAAATTCCTGATACGGTTAAAGCGCCTGATGAGAATGTCATTCGTGAGGCAGATTTGTCGACGCATTTAGCCGGAGGTAATGATGGTATTACCATAGGCAAAACGAATGCTGTTCCTGATTCAAAACCAGGTAGCAATATTAAAAATATTCAACACTTATTAAACCCTGATAAAACGCAAGATAAGCCATTATTTTATAGCGACTATCAGTTATACCAAGGTTTAAATGTGTTGCAAGCTTTGCACGCAGCCAATAAAAGCGTCATTTCTACGAATGCGCTTGTGGCTCCTACTTCACAATCAAAAGAATGATGAAATAATATGAGCCAACAATATAACGCCTCTAGCATTGAAGTTCTCAACGGTCTTGACCCTGTAAAGCGCCGCCCCGGTATGTATACAGATACCACTCGCCCTAATCATTTAGTGCAAGAGGTGGTTGATAATAGCGTGGATGAAGCTTTGGCGGGACATGCTAAAAGCATCGATGTGGTCTTGCATAAAGATGGTTCTGTGACGGTGATGGATGATGGCCGGGGAATGCCCGTTGATATCCATCCTGAAGAAAAGCTCTCAGGCGTTGAATTAATTATGACGCGTTTGCATGCTGGTGGTAAATTTGACCACGATACTTATCAAGTATCTGGTGGTCTTCACGGTGTCGGGGTATCTGTCGTTAATGCCTTGTCCACCAAAGTTGAGGTCACGGTTAAGCGCGATGGTAAAGTTTATGCCATGGAATTTCAAAATGGTGATAAAACCAAAGATTTAAAAACCATTGGGGATTGTCCTAAAAAAACCACGGGGACTACCGTGCATTTTTGGCCCGACCCTAAATATTTTGATAGTCCGAAAATTTCTGTGCCTAAGTTAAAGCAAATTTTACGCGCTAAAGCAGTATTGCTAAATGGCTTAAAAATTACTTTAACCGATGAAGCCACCAAAGAAAGTGAGACCTGGTATTACGAAGCGGGTCTTGCTGATTATTTGCATCAAAGTTTAAATGACACGACATGTTTGCCAAACTTTCCTATTGTGGGCGAGTTTAAGGAAGGCCCGGAAAGTGTTGATTGGGCTTTAGTTTGGGCCTTGGATGGAGGTACTGAGCTTCCTGCTGAAAGCTACGTGAATTTGATTCCGACGCCGCAAGGAGGTACCCATGTGAATGGCTTGCGTACTGGTTTGATGGAATCAATGCGCGAATTTTGCGAATTGCATAGTTTATTGCCGCGTGGTGTTAAGCTAACTGCCGATGATGTGTTTAATCGCTGTGCTTTTGTGTTGTCAGTTAAATTACGCGATCCCCAGTTTGCAGGTCAAACTAAAGAGCGCTTATCCTCAAGAGAATGTGCTGCCTTTACCGAAAATGCAGTGCATGACGCCATGAGTTTGTGGCTGAATCAAAATGTAGACTTAGGCAAGCAATTGGCTGAGCTTGCGATTAGCAATGCCCAAGATCGTTTAAAGAGTGAGAAAAAAGTCACGCGGAAGAAAATCACCCAAGGTCCTGCCCTGCCCGGTAAGCTTGCTGATTGTACTGCGCAGGATTTAAAGCTAACAGAATTATTTTTGGTTGAGGGAGATTCTGCGGGTGGTTCTGCTAAACAAGCGCGCGATAAAGAGTGTCAGGCAATTTTGCCGCTACGAGGTAAGATTTTAAATACTTGGGAAGTGAGTGGCGATGAGGTTTTAGGTTCGCAAGAGGTTCATGATATCGCTGTAGCTTTAGGTTTGGATCCTGGTGTGGATGATTTATCTGAGTTGCGCTATGGCAAAATTTGTATCCTCGCTGATGCGGATTCTGACGGCGCGCATATTGCGACACTTTTGTGTGCGTTGTTCTTAAAACATTTTCGTTCTCTGGTTGCTGCCGGTCATGTGTATGTCGCTATGCCACCTCTTTATCGTATTGATGCGGGTAAAGAAGTGCATTATGCCCTAGATGAACATGAGCGCGATATGATTTTGGCAAAGCTTGAAAAAGATAAAAAAGTCAAAGCCCATGTATTACGCTTTAAAGGCTTGGGTGAAATGAATCCTTTGCAATTGCGTGAGACCACCATGGCTAAAAATACGCGGCGTTTGGTGCAGTTAACCTTGGATGATCCCGAAGGTGCTAATGCCTCGATGGATATGATGCTTGCCAAAGCTCGCGCTTCTGATCGGCGTCATTGGCTTGAAACCGAAGGTAATTTGGCTGAGGTGGTGGTTTAGCGCTATTTTGCAAAAATCTCAAAAGATTCGTCGTCCTGATAATGCGTAGCATTCATCAGGATCCAGGGTCTAATTAATCTAACCTCTATAGGCCGATTCTCTCTTGAATGATATGCCTCTAAAGATTGCTAGATAACCGTAGTTATGCTCTAATATTTAATGAAGAATAATTAATGCTGGATCCTGATGAATGCTGCGCATTATCAGGACGACGCTTTTTATGGAGGTTGGCTATGTTTGATCTTTCCTATCAATTGCTTTACACCACATTGATGGCCTATGCGGCCTTGTTTCCGGTGCTCAATCCTTTGGGTAATTCGATTGTCTTTAACTCGATTGCTTATGGGCTCAGTCAAGACACGCGTAAGAAAATTGCCAAAAAAATTGCCTTTAACATTTTTTTTCTACTGATTGGCGTGCTCTTTGCGGGGGTGTGGGTGCTTAAGATTTTTGGTATTGAGATTCCAATCGTGCAAATTGGTGGCGGCGCGGTCGTTGCCACGGTGGCTTGGAGAATTATGAATAAAACTGAGGATAATAGTCAACCCGACCCTTATAATCTTTCAACTGAGGCCAGGGCCTTGGCGATGTCTTTTTTTCCCCTCACCTTGCCCATGATCTGCGGCCCGGGGACTATTACGGTAGCGATTACCTTGGGGGCAAATCAATTAAAAGAAAATCTATTATTCACAGTGGCTTATTATGTAGGTTTATGCCTTGGGATTGTGTTATTGGCGATCACTACCTACTATAGTTATCACTATGCCGGTTATCTGACAAAGAAGCTCGGCAAAAATGGTACCCTCGTCATTATGAAGCTCTCGGCTTTTATTAGCTTGTGTATTGGTTTAACCATCGTTTGGCATGGCGTGCAGGGTTTGATTGCTTATTATATCCCTGTGTAAGCGATTGCTGTTTGGGCTCGTCATCCTGATAATGCATAGTATTCATCAGGACCCAATATCTATTTTCAAATGCAATTTGAAAATTCAACAGTGTTAATAAAACTTATCCCCAAAATCTTGGGATAACTCTGTGGATAAGTATGTGGTTAACTTGGCAAAACGAGGTAGAATGCCAAAAATTTTTTTGATTAAATTCGCGTCAACTTTTGATGGATTCAATTTTGCAAATAACACTTCCGTCGGCGAAACGCAACTCTAATTTTTGATCTTTTTTTACCTTTTTTACACTATCAATGACTTGCTGTTCATTTGAATAAATAATTGCATAGCCTCGGCGTAGAACCCCCATGGGGCTTAGGGTTTCGAGGCGTTCGAGCTGTAAATGAAATTTGTTGTTTTTATTAACTAGCACCTTTTTTAACCGAGCATGCAGGTCGAGCTCGGCCTGCTTGACCTGCGTTACTTTTTGCTTAATTTTCATGCTTGGAGAATTTATTTCTAATCCATGCTTGACAACTTGTAGTTGGTTATTTTTTACAGTGAGCTCCTTGTGGATAAGTTGTTCTAGTCGGTCTTGAAAAAAACTCAACTTTAAACGCTGTTCCCCCAGTCTTTGCTTGGGGTGCTTTAGGCCCTTGGCGATTTGGTCAACACTATAGGAATAATTTTCTAGTAAACGACGTATTAAAAAATGGAGCTCGGTTTGTTTTTTATTGAGTATATCTATTAGGTGTGCAGTATCTGGGCTTATGAGCTCGGCGGCGGCTGAAGGTGTTGCTGCGCGAACGTCGGCTACTAGGTCACTGATAGAAAAGTCAATCTCGTGCCCTACTGCCGATACGATGGGTGTCTCGCAGGCAAAGATAGTCTCGGCTAATTGTTCGTTATTAAACGCCCAAAGGTCTTCAAGCGAGCCGCCACCGCGCGTCACTAATAACACATCACATAACTGTTCGCGCTCAGCGCGCTTTAATGCTCTAATAATGCTTGGTGGTGCGTCAACTCCCTGTACTTGACAGCCATAGACTAAGACTTTTATAAAAGGCGCGCGCCTTTTTAATACAGTGAGGACGTCTTGTAATGCTGCGCCGGTTTCTGAAGTGATAATGCCGATGGTTTTGGGGAAGCTGGGCAATGGTTTTTTTCGCGCTTGATCAAACAAGCCTCGTGCCTGTAATTTTCTTTTTAAGGCTTCGAGTTGCTGTTGCAATAAACCTAAGCCTGCGAGCTCTACTCTCTCCACCACGAGCTGATAATCGCCCCGCTCAGGATAAATAGTTACTAATGCTTTAACTAACACTTGTTGGCCATTTTTCACTTGAAAGCGCGTTGGCCCCTGCTTGCCGCGAAACCATGCGCAGCGTACTTGGGCGGCAGCATCTTTTAAAGTGAAATACATATGACCCGAGGCGGGATGTGAAAGATTGGAAATTTCACCACTCACCCACAACACCTGAAAATGATTTTCTAAGCTGTCACGCGCTGCCTGATTCAATTCTCGTACAGAAAAGATATATTCGCCATCTAGAGTTTGAGTATTTTGTTGTTGAAAGGCGAGCATTTTTGGTACAATTAGGCTAAGTGAACTTAATGCTAGTATACGTGAAAGTCAAAAAACCGAATAGATACGCTGTCAAAATTATTAGTTGGCTGATTGTGATCGAGGGCTTGTCAAATATTTTGATGGCGGTTTTGCCGCAATTTAATTTTCCGATCGAAGCCTTGTTGTTTAATTACGTTAGTTTTTTTGAGCTACAAAAAATCACGAATGTCATGGTGGTCTTTATTGGCATGGCCTTTATGATTTTGGGTCGAGGTTTGTTTAAGCATCAGCGCTCCTCAATGCGCATTACTTTTGTGCTGTTGTTGTTTACGTTGTTCAATAGCGTCTTTCCCAGTTTATTTTTGCCGACGTTTATTTATACCTTGATTATGCTTTTGTTGTTATTTATATTTCGCAAGGCTTTTTATGTCAAAACTCCCAGTAGCTTAGGTCCGCACCAATGGGTGGCGTTGACTGCGGTCTTGCTTGTTATGGTTTATGGTGTTGTGGGTACTTATTATCTGCGTGCTCAGTATCATGGTCTCAATGACTGGCTTGATGCGCTTTATTATAGCCTTGTGACCTACACAACGATTGGTTATGGTGATATTTATCCTGTGACTCAAAATGCTAAAATCTTTACCTGTTCTATGATTATCATGGGTGTCAGTACTTTTTTAGGTGCGCTGACGATTGTGTTTGGCCCAATGTTTGAAAAAAGACTAAAAGGAGTATTTAATATGGTGAGTCGTTTAAATAATATGGAAGGCCATGTGATCATTTTTGGTGTCAATGCCATGAGTTTGCACACTGCGAAATTGTTGGCTAAAAAAGGTGAGAAAATCGTATTTTTGGATCATGACCCCGCGATGCTCAATGATGCTGAAAATGAAGGCTTTAAAGTGATTGTTGGCGCTGCTTCGAAAGAAGATACTTTATTAAAAGCCCAGCTGCCCGAAGCCAATGCGATTGTGTGTGGTAGCATTTCCGATGCCGATAATCTTTTGGTCCTAATGGCTGCCAACGCCGTGCGCATCAAAAATAAAGGCGCTTTTCGTATTATCGTCCGTATCGATGAACCCGAGCATATCCCCTTCGCCCAAGCGATTGGCGCTGATGAAGTCATCTCCCCATCGATGTTGATGGGAGATTGTATTACGAAGGATTTGGTGTAGGAGTTGATTGTCTTAGCAAAGTCTTTCCTTGTGTATCTATCGTTAATCTTTTAAAATATCCGGCCCTAGTAATAGGTTAGGTGAGCCTATACGCTCCTAAACTCATACAGCGCTACAAAGTAAATATAAGGAAATGATCAATGCTCAACACCCAACGCAATGCACAACTTAATCTTGCTAATACAAGAATAAACATAATGGCCCTTCTGATAGCTTTAACGTGGTTTTCGTTATCCGCAGTAACAGACTCAAATAGAAGATTCCAAGAGGCATCCGCACAGGTCGGAGTAACTAAGCAAAGAGTGCTTGCATTGGATTTAATCATGGCGACAGTATCTGCTACATTTGCTATTATCACTGCAAGTAGGGACCAACAACCCATGTCCCTTGATGCACTAGCTATAAAAGGACTAGGATGCTTCGTCGCTACCATGGGGTTTGGTACAAACATGATTTTAAAAAAATTAGTCAACGCCTCCATGTCGATTAAACACACGTCTCCTGAAATAATCCTCAGTTCGATCATTATAACCACTTTTATGGAAACGCTTCCATCATTTATCTTAGGGTTGTGCATTGGCGATTTAATTGCTCCCAAAGCGAGGCAAGCGACTCCAACGCAGGCGTTAATAATGAGAAACACCGCCCGATACGCTAATCAACCAATGAGGAATGATGGAGCAGCACCCCCAGGTCCTGGGGTAGGATAGGATCCCACGAAAAATTAACTCGATACCCGATCCTCTAAAAGAAATACCTTAGTGTATCTGTAATAATAAGCTGTAGCATCAATTGCATCAAGTTCTTTCTTATGGAACAATAAGCAGCATATTTTTCTGCCCAGAGTTCCCATGGAAGATTTAAAAACGCCCCTTTATGATACTCATGTTCAATACCAAGGCAAGATGGTGTCTTTTGGTGGATGGCTCATGCCTTTGCATTATGGTTCGCAGTTGCAAGAGCATCTGAATATTCGTGAATCCGCTGGGGTTTTTGATGTTTCGCATATGACCATTGTGGATATTGAGGGCGCTCATGCGCGTAAATTCTTGCGCTTTTTAATTAGCAATGATGTGGCGAAGCTTGAAAAGGTTGGCGTGGGCAAGGCGCTGTATTCCGCTATGCTAAATGCTGATGCCGGTATTGTTGATGATCTGATTGTTTATCTCATGCCCTTTGGTTATCGCGTTGTTGTCAATGCGGGGACGCGCGCGAAAGATTTAGCTTGGATTGAACAACAAGCACAAAATTTTCAAATTACTTTTAAAGAACGTAAAGATCTTTGTATTCTGGCAGTGCAAGGTCCGAAAGCCATTGAAATTGTTAAGAGCATTAAACCTGAGTGGCAAGAAAAATTAGCGGGCCTTAAAATTTTTCAGGCCTGTTTAGAAGGTGATTGGCTTCTTGCGCGTACGGGTTATACGGGCGAAGATGGTTTGGAAATTATGTGTCCCAATGCGCAGGCGCCTATTTTCTGGGAGCAGTTGCTTGCCGCGGGCGTTAAGCCTGCAGGTTTAGGCGCACGTGATACCTTGCGGCTTGAGGCGGGTATGAATCTTTATGGGCATGATATGGATGATACGATCCATCCTTATGAATGTGGCATGGCGTGGACGGTTGATTTGAGTGATCCTGAGCGGCATTTTTTTGGAAGAGCAGCGCTTGAGGCAAAAATTAATTCAAGCTTGGCTTTTAAACAAGTGGGTTTGGTATTAGAAGACAAAGGCATTTTGCGTGAAGGTCTTAAAGTTATTAATCACGAAGGCGATGTTGGCGTGATTACGAGTGGAACATTTTCGCCAAGTTTAAAATTATCAGTCGCGATCGCACGTGTGCCATTAAATACCACGGATAAAGTTCAAGTGGAAATTCGGGGTGAGTTAAAATCAGCACGAGTAGTAAAACTTCCGTTTGTACGATTAGGTAAACAAGTTTTTGAATAAAGGAGCAAAACATGAGTGAAGTAAGATCCGGTTTAAAATACAGCGAAAGTCATGAGTGGGTAAAAGATTTAGGTGATGGCACCGCTATCGTTGGTATTAGTGCGCATGCCCAGGAATTATTGGGCGATGTGGTGTATGTTGAGTTGCCCAAAGTGGGTACGCAAATTGCTGCGGGCGCGACTGTTGGCGTGGTTGAATCGGTGAAGGCTGCTTCTGATATTTACTCCCCTGCCGCTGGCGAGGTCATTGATGTCAATAAAACTTTAGAGGGTGAGCCTAATCTAATTAACCAAGATCCTTATGATCAGGGTTGGATTTTTAAAATTAAATTACAAGGTAGCATTGACGGGCTTTTAGATGCTGCTGCTTACCAACAGGCGATCGGATAATTTTATTTAAGGATTTCTATGCTCTTTGCTCCTAATCATTTTGCGCACCGTCATATCGGCCCTGATGCTCATAGCCAAGAGGCTATGTTGCAGTTTTTGGGCTATAAAAATTTAAAGGCGTTTACCAAGGCTGTTATTCCCGAGGCTTTATTTGCCACAACCGCGTTTAAGTTGCCTGCGGGTTTGACCGAGTTTGATGCGCTCAATCAATTGGACAAATACGCTCACAAAAATAAACTGATGCGCAATTTGATAGGCTTGGGTTATAACGAAACGATTACGCCCTCGGTGATTCAGCGCAATGTCTTAGAAAATCCAGGTTGGTATACGGCGTATACGCCTTATCAAGCTGAAATTGCTCAGGGGCGCTTAGAGCTGTTATTAAATTTTCAGCAAATGATTATGGATTTGACGGGCTTTAATCTTGCCAATGCTGCCCTACTTGATGAGGCAACGGCCGCGGCTGAAGCCATGAGTATGGCTAAGCGCTTATCGCAAAAAAACAGCGTTAAATTTTTTGTGGATCACCATGTCTTGCCGCAAACGCTTGATGTGATAAAAACGCGGGCGCAATATCAAGATATTGAAGTCGTTGTGGGCACTGCCGAGTCTGTACTGAATGATGATTACTTTGCAGTGTTATTTCAATATCCTAATCTTCAAGGTGATGCGCTTGATTTTAAAAATGTATTTGCCCAATTAAAAGCAAAACAAACTTTTTGTATTTTGGCCTGTGATATTTTAGCGCTGACTTTGCTGACACCCCCTGCTGAATTAGGTGCGGATATTGCGGTGGGCACAACGCAACGCTTTGGAATACCGATGGGCTTTGGTGGTCCGCATGCGGCATTTTTTGCGACCAAAGAAGAATATAAACGCACGATCCCTGGGCGTATTATCGGGGTGAGCGTGGATCGTCGTGGTAATCAGGCGTTGCGTATGGCCTTGCAAACGCGGGAGCAACACATTCGTCGCGAAAAGGCGACGTCAAATATTTGTACCTCTCAAGTATTACTGGCCAATATGGCGGCGCTCTATGCCATGTATCATGGACGTACGGGTTTGCAGTTTATTGCCAAACATATTTATGCTTTAGCTTCTGTATTTAAAGAGTTTGTTAGCGCGGCAGGTTTATCGGTACTCACGGGTGCGCAATTTTTTGATACGATTGCCATTCAAGTCCTTGATGCCGATGCGGTTGTTAATGCTTGTGCAAAATTAGGGTTTAATATTGCGAAGCTTAGTCATACTGTTGTCAGCGTCAGTTTTGGTGAGACGTTTCAACTTAAAGAATTACGTAATTTATTAAAAGCTTTTATTGGTCAAACGCCTGAGCTCAAAACACTGAAAGTGCGGTATCAAGCTTTAGTTGAAGGCCCCCATGGTTTTCGTCAGGACGCTTTTTTAAGCCATCCGCATTTTAATAGCTATCATACTGAAACCAAGATGATGCGGTATTTGAAGAAATTAGAAAATCGCGACTTATCTCTAGTGCATTCGATGATTCCTCTGGGCTCTTGCACCATGAAGTTAAATGCTGCGAGTGAATTGATGCCCTTATCATGGCCGCATCTGGCACACATCCATCCATTTGCGCCTGAGGCTCAGGTTGCGGGATATCATTTGATGCTTAATGAATTGACGGAATATCTAAAAGCCATTACCGGCTTTGATGCAATTTGCATGCAGCCGAATTCTGGTGCGCAAGGTGAATTTGCAGGATTGCTCACGATTCGTACCTATCAAGCAGCGCAAGGCCAAAGCCAGCGCAATATTTGTTTAATTCCAAAATCGGCCCACGGCACTAATCCTGCGACCGCGCAGATGATGGGTTTAGAGGTCGTTGTCGTTGATTGTGATAGCAAAGGCAATATTGATGTCGCGGATTTAGAGCGTAAAGCGACGGAGCATCGCGATCATCTCTCTGCCCTCATGGTCACCTACCCTTCAACGCATGGTGTGTTTGAAGAAAGCATTAAAACGATTTGTGAGATTGTACATCAACATGGCGGTCAGGTTTATATGGATGGTGCTAATTTAAATGCGCTTGTTGGTTTAGTGAAGCCCGCAGAATTAGGGGCTGATGTTTCGCACATGAATTTGCATAAAACTTTTTCGATCCCACATGGTGGTGGTGGTCCAGGCATGGGGCCGATTGGTGTAAAAGCGCATTTGGCGCCGCATTTGCCCAAGCATGTGTTAAGCAAAGATCACCATACTGGCACCAATGCGCGTGCGGTGAATGCAGCGCCCTTTGGTAGCGCTTTGATTTTAAATATCTCGTATATGTACATTACCATGATGGGCCGTGAGGGTTTGAGTGAAGCCACACGCATTGCTTTACTCAATGCCAATTATTTAGCCAAACGCTTAAAAGATTATTTCCCAGTGCTTTATACAGGCCAGCATGGTTTGGTAGCACATGAGTGTATTATTGATCTGCGTCCGCTGAAAGCCGAAACAGGCATTACTGAAGTGGATATCGCCAAGCGCTTAATGGATTATGGTTTTCACTCCCCTACCATGTCCTTTCCTGTCGCGGGAACCTTGATGATTGAGCCTACCGAAAGTGAAGCCAAAGATGAGCTTGATCGTTTTGCACAGGCTTTGATTGCAATTCACGGTGAGATTATGAAAGTAAAAAGTGGCCATTATGATAAGCTGAATAATCCCTTAAAAAATGCGCCGCATACGCAAAAAGATATCGTTGATTGGCAGTTCCCTTATAGTATTCAAGAGGCTTGCTATCCCCTGCCCTATGTTATGGAAGCAAAGCTCTGGCCCAGCGTGAATCGTATTGATGATGTGGCGGGCGATCGGCAATTGGTGTGTGCTTGTCCGCCGATGGATAAATACTAATTGCATTGTATTGTAAATCTTCTTGGTAATCACTATAATGCACGGCCTCAACTATTTTAATTTGAATTAATATTATGGCTTCTGCTGCTCCTGTTACTTCGGCTCTCTGGTCAGGGAAATTTTACACTAAACTCCATGGTGCTGATGCGCTTGCTCTTTTGAATTCCCCTGATAAAGCGGGCTGTTTTTTGGTGCGTGCCTCTCATTCAGCGCCAGGTGCGCTTTCAGTGGTATATCATCGAGATGGCAGAGGTTGCAGTACTTCTATTAAGCCTGGACCAGGCGGTGGTTTTAGTGTTCGGTCTGAGGATGGGGTAATTAGTCAATATGCTTCTTTTCATGAATTTTTTTCTTGCTATCCGGCTTTGTTTGCTAAAGAGCTCGATCTATCTGAGCACAAACAAAATGACTTAGAATATAGACTTTTCACTCCCTCCTGGTCTGGGAATATTTACACTAAACTCAGCAGCCCAGAGGCCCTAGACCTTGTTTCTAAGGCAGGCAAATCTGGCGCGTATTTGGTGCGAAACTCTCAAACGTCTAATTTTTATGTGGTGGTATTTAATACTCCAGGCACTGCGGTTGGCGCTAGTAATTTTATCATTACTCCTACAGAAGATGGTAAGCTTACAACAACTCACGAAAGTGGGGTAATAGTATGGGATTCTTTAGGAGCTCTTCTTGCTTGCTATTCTACAGGCGATAATCCTGTTTTTACTGAGGAGCTCGTTTTATCCCCCGAATACGAACGCAAGCAACTTCAGACGAGCCCTTCTATTGCTGCCGTAGCGTCAGCTGCTCTTGCTTTTGGGTCGGTATCTGGTGGGTCTGGTGCTAAAGAAGATTGCGCCAAAGAGCTTTAGCTTCATAGTCATAATGAGTTACTAGCAACTGAAACTCTGTTATATGCCTTTGCTACGCATTGTTTTTCAAAATGCAACTCCTGAAGGCTCGCGGGTATGATTTTGTGATATAATTTTTAACATTGGTAATGCTTTTCGCTATCCATTATGATTAGCGACTTCACCCCAGTATTATTATTCAGTTTTTCTAGCAGCCTGACCCCAGGCCCTAATAATTTTATGCTCATGAATGCAGGCTTGCATTTTGGTGTCAAAAAAAGCCTGGGGCATTATTTTGGCGTATGCATAGGCTTTCCCTTAATGCTCCTCATTTTGGCGCTTGGCTTTGGCGCTGTTTTTAAGCATTATCCCATCATCGAACATATTTTAAAAATTGTGGGTAGTGCCTATATGCTTTATTTGGCCTATAAAATTTTGACGTCTCATAGCAAAGTACAAAATGGCAAAGTGCATAAGCCCTTAAGCTTTTTTCAAGCCATGCTGTTTCAATGGGTGAATCCTAAAGCCTGGCTCATGGGTGTGAGTGCTATGTCTATTTTTATCCTCAATTCGAATCCTCTGATCAATGCCTTGATCTTAAGTTTAATTTTTTTCTTGATGTGTTTGCCATGCCTTGCGGTGTGGCTCGTTTTTGGTAAAGCCCTGCAAAATATTTTAAAAGAAGACCATCACCGCAGGTGGTTTAATATCATCATGGCCTTGTGTTTGGCAGGGTCAGTGGCGTTGATTTTTTTGGAGTGATCCTTAAGGTGCTTGAATGTCTAGCACTTGACCAATAGCAAGAGTATTTACATTCGTTGGGGTATTTGCGGAGGTGATATTAGTCCATGTTGATCCATTGTATTTTTGAATGCTAGTACTGTTACCCGCATAAAGATCGCCGTTGACTGGATCAGCAATCAGAGCATTTACTCCGGTTGGGCCATTTGTTAATGGGACCCTATTTTTTCCTGAATCTAAATAGAAGATTTTATTATTTGTTCCGCCATAAAGGGTATTGGTTGCTGCATCGTAGGCTAGGATTGTTGCTTCTTCTCCTGGTGCTGGTATCGCTTCCGTCACCCAATTTGGGTCGTCAGCAAGATTGGCGTATGCGATAGCGCCATCGCTAGTTACTGCATATAAATATCTTGTTCCATCAATCGCAAGAGATAGTGCGCCAGCTGGACTGTTTGTGCCAACGTTGGACCAAGTTGATCCATTATATGCTAGGGTTTGAATACCATTGGCTGTGGCGGCATAAAAATTATCCCCATTTGCATCAGTAATTAGGGCCTTTACATTGTTTGTGCTGGTGCCAACCGTAGTAAATCCGATGTCGAAGGTATATTTTTGGACGGCATTAGTGTTTGCTGATGTTGCACCATAGATGGCGATCGAGGCATCCTTCGGATTAATAGCAAAGGCTGTTATATTATTTGGACAGCTACTTATTGTATGCCATGCCTTACCATTCCAGGCGCTGCAGCCAGTGCTTGTACCCGCAACAAATTGGCCGTTGTATGGAGTATCTACAACAAGGGCTGTTAAATTAGTCAGGCCACTCGTGCCGACCGAGCTCCAACTTGATCCATTCCACATGCTTATATTGCCATTCGAATTTCCAGCATATAGCACGGAGGTTAGTGTTGTAGGAAGAGTTACAGTGAGAGGTCCACCAGAAGCTAGATTAGCGCTCAATGTAATCGTGCCTGAGTTAGTCGTGCCAACGGCCTTGACATAGTTGCCAAAGAAACCGTAATAGCAGCTGGCATTGGGGGCGAGCGTGATGCTGCTTGTGCAATGGGGTGTTACTGGAGTAGGTGTTATCTCACTCTCGAATACTCCTGTAGTATTAATGCTAGGTGTTGAAAAGCCAGTGATGTTAACCCCGCTGGTATTTGTGAATAAGACCTCCCAGCCACCAGGCTGTAATTGAGTTAAGCTAATGATGTTTGGTTGATTGCTTGGTTGGTCGCTAGGGCAGCCACATAGCATGACGGCTGTCAGGGTTAATGATGAGAGTTGGATGCTGCGGCGGATTTTCATTTTTATGCTTATTTTATTTTTGATGGGTTATTATAAGTAAGTCTGTTAGGACTTGCAATGCGAGGCGGCTGTATAATCCAGGCATACGCAGGGGTTATGCAGCAGTCTTAATGCTGCTATATTTTCACTGCCATCATAATACAAAGCACGGTGATATTGATAATCGAAAACAAAAACATTTTGCGAGCCCAGATTTTATCATTGGTGGCTTTTAATCCTTGCCAGCCGTAATAAAACCAGGTGCAGCCTAAGATCAATGCTACGATAAAATAGGCGTAGCCGGTGTAGCCAAATAAGCTTGGACTGATGGCAGCTATGGTAAATGCGAGTGTGTAAAATAACATGACTATTTTGGTGTAAGGGATGTTTTTTTTGATAGGCAGGATGGGAATCGATGCCGCGGTGTAGTCGCTTAAGCGATAAATGCCGATGGCGTAAAAGTGCGGCATTTGCCAAAAGAATAAAATCAAAAATAAGATGATGGCGCCCGCATCAAAGCTGCCGGTCACGGCGCAATAGCCAACGACTGGCGGCACTGCCCCTGAGATCCCCCCTACTGCTGTACCCCAACTAGATTTGCGTTTTAAGGCTAGGCTGTAGACTACGACATAAAAAAACAAACCCACAAAAGCAATGCCAGTCGTAAGCCAATTGGTGGTGTAAATCAAAACCAAAAAACCTAAAATGCCTAAGATAATGGCGTAGATAAATGCGGTTGTCTTTGACATCAGGCCTTTGACTAACGGCCGATGTTTGGTGCGCTCCATGAGGCTATCAATATCAATATCAATGATATTATTGAGTACGCAACCGCAGGCAATGATTAAAGCCATGCCTAGCAAAGTTTCTAATAACAATGGAAAAGAAAAAAGTCCCTGGGATCCTAAGAAAAACCCGCCACAGACAGTGACAATATTTCCAAAGATAATCCCAGGTTTAACAATAGAAACAAACTTCACTTACATTGCCATATTGTAATTAAGGTTGTACATAATCCAGAGCGATCCGGTAATGACAATGCCCATAATCAACAAAGTGAAAACAAGGGAGAGTAAATGCCAGCGTGCTTCTTCTGAACGGGTATTCACACGCAAGAAAAAGATGGTTAAAGCAAATAACTGCATGACTGCTAATGCCGCTACCGCGATGTAAAGATCTTGGGTATTACTCAACATATGATTTTGCACCATAAAAAATGCAATCAGTGTTAATGCTAATGAAATTACAAAACCAATGATATATGATTTTAATAACTGAGGCGCTGTTTCTGTTGGGGCTTGATCAAATGTGTGATGATGTGTGCTCGTCATATTAAATTGCTCCCATTAAATAAACGATGGTGAAGATGAAAATCCAGATAATATTTAAGTAATTCCAATATAGGCCTAGGCAAGTAAAGCGGGTATTCATGGTTGAGGTCGTGCCCTGCATCAAGAGTTGGACCAATAATACCAAAATCCAGATTAAGCCTGCGATGATATGTAAGCCATAGACACCGGTCATGGTGAAGTACGATGAGAAAAAGGCACTGCTTTGCCAGCTATGCCCGCCGGCTAAGATACAAGCATACTCATTATATTGCATGGTTAAAAATGCCAAGCCTAAAACAAAAGTCACTAAGAGCCATAGCGTTAAGCCGCCCTTGTTGCCTTTGAGTAAAGAGACATAGCCCAAGCCATAGGTTAAGCAGCTGAATAACACGACTAATGTTTGAATCAAGACATGAGGTAAGCTCATGATGCTTTGGATTCCAGGCCCACCATAAGTATTGTTATGCAATACCGCGTAGGTTGCGAATAAACTGCCGAACATAATCGCGTCGGTCATGAGATAGACCCAAAAACCAAAGACTACTTTGGATCTAATTTCGTTATCATGATCATGATGATGTGCTGTCATATTATACCCCATGTCTTAATTTTGCTTCTGTTGCTGCAACTTCAGCTGCAGGTACATAGTAATCGATATTAAAGTTAAAGGTCCGTGCAATCACGAATGCAAACATTGCTAGGCCAGAAACTACGGCAATTAAAGGCATTTCCCAAATCATGGCAAAGCCAAATACCGCACCGGTTACGCCAATCACAAAGCCCAGAGATGTGCTCTTTGGCATGTGAATGTCTTCGTAATGGGGTTTTTGAGGTGCAATACCGGCTTTCTGAGCATGCTCTTTATCCAGCCAGAATTGATCTCTACCATGAACGACTGGCGTTACTGCGAAATTATAAAATGGTGGAGGTGAAGGAATTGACCATTCTAACGTTCTGCCATCCCATGGATCGCCTGTGGTATCGCGATAACCGGCCTTGTTGCGATTTTTGATACTTACGATAATTTGTAAGACTTGAAAACCAATACCGCAAGCAATCACAAGTGCACCTATGCAAGCGACGACTAAGAACGGATGGAAGCCTGATGCCACGTCATAGTGATTGATACGACGGGTCATACCCATTAAGCCTAAAACATAAAGTGGCATGAATGCGATTAAGAAGCCTAAGAACCAGCACCAGAATGCGAGCTTGCCTAGTTTTTCATTGAGCTTAAAGCCAAAGAGTTTGGGGAACCAGTAGGTAAAGCCAGCGAATAATCCAAACACTACCCCGCCAATAATGGTATTGTGGAAATGTGCAATCAAGAACACGCTATTGTGGACTTGGAAGTCAACGCCAGGCACTGACATTAATACGCCTGTCATGCCACCAATCGAGAACGTGATGATGAAGGCAATCATCCAAAACATGGGAGTTTGATAGCTAATACGTCCGCGATACATGGTCGCCATCCAGTTGAAAATTTTAACGCCTGTTGGGATTGAGATGATCATCGTCGCAATACCAAAGAATGAGTTAACATCCGCGCCTGCACCCATGGTGAAGAAGTGATGTAACCATACGGTAAAGGATAATATCGTAATAGCCGCGGTTGCCCAGACCATGGCAGCGTAACCGAACAAAGCCTTTTTACAAAACGTCGCAACGACTTCTGAGAAAATACCAAAGGCAGGCAATACCAATATATAAACCTCAGGATGGCCCCAGGTCCAGATCAGGTTAATATACATCATTGGGTTACCGCCGAAATCGGAAGTAAAGAAATGCATACCCAAGAAGCGATCGAGGAACAGCATGGTGAGGGTCATGTTTAAAATCGGGAAAGACACAACGATGAGAATCATTGAACATAAAACTGACCAGGTAAACAAAGGCATTCTCATTAAGGTCATGCCTGGGCAGCGCATTTTAATAATGGTTACAAAGATATTAATACCGCCAATTAATGTCCCGAACCCTGAAAGCGTGAGTGCCCATAAATAATAGTCAACGCCTACGCCTGGGCTGTATGCAAGCTCTGATAGTGGCGGATAAGCCAGCCAGCCAGTTGCGGCAAAATCCCCGATTACGAGCGAAATTAATACGAGCCCTGCGCCTGCTGCGGTGAGCCAAAAGCTTAAAGAATTTAAGTAAGGGTACGCTACGTCACGAGCACCGATTTGTAAGGGCACAATGATATTGACAAGACCGAAAACAAACGCCATCGCCATGAAGAAAATCATGATCACGCCGTGGGCGGTAAAGATTTGGTCATAATGTTCTGGGGGTAAATAACCCATATTACTCCCAACGGCTATCGCTTGTTGTGTTCTCATTAATAAAGCATCAGAGAAGCCACGCAGTAACATGACGAACGCTAAAATCAAATACATGATCCCAATTTTTTTGTGATCGACCGATGTTAGCCACTCGGTCCAGAGCCATTTCCATTTTTTAAAATAAAAAATGACGCCCAATACCGCAGCGGCAACAACGCCCATAAGTACGGCTGCACTCATAATGATAGGATTATGATACGGAATAGCCTCAAGGGTTAATTTTCCAAATATTAAGTTTTCAAGCATGGTATTTTCCCTTCCTAATTTTTATTAGAATGTTGCATGGTATTTTGATTATTGCTCATGTGGCTCATATCTGGCCCCATGTATTTCATGATGACGTTGCCAAATAAATTATTGGTAACGGATGAGAACAGCATCACTGGGTTGTTTTCGCTGGGCTGAACCAGTTTATTATAGGTGTTCATGTCTAAAATATTTTTGGAGGCTTTGACGCTCTTGACCCAAGCATCAAACTCTTGCTCTGAACCTGCGTGCGCAATAAAAGTCATGCCAGTAAAGCCCTGGCCGCTAAAGCTAACTGAGCGCCCTTTGTAATCGCCAGGGGCGTCAGCAATCAAATGCAGCTTGGTTTGCATACCTGCCATTGCATAAATTTGTCCGCCCAATTGAGGGATTTGGAAAGAATTCATGGGGGCATCGGATGTAATTAAGAAGTTCACTGGGGTATTCACTGGGAACTCAATGTAATTCACTGTCGCAATATTTTGATCAGGGTAGATAAATAACCATTTCCAATCCAATGCAATTACTTGAATGGTGACTGGCTGTCCTGCGCCCTTCACATCAAGGGGTTTGTATGGATCTAATTCATGAGTAGTGCGCCAGGTCATCGTGCCTAGTACGGAGATAATGATGATTGGTAAAACCCACCAGCCGGCCTCAAGTGCAGTGCCGTGTGCCCAATTGGGACTATATTTTGCCTTGGTATTGGAGGCGCGATATTTTCTGGCAATTAACAGCGTTAAAATAATGACCGGGATTACGATCGTTAACATTAACAATAGCGCATCAATCATCAGCTTTTTTTCATGGGCAGCGATCATACCCTTGGGGTCTAGCACCATGGGGGTATTACATGCGGTTAGTAATCCAATGGATCCTAGTGTTACGATAAATAAAAGAACGTGTCGAAGTTTAATCACGGTGTTAGAGTCTCCTTCGCCTAATGTTTGTCAAATAAATTTGCGATCATATGTTATCATAGTGATTCGAAATTACAACAGGAGTATTGGTAGCGATGATGACACCTAAAGAGAAAAAGGCGACGCTGTGTTTGGCGGGTATTTACGCCTTTCGTATGCTCGGCTTGTTTATGATTTTACCTATTTTTAGCTTATATACCCATCAATTACTATATGCTAATGCAACCCTTATTGGCTTGGCGCTAGGGATTTACGGACTGACTCAGGCGCTCTTTCAGCTGCCTTTTGCCATGATTTCTGATCGTATTGGGCGTAAGCCTGTGATTGTCTTTGGGCTGATATTATTTGTGCTTGGTAGCGTGGTTGCAGCTTTAAGTCATAATATCTATTGGATTATTGTAGGGCGAGCGATTCAAGGGGCTGGGGCTGTGGGCAGTACTTTGATTGCCTTGCTTGCTGATACGACTGAAGATGAGCATCGTTTAAAAGCCATGTCAATGATTGGTATGACTATTGGGTTTTCATTTATGGTTGCGATTATTTTAGGGCCTATTTTAGATGGCTGGTTTGGTTTGTCCGGGATTTTTTGGTTGACGGCAGGCTTGGCTTGCTTGGGTATCTTAATGTTGCGCATGGTGCCAACGCCAGATAAGCATGTGCTGCATCGTGACAGTGAACCGGTCTTGAGTCAATTTAAAAATATCTTACTCATGCCTGAATTACTACGCTTAAATTTTGGGATTTTTGCTTCCCACGCGATTTTAATGTCGATGTTTGTAGTGCTGCCGATGATTTTAGTTGGCGCAACGGGGTTGCATGAAAATCAGCAGTGGATGGTGTATTTGCCAGTGTTAATCATAGCCTGTGCGGTGATGATGCCCTTTGTGATTATTGCTGAAGCCAAGCGGTTGATCAAGCCGATTTTTATCGGTGCGATTTTTTGCGTGACCCTGGCGCAAGGTTTGTTTGAATTTTTCCATCAAAATATTTTTGGCGTGGCGCTGATTATGTGTTTGTTCTTTACTGCCTTTACTTTGTTAGAAGGCATCTTGCCCTCTCTCGTTTCAAAAATTGCACCCGCAGGCAATAAAGGCACGGCGATGGGGATATATTCAACCTCACAGTTTTTAGGTATTTTTTGTGGCGGCAGCCTGGGTGGTTTGATTTATAGTGATTTTGGTGCGCATGGGCTATTTATGTTTTCGGGCTTCCTTGGTTTATTATGGTTATTGCTTGCAATCACGATGAAGCAACCGCCCTATTTGAGTTCAAAAATTTTGACTGTGGGTGTTTTAAATGATACTGAAGCAGCGGCCTTGCAGTTAAAATTATTGGCAATGCCGGGTGTGAAAGATGTCATGATTAGCAAGGATGAGGGCATTGCTTATTTAAAAGTGGATAAGAAAGAATTGGCTGCAGATGCGTTTTAATTTTTTATCGATCGTAGCCTGAATTTATTGCTTTGGGCGTTGTGCCTAAAAGACTTTTCATAGTTGTGCTTGTATTGCTTGGCTCGCTATTCATGTTTTTTTCTGCTTTATTGCCTTCTATCATGGATAGCTGAGCTAGCTGTCTAATTTTTTCTTTTTCGCCCTCTGTTTTATTGGGGTCAAGAAGAGATGTGTAAGCTTCGGATGCCCCGTGATAATAGAGCATTGCTAGATTATTGTCAGCTTTGACTGCTCGGTCAAATGCTTCCATGCTTTTTACTGCATTATTCATATCATTCTGTGCAATTGGATCCTGGTTCATGATACTGCCTTGTGAATTATTTATTTATAATTATAGTATTTGGTGGGAAAAATGTCAATATATTTTTATTTTTTTCTTAACAAAACTCGGTAATCGCTTGTAAAAATGTTGCGCCATAATTTTCAAGTTTCTTACGCCCAACTCCATGAATTTCCAAGAATTCATCGGCGTTTTTAGGGCGTTTGACTGCCATATCGATGAGTGATGCATCACCAAAGACTACAAAAGGTGGCACGCCAGCCTTTTGTGCCAAATCTTTGCGTAATTGGCGTAGATGCTCAAATAAGGCTTCATCGTACTCGACATCACCTATAGCCTTCGCTATTTTTGCTTTGGGCTTTTTGCTGATGACTTCTTTAAATCTGGGCTTGGCTAAGGTGAGTTTTTTCTCTCCGCGTAAGATTAAGCCTGCGGCTGCTGTTAAACGTAAAATAGAATAATTAGCAATATCCTGCTCAAGATAGCCCATATGAATGAGTTGGCGAAATACGCTATGCCATTCATCGTTAGTAAGGTGTTTGCCAATGCCATAAGTAGAGAGGGATTCATGTCCTAGTTGTTTAACCCGAGCGCTTGCTCCGCCGCGCAAGATCTCAATCACATAACTCACGCCGTAACGTTGTTGCATTCGGTAGACACAGGATAGTGCCTTTTGTGCATCGATGGTGCCATCATAGGTTTCGGGGGGATTCAGGCAAATATCGCAGTTGCCACAATCTTCATCTAACTGTTCGTTAAAATAATTTAATAACACCCGTCGCCGGCAAGTTTGGGCTTCGGCAAAACTGGTCATGCAATTGAGCTTATGAGTTTCGATACGTTTTCGATCGTCATCAGTGCCGTTCTCGATAAAGCTTCGAATTAATGCGCTATCGCCTAAACTATAGAGCAATAAGGCTTCTGAAGCCAGGCCATCACGCCCTGCTCTGCCGGTTTCTTGATAATAGCCCTCGATGTGCTTGGGTAAATCATAATGCACGACAAAGCGGACGTTCGGCTTGTCAATGCCCATGCCAAAGGCAATGGTTGCAACCATGATATTGACATCATCGCGCTTAAAAGCTTCTTGGTTTTTTTGGCGTACTTGAGCAGGTAAGCCTGCATGATAAGGCTCGGCGCTAAAGCCTTGTTCTTTTAGTTTTTCAGCGACCTCTTCCACGCGTTTGCGACTTAGGCAATAGACAATACCCGACTCGCCTTTGCGATCTTTTAAAAAGTCGCTTAATTGATTAAATGGTTTTTGTTTTTCTAAAATACTGTAACGGATATTGGGGCGATTAAAGCTCGCGACGTGGACTTTGGCCTTGTGTAAATTTAGCCGTTGAATAATATCATTGCGGGTTTGTTTATCTGCCGTGGCGGTTAGCGCAATCATGGGTACGTTAGGGAAATGCTCGCGTAGTTGCCCCAGCATTAAATATTCTGGGCGAAAATCATGGCCCCACTGCGAAACGCAGTGCGCCTCGTCAATTGCAAATAGTGCTAAATTCAGCTCTTGTAAGCGGGCGATAAAAGACTCTGTCATCAAGCGCTCGGGCGCAACATAGAGTAAATTGAGCATGCCGTTATAGAGTTGCGCCAGCGTTTGCTTGGCCTCAGATTCGGTCATTGAGGAATTGTAATAAGCCGCAGCCACGCCATTGGCGCGCAGTGCCTGCACTTGATCTTGCATGAGGGCAATGAGCGGTGATATGACGATGGCAACGCCAGGACGTACAATCGCAGGGATTTGATAACAGAGCGATTTGCCGCCGCCTGTGGGCATTAAGACAAAATGATCTTCGCCAGCAATAACGCTATCAATGATTTTGTCTTGCCCGGGGCGAAACTGCTCAAAGCCGAAAGTGTCGCGTAGAATCGCTCGCGCTTGCTCTGTTTGTGTATTTAGAGTTTCCAAAGAGCCCGGCCTTGTACTTGATGATCAATAGATGACTCATTGTAGCACTAAAGTGGTCGGGCTTAAATCTTTGTTGGCATAAATATTTTGCCATCTTTTAAAAGCGCTCGTTGTAATAGATTAATGCCTATCTAGGCCGGCATCACTAGAGGCAGCGGCTCCTGTTGCATGAGGTGCTGCATCTATTGGGTGAAATACAGTAGCTGCCTCAGATATTGCGCTGCTTTGTTTCTGCATGCCAGCATCATAAACTGTTAATAATGCTTGCGCATCCGTGGCTCGCCCTGTTCTAAAAAACTGGCTAATCGCAAACTTATAGAGATGCTCAGTGAGCTGGTTAATATGAGGTTTTAGTTCTGATTTTTCAGGCGCACCTTCCCAGCTTGCCTTGGCTAAAATGATCTCAAGTGTTTTTTGCGATTCCTTTAAAAAAGCTGTTATTTTGTTAAAATTTGCATCATGGGGGGATTCCCATTTAAAAGCTGGCTCGGTGATTGGCAGATAACAAGCTCTGAATTCTGAGGTTGCTTCTTCGATTTTTACTTCTACAATTGCCACTTTCTCATGTGTTATGATAAAAGTATTGTTAAGAAAGAGGCAGCCAAACGGAGAGGGTATAAAACCAGAGCTAGCAAATAGATTATTTATTTTTTCGTGTATGCCAGTGAGATCCGGATCTATTAATCTTGCATAGTTCCCCAGTGCGTAGCCATACAAATTTTTTATCCGCACTGGTTTGGTTGGAGTGTCTTCCTCGCGATCGCTGTTAGAGAAATAAAATTCATTCGGTGGAATATATGTATAAGTGCTGCGTTCAAGAGACTCTCCTGCTTTGGATAAGAGTTGAGGTATGCTCTTGCTCCAGTATTCATGGCCGTAAGAATAGGCCAGCATGATGGGCTTTTCAGGGGTTCCATGACAATCTTCGGTTAATACGAAGGCTAGATAAATGCTGCTGCCCACATTGACTAGTCGTAAGTCTAGGTTGACGCGAGCTCTTTCTGCCTCTGCTTTTGGTGTTAGTATATACTGCTTGACGCACTCCTGCTCGCTCGGCGTGTGTTGAATAAATCCGCCTACGTCGCCTTCATGCTCTGCATTAATATGTACGACAAATTTCCCGGGGAAATTGGGGCGCCAGCCCATGCCATAAGTTTCATCGGAGTCTCTTTCAATGAGCTCTCTTGTGGTTATGACTTCTTTAGTGCCTGTGCCTGTATATAAAAGCGCTGTTCCTGCTGAGGCGAAACCAATAATGACGATGCCATAACCTGCAGGGCCCATGTCTTTAAATGCCAATTCTGGTGATGAAAAATCTAATACTTTTGGAGGTATTGGCAGTGCTTCTGTCCCGCAAAGATCTAATCTTTGTGCGTCGGTGAAAGTAAGTGCTTGGCGTTTAGGGTTGAATCCTGGTTTGATGGTGCTTAGCGGCTGGCTTGAGACTCGGCCTTGTGTCATTACTTGCACTTCCATGTCGTGCGTGAGGGCGGCTTGCATTTTTTAATCCATTTAATTATTCTTTTTTATTATAATATTTAAATAACTCACAAGCCAGTAACTTATTTATTTTCCTATTTTAATTCCCAAATCAAGCAATTGCTTAACATCAACGGCTGCAGGTGCTTCGGTGAGTAAGCACTGCGCGCTTTGGGTTTTGGGGAAGGCGATGACGTCGCGAATATTATTCGTATTAGTCATGAGCATCACTAAGCGATCTAAGCCAAAGGCAATGCCGCCATGAGGGGGCGCGCCGCATTTGAGCGCATTAAGTAAAAATCCAAATTTTGCTTCGGCTTCTTCTTGGTTGATGCCGAGTAACTCAAATACTTTTTGTTGCATGCTTTGGTCATGAATACGGATAGACCCGCCCCCTACTTCGTAGCCGTTTAATACAATGTCATAGGCGTGGGCAGTAAGGTTTTCTGGATCGTTCAATTCATCTAAGCTTTTGATATTGGGTGCGGTGAAAGGATGGTGCACAGCGGCCCAGCGCCCTTCGCCTTTTTCAAACATGGGAAAGTCAGTAACCCACAGTGGCGCCCATTCGCAGGTGAAGAGTTTTAAATCATGACCCAGTTTAATGCGCAGTGCGCCAATGGAGGCGTTAACGACATCTTTGTGGCCGGCGCCAAAAAAGATAATATCGCCCGATTGTGCATCAACGCTCTCTAAAATTTTATTGACCGTTGCTTCGTCTAAAAATTTGATAATCGGTGATTGCAAGCCCTCTAGGCCCAGTGCTTTGTCATTGACTTTGATATAAGCCAAGCCTTTGGCACCGTAATTGCCTACGAACGCCCCGTAGTCATCGAGCATTTTGCGTGATAAAGTGTCGCAGCCCTTGGGGAGTTTGAGTGCCACGACGCGGCCATATTTGTCATTGGCGGCATCGCTAAATACTTTAAAGCTGCAGTCTTTGGCGATTGCACTTATATCAGTAAATTTTAAGGGGATGCGCAAGTCTGGCTTGTCGCTGCCGTAAAAATACATGGCTTCGCTATACGGCATGCGTGGAAAAGTGTCAAAACTAATATTTAAGATATTTTTAAAGACGGTTTTCATCAAACCTTCGGCCATCGTCATAATCCATTCTTGATCAATGAATGAGGCCTCGATATCGATTTGGGTAAATTCGGGTTGGCGATCGGCGCGTAAATCTTCGTCGCGAAAGCATCGAACGATTTGATAATAACGATCAAAGCCAGAAACCATCAGCAGTTGTTTAAACAGCTGCGGGGATTGGGGTAGTGCATAAAAGGTGCCCTTGTGCACACGGCTGGGCACGAGATAATCGCGTGCGCCCTCTGGCGTTGCCCGAGTCATCATTGGGGTTTCGATATCTAAAAAGCCTAGGTTTTCTAAATAGCTACGAACTTCCCGGGTGGTTATGCTTCGCAGCACGATGCGTTTTTGCATATCGGGGCGGCGCAAATCTAAGTAACGGTGTTTTAAGCGTACTTCTTCAGAGACTTGATGATAGTCATCGAGCATGAAGGCGGGCGTGATGGATTCATTAAGAATCGTAAGTTCAGTGCCGATGACCTCGATTTTTCCAGTATTTAAATTGGCGTTGGCTTGCCCTTCTGGGCGTAAGCGTACTTTGCCCTGGGCTTTGATCACGTATTCGTTGCGAATGCGTTCAGCGGTTTTAAATATTTCGGCGAGTTCGGGTTGAAAGACGACTTGTAGTAATCCCGTGCGATCGCGTACATCTAAAAAAATCACGCCACCATGATCGCGACGACGATGTACCCAGCCGTAAATTGTCACGGTTTCATCAATATTTTTTTCGGTAACTGTGCCTGTATAGTTAGTTCTGTCCATGTTATACCATCGCCATCCCGCCATTCACATGCAGTGTTTGGCCAGTTATGTAGTTTGCGTCATCAGAGGCTAAAAAGTTAACTATTGCGGCAATATCATTGGGCTTGCCGATACGTTTTAGGGGGATGCGTTCAATTAGAATATCGCGATATTCGGGCTTTAATTCATTAGTCATGTCAGTTTCAATAAAGCCAGGAGCAACGACGTTGACCGTAATATTGCGTGAACCAATTTCTTGCGCTAAAGATTTGGTAAAGCCAATCACACCGGCTTTGGCAGCGCAGTAATTCGCCTGACCAGGATTGCCGCTTGTGCCCACGACCGAGCCGATATTAATGATTCTACCCCACTCGGCTTTCATCATTGGGCGGATGCAGGCTTTTGATAAGCGATAGACAGAGCTTAAATTGGTGTTGACGACCGCAAGCCAGTCTTCTTCTGACATACGCATCATGAGGTTATCACGTGTAATGCCGGCGTTGTTGACTAAAATCAGGGCTTGTTTTTCCGTGGCTTGCAGATGCTTGATGAGTGATTCAACGCTACTGGGATTGGCAACATCTAATACCGCGCCCTCGCCTATTAGGTTATTTTCTTTTAAGACTTTATTGATGGCTTCTTTGCCAGTTTCTGAAGTTGCGGTTCCAACGACATAAGCGCCGGAGCTTGCGAGCTTTAACATAATCGCTTGACCAATGCCACGACTGGCGCCAGTAATGAGCGCCACTTTGCCTGCTAGACTCATAGTTTATCCTTTTTTAATAGATTGCTGATTATTCTAAACACCTATAGGTTTGATGTCTAGTTGTTTTAGGTGTTTTGTGAGCGTCGTGAAATCATTGTTGGCGTCGCCCTCAATGGAATTAAATGTGAGTAGCTCGCTTTCTTTGAAGCCAGCACAGTATAGGCGCCTTAGAGCGACTAAATGCCCTGAGGTATTTAGGGCGTTGGCGATGTCTTCGCCTAGGGTTCTTATGTATACGCCCTTGCCGCACACGGCCTCAAAAACTATTTCACTAGGTGTATACGAGATGATTTTAAGCTCGTATATTTTTGCGGGTCGCGCTGGGCGTTCTATGGTTTGGCCCATGCGGGCTAGCTTGTAGAGGGGCTGGCCCTGGTGTTTGATCGCTGAATACATTGGGGGGACTTGCATAATGTCGCCTGTGAATTTTTGCAAGATCTTGTTTAAGTCATCTAAGTTAAAAGTTGGGATGGGTTTTTCGTCAATATATTCGCCCTCGGTATCGCCCGTGGTTGTTGACACACCTAGCCTTAGATGGGCGCGATAGCTTTTGGGCTCTTCGTGCAGGCGCTCTACTAACTTCGTTGCTTTGCCAAAGCAAATCGGCAGCATGCCAGTGGCAAAGGGGTCTAAGGTCCCGACGTAACCTGCCTTTTTGGCCTTAAATAAACGCTTTACTTTTTGCAGGGCAAAATTGGAGCTCATGTGCTCGGGCTTGTCAAAAACTAAAATTCCGTTAATTTCGTAAACTTCTTTTTTTTGCATTTATATTGCCTAAAATGAAAGGTTTATTATGACTTCAAATGATTTTTATTACAAGCTAAAAATATTTGGTATATACCGTTATGAATGTTCTACTTGCATTAATTTTTACAATTGTTTATCGTGGGCAACTCGATCTTTTAAAAAGAGGATGAAAAAATTATGAAAATTAACGTAGCGGATTTACAAAAACTGATTGCCTTGATGGAAAAATCAACTTTATCTGAAATTGAAATCAGTGAAGATACTGAGACTATTCGTTTAACACGCCAAGTTCCTGGCTTTGCCCAAGCAGCGCCTGTGGCGATGACGCATGCAGTTGCGGCTGCGCCCGCCCCTGCTCCAGTTGCTCCTGTGGCCGCGCCAGCGCCTGCTGCGCCAGCTCAGCCCGAAGGTCATGTGGTTAAAGCGCCTATGGTAGGGACCGCCTATAATGCCCCCAGCCCCGATGCCCCTCCTTTTGTAAAGGTCGGCGACAAGGTCAAAGTGGGTGATCCTTTATGTATTATTGAAGCGATGAAAATGATGAATCGTATCGAGGCTGATCATGCTGGGACGATTGTGAGTATTTTAGTGGAAAATGCCAAGCCAGTTGAGTTTGACCAACCTCTTTTCATTATTCAATAAGGATGATCAATGATTGATAAAATTTTAATTGCAAATCGTGGCGAGATTGCCCTACGTATTTTGCGCGCCTGTCGAGAGCTGGGAATCAAAACAGTCGCTGTGCATTCGACCGTTGACCGTAGCTTAAAGCATGTTTTACTCTCTGATGAGTCTGTTTGCATCGGCCCCCCCAGCTCCAAAGAAAGCTATTTGAATATTCCTGCAATTATTAGCGCTGCAGAGTTAACACACGCAACGGCGATTCATCCGGGCTATGGCTTTTTATCTGAAAATGCTGACTTTGCTGAGCGCGTTGAAAGCAGTGGTTTTATTTTTATTGGCCCACGTGCCGATAGCATTCGCAAGATGGGGGATAAAGTTGAGGCGATTAGCACCATGCGTAAGCTCGGCGTGCCTTGCGTGCCTGGCTCTGGCGGGCCCTTGGGCGATGATCGCAATAAAAATATTAAGACTGCTGAAAAGATCGGCTATCCTGTCATTATTAAAGCTGCCGGCGGTGGTGGTGGTCGCGGTATGCGCATTGTGCGCTCCGAAGAAAGCCTGATTGAATCCATTGAAATGACCAAGGCTGAAGCATTAGCTGCGTTTGGTAATGGCATGGTGTATATGGAAAAGTTTTTAGAAAATCCTCGCCATATTGAAATTCAAATTTTGGGCGATGGCCGTGGTAATGCCGTGCATTTGGGTGAGCGCGATTGCTCAGTGCAGCGTCGTCATCAAAAAGTGATTGAAGAAGCCCCAGCCCCTGGCATTAATGAAGAGCAGCGCAAAAAAATTGGCCAAGTCTGTGTGCGCGCCTGTGAAAAATTAAAATATCGCGGCGCCGGAACCTTTGAGTTTTTATACGAGGATAAGCATTTTTACTTTATTGAAATGAACACCCGTGTGCAGGTTGAGCATCCTGTGACCGAGTTTATTACGGGTATTGATATTGTGCGCGAACAAATTCGCATTGCCTCGGGTGAGAAATTTAACCTAAAGCAAAAAGATATCGAAATTCACGGCCATGCCATTGAGTGTCGTATTAATGCTGAAGATCCCGAAACCTTCATGCCCTGCCCTGGCACAATCAAATTATTTCACGTTCCTGGCGGGCCTGGCATTCGTGTAGATTCGCATATTTACTCAGGATATACCGTGCCACCGAATTATGACTCCATGATCGCCAAGGTCATTGCTTATGGCGAAACCCGTGATGTGGCTTTGGCGCGTATGCGTAATGCGCTAAATGAGCTCGTCATTGATGGCATCAAGACTAATATCGCATTGCATAAGAAAATTCTAAGCGATCCCGGCTTTATCAAGGGTGGAACGAATATCCATTATCTTGAAAAGCATATTATGAAAAAGTAGGGTTGTGGTCTTTTTTGTGATTGTCTGGTTTTCTTTTAGGGCCACGCAGCGCTTTCTGGACGAAAGGATGTTCTGCGTGGTACCGTGTTAAATCATCTTTCAGGGTTATTGGGGCTAGATCGCCATGTATTTCTCTGAAAGTAGTCACTTGTGCGCTCGTGCCTAATGCTTCTTCTTGGTCTCTTCGTCTTTTTTTATTGTCGGTTGGTGTCGATGTAGCCTCCCCTTCATTGATCGCTGGATCCTCGGTCATTAAACTTGCTGATCCTGGAAGATTATCTTTCACGCTGAGCTTGCGCAAGGCTTGTTCAGCATTGTGCTTTATTTCAGTATTTTCATCCGTTAGTTGCGCCTTTAAGCCCTGCAGCACCCCTTCGGTATTAACGATCGCGATCACATTACTCTTGTCTCGCATGAGATTAATCAAAGCAGTCGTAGCATAGAACCTAATCAGGGTATTTTTGTCCTGTAATCGTGCTGCTAATGCTTGTAGTACGCCATCACCCTTGCCAATCGCAGTTATATTTTCCTCTTTTTTCGAAAGATTGCATAAAATGCGTACAGCATCGTATGTAATTATTATCTCCTCTCCCTTTAATTGGGTCACTAAAGCTTGTAGCACTCCATGGACGTTAGCCATCGGAATTCTGAGCTCATCCAGCATGCTCAGTCGGGCTAAAGTAATTGCGGCGTGGGGTTGAATTCTAACATCTGCATCCATTATAGCTCTTAC
Source organism: uncultured Thiotrichales bacterium (assembly GCA_903870015.1). GTDB lineage: Bacteria > Pseudomonadota > Gammaproteobacteria > Francisellales > CACEW01 > CAIQBE01. The sequence goes on from CAIQBE010000003.1 coordinate 43,678, forward strand.
TAAACCTTCTAGCGCCCTAGGAGCATAAGCAATTGCAAGCCAATTTCTATTTTCTCTAGTAAGGCCATCAAAGATAGTTGCAACATTGAGTCTAATATTATTAGAATCTGTATTTAACAACTGAGCCGCTAACCCTTCTAGCATCCCATCGGTCTGTGCAATTCCAAGTATATTTTGATCTGTCATCGCAAGGTGGGCTAAAGTAGCTGTGGCATTAAGCACAATTATAGCGTTTGCGTCTTTTAACTGCACCGCCAATCCTCTCAGTGCTCCAGGGGTGCTGCTGATCGCAATGGCTCTAAGCTTAGCTCTCATGGCTAAGTGCAGTAAGGCAAGAGTGGCATTATTCCTAATTTCAGCATCTTCGTCCCATAGTCGCGAGACTAAGCTTTGTAGCACGCCATGGGTGCTAGCAATCGCCGTTCTATTCTCGTTTTTTATGGCAAGGTTCCGCAAGCCAAGTATGGCATTATGCCTGATTTTGATATCTTCGTTCCTTGACTGCACCACTAAAACTTCTAGCGCGCCAGGGGTATTAGTGATCCTACTTGTATTTTTATCTTCCATTGTAAGATTGCATAAAGCAATGATAGCATTGCGTTTAATACCAATATTTTCATCTCTTAACCCCGCCACTAAACCTTCTAGTACTCTAGGTGTATTGGCAATCGTCGTTCTATTTTCATCTTTCATTGCAAGATTGCATAAAGCAAGCGCAGTATTGTGCCTAATTTTATGATCTAGAGAATCCTCTAACAAACAATCTGCTAAACCTTGTAGCATTCCATGAGCTTTAACAATTGAAACTCTCAGTTCATCTCTTTTAGCAAGGTGACCCAAAGTAGCTGTAATATTGGCCTTCATTTTAATATGTGCGCCATCAAACCATATTGCTAATTTTTTTTTTGCTCTAGGATCTTCGGCAATCTTGCCTCTACTCTCATCTGTCATAGTAAGGTGAGCCAAAGCAGTACTAGCACTGTGTCTAATATTAAAATCGGCTACATTCCTGCCTAACCATCTGGCTAAGCCTTCTAGTGCACCACTTGTGTGGGCAATGGCGGCTTTATTTTCATCTGGCTTTGCAAGGTAAGTCAAAATGGACGCAGCAATTAGGCTGATTCTAATGTCTATATCCCCTAGCCCCTCTATTAAGTTTGTTAATGCTAGAGGTTCTTTTGCAATCATAGCGCTGCCTTCATCCTCTTTGACAAGATTATGCAAATCATGCATCGCGCGGTGCTTGTCGGTAAACTCTTTTTTATCTTGCAATCTTGCTACTATGCTTTTCAGTGCTTCCTTTGTTGATGCGGCTCCTATCATATAAAAATTTCATTATAAAGCTAAAATTAATTAAAATTATTATATATGTATTTTTTATTAACTGCAATGTTTTTAAGGAATTGCTTGGCTAGGGGTATTGAGAGCGTTGAGATTTTTAGCTACTTTGTGTTACCCAAAATAATGCTCATGCGCCTGTAGCTCAGCCTCTGTGGCCCTGACAATGCGGAGGGTTTTGGGAATGACTTTGTGCTCGGAGTTAAATAAAGGCACCTCTTCTTCATCTTGCTGCTGGGTGGTAAATAACTGCTCTTGTCCACCGGTCATGGTGATATAAACCTGTGCTAAGATCTCCGCATCTAGCAACGCTCCGTGAAACGTACGATGAGAATTTTTGATGTTGTAGCGCTTGCATAAAGCATCGAGTGAGTTGCGCTGGCCGGGATGAAGTTTTCTTGCTACCGCGAGGCTGTCGATGACATCACAATGATCATTGATGGTGCCATAAGGATTGCGCCGTAAAAATGAGAGTTCGTAATTTAAAAAGCCTAAGTCAAACTCGGCATTATGAATGATGAGTTCTGCCCCCATAATAAAGGTCATGATTTCGTCGGCGACTTCAAAAAAGCGCGGCTTATCATTTAAAAATTCGTTGCTTAGACCATGGACTTTTAAGGCTTCTTCGGCGACAGTGCGATCGGGGTTGATGTAATAGTGCAGCGTATTGCCTGTGGGTTTACGATCAACTAATTCAATCGCGCCCACTTCAATAATGCGATCTCCTGTCGCGGGATTAAGGCCTGTGGTTTCGGTATCAAGGACAACTTGACGTAACATGATTTTTTCCAATATTTTTATTTAGAAGATCTAATGGCCGCGCAGGCCGCGGCATCGACCCTTTCATTTTCAGGATGTCCGGCATGGCCCTTGACCCAATGCCAGCTGATGGTGTGTCCTGCTGTGGCTTCAGAGAGCATTTGCCAGTATTCTTGGTTTTTAACTGGTTTTTTTTGACTGGTGCGCCAGCCGTTTTTAATCCAGGTAGATAGCCATTCGCTAATGCCTTTTTGAACATACTGTGAGTCGGTGTAAACTTCAACGTGACAGGGTTTATTTAAGGCTCGTAAGCCCTCAATCACTGCCAGTAATTCCATTTGATTATTAGTAGTATGTTCAACGCGGCCTGAGCCGAGTTTTTCATATTCATTATACTTTAGCAAATAGGCCCAGCCACCAGGGCCAGGATTGCCTGAACATGCGCCATCCGTGTAAATTCTTACTTTATTCATTTTTCAGTTCTTGTTTTTGTGGGGTTAGGTATTCTGGGTTTGCCAAAGGCGCCAAAATGGGCTTTAGCTCCCAGCTATTTTTTGGTAGCGGACTTAAGGGGGCTACTTGTTTTTGCGCCTTAATCCAAAAGCCGATCCCCAGGAATGGTACAATATATTTTAAGCATTTTTCAAGCCCGGGGTTTTTGCAGAAGTCAAAATAATGGGTTTCTATTTGAAAATCAAGCTCTGTGAGTCGTGCTTGAATATCTAAAATTCCGTACCGCTTGCGCGTAATGCAAGTTTTTTTCGCAAAGCGCCGTTGCATCACCCTAGCGCATAGACGCATGCGTTCAAAACCATTGATTAATAAAACTCCATCGTGACGCAAAATACGTTTGGCCTCAGTGAGCACTGGCATGATCTCATCCACTTCATCAAAAATATGATTCAGAATGATAACGTCAAAAAATTCATTGCCAAAAGGCATTTCGGTATAATTGATGTTACAGGAATTTGCATTGCTATTTTTTGGCCCAGCAGTGAATACATGCTGGATGCGATCGAAGGGTAAATTTAAAGGCTCGTGCCCATTGACGATTAAGCCAGCAAAGCCTTGGCAATCCTGGATTATTTGCGCTAGCTCGTCGCGCTCTTTACCTAAAAATATTGATAGCCGCTCTTGCCTTGCCATGGTGCCTCGCGTATTATGAATGCAGATTTTTGCCTACTCTTGGTATGTCATTATATACCTGATCGATATTAATTTGGAAATAATTATGCGAGCATCTATTAAATACTTACGGTTAATATTTTTATCGGTGTTGCTGTTGGTTTTAACGGGGTGTGCCAGTACAGATAGTATTAGCGCCGCCGCGAAAAAGGCGAATTTAGGTATTGCTAGTGATGCTACACCCGAGCAAGTAGATAGTGATAATCAAGTCTTGCCCCAAGCCCAAGCGGCATCCAGAGGGGTGGAGTCTATTCAAAAGCCTGGCCCCATGGTAGATGGCAAATATGCTTCTTTGTGGGACGTGGTTCGCGCAGGCTTTAGCATGAATCATAATTATGATAGCCCGCGAGTCCAATATTTTGTCCAAGCCTATGCGCGCAATCCAGCCCTGATTTTAGCAATTACGACCGAGGCAAGGCCTTATCTTTATACGATTGTACAATCAATTCAACAAAAAGATTTACCTACAGAATTAGCGTTGCTACCGATTGTTGAAAGTGGCTTTCGTCCTTATGCCCGCTCCTATTGCGGCGCCTTAGGCATGTGGCAGTTGATGAGTGATACGGCGCGGCGTTTTGGCTTAACCCAAGATAACTATTGGTTTAATGGCCGCATGAATGTAGGTGATTCGACGAATGCTGCCTTGGATTATCTAAAATATCTTTACAATTACTTCAACGGCGATTGGCTCTTGGCGATTGCATCCTACAATGCCGGTGAAGGGACCATACAAAATGCCATTGCACGTAATGAGCGTTTAGGCTTGCCCACTGACTTCTGGTCGTTACGCCTGCCCTATGCAACTGAAAATTATGTCCCACAATTTTTGGCTTTAGCGATTATTGTGAATGATCCTGAAAAATATGGCGTGACTTTGGCGGACATCCCTAATGCTCCTATCACCGCAACGGCCAAGATTCCTCAACAGATGAGCTTATCGCAAGCTGCTAAATTTGCAAATATTAATGAATCTGAATTAAAACAGTTAAATCCTGCCTTTGTTCATGGGGTCACGCCACCCAAATCTAAGGGCGCCTATACGATCAATCTTCCTGTCGATAAAGTTTCCACTTTCGAAGAAAATTGCGCGGCGAATCCCGGGGTCACCGGTCTTGAAAATTATTATTATAGCACTGAAGCCCAGGGTTCTTTTTCTTATTACACTGTGCGCAAAGGCGACACCCTAAGCTCCGTTAGTCGCTTTACGGGTGTGAGTATCGCTAATCTTAAAAAGTATAATCATCTTGGCGCCAAGGGTTTAAAGGTTGGTCAAAAACTTAAATATCCTGTTGATCATACTTCGGCTTACAGCAATGTTACTTACGTGGTTAAGACTGGAGACACGCTATCGGGTATTGCTAAAAAATATCATGTCAGCCTCTTTAACTTGATGCAATGGAACAACCTAACCAGCCAGTCCCATATTCACGTGGGTGAGCGTTTGGTGGTGCGTAAGAAGGTGCAGTATTAATTTATGCGTGTTTTGGCGCAGGCACTTGTGCAGTTGCTTTGCTTGATTTAACATCTTTAAATGCAAGTGCATGTTTTGCTATCTTGCTCCTTGCCTCTTTGTCCTCATGCGCGATTGCACTCTCTAGCCACTGGTTCACTCCTTTTTTAGTAGAGGGCAGCTTAAACTCATGGGGTGGCATGGGTGCATTATAATTGACTATGCCGTAAAACTCTGGATTCTCTTCATCGCTGTTATCTCCATTTCCAATCGTTCTAATCGCGCCCTTTTGCCACCCCAGCATCATGTCATACATCCGATAATGCTTTCTATCCCTTGATTTTAAAACTCCTTTGAGTGTGCCATCTACATAAAAACCATATATCTGATTTTCTATAAATGCATGCATTATTTTTTTTAAGTCCTCTGTGTTTGAACCTATCCAAATATATTGGCCTTTATTTAGGATGGTTGTCCTGGGTGCTTTAGTCAAACTGACTGTTGATTCAGTCCCTCCAAGTGCAGTCTTCATCCATAGCGGATCTTTCCACAATGGCTTATGCTTCTCCCTTGTAGGCTCGATGCCCCCTATTGCATCTTGATCTGAAGAAAGCGCGAGGCACCATAATAGTATTAATACCATTCGAAGTAATAAGGGGATGCTGCTCGCGTTGGTTGATTTGGGCATGTTTGCGCCATAAATTTCTATTAAAATTAATATATCATTATTTAATCCCACCTTCAATTTATTTCATATTCTGGCCTCCGAAATGGCACTTACCCGTCTCACTTTTGCTCCATAGTGCGTACCCCTCTTGAAATGCCCTCTTCTCATCCCCATATATTCTTTAACAACCTAAAGGAACTTCTATGGAAGCGCAAAGCAATATATTTCATGGTACCACCATTCTAGCGGTGCGTCGGGGTGATAAAGTTGTTATTGGTGGTGATGGCCAGGCGACTCTGGGCAATATGATTGCCAAAGATAATATTTGTAAAGTGCGTAAGCTTTATAAAAATACCATTATTGCAGGATTTGCTGGGGCGACGGCCGATGCCTTTACTTTGTTTGAACGCTTTGAAGCAAAGCTTGAGGCTTATCAGGGGCACCTTGAGCGCTCGGCTGTTGAGCTCGTGCGTGATTGGCGCTCTGATCGTGCTTTGCGTCGTTTAGAGGCGATGCTTTTGGTTGCTGATAAACAAACGACTTTGCTTATTTCGGGAAATGGCGATGTTATGGCAGCGGACAAATATGGCGTGATGTCGATCGGATCGGGCTCGGCTTTTGCGATTTCAGCAGCACGGGCTTTGGTTCAAAACACCAAATTAAATGCCAAAGAAATTGTGGAGAAGAGCTTAAATATCGCCGCTGATATTTGTATTTACACCAATCACAACTTTACGATCGAAGAGCTTAAATCAGAGGCAAAAGACTAAAATACGCAAGGATTTTTTATTATGATGACCCCTAAAGAAATTGTACATGAATTGGATCGCCATATTATTGGGCAAAATGAAGCTAAGCGCTCGGTTGCGATCGCCCTGCGTAATCGCTGGCGCAGAATGCAGTTACGCGAAGATTTTCGTCATGAAGTGACGCCTAAAAATATTTTGATGATTGGGCCAACGGGTGTGGGTAAAACAGAGATTGCTAGGCGCTTGGCAAAACTATCGAATGCCCCTTTTATTAAAGTTGAGGCAACGAAGTTTACTGAGGTTGGTTATGTCGGCCGTGATGTCGAGTCCATCATTCGTGATTTAATTGATGTCGCGATTAAAATGGAAAAGAAACAAGCCAAAGAGCGTGTGAGCCAACGTGCTGAAGAACTTTGTGAAGAACGTATTTTGGATGCGATCCTCCCACCCATTAAAAGCATGAAAGCCGGTAGTAAAATTGGTTTTGCTAACGAAATGTTAGATGGCGCCAATGAACCCGCAGAAAAATCTGTCGCACGTGAAGTCTTTCGCAAGCAGTTACGCGCGGGTGAATTAGAAGAAACTGAAATTGAAGTTGATTTAATTGCGGCGCCTACCCATATGGAAATCATGGGCCCTCCAGGTATGGAAGACATGACCAATCAGCTGCAAGATTTATTTCAAAATCTCCATAAAGATCGCACCAAAAAACGTAAAATCAAAATTAAAGATGCGCGTCGTTTATTAAAAGATGAAGAGGCAGGCAAGCTTATTAATGACGAAGATACCAAGCATAAAGCCATTGATAATGTTGAGCAAAATGGCGTGGTGTTTATTGATGAGATTGATAAAATTTGTCGTCGCGGTGAAACCTCGGGTGCTGATGTCTCCCGTGAAGGCGTGCAAAGAGATTTGCTGCCATTGGTCGAGGGCTCTACCGTCTCAACCAAGCATGGCATGGTAAAAACCGATCATATTTTATTTATTGCCTCGGGCGCATTTCATGTGGCCAAACCCTCGGATTTGATTCCAGAATTACAAGGCCGTTTGCCGATTCGGGTTGAGCTTAAGGCTTTAAGCGCTGATGACTTTGTCAGAATTTTAACAGAGCCCTCTGCATCCTTGATTAAGCAATATATTGAGCTTATGGCGACCGAAGGCGTAACCTTGCAATTTGATAAAAAAGCGATTCAACGTATTGCGGAGATTGCGTGGCAAGTGAATGAGCGCTTGGAAAATATCGGCGCACGGCGTTTACATACTGTGCTTGAGCATTTGCTTGAAAAAATTTCTTATGAAGCATCCGACAAAAGCGGAACGACGATTAAGATTGATTCAAAATATGTTGATCAAAGCCTCAAAAACTTGGCGGATAATGAGGACTTGAGTCGTTATATTCTTTAAAATTAATTGGCCTTATCCCGAGCCCCCGGCTAGGCCAAATTCAGCTGCTGTGTTTATTTCCTTTGGTTGATCAAATTCACGGAAAAGTTTTTCTTCTGCTGGCCTGTCACTTAATGTAACTCGTTTAAAGGGTAGATCTGGCCAGTGTATTACCATGCTCTCCTCTTCTTCAGTAGCAGCCGCGCCGCCTCCCGCCAAAAGAACTCGCCATCTTTTTCCTGTTTTGGCTGCCGAATCACTTTCAAGGGTTTCTGCCGTAGAAGCCTTTAGCGCACCTTGCACCATTGGACCAAGCCTACCGTTCTTTATCTTAATTTTAAAGAGCGAGAGCACCTCTCTTACGCTCTCACCAATCAAGCCCTCTTCTTTTGACTTATCTAATAAAATTCTGAGCCCGCCTTTAAAGCCCATGATTGCTCGACGTCCACCCTCTGTTTTAGCAATGTTGGCAAAGGTTTTTGCTGCATTTTGTATGCTGTTAGCAGCAGATTCTTCATAAGCTGCCAAAGTCAACCAGAGCTCTGTAACCCCCTGCGGGCTCTCTATAATAGCTTTGCATCCAGGTTCAGATTGAGAAATATTGACAAGCGCTACGGCTGCATCATCTTTAACAGAGGCAATTTTTATTGATTTTAATAAATATAGCGCTGCTTGAATTTTGTCTTTGGCGCTATGAAGCTGCTCTGGTGACTCAATTTTATCACTCGTATGTAGAGCCAGATAACGAGCAATTTTAGACAGTGTTTCTTTTGCACGTGCTTTAACGGGATCCAATCCTGCTTCTTTTGGTTTACAAAGTGGAACACTTCTTAAGCGCAAAAAATCCAGAGCCCCCGGGCCTATCTTTATAATTTCTTCACATCCGGCATCATCTTTTGCAAGATTTGCAAGTGCTTCTCCAATGTTAGTAAGCGCTGCTTGAGCATGCTCCCAAATAATCAAATTCACTGGCACTGTTCTCAAAAGCAGGAGGAGTGCTTGAGCGCTTTCTGTGTTTATCATTTGTTTACGATCAGTGTCAGATTGCGCGAGAGTGGCAAGCCCTTGAGCAATACTGGTGAATGTTTTTTGGATAAATGTCTGCCTGCTACTGCGACTATCACTAGGCTCATTTTCCTGCTCTTTAAAAAGATCGATAATCTTTTTAAGTAGTCCATCTATCTTTAAAATCTCTACAAGGGCATTTTGATTTCGCACTATGTTATGCAGTAAAAAGACTGCTGCTGCCTGAAAATTTTCATTACCTGTTTCTAAAAAAGCTAAAATGCGCAGTTGCATTTTTAATTCTAAAACTTTAGTAAGCCCATGTGTATAAGCAGACATTGTAGATAATGCTAATGCGGCACTTGCTTTTACATCTTCATGTGTTGTTGTTTCTAAGAGATCGAAAAGTTTTGTAACGCCATCCTCAGCCATTACCGCTTCGTAGACAGGCCTGTTTCGGGCCTTTTCATATAATGATATTAGTAATCTATTATCGCCCGAGCGTGCAAGCTCAATAATCTCAGTAATTGATTGTTGCGCTGGCGCCTCAACTGCTCCTGCTGCCATGGTCTCTATCCTTTTTCTCTTGAAAATATAATCTTATGCTATACTTTTTAATGAATTTTGTAAATAATTGAATTTTATTTATCAAGTGAATTGTCCGCAGCAAAACCCAGATGACCAGGCCCACTGAAAATTAAAGCCACCTAGGTGCCCTGTAACATCGAGCACTTCGCCTATAAAAAATAGGCCTGGCACTTTTTTGCTTTCGAAGGTTTTTGATGAGATCTCATTAGTATCCACACCGCCTAAGGTCACTTCTGCAGTTCGATAGCCCTCAGTGCCATTGGGTTGAATGGGCCAGTTTTCTAAAGCAGCTACAACATCATTAAGTTCTTTATGGGTATATTGATTAATGGGTTTGTTGAGAAGCCAATGCTCGCATAAAATTTCGGCCAAGCGCTTACTTAGTAACTCACCTAATAATGTTTTGAGCTCTACCTTGGGGCGGCTGATTTGTTTTTCTTGCAAATAATCTACAACATTTAGATGCGGTAATAAATTAATATGAATCCATGTGCCAGGCTGCCAATACGATGAGATTTGCAATATCGCTGGGCCGCTTAAGCCTCGATGGGTGAAGAGCATGGCTTCGCTAAAATCTTTATTGCTACTTGTGGCAATGACTTCCTGGCTCACGCCTGAGAGTGCAGCTAACTTTTCTAAGTCTTTTTCATGCAAAGTGAGGGGTACGAGCCCCGCCCTGACTGGCAAAACGTTTAAACCAAATTGCTCGGCAACTTTGTAGCCAAAGGGACTGGCGCCCATGGTCGGGAATGATAAGCCACCTGTTGCGATCACAAGCGAGTCGCTAGTGACTTTGCCTTGGCTAGTGGTTAAATAAAACTGCTCGCGTTTTTCGATTGTTTCTATGTGAGTGGATAGCTTGATTTCAACATTTGCTTTTTCGCATTCGGTTAGGAGCATATTCAGAATATCTTTGGCAGAATCATCACAAAACAATTGCCCCAAGGTTTTTTCATGATAAGGTATTTTGTAGCGTTGCACCATGGCTTCAAAATCATGCTGACTGTAGCGCTTGAGTGCCGAGATGCAAAAATGTGGATTATTTGATAAAAAATTCGCAGGACTGGCATGGCGATTGGTAAAATTACAGCGCCCGCCGCCTGAAAGCAAAATCTTTTTGCCAGGCTTATTGCTATGATCAAGCACTAAGACGCGCCGGCCACGCTTGCCAGCCTCGATGGCGCACATAAGCCCTGCCGCACCTGCGCCGATGATGATAACGTCGTGATGACTCATTAATATTGACTTTTTATTAGGCTCTTTGAGGTATTGTACTATATTTGCTATAATACGCGCAGAGATTTAATCAGGATATTATCAGCGTATGCTAAAAAAAATCAGTAGCGCCAATCTGCCAACGCATTATGGCAGCTTTGTTATTCATGTGTTTCATAATGATGCGGGGCAAGAAGTAGTCGCCCTACTTAAAGAGCCACTTGCACAAGCGCCTTTAGTGCGCATTCATTCCTCCTGCATGACTGGAGATATTTTTGGCTCTAAGCGTTGTGATTGTGGTGATCAACTGCACCAGGCCCTTGAATTGATTGATCAATTGGGCGGGATTTTGATTTATTTATCTCAAGAAGGTCGTGGCATTGGCTTGGCTGAAAAGATTCGCGCTTATGATTTGCAAGAACAAGGCTATGATACTGTAGAGGCCAACGTGAAATTAGGTTATCCTGTGGATGAGCGTTATTATACAGACGCGATTGCGGTCTTGGAGTTTTTTGGTATTAAATGCCTAAAATTACTGACCAATAACCCAGAGAAAATTACCGCTTTGCAAGGTGCAGGCTTTAGTGTGGAGCGACAATCCTTGATTATCGCGCCTATTCCCGAGAATGAAAAATATTTAGCCACTAAACAACAGAAATTAGGACACCTACTTCATGATTAATAACTTACGCATTACTGAACAAGATTTTTCCGGGCAATTTTCTGATGTGCTCATTGGGATTGTGATCAGTGATTTTAATGAGACGATTACTTCTAAATTATTAGAAGGTTGTGTTAAAAAATTACAAGCGCATGCCCCTAATGCGCAAATTGAAATTGTGCATGTGCCGGGCGCGGTTGAGATTCCCTTAGTGTTGCAAGAAATGGCCGAGCAAGAGTTTGATGCTTTGATTGCACTAGGCGCCGTTGTGCGTGGCGATACGAGTCACTATGATTATGTTTGCGAGCAAGTCAGTCGTGGTTGCCAGCAAATCATGCTAGAGTATAGCTTGCCGGTTATTTTTGGTGTGCTGACGACTGATAATGATGAACAGGCGCTTGATCGTGTTGGTGGCAAGCATGGCCACAAAGGTGCGGATGCGGCTCTCGCGGCGTTGCAGATGATTTTGACGTTAGAGCGTATGTAAGTTTTCTAAATAAGCTTTTAGATTTTTTAGGCATTCCTGTTGTACTGAGCAAAAGGTCTCATTTTGCATCAGGATGTCGATTTCTTTAAGCGCTGGTATGCGTAATAATTTAGGCTTGGCTTTGTAGTCGGTGATCACAGGATGTTCCTGCTCATACACTTGTGCCAAATAATCTTCAAATTTCAATTGATCTTTTTGGCTTAAGCTTTCAAAATAAAACCGGCCTAGATAGCGATGGGCTATGGTTTTTAGGTCATCGCTTAAAAACTTATCTTTCAAATCACTTTTTTCTTGTGGCTTACTGCTATGAATTTTTCTGCATAACTGTTCGTCTTGTGCACTCATAAATCCTAGTTGATATAATGCGGCATCTACGTCAGTATTGGGTTGATTTGGGTGCTTGTATTCTAGGGCATGCTCTTGAATGATTTTGAAAAGATTAGGATGGGCTTCAAAAAACCTCAGGTTATTTTGATAGATCTCGGCGCACTCATTGCTGTATTGAATAAAGCGGGGTTTTAATGGCAGGATAAACGGCGCTTCGCCCCATTTCTTATTGATAATCCAGACGCGCTCGATAATATCTTGTTCAGTGCTTGTCGTTAAATCTTGATCTAGCCGTAGCCAGCACATTTGATTTTTATAATGGCGATGCTGTCCGAGTGTAATGACTGGCGCTTGGAACTTTGCAGTTACGCCCATTTTTGGATCAATCATCAAGCCTGATTTTAAATTTTGCCCTGCTATTTTGATATCAGCTAAACTCTGATGCCGTTCTTGCTCGATGGCTTTATTAAAAAAGCCCAAAAGATACTCCCAGACCTCCTCATCCATTTTCAACAACTCTGCCAAGGCTAGCGTTGCCCTGACATCGACCATCGCATGATGCGCCTGCCCCTCGGCGAGTTGATTTAAGCGACTTAAGTGCTCTAGCTTTAAAGAGATTTTGCCATTGAGTTCTGGCCAATTGAGACAATCTGGGCGATAGAGAAAATAAAACACGAGCATCGGATAAATATCCATACGCCCGCAATTATCTTTGAATTGATGGGTATAGGGCGTTAATAAATGCCGGTGAAAGTTAAAGCGTAAAAATTCATCATCAAACGTTAAGGTATTGTAACCCAAGCTAATCGTTCCAGGCTTATTTAAAATAGCGTGAATTTTTTCTATGGCATCAGCCTCACTAATACCAGTTGCTAATTCTGCTAATGATAGTTGATGGGTTACCATTGCCATGGGGCTAGGAATAATATCTTTGGTGGGCCTAACTTCAATTTCAATTTCTTCGATAGGGTTTAAATCCATATCGGTGCGAATGGCCGCAAATTGATAGACCTGATCAAAGCAAGGATTTAAGCCTGAGGTTTCTAAGTCATAGAATAAATAGGTATTCATGTCTTATCCATCTGTGTGAGCAAGATTCTTAAAAAGCGCCGTAAGGGTTCAGCCGCGCCCCAGAGCAATTGATCACCTACTGTGAATGCACTCCAGGTCTCACCAGGTAAATTAAGTTTACGTAAGCGCCCTATCGCGACATTTAATGAACCGGCAATCGCTGCGGGGGTGAGATCATGCAGGCTGGCCTCTTTGTTATTGGAAATCACTTTGACCCAGGGATTGGCATCGCCTAATATTTTTGTGATTTCATCGACGGTCATGCTGCGCTTTAATTTCATGGTAACGCCTTGGCTATGACAACGTAAAGCGCCAACACGCACACATAGACTATCCATCATAATGTTATTTTTTTGCAAAATTTTATGCGCCTCTGGTTGCATCTTTGCCTCTTCTCGGCTCATGCCGTTACCTAAGTCGCTATCGATCCATGGGAGAATATTGCCCGCCAAAGGTTTTAATGTTGCGTGGGTTAGTAAACTCCCCGAGTTTTGAATTTGGGTGGCTTGGCGTTCTATGCTCAAGATACTTGTGCCTGGGCTGTTTAAATCAAGAGGTGCTGTCATCTCATGCATTTGTGATAATAGTTCTTTCATGGCTTCAGCGCCAGCGCCTGATGCCGCTTGATAGGTCATGACTGACAGCCATTCAATAGCATCTGCTTTTAACAAGCCATCTAAAGCAAACAATAATAGGCTCACTGTACAATTACTGCCAACAAATGTTTTGATGCCTTGCTTAATACCTGCCTCTAATGCCTTACCATTTAACGGATCAAAGATAATCATGGCATCATCTTTCATGCGTAGCGTTGAGGCAGCATCAATAAAATATCCCCGCCATATTTTGCGTAATTCTGGGTAAATTTTTTCAGTAAAACTTCCACCTTGGCAACTTAGAATAATTGGATACTGCTTTAAGAGCTCAATATTATTAGCATCTTCATAAATATGTTGTTCAAAATTTTTAAGCTCTGTGGCTTTGCCTACTTGTGAAGTTGAAAAAAAATGTGGCTCAAAATATTGGAAATCCTGTTCCTCCAGCATGCGCTGCATGAGCACAGACCCTACCAATCCACGCATGCCAATCAGTGCTATTTTAATCATTAAAACTATCCTTCTATTAAAGCTAAATCTTGTTGTTGCAATACAAATACGCCATCACCGCCATGCTCAAAGTCAATCCAGGTAAACGGTAAATCGGGATAAGCTTCTTCAAGTGCATCTGCGCTATTGCCCACCTCTAAAAATAATAAGCCACCGGGAAGCAAATGTTTATTGGCTTCACTTAAAATGCGCCGTACGATATCTAAACCATCCACGCCTGCCTCAAGCCCTAGCACGGGTTCATGCCCATATTCTGCGGGCATCTCTTTGAGATCTTTCGCATCTACATATGGGGGATTGCTAATAATGACCTGATATTGCTTATGGGGCAGAGCTTCAAATAAATCCGATTTAAATAAATTGACCCGATCTTCTAGCTTGTAAGCGCTAACATTGATTTGAGCGACATCCAGGGCAAGCTCAGAAATATCTACCGCATCGACCGTAGCATTTGGAAAATATTGCGCGCATAAAATCGCAAGGCAACCACTGCCGGTGCACATGTCTAAAATATTCATGTACTCTTCATCTTCTGGTAACCAGGGCGCGAAGTGATTTTCGATCAGCTCTGTAATTGGGGATCTTGGAATCAAAACATTTTCATTGACATAAAATTTCAAGCCACCTAAATAGGCTTCATTTAATAAATAGGCGACTGGGATTTTTTCTTCTATACGCCGCTTAATCAATTTTGTTAAGCCTGCTTGCTCTTCTTGCGTGAGCTCAGCATTTAAAAAAGTTTCGCGCTCAGTGAGCGGCAGTTTTAAAAAGCCTAGCACTAACCACCAGGCCTCATCTTCAGCATTGGTTGTCCCATGCCCATAATAAATCGGCGCAGATTTAAATTGCGTGATGGCATAACGCACGAAATCTCTTACGGTTTTAAGTTCGCTCATGTTTGATCTACCTTAGATTTTATTTTAGAAAATCGATTTAATAATTTCTGCGCGAGCTTTGCATCTTCGCTGATTTGGGTTTTTAGGGCTTCTAGGTTTTCAAACATTTGCTCTTCGCGGATTTTGGTCACAAAAATTACCTCTGCAATGGCGCCGTAGCATTCTTGATTGTAATCAAAAATATAAACCTCGAGTAATGGATGCGGAATCGGATTGAGTGCTGGACGCCGACCGATGTTGGCTACGCCTTCATAAACCTTATCATGTAGTTTAACTCGCACGGCGTAGATGCCGTGTAAAGCGATATTAGCCTTGAGCGTAATATTAATCGTTGGATAACCAAGTAAACGTCCGTGCTTATTACCATGAACCACATGCCCTGAAATAATATAAGGATGCTGCATGAGTTGCTCGGCTAGATTAAAATCATTCATAAGCAAGGCTTCGCGCACCCAGGTGCTGCTAATTTTCTCACCTTGATAGCGCGTCGTTGGTGGTTCAATGATCTCAAAGCCAGTATCTTTGAGTGTTTTAATATCCCCGCTACGGTTTTTGCCAAAGCGAAAATCTTCGCCCAATACTAAAGCTTTAGCATTGAGCTGCTTTTGTAAAATAGTTTTTATAAATTCTGTAGGCGATAAATTCGCTAGTTTTTGAGAAAAACGTAGACAGATGACTTCGTCGATGCCAAAGCTTTTAATAAGTTTTACTTTGTCACGTAAATTTTGTAGGCGTCTGGGGGCTACGGTTTTTAAAAAAAACTCTTTAGGATGCGGCTCAAATAATACTACGACACTGCGTAAATTATTTTTTTTAGCGGTACTGACTAATGCATTGAGAATGGCCTGATGCCCCAAGTGTACGCCATCAAAATTACCAATGGCAACAGCTGCAGGTGGCCCTTTTTTAGTTCGCAGACACATGTTGTTCTCGCATAATAAAATCTTGTTTACGAATACCACATAGTAATAACACCGCAAAATAAACACAAATGCCGCCGCCGATTAGATAAAACAAATGCAAAGCGCGATCCCAAGCATGCCAAGTAATCCAATGGGCTAGATTGCCTTGTAAGGTAAAAATAACTCCGGCCATTGCCGCATTGGCTGCGGCACAAGCGAGCAATAGCTTGGGCCAGCCGCGACTAAATTCTAGCATTTTTTGTTTTCTTAAAATTGCTAAGAGCGTTAAGGTATTGACCATGGCGGCAATCGATGTCGCTAATTCCAGCCCCACGTGTTGTAAGGGAAAAATTAAAATGGTATTAAGCACAATATTGGTTATCACCGACAGAATACCTACTTTCATGGGGGTCTTCATATCCTGGCGCGAATAAAATGCAGAAACTGCAATCTTTACCATGATGAAGAAAAATAAGCCTATGGAAAATGCCCAAAGCGTTTCTTTGGTCATGAGCATGTCTTGATAATTAAATTTACCGTACTCAAATAATGTGACTAAAATTGGTCCTGCTAATGTGGCTAAGCCTACGGCACAAGGCAGTGCGATTAAGAAAATAAGTTTTAACGACCAGTCGATTGAGCGTTTAAACTCCCCAATATCACGACTAGATACTTGCTTGGATAAATGAGGCATTACCACGGTCGCTAAGGCAACACCAAAAACACCCAAGGGAAATTGCATCAACCGATCGGCGTAATAGAGCCAAGAGACACTGCCTGTGGGTAAAAACGTCGCATACATGCTATCGACTAACATGCCAATTTGTGCAACCGAAACCCCAAATAAGGCCGGCGCCATCATTTTGACAATGCGCTTTACATGACTATCATGCCAAGCCCATCGGGGGCGAGCTAATAACTTTAAATTCCAAATAAAAGGTAGCTGTACCAAAAGTTGCAATAAACCTGCTAACAGCACACCATAGGCAACGGCTTCAATTGGTGCGTTGGGAAAATACGGTGTTAAATATACCGCTGCCCAGCCCATGCAAATACTTAAAATTAACGGTGTAATGGCAGGGACAGAATAGCGATTAAACACATTTTGCACGCTACTGTACAAGCCCGTTAAAGCAATAAAAAAGATGTAAGGGAACATAATTTTTAGCAGATGATTGAGTAGGTCAAATTTTTCTGGCTGATGAAGATAAGAAGGTGCAAAAATAAAGGCCCAGCCTTCCGACCCCAATACACTCAACAAACTGACCACAATTAAAATTAATCCCAATGTCCCTGAAACTCGCCCGATAAGCTGACAGAGCTCTTCATGAGTTTTCTGCACTTTTACTTCAGTCAATACAGGAATAAATGCTTGTGAAAAAGCGCCTTCAGCAAATATTTTTCGTAAAAAATTAGGGATACGAAAAGCAATGACGAAGGCATCCATTTGCCCGGTAGCGCCAAAGACAATCGCGAAAATATTTTCACGCATAAAGCCAGCAATGCGTGAAACTAAAGTGAGTATACCTACGAGAGAAGTTGATCTAAATAGATGTTTGCTCATGTTACAGCTCTCGTTGTTTGCGCTTTTTTAATTACTTTGTCCGCCGAAAATAGAATTAAGGGCTTTCGCTGCAGTATTGCCAAGATCTGATGCGCCCTGCCCGCCATTTTGCACTTGTTGCAAAGTTTGTTGCACTGTTGTTTTTACCGTATTTTGAACTGCCTGTTGTAGTTGTATCATCAAAAATTTTAATATTTGCGCTTGGAGTGATATCCAATTTAGACCTTGGGTTATATGATCAAAGCTGCCGCCAATGTGGTAAGGAATGACTAAGCCTTTCAAGAAGCTGTTGTTACTGCTAACTACTTTAGCATCAAGATCGTAGTCGATGGCTTGCGCAACCAAATTGACATTGCCTGAGCCACTGACCCTGACTATGGGCCCATTTAATGTCATGACGGGGGTAGTGATATTGCCTTGATTAATATTAATTTTTGCATTCAATGTGCCAAAGTTAGTGCTTTGCCCATTATTTGCATTGATACCCTGAGTGCTCATAGTTTGCTGTACTTGCTGTTGCACTTGAGAGGATACAGTCGCTAACTGAGCGGTATTTTGGATATTATTAATGATGCTAGTTAGTTTATTAATCAGTGCCTCCACATCAAAGCCTTTTAATGTAATATTTTCTACATTTAGGCCGATGCTTCCATTAAGCGTGCGAGGGTAAACCGCATTATTGGATTTTGCCAAACTAATGCTGCCGCTGCTCGTAATGTTTTGCATGGGTAGACGCGCACCTTTTAAATTCACGATATCTGCAAGATCAATTTGATCAACTTTAATGTTTTCAGAGAGTCGCAAGGGTGAGAATGAAGCAATCTTAATATCGCCGTTCAGCTCACTTTTGGCTAAGTTTAAAATAACATTGCTTAGATTTAGCGAGCTCGTCGATCCTGAAAACTGAGCCTGTAGACTTACTTGATCTAGCATGTTTTTGTTAGCCACTGGGATTGGACTCATGCCTATGGAGCTTAAAAGGTCTTTTAGTGAAAACTCTTTTGTGTTTAAGCTACCTGAAAATTGCGGATTGCTAAAATTAGCCACTGTAAAATTAGTTATTTGGCCTGTTAAAATTTGGTTGATAGCAATGTCTAGGCTTGGGGCGCTAATAGTTTGTGCATTTAGATCTGCGTTAATATCCCCAGAAATATTATTTGTTATTTTTAAGCTGCCAGTGTTGGTTGGATAAACTAGTGAGGTTTCCAGTGCTAAATTTGTCAGTGCTAGTTTTTTCGTACTAGCATCAAAATTGACTTGGCTATCGACTTTAAAGCTGCCGGTCATATTTTGATTAACATTGTAGTTGGCCGAAAAACTAAGCGGGAAGGTTTGACCTAATCCGACATTATTAGCATTGAGATCAATGCCATCTAGGGCATAATGACTTTTAGCCTGATAATTATCAAAGCTAATACCTCCATCGGTAATCGCTATCGATTGAATGCTTAAGCCATAGCTCTTTTTGGAGCTATTGGCGGCTGCAGCAACACCGGCAGCATCTTTTACTTTTTCATCATTCATTGCTGGAAATGTCCAGTTATTTTGATTTTTTTCCTGGATTAAAAAGACTCTTAGGCCATTAAGATTGAGCGTATTAAATTCAACATTGCCATGGACCAAGCCCCAAAAGCTTACCGCTAGATCAGCAGAATCAATTTGCGCAAAAGTATTTTGACTAAACCCATCAGGATTGCTTAAAGACGCATTGCCTAAATGAATGCCTACTTCAGGGTAAAAGGTCCAGCTTAATTCGCCGGGTAAGTTTAATTGGCGCCCGGTTGCATTATTAACGGCAGCAATAATTTGAGGCTTGAAGTCATTAGGATTAACCAGCTTGACCAATGCAAATGCTGCAAGGCCTAGTAAAATCACTAAAGCTAAAATTAGCCATAATAAAATTTTTAAAGTTTTCTTCATCAACGCCATGCTTAAGCACTCCTGTTTAAATTAAATAAGTTCATAAAATTATTTGTCGTGACCTCTGCTACTTCTTCGTAACTAATGCCTTTGAGACTCGCTATACACTCAGCCACAAAGCGGGTATATCCTGGGAAATTCGCTTTGCCCCGATGCGGCACTGGCGTTAGGTAAGGCGCATCAGTTTCAACTAATATCCGCTCTAAAGGAATTTTTTTTACGGTAGCCCGGAGGTCTTCGGCATTTTTAAAAGTGATAATACCAGAAAATGAAATATAAAGCCCTAGATCGAGACCTGCTTTTGCCATTTCGTATTCTTCAGTAAAGCAATGAAATACTCCTGAATCTACTTGGTGCTCTCTTAGAATACTGAGCGTATCTTCTTGCGCTTTGCGCGTGTGGATGATCAAAGGTTTTTTTAAAGTTTGCGCCGCGGTGATATGCATATTAAAACGTTCATGCTGAAGCTCTTTGGGCGTATGCTCGTAATGATAATCCAAGCCGGTTTCACCAATTGCGACTACTTTTGGGGCTTGTGCTAATTCAATCAAGCGCTCAACCGTTGCCTCTTCTCCTTCATTTTCTGAGGGATGTAAACCGATGCTGGCATATACATTAGGGAATTGCTGGGCAATATCGGTCACGGCTTTAGCATTTTCAAGATCTATCCCTATGCATAGTATCGTTTTAACATCAAGCTTTTGGGCCTCGCTAATTAAATTAGCTAATGAACCGCCAAAGGCATCAAGGTCTAAGCGATCGAGGTGGCAATGTGAATCAACTAAGTAAGTCATATTTTTCCTAGCTTAAACGAACAGGGACTGATAGCACATAGCCCTTGTTGCGGATGGCTTTAATTAAATTATTGTTACTTTTATCTTTTAATTTATTGCGTAAACGTGAAATTTGCACATCAATGGCCCGACTTTCTGGGTCATCAATTTCCAAATGTAGCACCATACCGATGCGATCACGATTTAAAATTTCTTGCTCATGCTTAATAAAAAGCTCTAAAAGCAGGCACTCGTTTTTAGTTAAAAAAACTATTTTGCCCGTAAAGTGTTTGACACATTTTTCTTCCGGTAAGTACACCCATTGACCTAGAGTGGCTTTTTGATAGGTGACTTTACCTGGCGTGTTATCTTCTTCTGATCCTTCCGTTGTTTTGAGGTCGGGGACATGTCGCTGGCGTTTAAGCACGGCTTGTATTCGTGATAATAAAACATGGGGGCTAAATGGCTTTTCGATATAATCATCGGCACCTGCTTCAAACCCTAGAACGACATTGGTCTCGCCCTGCACTGCTGTGAGCATAATGATGGGAATGTCTGAGCTCTGGCGGATTTTTTTGCAAATATCGATGCCATACATATCGGGTAACATCAGATCTAAAACTGCAAGATCAAAATTTTCTTTTGCAAAAATTTCCAAGGCTTCTTGTCCTGTACCTGCTTCGATAACGCCATAATGATGTCGCTCTAAAAAAATCTTGACCAGTTGACGGATCCCAGCCTCGTCGTCGACAATCAAAATTCGCTCATTACTCATAGATGTACTGCCTGTTTATTTGAGTATATAATAGATAAAAACACACCTGGATGCAATGTAATAATGCTTACCTTTGGCGTATTGATTGGTCGATTTCAGCCCTTTCATCAAGGTCATCTTTACTTGGCGGTGAAAGCCTTGGATCAATGTGATCAATTAATTATCGCTATTGGCTCAGCCGGGCGTGCCCGCTCTACCGTAAACCCCTTTACTTTTGATGAGCGCACTGCCTTGATGCGCTCAAATTTAGAGACTTATGCCGATCGCATTCATTTTGTCGCTATTCCAGATGTTTTTTATGACGAAGCCTATTGGCTCAACCAGGTTAAAAGTGCTGTGTTTGGCATTGCTCAGGGGGCCGAGGTAACGCTCTTTGGGCATAGCAAAGATGAATCCAGCTATTATTTGCGTGAATTCCCTGAGTGGCGATATGTTGAATTTCCGGATTATAACGGCATTAGCGCGACGCCTTTGCGTTTAGATTACCTTGAGTATGGCCTGATTGATCATCTCAACTTCCCAGCGGCAACCGAAGAATTTTTAACTGACTTTAAAAAAAGCGCCGCCTATACTTGGCTGCACAACGAGGCTAATGTCGTTAAGCATTATAAAGCTAGCTGGAGTACCGCGCCCTATCCACCTATTTTTGTAACGACAGATGCTATTGTCGTTTGCCAAAGCCATATTTTATTAATTAAGCGCAAGGATCATCCTGGGAAGGGTTTATATGCCCTGCCTGGAGGCTTTGTTGAGCCGGGCGAATGGCTACAAAATGCTTTAGTGCGTGAGCTTATTGAGGAAACACAAATTGATGTGACTGCTGAGGAGCTTAAAGCATCTTTAATTACTTTTCGTCCTTTTGATTATCCAACTCGTTCGCAAATTGGTCGAGTGATTACTCATGCTGGCTTAATTAAGCTTGCCAATCATGTACTCCCAAAAATTACAGGCTCTGATGATGCGGGCGAGGCTTTGTGGGTTAAGCTTGAGAATTTTACTGCGCTTGCGGATCAGCTCTATGATGATCATTTCCAAATCGTACAATATTGGCAACGCCAAGGATTGCTTAATGGATAATATTACTAAAATTTTAGGCTTTGATTTTGGCTTGCGGCGTATTGGTGTGGCTGTTGGTCAGCGGTTTACGGGTACTGCGTCTCCTGTCACTACATTGCTTGCCAACGATGGCGAGCCGAATTGGCAAGAAGTGTCAAATTTGATTACTACCTGGCAGCCACAAGCCTTATTGGTTGGTATGCCGCTTAACATGGATGGTAGCATTTCTGTTATGGCAACTCGCGCTGAGGATTTTGCTAAAAAGCTAGAGACCCGTTTTAATTTAACTGTTTTTCGTATTGACGAGCGCTTAAGCACTTTTGAAGCCAAGAGTGAATTTATGCGCGTTCGCGGTCAAACGGGCATGAAAAAAGGCCAGAAAGTGGATGCGTTTGCTGCAGTAATTTTGGTTGAGGCTTGGCTTGGGCTTTAATTTTAACAGGTGTTCTGCTTCAAGGGTTTGACCGAGTTCTCTGTTTTATAATTTTAAAAAACGCTTCACAAGGTTAGGTTTTATGAGATTTTAGCTTAGCGCTAGCTATTCCAATTCTCTTCTTAAACCGTGAATAAAAGTAGGGCACCAAGTAGGGCACATTCCTGCTGCTGCAAACACGATCGCCACCGACGCTACTCCAGCTAAACCGGCCCCGATGCCCACTCCTGTATTAAAAACAGCTGCTACCGCTGGCTCGGCAGCGCTAATTATTTCCAATCCAGTATTTCTGACTGCGGTTGTATTAGCGTTGCTGCAATCTTTAAAGCTCAGCGCTTCTATTACTTGCCTACATTGATTAAGCGTATTTACACGAATATGCAGAGCATCTGGATCAAAGCTGCAGCTTAGGGCTTGCGCTTCCTGCTCTATTGCTCCTTGCGCCTCATTGCATGCGCTGTCTGTTGTGCTCGCTTGGGCCATTAATGTCCACATAAGCGCAAGCGCCATAGTGCAAAAGCAGGTACCAAAAACAAAAAAGGCTGTGTACCATACATTGAATGGAGGGTAACCGACTCGATGCGGAACTAGTGTTACTCCGACTGGATGAGTCCTCCTCACCTCGAGAAGAAGTGGCACCTCCTCTCGCCTGGCCGCGGGATTGAGAGCACCTGGTCCTTTAGCACCAATATATTCTCCTGTAGTCTCACCACCACCCAATTTTATGTCAGCATCAGCATTGTAATTGTACATGAGCACACCTCTTTTCAAGTCCCTTTTAAGAAATGGATAAATTATATATGATTATTAAAAAATCTCAATAAAAATTTTAAGCTATATTAAAAAGTCGCTATTTTTTGTTGAGGTGATTGAGCAGCTTGTCATGCAATCCACCAAAACCCCCATTACTCATCACCAATAGATGATCACCTGGCTGCGAAGATTTGGCGATAATATCAGCCAGGACTTCAAGATTATTAATCACTTCTACCGGGGATTTGCTATGTTCAAATGCCGCTTTGGTCGACCAGCTTAGTGTCGGTGGCTCATAAATATAAATATGATCAGCCTCTTGCATTGACGCGCATAGGTCTTGTTGAAATTGCCCTAGCTTCATACTGTTGGAGCGAGGCTCAAAGATTGCAAAGATCCGCTCTGTGCCGATTTTTTTACGTAAGCCATCAATCGTAGTTTTGATGGCAGTTGGGTGATGGGCAAAATCATCGTAAACTTTGATACCCGCTACTTCACCACGTACTTCCATTCGGCGTTTGACATTTTTAAAATGGGCTAATGCTTCTGTGCTGACATCCTCTTTAATGCCAACGTGTTTTGCTGCCGCAATGACGGCTAGGGCATTTAAGGCATTATGTCGGCCAACCAGTTCCCAATTAACTTCGCCAACGATTTTACCTTGATGCAAGACTTCAAAAACACTGGCGTCTTCTTTTAATAAATTTAAAGTATAGTCACCAGCACTTCCGCCAAAGCCTACCTGTGGTGTCCAAATGCCTTTTTCAAGCACTTCGGCTAGATTTTTCTCTTCGCGATTAACAATCACCTGTCCTTCGCTGGGTACGATTCTTAATAAATGATGAAATTGTTTTTGGATTGCTGCCACATTTTCAAAAATATCAACATGATCTAGCTCTAGATTATTTAAAATTAAAGTCTTGGGCCAATAATGTACGAATTTGGAGCGCTTATCAAAAAAAGCGGTGTCATACTCGTCGCCCTCGATGACAAAAAAATCACTGCCACCTAAACGCGAAGATACGCCAAAATTTTGTGGCAAGCCGCCGATTAAAAATCCTGGCTTTAGCCCAGCATATTCTAGAACCCAGGCGAGCATACTTGAGGTTGTTGTTTTGCCATGGGTGCCCGTTACGGCCAAGACCCATTTGGTATCTAATACAAACTGCTTTAAAAACTCTGGGCCAGAAATAAACTTAAGCCTTTGATTTAGCATAGCTTCAATAATAGGCATGCCTCGAGCCATGGTATTTCCGACAACAATATAGTCAAATGGTGTAGCGAGCTGCTTTGGATCATAGCCATTAATGATTTCAATGCCCTGGCTTTCTAAATAAGTACTCATGGGGGGGTAAACGTTTTGATCTGACCCTGTGACTTTAAAACCCAGCTCCCGCGCTAAAATGGCAAGACTCCCCATAAATGTGCCGCAAATTCCCAAAAAATGTAGATGTTTCATAGACTTACCTTATATTGTGATAGCCAAATTATACCCCTCTTGCCCAAGGATGCAAGAATGACAACACCGATGATTACCCTGCATTTTTTGCTAGCTATTTTAACTGGTTAATATTATAAGTGCATTTTTATTGCTATGGTGTTTTAAATCATGTAAATTAACACTTGAAAACAAAACTTAGCAGGAGATGGCAATGACAACAAGTTACAAAGTAGTTGCAACCGCACAGGATCCAGAATTAAGTTTAAAGCTACCCAGCAGCATCTTGAAAGACTTAGTCCTACGCAGCAATGAAAATGGCCGTAGCATCGAAGTTGAGATTGCCATACGCTTGGCACGAAGCCTTGAACGCGATCAACAAATGCTTGAAAATGACAATTTATTGGCCCTAGCCGCCTTTGAGACCATGGAATCTTTCGCTAAATAACAATACATCATGGATGATGGCTTGATACCCTGAACAAGGATGTTTGGGGTATTTTTTTTTCATTTGTTATAAGATATTGTTACCTTAAAAATTTAACCTAGACTTATGAACAACTGCTATCATCTACCCGTTGGTGAGATTTCTGGTATTGGCCCGGCTTATGCTGAGCGCCTCAGTAAACTGGGTATTGATACGCTTTTTGATTTATTACTCTTTACGCC
Organism: uncultured Thiotrichales bacterium; assembly: GCA_903870015.1. GTDB lineage: Bacteria > Pseudomonadota > Gammaproteobacteria > Francisellales > CACEW01 > CAIQBE01. The sequence goes on from CAIQBE010000003.1 coordinate 68,848, forward strand.
CAGAACTTATCAATATCACCAATACAACGCTCAACCATCAGAGATGGCGGTTGGGGATAAAACGATTATTGTTGGCAAGGTGATTGAGTCCTCTGTGCGTGAAGGCCGAAAGCGCATATTAACCGCTATGATTGATTGCCAAGGCGAGCCACTAGCATTGCGCTTTTTTCATTTTTATCCTAGTCAAACTAAACTACTTATGCGGGGTAATTTGATTCGCGCGACCGGGGATATCAAAAAAAATCTAGGCTACCCTGAAATGATTCACCCGCGCATTGAACTTATTTCTGCTGATGATGTGGCTGCACCTTCACCGCTTGAGCATTCAAGTCAAATTGAGCCTATTTACCCTTTGACTGAGGGCATGAATAATCAAAAAATAAAACAATTTGTAGCCACGGCCTTACAGTATCTTGAGCGCCAGCCATTGCCCGAGTTATTGCCTGAAACAATTTTGACTCAATTTAAATGGGATAATATTAATAAAGCCTTAAAGTTTATTCATCAGCCAGGACCTGCGACCCCCCCTGAAATTTTAAATGAAATGCGTCACCCTTTGCAGCAGCGCTTAAGCTTTGAAGAGCTGCTTGCACATCGCTTAGCCTTAAAAAAACATCATGCAATTGATGCGCAGGCGCCTGCAATAATAGCAAATCCGGAACTTATTGAGCGCTTTCTTGCCTTACTCCCTTTTACACCCACGGATGCTCAATGGCGCTGCTTTAATGAAATTAAGCATGATTTAAGGTTAACAACGCCGATGTTGCGTTTACTCCAGGGCGATGTTGGCGCCGGCAAAACTTTGGTGGCGCAATTAGCGGCACTTGTGGCAATTAGCCAGGGTTATCAAGTCGCATTTATGGCACCTACAGAAATTTTAGCAGAACAGCATTATTTAAAAACTGTAAAACTCTTTGAATCTTTAGGCATTAAAGCTGCTTATCTGGTAGGAAAGCTTACTGCGAAAAATAAAAAAGCGATTCAAACTGGACTAGCAAACGGGGAATATGCGCTTGCCATTGGCACCCATGCTTTAATCCAAGAAGATGTTGCATTTAAAAATCTAGGCTTAATCATTATCGATGAACAGCATCGCTTTGGTGTCAGTCAACGCCTGGAGCTGCAAAATAAAAGCTTAGATAAAGCGAAAGTACCACATCAGCTGATCATGACGGCGACTCCGATTCCACGTACGCTGGCCATGTCGATTTATGCGGAGCTTGCCATATCAGTGATTGATCAGCTGCCCGCTGGACGCAGACCCATTCAAACTACTTTATTAAGCCAAGAAAAGCGTGATGCCTTAATTGATCGTATTGCTAAGGCCTGCGAGGCAGGCAAGCAGGCGTATTGGGTTTGCCCATTGATTGAGGAGTCCGATGTTTTAGAACTCGAAGCTGCTGAAGTACGCTATAAAAATTTAGTAACAGAATTGCCCCATTTATCAATTGGCCTGATTCATGGTCGTATGAAATCTAAAGAAAAATCTGACGTCATGGCTGCTTTTAAAGATCATCAGCTCGATTTACTTGTTGCAACAACTGTGATTGAAGTCGGCGTTGATGTTGCTAATGCGTCAATTATGGTGATTGAAAACCCTGAGCGAATGGGCCTGTCGCAACTGCATCAACTGCGTGGGCGTGTCGGCCGTGGCTGCGAAGATAGCTACTGCGTATTGTTATACCAAGCGCCTATGGGCCAAACTAGCTATCAGCGCTTGTTACTCATGCGTGACCATCATGATGGTTTTTATTTGGCAGAACAAGATTTAAGTATTCGTGGCCCGGGCGAGTTTTTAGGCACGCGCCAAACCGGAGGTGTTAATTTCAGACTAGCATCGCTCATGCGCGATGCGCCCATGCTCCATGTTGTCAATGATACGGCAAAACTGATGCAAACAAATGATGCTGCCCAGCAACTGGTTGAGCGATGGTTTGGCGCGAAGACGCATTTTGTTAACGCGTAGGTTCAGCTGATGTGGCATCCCTGTTTGACCACCACACATGAAAGCCATCCCTTGCAGGTGCTTCATCGCCGTTGCATGCCTTTATTATATTTCCTTCCTTCACGACCTGGTTCACTAATAAGCGTACTCTTCCTGTTTCTATTATGGCATCGTTTCCAGGCCGAGAGAGGCAAGATTGCGAAGTGCTCCTAATGCTGCATTTTGCACGCTGAAATCTTCTGGTTTTTCTTCTGCCAAATCTATTAAATTTAGTAGTGCCATGACCCCGCCAGCTGCTAAAATCTGGTGGTGCGACAACACATTTTTTCCAAGTAAACCAAGGATCCTCACCGCGCTTAAATGCAGGTGTTTTTTGGATTCGCTGATGCTTATATTGAGTTTTTGAAAATTACTGGGCTACTTCGGTATTGATTTGATGCGAGCTGAGTTGATTTTTAACTACATTCATGGTGTCTGGATCGCTGAATGGCCCAACCAATACTTCATAGGCAGTTGCGCCATTGATGGTTTTGGTAGTCACCGAGGCTGCTGCGCCTAACAGCAATAATTGCGATAGCATTTTTTGGGCATCGTCATTGCTATTGTAATCTCCAGCACTTAAATAATAAGTGCTCGTATTGCTACTAGTGTTGTTATTGGCGTTGCTATTAACATTAATGGTGCTCACAGGCGCTGCCGCAGTTGATGGCTGTACTGCCGATGATGGCGCAGGCGCAGCTGGTGCACTACTCACATCTGGTGCGCCGCTTGGAGCAGGAGGCGCCGCCGTTGTAGATGCAGGATTGCTTATTGCTGCTGACGCGGTGCTACTTGCAGCGTTTGCTACGGTAGGAGCTGAAGGCTGAGTCCCTTTAGGGAGCACTGTATAAAAATCAAATTGAGGCACAGAATTTTGCCCAGCCGTGCTACTAACGCTTTTTTTGACTTGTGCTACTTGTTTTGTCACAGTGCCACTGCTTAAATCGATATGATGGGTGGCAAAATATTGGCGCACTACACCGTAGCCAACGATTGCTAAAATAAAGATAACAAGCAGAATACCAAAAGTGTTTTTGCTACTGCCACTTTCTTTGGGCTGGAGCTCTTTAGCACTCCGCACTAAATTAGGCTTTTCTTGAGACTGTTCCTTTTGAACAGCCCTGGCTTCCTTCGGCGTATTCAAAATTTTAGCATAGTCCTTCATGATCTTTATGTACTCCCGCTAGGCAATTCTTTCAACCGCGTTTTGCCAGTTATTATACAACTGCTCCGCCGTACTTGGCAAGTTTTTTGTCGTAAAAATTCGCTCTGAATGATAGAGTTTTTTAACCGCGGTTAAATTCTCATACCAGCCAATACCAAGCCCAGCAAGCAATGCAGCGCCTAAGGCTGTGGTTTCGATGATTTTAGGGCGTTCGATCGGCACTCGTAACTGCTCGGCTAAAAATTGACACAGCCAATCATTGGCAACCATGCCGCCATCAACGCGTAAGTGATGACACTCGGGCGCACCTTCTTTTTTCATTGCATCTAATAACGCACGGGTTTGATAACATACCGCTTCAAGCGCAGCGCGGGTAATATGGGCACTACGCGTATCACGAGTTAATCCTAAAATTGCACCACGGGCATTAGGCTTCCAGTAAGGAGCTCCTAAGCCTGTTAAAGCTGTTACAAAATATACGCCGCCATTGTCTGCTACTTCTGTCGCTAAATGCTCAGTTTCTGCTGAGCTTTTAAAAAAATGTAGTTGATCCCTTAGCCATTGAATAGCAGCTCCCGCCACAAAAATACTGCCCTCGAGCGCATAAGCAATCTCGCCCTTAATTTTATAGAGCACGGTGCTTAATAATTGTTGCGATGGAATGACTTGATTGCCAGTATTTTGCATTAAAAATGCCCCAGTGCCATAAGTGCATTTGGCCATGCCGGGCTCAAAGCAACACTGACCAATAGTTGCCGCTTGCTGATCACCGGCAACACCGCGAATAGGAATGCTACCTCCCAAAAACTTCGTATCAATCTCACCAAAATCCGCCGCGCACTCTTGTACTTTCGGTAAAATACTGGCATCAATTTCAAATAAGTCTAATAAATCCTGGTCCCAACTTTGTGTATGAATATTAAAAAGCAAAGTTCTGGAGGCATTGGTAATATCGGTCGCATGCACTTCCCCTGCTGTTAAACGCCAAATTAAAAATGCATCGATGGTGCCAAAACGTAAGCGCCCGTCCTTCATTAATTGCTTGGCACGTGGGATGTTATGCAGTACCCAATGAATTTTACTGGCACAAAAATATGAATCTAATAACAAACCTGTTTTTGCTTTAACGCTAGCTTCATGGCCTTCCATTTTTAAACGCTCAGTCAAAGTGGCACCCCGTCGGTCTTGCCATACGATTGCACGATAAATTACCTCACCAGTATTGCTATCCCAAAGCACGGTGGTTTCCCGCTGATTGGTGATACCTAACGCATCAACACTACTCGTTTTTATTTTTGCTTTTACTAATAATTCTTTTAATAACTCTAAGCTATCGAGCCATATGGTTTCAGCATCATGCTCGACCCAGCCATTTTCGGGATAGAATTGCTCAAAACTTTTTTGAGTGACCGCGACTTCATTTAATGCCTCATCAAATAAAATAGCGCGCGTACTCGTGGTCCCTTGATCCAACGCAATTAAATATTTCTGCATTATTTGGCCTCCTCATCAAGTTTTCTTAAAAACGCCATTTTCTCAGCAATTTTTTGCTCCAAGCCTTGATGAGTAGGTGTGTAAAAATTTTGCGCCCTCAAACCATCCGGCCAATAGTTTTCACCCGCAGCATAATGATGTGCCTCATCATGAGCGTAACGATATTCTTTGCCATAGCCTAAATTTTTCATCAGCTTTGTCGGGGCATTTCTTAAATGCAGAGGCACCGCGCGAGATTGATCTTTTTGCACAAAAGCGCGTGCAGCATTATAAGCTTCATAGGCGGCATTACTCTTTGCGGCAATCGCTAAATAAACTACTGCTTCAGCTAGGGCTAGCTCACCCTCAGGTGAACCTAAGCGCTCATAAGTATTGGCAGCACATACGGCTAAATCGATCGCTCGAGGATCAGCTAAACCAATATCTTCCCAAGCCATGCGCACAATGCGCCGAGATAGATATTGAATATCCACACCACCATCCAGCATTCGGCAGAGCCAATACAATGCTGCATCAGGATTGGAGCCACGCACGGATTTATGCAGCGCTGAAATTTGATCATAAAAATTTTCACCGCCTTTATCAAAACGACGTAATTGTTGCGGCAAAAATTGCTCCAAAAATTTAAAATCAAGCGCAGTGATATCTTTGGCACGTGCGCTCTCGATCATTAGTTCAATTAAATTTAACAAACGCCTACCATCGCCATCAGCCATTTGAATTAAAGCATTTTGGGCTTCTTCGTTAAAGCTATAACCCGGAAATTGCGTGAGCGTTTTGGCAAATAATTGCTGCAAATCTTCGGTGCTTAAAGAGTTTAAAACGTAGACCTGCATTCTTGAAAGTAAAGCCGAATTTAATTCAAAGGATGGATTTTCGGTCGTTGCGCCAATTAAAGTAATAATGCCTTTTTCGAGATGATGCAAAAATGCATCTTGCTGGCTTTTATTAAAGCGGTGAATTTCATCAACAAACAATACCACCGGCAAATGCATGGCATGCAGGCCTTCGGCCTCAGATAACACTTCCCGCACTTCTTTAACGCCTGCAAGTACCGCGGATAATTTCACAAAATGGGCGCCCCAGCTCGTTGCTAAAATTTCTGCTAACGTGGTTTTACCAACACCTGGCGGTCCCCATAAGATCATTGATTGGAGGCGTTTATTTTTAACTGATTCAAATAAAGGCTTGCCCTCGCCCACCAAATGCGCTTGCCCAGCGACCTCACTAATATTTTTAGGACGTAAACGCTCGGCTAACGGCGATAGCTCATTCATTACTTTCCCTTGGGTTTGTAATCGAGTTGGGTTTTAAATTTTTGATACGATTGATGATACATGGATAATTCAATGGCGTCTTTTCTAGGCACGCGCGCCATCACGCCTGTTAATAAAGGGTATACCCCTATGCCGATGCCTGCCGCAGCAATATTTACCGGTAGATTTTTACCCCAGAGCTCTACAGCATCGCCAACTTCCATTTTATGCCTACAATCCGTGATATCGATGGTTAAAAAATCCATGGATACTCGTCCGATAATCGGCAGTAATTGATCTTTGTAATACACTTGTGCGGCTTTGGGCACTTGCGGATAGCCATCGCCATAGCCGCAGCCGATCACGGCAATTTCAGAGTCTTCTTGTGCCGTCCATGCACTACCATAGCCAACGCTTTCGCCTTGATTGACTTTCACTTTTGATAATACTGAAGCTTGCAAAGTCATGACCGGAATGAGGCCAAGATTTTGGATATCGGCATCCGTTGGTGATACGCCATAAACCAACATGCCTGGGCGAACAATGTCATAAGCATGACTAGGATAGTTAACGAGACCTGCTGAATTTAATAAGCTTTTGGGATGAGGCAAGCCTTTGGTTAGATTATCAAAGCGTTCAAGCTGTAATAAAGTATGAGGGTTATTAGGAACATCGGCTGAGGCTAGATGCGACATAAGTGCAACCACTTCGATATTGCTTAACTTTTCCAAACGACTGAAATAATGCAATGCTTCCTCATAAGCAAAACCCAGGCGATGCATGCCAGTATTAAACTTATACCACACCGGAATTTTATAGCTGCCATGATATTTTTCTAAAATTTCCACTTGATGGGGATAGTGCACCATGGTATCAAGCTCAAGATCCATGACGTGGATGAGCTCTTCTTTGTTTTGAAAACCAGGGGTGAGCACAATCCGCTTAGAAATGCCATGTAGCCTCAAAGCATAGGCCTCTTCTAATGTTGCTACACCAAAAAAATCGGCATCTAGGGTTTCAGCGCACAATAATAATCCATGCCCATAAGCATTGGCCTTAATCATCGCTAATATTTTTGACTGTGGCGCAAGCCCTCTGGCGATTGCTAAATTATGTCTTAAACCATCGGTATCAATCAGTGCCTGTGTGCGCATATTAATACCCTACCGGAGAGGCTGCATAATTATCAAAGCGGCAATATTGGCCAATAAAGGTTAAGCGCAAATCCCCAATCGGGCCATTACGATGTTTGCGCACCAAAATTTCGGCGATGCCTTTATCTTTGGTATCGGGATGATAGACTTCATCGCGATAGACAAACATGATTAAATCCGCATCTTGCTCAATGGATCCGGACTCACGAATATCGGACATGACGGGACGTTTATCGGTACGATCTTCGCATTTACGACTGAGCTGGGAGAGTGCAATCACGGGCACCTTGAGCTCTTTGGCTAGGGCCTTAATATTTCGGGAAATTTCCGAAACTTCATTCACACGATTATCGGATAAGCCAGGCACGCGCATGAGCTGCAAGTAGTCAATAATAATTAAGCGCAAGCCGCCATGCTCACGCGCTAATCGACGCGCACGTGCACGCATATCCGTTGGCGTAAGCGCCGCAGTGTCATCGATGTATAAGTTCATGCGTTCGGATAATAAATTAACGGTGGCAAATAATTTGCTCCAGTCATGATCTTCTAGTTGCCCCGAGCGCAATGAAGATTGATTGACGCGCGCAAGCGAAGATAATATCCGTAGCATCAAGGCTTCTTTGGGCATTTCCATACTAAATACTAAAACAGGCTTGGGGCTATCCATCGCCACATTTTCGGCAATGTTCATCGCAAACGTCGTTTTACCCATCGATGGGCGGCCGGCGATAATGACAACGTCCGCAGGTTGTAGGCCTGAGGTCATGCGGTCAAGATCGGTATAATCGGTTGCGGTGCCTGTGATGCCGCCATTATTTAACTTTAATTCATCAAGCTTATCAACAATCCCTGGAATAATTGAGCGCACTGAGCTGGCACGATCTTCTTTGGCGCGATGCTCACTTATGGCAAAGATTTTTTGCTCGGCCTCTTCGAGCAATTCTTCACTCGTACGGCCATTGGGGTCATAAATGGACTCAGCGAGGCTGTGCACCGTGCTTAATAAGTTTCTCAGAATCGCGCGTTCGCGAATAATATCGGCATAGGCCTTGATATTCGAAACGCTAGGCGTGTTTTTGACAAGCTCAGCCAAATACGTTAAGCCACCCGCCTCATCTAAAATCCCTTTGGCGGTCATGGCATCAGAGAGCGTGACAATATCAAAGGGTGTGCCTTTGTCAGCTAAATTTTGAATATGCTGAAAAATCATTTGGTGCTCAGGGCGATAAAAATCATCAGGCGCAACCGCATCACTGATTCTATCCCAAACGGAGTTATCGAGCATCAAGCCGCCCAAAAAAGACTGTTCAGCCTCGACCGAATGAGGCGCTGTCTTTAAGCCCGAAAAATTTTCTCTGGGCTTAACATATTCTTTTTTTTTGCCGCGTGGCTTATCTGTTGACATGACTATTTATTTCAAAAGCTTTGAGACGGCTATTTTACCGCTTTTTTGAATTTTAATATAGCCTGACTCAACAAACGAAAGTACTGCCCGGTTATTGCTTAATTTTTTAATCCTCTGCAATCGTTATGCTATTAATGGCTACTCATAGCACTGGAGCTGTTGGAGGTGTAGAAGGTTTGTTGTGGCGCAAAACAGAGTTTATACCAATCCAGGATTAAAGTTGTGCAATAACATGATTCCCCATCTCCCCTGTTGATATGGCTGCGCAGCCGGCCTCTGCAATATCCTGCGTGCGGATGCCCTGATTTAAAACGCGCTCCACTGCTTGCATAATTTGCGCGGCTTCTTGCTCTAACTTAAAGCTATATTTGAACATCATGGCGACACTTAAAATTGTTCCTAATGGATTGGCGATGTGTTTGCCGGCGATATCAGGCGCACTGCCGTGGATGGGCTCGTATAGCGAATATTGATCACCGAAAGAGGCTGAGGGCAACATGCCCAAGGATCCAGTCAACATCGAAGCTTCATCTGACAAAATATCGCCAAATAAGTTAGATGTCAGCATCACATCAAATTGTTTTGGTCGATGCACTAATTGCATGGCGGCATTATCGACGTACATGTGTGATAATGCAATGTCTGGGTAATCTTGGTCATGCACTTTTTGGACGATCTCACGCCATAACTGCGACACTTCTAACACATTGGCTTTATCGACGGAGCAGACTTTTTGGCCACGCAGGCGTGCTAAGTCAAATGCGACACGTGCGACGCGCTCGATTTCCGACTCGGTATACACCATGGTGTTAAAGGCTTTGCGCTCGCCCTTTTCTATCTCAATACCTCGAGGCTCGCCAAAATAAATTCCGCCTGTTAGTTCGCGCACGATCATTAAATCTAAATCAGCGATCCATTCTTTTTTTAAGGGTGATGCATCAGCCAAGGCTTCAAAACAAACAGCAGGACGTAAATTTGCATAGAGATTTAAGGTTTTGCGAATTTGCAACAAGCCCTTTTCTGGGCGAATGGCTGCAGGTAGGCTTTCCCATTTGGGTCCGCCGACAGCGCCCAATAAAATACTATCAGCGGCTTTGGCAGCTGCAATTGTTGCCTCGGGCAATGGCACGCCCGTTGGGTCAATGGCCGCTCCGCCGATTAAGCCTTCGACTAACTCAAACTGATGTTGGCCTTGCGCATTAAACCAGGCAAAAATTTTACAAGCTTCGCGCACAACTTCAGGCCCAATACCATCACCTGGTAGAATTAAAATTTGTTTTTTCACAATACTTCTCCTCAAATGCTTTGATTTCGTTGCTGTACTTTAAGGTTTCGCCAATTTCATCTAACCCTTCTAATAATGTTTGCTGACGCTGAGCATCGATTTCAAAACTAAAATCAGCAATGGTTTTGGCTTCTAAATCTACCGTTACGGGAGTGGTTATGTCGCGCAAAATTTGGCATTGTGCGCGTGGTAACGCAATTAATAATAAGCCGTTTTTAAAGGCGTTAGAATAAAAAATATCGGCAAAGCTGGGCGCCACAATGACTTTAATGCCAAAATCTAATAACGACCAAGCGGCATGTTCACGGCTCGAGCCACAGCCAAAGTTTTCCTCGGTCACGATGATTTGTGCTTGGCGATATTTTGGGTTTTTTAAAATAAAATCATCCCCCATGTCGCTAAATAAAAATTGCCCCAAGCCGCTTCTGTGAATCGTTTTTAAATATTGCTTAGGGATAATCATATCGGTATCGATATTAGCAATCGCTATGGGCGCAATGATACTCGTGACGGTTTTAAATGCTTGCATGATTCTCTCCAAAGGTTCTGACATCGACTAAATGACCGGTAATCGCGGCCGCTGCCGCCATGGCTGGGCTCATTAAATGCGTACGTCCGCCCTGCCCTTGTCGACCTTCAAAATTGCGATTGGAGGTTGAGGCACAGCGCTCGCCTGGATTTAATTTATCCGCATTCATTGCTAAACACATGGAGCAGCCAGGCTCGCGCCAATCAAAACCGCTGGCCTTGAAAATAACATCCAAGCCTTCTTGTTCGGCCTGAGCTTTGACTAAGCCTGAGCCCGGTACAATCATGGCGTAAACATTTTGAGCCACTTTTTTTCCTTGCGCAACTTTTGCAACTTCACGCAAATCTTCAATGCGGCCATTGGTACAAGAGCCAATAAATACTTTGTCGATTTTGATTTGATTTAAAGCCTGTCCTGGCGTTAAGCCCATATAATTTAACGCGCGTTCGATGGAGGCTTTTTTAACAGCATTTTGTTCTTGTGTGGGATCAGGAACGCAAGCCTTGATGGGCAAGACCATTTCGGGACTCGTACCCCAAGTGACTTGAGGCTCAATGTCCGCTGCATTAATAATCACTTCTTTATCATACACCGCATCGTTATCGGTAAAAAAAGTTTGCCAATAGGCTACGGCTTTATCCCATGCTTTGGGTGCCATGGGCCGGCCTTTTAAATAAGCAAAGGTAATTTCATCGGGCTCAATTAAACCGGCACGGCCACCCGCCTCGATCGACATATTGCATAAGGTCATGCGTGCTTCCATCGATAAGGCTCGAATCGCCTCCCCCGTATACTCAATGACATGACCATTGGCGCCAGCAGTCCCAATTTTGCCAATGATCGCCAAAATCAAATCTTTTGCAGTAACGCCTAAACCCAATTTGCCTTCAACATGAATGCGCATATTTTTGGCTTTATACAAGGGCAAGGTTTGCGTTGCTAAGACATGCTCGACTTCACTCGTGCCAATGCCAAAGGCTAAAGCGCCAAAAGCACCGTGGGTTGAGGTGTGGCTATCGCCACAGACAATCGTCATACCAGGCCAGGTAAAGCCTTGCTCTGGGCCGACAATATGCACGATGCCCTGGCGCTGATCGGCTAAATCAAAATAACGGATGCCATGCTTTTCGCAGTTTTGTTTTAAAGTTTCGACTTGAAGACGTGACTCGACATCATCAATACCTTGGCTGCGATTGATGGTTGGTACATTATGATCACACACGGCAATAATGCTATCCTTACGGTGCACAGGTCTTCCTGAGCGCTCTAAGCCTTCGAAGGCTTGCGGGCTTGTGACTTCATGCACCAAATGCCGATCAATATAAATTAAGCTTGTGCCATCTTGTTTATCACAGACAAAATGGGCTTGCCAAATTTTATCGTATAAGGTTGCCATGATATTATCTCCTGACCCAAGCAGCGTATTCATCTGCGATTATTTTGGTAATAGCGCCAACTTGAAAATGCTGTTCACCGATTTGCCCTACAGGGCATATTTCAACGGCGGTACCCGTAATAAATATTTCATCGGCAGCGTTAATCTCATCCGGCAAAATATGGCGCTCAATGACGGGAATATTTTTATTGCGTGCAATCTCAATCACGCTCCGACGAGTGATGCCATCTAAAAAACAATCGGCAATGGGAGTATGAATTTCGCCATTTTGCACCATGAAAAAATTCGCGCCACTACATTCAGCAACATAGCCTCGATAATCTAACATCAAGGCATCGTGATATCCCTGTTGCTCAGCCTTATTTTTACTTAAGCTGCCAATGATATATAAGCCTGAAGCCTTGGCAGCCACAGGCGCCATGGTTGGCGCTGGACGCACCCAATCGGCCCATATTAATTTTAAGCCTGATTCAAAAATATTGACTGCGCTAAAATAGCTTCCCCACTCCCAAGCGGCAATCGCGATATTCACTGAACACTGATGGGATGCTACGCTTAAAGTTTCTACGCCGCGCCAAGCAACAGGACGAATGTACGCATCGGTCAGGCCATTTTTGGCTAATAATTCCATTTTGATGTCATGCAATGCTTCTGGGCTATAATCGATGTTCATATCTAACATTTGAGCTGAACGATGCAAGCGCTCGCTGTGCTCGATCGATTTAAAAATCTTGCCCTCATACGCACGCTCGCCCTCAAAGACTCCGGAGCCATAATGCAATCCATGACTCATGCTATGCACCCAGGCATCTTCCCAGGGCATAAACTCGCCATTCATCCAAATGTAATCGGCTTTTTTGTTATATGACATCATGGCTAACACTCCCTGTGTGTTTTAATTAATTCTATAATATCCGCATCGGAGACATATTTCTTTTGATCACCCATCGTTTTAAATTTGATAAAAAAGGCTTCGATTTCGGGTTCAGAGGCATTGATATCCAAAGCCTGTAATTTTACCCTAAATGCCGCACGACCGGAATGCTTACCCATGGGTAATTGCGAACGATCTAGGCCGATTGATTCAGGACGCATGATTTCATAGGTTTCGCGCGCTTTTATCACGCCATCTTGATGAATGCCTGATTCATGGGCAAAGGCATTTTCGCCAACAATAGCTTTGTTTTTTTGCACGCTAAAGCCTGTGCTTGTCGATACTTGCTTAGAAATCGCCATAATTTTGGTGCTATCAATATTGGTTTGATAAGGCATGACATCTTGGCGCGTTTTGATCGCCATGATGATTTCTTCCAAAGCAGCATTACCCGCACGTTCGCCGATGCCATTGATCGTGCATTCGACTTGTCTCGCGCCTGCTTCAATCGCCGCAATAGAATTGGCAGTAGCACAGCCCAAGTCATTATGACAATGCACAGAAATAATCGCCTGATCGATATTGGGCACTTTATTTTTAATGGCCCGAATCATGGCAGCATATTCTTGTGGGAACATATAGCCGACAGTATCAGGGACGTTAATGGTTCTTGCACCAGCGCGAATTGCGATCTCAATGGCAGCGCATAAGAAATCCATACCACTTCGAGTCGCATCCATGGCCGACCATTCGACATCATCACAAAATTGCCGGGCATAACGGACGGATTCATCAATCGCTGCTAATACCTGCATCTCTGACATCTTTAATTGATGTTGCATGTGAATATCACTTGTTGAGATAAAAGTATGGATACGTGGCCTTGCTGCGCTTGCAATCGCACGCCCGGCTACGTCAATATCTTTTTTGATGGCGCGTGCTAAACTGCAAACCTGGGCATTTTTGACGCTGTTTGCAATAGCCTGAATAGATTTGAAATCACCCTCTGAGGCGATCGCAAAGCCAGCCTCAATGACATCCACTCCCATGGCATCTAACGAGTGCGCAATGGCAATTTTTTGTTCCTGAGTCATCGTCGCCCCTGGAGACTGCTCGCCGTCACGTAATGTCGTATCAAAAATTATAATTTGGTTATTGCTATTCATGATTCGTATCCTCTGTTCATTTTTTGCAAATTAAAGACATAAAAAAACCGCCAGAATCAGGGCGGTTTTTAGAGGATACCATTCATAATTAACAAATAGCAGCATCCGGACCGCCCTTCATAAGGAGAAGGAGGCCGGTAAGAAGAACAACTGTAGGGCGCTGTAATTGCAACATGTTACTTATATATTTCTTAGCTTGTGTGAGTATTATACCATACTAAAGCTTTTATTTCAATAGACTTTGATACTCATTCCAGGGCCGCCCCATTTAAAAACCACTCGTCGTCCTGATAATGCGCAGCATTCATTAGGATCCAGCATAAGATATTGTTTTTAAAAGTCATTTGAAAATTCAAAGCCTAAGTCTTGTTGTGTCTATTTTATGCTGGATCCTGACGCCCCAAGCAATGCCTGGGGATCAGGACGACGAATTGTGTTGGTTTTTGTTGACTATATTTTTTAATGGGGCAGCCCTGGCGCTCAATCATCCAGGTGCCGCTCCTGATCCTGATGGTGGTTGCCGATCCCCTCCTTGCATCCAGGAAGGCCACAAACTAGAGGATACCTTGCCTTCAATGTTTTTTATAGTCAAGGCAGCACGGCGTCTAATCTCTTCAGCTAGTTCTGACCGGCCCCCTTGAGAGGTCGTTAAAATTTCGCGAAGCCTATGTATACTATGCATTAAATGCGGACGGACTTCTTTATGAAGTGACATATTCGCGAGCGTCCATAGGACCTGCAACTTCACTTCCTCACTTCCTTCTGTGAGACTTAAAAGCTTATCAACCCCATGAGCCTCAATGACCCTTTGACATGCATCAGGAGATAGAACAATGTTTGAAAGCGCCTGTGCTGCACTCGCTTGAAGACCTCTCTGATCTCTTGGGTCTAAATAACCAAGGAGCACTCGTTCAATTAAACCCGTTTCGCGCTCAATTGCGGCACGTCCAACTGTAGAGATAGCAAGATTACCTAGCACTCCTAGCGCTACTCGTTGACTATCTAGTGCTCTATACCTTGCTGCCGAGTCAACACTTGAATATCGTAGTAACATATGCACGAGCCTAGGAAGCACACCTGCATTTAGTGCTTGTTGTCGGTTACCCTCATCTTCGGCTGTCATGTCAATGAGCACGCTTGTTGCCTTTACATCAAGAAAGTGATCATCAGCCGCCAAAAGCGCTACGAGCGCATCGACCCCAGCGATCTCGTTAATTTTTACCAACTGATCAACATGCTTATCGCCATATTTGCGTTGCGCAAGCCCATGGAATGCTGTGGCTACGCTGGCCACTATTGCAGCATGTCCATGCACGGATTGATTAAGCCAGCGCAGTGCTGCTAATGCTTTTTCTCGTACTTCTAAATCCTCGGGCTCCTCAACTGCCGCTACACGACGCAAGAGTGCTTGAACCGCACCGGCTGCAATGAGTGCCTTATGCTTACGTTGATCTTTAGCACTGTTGACAAGAGCCGTCATGGCAGCATCTTTTGCTGAAATATGCTCTCCAATGAGCATTTTATGCATATAGCTGCCATATTGGCCGACGGCCGACGGTATATACGCCTGTAGATCTAAGCAATTTACAAGTGGTCTAAACAAGTCTAATCTTGCAAGCTGTGCTGCCGGATAAATATTATCCCTACTTTCAAACAGAGGAAAGTCCTGCTGCGCTAACATAGCATTCAGCAGCTGATTTGCCAGACTCTGATATTTTGATCGCTTGGCCGCAAGAGCTCCCAGTAGGCCAACAGCATCAGCCTCCCATACTGCAGAAATTATCGTCGCAACATTTTGAGCTGACTCAGGCACTGCAAGCTCGCACTCCCTGAGATTACAACCGCCTGCGCTTAAAGCATCTAAAATCCTTGCTAGATCTGGCGACTCAGCGGATGGCTCTACCGCCGCAGCCACAGCCTCATCTAAACGACCAGAAACCCCCATGTTATCAAACGCCTTTCGTGCTAAAATCGAAACATAAGGAATCTCTCTTGCGGACAGCTGCAGAAGCAATGGAATCCCGCCTGCGCCCTTAACCTCTTTGCACCCATCATCAGATTCCGTTATACGAACAAGCGCCTCTAGTACATGAGCCTGGGCAATTGGGTTCTCCGCCTCTAAAAGAGCAACCAATATTTGAATGCTCAGCTTTTTACTTTCTAGAACCTCTGCCCAGTTGCCCAGTGTTATTATTTTAGCAAATGCTTGAACCAATGCTCTTCGCACCTCAGGTTCTTTGGTTCCTAATAAAGCGTCTGAGAGTGGTTCAATGTGGGCTAGCATTGCTATACGCCCAAATTCAGTTTCAGGAAGACGAATAAGTTCTTGTGCTGCGCGAAGATGACCAGGATCTCGTGTTAAATCACTCGCAACATGCTCTGCAAAATTTTCCACTTGCAATACTATACGCACAGCCTTAACTGAACTAGCAAGTGCTTGCACTTCCTCTCTCAACAACCCCAGGCCACCTGCTGTTAAAATTAACTTGCCAATATCAGATTCTCCCGTCTGATTTTCAGCAATGCTCACAAGCACATCTAATCCCGCTGCCTTAACCCTAGGAGAAGGCTCGGAATGTAAAAAGGGTATCAGCGACTCAATTAAGTGATTGACTAGAGTGCCGTGAACAGGTTTTCTAAGCTTAATAAGTGTACTGAGTAAACGTGCTGCACGTATCTGCAAGCTTTCATCACGCCCTCTGATCAAAGTATTTAAAAGTAGTTCATTAACACCTAAGTCTCTATCTGGCGTACGAGCATGAACATGCTCAAGCGCCAGCAGCACTTGCTCTTTAACATAAACAGGACTATCTTCTGCTTCTAAATCGGCTAGCAGCGCCTTTTGCCCATATCTACCGATGCTGCCCATGACATGATAACCAGAGCTTATCATATAAAGACCATTTCCCATGTCAATTTCTGGCTCTTCAGGAATCGTATACCCTTCGTCCCAAAACAGATGAGAAAGTATCGTTATCGCTTCTTCTGCAACTAACCTAAAATTTGCATTTACACCTCCCGTCGCTAAAATAGCTAGAAGTCTTACCTGAAGGTTATCGTGATGATTAAACAATATAATCAGCCCGTCAGACTGGACTATAGTAGCGAGCAATTGTGGAGCGCTACTGCGAACCTCTAGATGCTCTGACCTGGAAAGCTCTGACAGAATAAAAACTACATCTTTGACAAATTTTTTCCTACCCTCTTCTCTTCTATCAGATTTAACCAATTTATCAACTGCTTTATTAGCCGCGCATACCAAGCTAAGATGCATATCAGGCTCTGCCAAAAGAGGGCTCAAATCTTGAAATAATTGCCCTGGTTTAATGACTTGCATGGCTGGTTGTGCCCCATGAAGAGGATGCGCAACCTGCAACAAAACCCATTGAGTATAATCTGGATGCAAAACAATATGAGTGAGCGCTAATGCCGCATATGGTTTTAAAGCACCATTCTGCAAAGATGCTTGAACACTTGCAACTCCATTTGACGCAGCAATAAGCTCTGCGCAGAAGGTTAGATCTGCCGCTTTTTGAGCGATCAATTTAGCTGCAGACTGGTTACCGCCTTGCAAACTAAGCAAGCATTCCTCAAGAATGACAATAGTGCCCGGTAGGCCATTAGCAGCGGCCTCGAAGCTTATCCAGGAACTTTCTACTGGCTCCCTTTGAAAACCTGCCGGAACAGCGGCCAAAAGACCGGCTGAAAAAGCACGTAATGCTCCATTCATATAAATATTTCCCATTCATGAAATCCGAGATTATAGTATATTAATTTTTCAGTCAAGAATTATTATTTACCCTGTTTTTCAACTTATAATTTTGATAACAGAATGTGCGGCACTAATAAAATACTTGGTTGAATTGATATACTAGAAAGAACCACCGTCAGCTTAAAAGCAGAGATTGATGCAGTGTATCCAGCTGTTGTTGCAGCTTCTGCAGGACTAGATGCCGTTGATGATCATTACGAGCCCTCGATATTCCGTGATTTCAGCTCCCCCGCTATAGCGTACGCTCCAGTAGAGCTCCAGACCCACTCATGTCTCTTGAGTCCGCTTATTTCAATGCCTCCACTTTGGCTACGCCCAATGTCTTTGGTACAGAGAATCGCAGAAGAAGACGGCAATTGAAAAAACAGACTCCAGCGGGCCCTTATAATACATCGACCGTACCAGGGCTATCAGTAACAGGGGTAACAAACCTCAAGGTAGTGCGGCCCTAGCATTCTCAGGTCATGGCGCCTCCCTCCTGTCTTCATATGAACCCGCGAGTCGTACCCCAGCTTGAGCTTCGCGTTATGACAAATGCCCCTATTCAAGATCGAAGTCTTGCGGGGTATATTTTTATCGGTAAAGGCAAGGTTTTGGATGGCCAAAAAGAAAACCCCCTTTACCATACCAGCTAAAGGGGGTTTTTGCGCAGCTTATTAACTGATTACTCGTTAATATGACCTTGTTCTTTTTGAATCTCAGCAGCAATTTCAGCTTCGGCTTCAACTGGGGTTTCGCCAAATGCTTCTAACATTACTGCGGGCACAGGACCGCCTTCAGGCAACACGGTTACTTTGATATTAACATCAAGATCGCCGTGCAAATGCACAACCACATCAAACTCACCGACTTGGCGAATCATGCCTAAGGGCAAACGTACTTCGTGTTTTTCAACAGCAACGCCTTTTGCGGTAATGGCATCAGCAATATCACGGGTTCCGATCGAACCGAATAATTTGCCGCCAGCGCCAGCGCTTGCTTGCATGGTTACGCTTAAGCCTTGTAGTTTTTCAGCACGGGTTTGTGCTGCTTTTAATACTGCGAGGGCTTTCTTTTCAAGCTCTGCGCGCTCAGCTTCAAATTTTGCTAAATTGTCTTTGTTCGCAATCATCGCTTTGCCTTGTGGCACGAGGAAGTTGCGGGCAAAGCCTGGCTTAACATTTACGCTTTCGCCAAGGTTGCCTAATTTTCTAATTTTTTCACGTAAAATAACTTGCATGTTTTAGTCCTCTTATTTATGACGATCGCAATAGGGAAGCAAGGCTAAGAAACGTGCTCTTTTGATAGCTTCGGCAACTTTGCGTTGGTATTTGCTGGAGGTGCCGGTAATACGGCTGGGGACAATTTTGCCACCTTCAGTGATATATTCTCTTAACAAGTTAATGTCTTTGTAATCAATTTCTACACTGCCATCGTCAAAACGGCAGGCACGTCTACGCATACTCATGCTCTGTCTCCTTGGTGTTCGGTGGGCTTACGTGGCTGCATCATAACAGATGGCTTAGTAATGGCTTGCTTGGTTTCTGTGGTCATAAAACGCAGTACTGCGTCGTTATAACGTAGCGCATCGGTTAACTCTTTCAAATCTTTAGGATTGAGTTCAAAGTTGATTAACACAAAATGAGCTTTGTGTAAGTTCTTGATGCCGTAGGCAAGAGATTTGCGACCCCAATCTTCGTGACGGTGGATTTTACCCTCCGCCTTGGTAATCATCTCTTTGTAACGATTCACCATATTCACAGCGTTGTCGCTTTGATCTGGGTGAATCAGAATGATCAGTTCATAGTGATTCAATTGTATAACTCCTTATGGTTTATTGAATTCTCAATAAGCTTTCTTTTGTTATTGAAAGCAAAGAGGCGGGTATTGTATACAAAAAATCCTGAAAAAGCAAATGTTTTTAATGATTTGCCTCGATTTCATCCGGGTCGATCAACACTCGACTGACTCTTAAGATAAAATTCTCGCTCTGCTGCGTGAGTAAGCTCAAGCCCCACATCGCAGTAAGCGGACTGGATTTATTCAAATAACGCATATCTACAATAGTAAAAGGATGATCCTGAGCCACACTGACGTAGCTTTGCGAAAACCATAGCAAGACTTGCGCGGCATTAAGAAATTCTGGATTTTGCAATGCGTGTGGGAGCTGCTCTACACTAAACTGAGGCATAGAAAAACCATTCACAGCATATGCCTTGCCAAACAAAGGAGTTTTGATGACATCACTATAAATACGGGCATGACTGACATAGAGCCCATTCCACTGATAGATATTGGCAAAAGCCGGCATAACCCGAATCTCTGTCGCAATTTGCTCACGGCTTTGGATGAGCTGCGTTTCGGCAGTCAAGGCACGCTGATGCTGTTCGGCGCAAAATCCAAGATAGACTAATGCTGCAACAAGCCCAATAATTGCTGGTTTCGCCATCGCTTTACGCCAAGAAAAACTAAAGCCTACTATCAAGAAAATCGTAAACACTGGCTCGACTATGGGGATGATATCCCAGCTGACGCGCGTATTGGCAAATGGCCAGAACAGCTCGGTGCCGTAGCTCGTACAAGAGTCTAATAAACAATGGCTGCCGTAAGCCAATAGACATACCCAGAGATAAATACGCCAATCTTCACGCAAGCTTTTAAATAAGAGCATTGCTAGCATAAACACTAAGAGCGCACCAAAGGGAATAAATAATAAGGAATGGGTTATGCTGCGATGGATGGTAAAAGTCCACAAGGGATGTTGGCTCGATTGCACAAAAACATCAAAATCGGGTGCGCTTGAGGCCAGAGCCCCTAAAATTGCCGCTTTATGATTGGTTTTTTTGTTGGCAACCGCCTGGCCAATACTGGCGCCTAAAAAAATGTGGGTGATGGAGTCCATCATTGTATCTCAAAATTCTGATGCGCTATTTTAACACCATATTAAGGTAGCTTATACATTAACACTCAGTGCCTAAGACCATTAGCCCATGCCCTATGTTAAATCTTGCCCTACCCTGCTATTATAGGGACTTTAAAATCTAGGCTAAATTCTATTATGAACCTTAAAGTTAAACTAAGATTATTTTTGTTAATGCAGTATATTTTACCCCAGCACGGTCTTTCGCGCATGATTGGCACGCTGGCTGATAGCGAATGGCCTTGGCTTAAAAACTTTTTGATTCGTTTATTTATTCAGCGTTTTAAGATTGATCTCACAGATGCGAAAATTAAAGATCCTCTTGCTTATAAAAGTTTTAATGCTTTTTTTATCCGTGAGCTCGAAGATCCTTTTCCTGTTTCAGATAACCCTCGAGCGCTTTGTTCGCCTGCGGAGGCATTGCTAAGTGAATTTGGCGATATTCATTTGGGCATGCTGATTCAGGCTAAAAATCATAATTACACCTTGGATAAGCTATTAGCGCAGCAACGCACCTTAGCGCGTACGTTTGAAGGCGGCTCTTTCGCAACGCTTTATCTTGCGCCCTTTAACTATCATCGTGTGCATATGCCGATTGATGGCATGCTAGAAGAACTTGTTTATGTTCCTGGCGACTTATTTTCGGTCAATCTAGCAACGACTCATCATGTGCCTGAGCTCTTTGCTAAAAATGAGCGCTTGATTATGATCTTTAATACTGCAATGGGCAAGCTTGCGGTGATTATGGTTGGCGCTATGCTCGTTGCCGGTATTGAAAATCGCTTTGTGCCTTTTACCCATTCGGAAAAAAAATCTTTGCAGCGTCGTGATGTCGCTGATGCTAAAATTAAAGTCCTGCAAGGCGCAGAGTTGGGTTATTTTGACTTTGGTTCAACTGTGATTTTATTAACTGAGCAGCCCTTTCAAGTGAATGTGCCTGGTGGACCTCGTGTGAAGCTTGGGGATAGTCTTGGGGTTTTTAAGAGATAATCATTGCTTTAACCAATGACCAGGCATGCCTTACCTTGGCTCGTCATCCTGCAGGCGTCATACGCAGCACACTTTCGCCTCACAGGACCCAGCCCGTGGCGTCATCCTTCGAGCGCGCAGCGCTGCGGAGGATCCAGCATAAAATGGCTTGTGGCGTAGCCACACTCAAGGAATGCAGCTATGCTGCATGCAATTGGGTCCTGGATCCTCCGCAATTTTTCTTCGAAAAATTCGAAGGATGACGCCGTAAAGACTACTTCTTTTTCTTTGGTCCAAACATCATCAACATTTGGCGGCCTTCGACTTTGACGGCTTGCTCAACGATCGCATGTTCTGCCAAATCTTTTTCCATGCGTTGCAAGATTTTTAAACCTAAGTCTTGGTGAGAAAGTTCACGACCACGGAATTTTAAGGTGACTTTTGCTTTATCGCCATCTTCTAAGAAGCGAATCAGGTTTCTCAATTTGACTTGATAGTCGGCCTCTTCAGTCACGGGGCGTAATTTAATTTCTTTAATCTGAATTTGTTTTTGCTTTTTCTTTGAGGCTTGTTTTTGCTTATTTTGCTCAAATAAAAATTTGCCGTAATTCATAATACGACATACTGGCGGCTCAGCCTGGGGCACGATCTCGACCAAATCGAGGGTTGCGGTAGCGGCGGCTTCTAATGCGGTTTTTAATGATACCACACCGACTTGCTTGCCTTCTTCGTCAACTAATCTGACTTCAGGGGCGCGAATGTCGCGATTGACGCGGACTTTATCTTCTTTGCTAATGACTTTCTCCTTTTTTGGTTATTGCTGTTTGCAAATATTCGCTAAAAGTTTCAATACTCATAGCGCCTAAATCATCGCCATTACGAGCGCGTACGGCGACCGTCTTGTCGCTGACTTCTTTATCGCCTACCACGATTTGATAGGGAACTCTTTGCAAGGTATGCTCGCGTATTTTAAAGCCAATCTTCTCATTACGCAAATCAGCCTTGACTCTAAAGCCTTTATTTTTCAATTCTGCAGTCACTGCCTCAACATATTCTTGATGCTTATCCGTCACACCCATAATGACCACCTGGGTGGGCGCTAGCCATGCTGGGAATAAGCCGGCGTAGTGCTCAATCAACATGCCAATAAAGCGCTCAAAGGATCCAATCGCTGCGCGATGCAACATCATAGGGACTTTGCGACTGCTGTCCTCAGCGACGTATTCAGCGCCTAGGCGCTCGGGCATATTAGGATCTATCTGCACTGTACCACATTGCCAGGAGCGGCCCAAGGAATCTTTTAGATGCATTTCAATTTTTGGCCCGTAAAAGGCGCCCTCGCCTGGGAGATATTCAAAGGGGATCTTAAGTTTGGTGAGTGCATCGCTTAGGGCTTTTTCAGCTTTATCCCATGCCGCCTCTGAGCCTATACGTTTTTCTGGGCGCGTGGCGATTTTGACATTGCATTCGGTTAAGCCGAAATCTTTATAAAGCGCAAAGGCATGCTCCATAAATTTTGACACTTCTGCTTCAATCTGATCTTCGGTGCAAAAAATATGGCCATCATCCTGCACCATACTGCGCACACGAAATAAGCCATGGAGTGAGCCTGATGACTCATTGCGGTGACAGCAGCCAAATTCGGCATAACGAATGGGCAACTCACGATAGCTTTTTAAACCTTGATTAAATACTTGGACATGACAAGGACAGTTCATCGGCTTTAGCGCAAAATCGCGATGCTCTGAATGGGTCAAAAACATATTTTCCAAGTATTTGTCGGCATGGCCTGATCGCTCCCAGAGCGAAAGGTCGAGCACTTGCGGTGTGCGAATCTCTTGATATCCATTGCGTTTTTGCGCATCACGAATATGCTGCTCAATCACCTGCCAAATAATCCAGCCATTTTCATGCCAAAAAATCATGCCGGGCGCATCATCTTGCTGATGAAATAAATCTAGCGCCTTGCCAATTTTACGATGATCGCGCTTTTCGGCTTCCTCTAACATAAATAAATATTGCTTGAGCTCATCCTCGGTACGCCATGCCGTGCCATAAATACGCTGCAGCATTTCATTTTTAGAATTACCGCGCCAATAAGCCCCTGCAACGCTCATGAGTTTAAATACTTTTAGAAAGCTCGTGTTGGGTACATGCGGACCGCGGCAAAGATCGGTAAAGCCGCCTTGGGTGTAGAGCGAAAGCGCCTCGCCCTCAGGAATATCCCTGATAATCTCGGCTTTATATTTTTCGCCTAGGGATTCGAAATACTGAATCGCCTCATCGCGCGGCATTACTTTGCGTGTGACCGGCAGCTTTTGCTTAACAATCTCATGCATGCGTTTTTCAATCGCAATTAAATCTTCTGGTGTAAAGCCTGCTGGATAAGAAAAATCATAAAAAAAGCCATTTTCGATTACGGGGCCAATCGTCACTTGTGCTTTAGGATAAAGCTGCTGAACAGCTTGCGCTAGTAAATGCGCGGTAGAGTGGCGAATGACCTCCAAGCTTTCAGGGTCTTTGGCAGTAATGATACGCACACGCGCATCGGTATTGAGCACTGTTGAAAGATCAACGAGTACGCCATTGATCTCAGCTGCAATCGCCGCCTTGGCTAGGCTTACGCTAATAGACTCAGCAAATTGAGCACAGGTACTGCCCATCGGCACTTCTCTTTGATTGCCATCAGGCAGTGTAATCAACGGCATTAGGAATAACCTTGGTTAAGTTGGGCTCTATTGTACAAAAATAAGCGTGAGTATACAATCCCCTGGGCTTGCTATTGATACAAGGTGATCGCGCCACTGAGTGAGAGGGGGTAAAATTGGGCATGATCGCCTTCTCGAACGATTGCTGGATCACTGGTAAAGTTAGCTGTATTACCTATGACCCAGCTCTCTTATATTGCAATTTTGACCCTTGGGCCGAAAAATGCTTGGCTATTTCTGAGCGACGGGACCGGGGCCCGCTGAAGGCCTTATATGGCGAAAAACACAAGCCGTCACACCAGATGGCGGTTGCGACACTGGTTTTAATGCCCCAAGCCTAGAAATCGCAAGCTTTGCAAGCACTGCTGGTTGAACCACCTCGGGAAGGTCTGCTGAAGCGACCGAAATCTTTGTTGAGGTATAAATACCTGGAGCTGGTGGTGGTAATGCAACATGAACCGGCTCAGTAGATACCTCTGGAAGACGAGCTAGAAGCTCTGCTGAAATCTGATGTTGTTGACTTCCTTGACCTAAACTCATTTCAACCTCCTTTTTAATGTTTAAAACAAGCTTTATTATATCATAAATATATTTATTTTTCAATTAAAATATACTTTCTGCTTAAAATTTAATATAAATTACGTCGTATGC
>CAIQBE010000004.1 GCA_903870015.1 uncultured Thiotrichales bacterium
TCACAAGAGCAAACTCCCTCAGAAACCGCCACAGCTTCCCAAAATGAAAGTGGCTCGCAAACTCAAAGTGCTTCACAAGCACCAAGCATGACCCAAACTGGAAGCCCATCTCAAAGTCAAAGTCACTCTGGCACTCAAACACCTTCACAAACAGCAACGATCTCTCAAGATTCAACTCATTCTGGGTCCGCTACAGCCTCACAAAGCCAAACAGCCTCAGGAACAAGAACGGCTACTCAAACACAAACTGGCTCAGGAACACAAAGCTCTTCACAAGCACAAACTCAAACTGGTAGCGCATCGCAAACTCAAACTGGAACTCCAGCACCAACTAGTTCACAAAGCCAAACGGCTTCAGCGACAGGAACACTGTCACAATCGCAAAGTGCCACAAAAACGGCAACGGCTTCACAAACGCAAAGTGCATCACAAACACAGAGCGTTTCACAGTCTGGAAGTCAAAGGCAAACATCATCACAGACCACCACCCAAACGCAAACATTTTCACAGAGCGCGACAGCTTCTCAAAGCCAATCATCATCGCAAACACTGACGCCGTCACAATCGCAAACACAAACAACTACGCAAAGCGCAACGCAAACTAGCAGCCAATCCATAACACCTAGCGTTACAGCAACTCAAACCTCTACCGGCACCCCAGGACCCTGCCTTGTAATCAGCGGACCGGCAACTAGAGGAGGGCTCTCAGGCACGTTCATTATTGGCACTTATACAGCTAGCGGAGGCTCGGCCTCAAGTATTACAATTACTACTACAGGCACAATTACAATGCAAAGCACCACAGGAGGAGTGACTATCACCACACCTACAACTGCTAGTGTAAACAGCGCAAGCACACTAACTGCCGCAGAGGTTCAATCAAGATTACAAGGCATTACTTTTAGAGCCATCACTGGAGGAGCGGGATCAATTACCGTGCTGGCAACGAGGACCGGCTGCTCTAGCAGTACTCGCATGTCTCAGAGTGGTGGGCGCGTATTACACCCTGATGAAACACTGACAGCTGATGAAGCTCGCGCTCTTTTTAGCCGCGAAATTCTTGAAGCCCTTGGCAGCCAAAGACCGCTCACTGAAGAAGCTGAACTTGAACTACAAAGCATGATTAATCATGTTATGCAACAAACAAGACCAGCCGCTACCACAGGAGCACAAGAAAATGAATATAGAGTTAGTGACTTACCAGAAGTTAGCATAACGACGATAAACATAAACAGCATCACAGAACCAGAGCCTGAAGCCGCTAGATCTACAATGCCATTTATTGAAACTCTTCAAGCTATGACAGAAGATATTTTAGAGAACGCAAAACCACTTTAAATAACATAAAAATACAATTAAAACATGAGTTAAAACCGATTAAAAAATAAAATTTTATAGCAAAAAGCCATTTTGAGCACAACGCTGCAAGCCTTTATTTTAATGGAGCCTAGTGTTATTTTCAAAAGATGTTGCATCTATATTTATTTTAGCGTACAATCGAAAAAAATCAGCAGTTAAAGGGAGGTAACGGTATGAATAAATCATTAAAATTTTTAATACTTACCTCCTTAGCTACAACGATACTAACAGGATGTAGCAACAGTGGCAGTGGCGACAATAACAATGTTATGCCAGGACCACAAAACACCAACCTTTCGGTAACATCAAATATACCAGGCGTCGTTGCATCTGCCGGCACAACTAAATCTTTTGACTGGGTGATCACCGCGACTTCTAATACTGACTTCTCGGGATATCAGCTGAATTTCTCTTCTCTTAACGGCGCTTTAACATTGGTTAATAATGGCTGTACTGGCGAACTTCTCGCGGGCAATAGCTGTAATATCACTTTCAGTTACAAAGCACCTGCCTCTGCAAGCAACGCAATTTATCAAAGACCGGTGTTTAGCTACGTAAATGGCAATAACTCACTTAGCCAAACTGGTTATGCTGATGCATTCCCCATGTTTTATACAATTCCTCAAAATGCTTCCGAAGCTCAATCCGGACCTGCAAGCAACGCGATAACCAACATGGCAATGAATGACCAAGGCTGTTTATATATCGCAACCTACAATGGCCTATCCATTAGCTGCGACCAGGGAAAAACCTATTCACAGCGCACTATTGCGAATGGCCTACCTGCTAACACTATCAATGCTGTCGCTGTTGATGGACAAACGGTATATGTAGCCACCGTTAACAATGGCGTTGATGCGAACGGCCAAGCACTACCCCTGAGCCAGGCCGCAATATCGAAAGATGGTGGCAACACATTTACATCACTTCCATTAACGAGTCCATGGCCAGCTAATGCCGGCAATCTGTCGATCTCACTGGATAGCAATCATAATTTACACATGACTAGCGGCAGCACTAACTACGTGGCTAAATTAAGCCCATCAGGAACTCTAACGCTATCTCAAATACCAGCAGGAACCTCAAATATTTGGGCAATAGGCTCATCTGCTGCTGGCACAACCTATATTTCTGCACAAAACGATAGCACTGGCAACCCAGTCATTTACTCGTCTCAAGACAATTACACAACCCCAATAGCATCAAGCACGGCAATAGGCTTTAGTCAGCTTTACAATCCTAAAGGGACAAACGACCTTTATTTAATAGGCTGGAGTCAGTTATCAAAAGCACCTAATAGCAACTTTGCAAATATAACTGCATTAAATGCACCAGGCGCAAATGGCTCTGGAGTAAACAGCATTGCAGCAAGCGACCAATTTATTTACGCAGGTATCATGGGCGGTTACGCGGGCGCAAACACAGGTTTATTGTACTCGAATAACAATGGCGCAACTTTTAGCGACATCACTATCGGCAATCCCAATAATGGCCTAGCGACCCCCAACATTCAAGCAATCTACATTCCAAAATCTGACTTTTTATTAAACAACACCACAGACAACAATATCTATATTGCCACGCAAAACATATATGTTGATAACACCGGCGGACTAAGCACCGGAGCGATTGGTAGCACAAAATTCACCAATCACAATGGCACCAACCCCACCCCCCTCTTTGCCAATTTTAGCAACTGGCCATACAACTCAATCACTGCATTGTATACCCATGTAAATGGCAAGCAGGATGTTGTCTTTGCCGGAAGTAACACGGGCTTTGAATACTCATTTGATGGCGGAAAAACCTTCCAATATGTTGACACATCTAGCTACGGCCAAGTCAATGCATTTGCAACCTCAGGAACCAACCTATTAGTCGCAACCAGTGGCGGACTGTTACGTTACACCCTAAGCTTACAAAAAGCGACTTTTGTCACCGCATCGCAAACTGGCACCCCTATTTATGATCTAACCAATCAAGATGGTAACCATATTTTTGCAGCTACCGGCAACGGCTTACTATATTCCAGCAACGATGGAGTGAGTTTTAATTCAATGACAGCCTCTTATACAGGAGCAACACCATCAAGCACTAACTGGAAAAAAGTAACCGTTGATAGCAATGGCATTTTATATGCAGTCACGGAAGCCAATGAAATTTATTATGCTAAATTAGATGCTGCACTACCTAACATTAGCCTAACACAGGCTAACGCGACGGGCCTTGCCCCCGGTTCTACGCCACAACGTTTATTTGTATCAAATAATGTATTATATTTTGCAGATCAACAGAGCGGCTTGTACTCAACCCCTCTAACCGCATCGGGCCCAACTTTACCCCTAACCCCAATGACCGGACTACCTGCAAATGCTAATGTTGTCGATGTATATGCTCACACAGATTCCGCACAACAAACTTCAGTCTATGCACTTGTTGACTCTTATAACGCAAGAGATCCCAACAATGGCTTATACGTAGCCATGAATGGCGCCAACAGCTTTACCCAGCTAACCCCAGGCAATGCAACCTTAGACAGCGCAATGGTCAGCGTCATCGCAGGAACACCTTCGGCGATCTATGTAGGCTCTTTTGGCGCGAACCCAAATAGCCTTTCATCCCCCTGGGCTCCAAGCTATACATCTGTAGGCAACATTAGCAAAATGGACTTACCCACTAATTAAGCAATAGAAGCCCCGACAATATTCTCGAACGCTTTTTTTTCAGCATTAAATCGACTAATCAGCCCCGTTTCTAAATCAAAATGCCAGGCATGAACTGACAGCGTGCCCGCATCAACGCGCGCTTTAACCCAGGGAAAACTATGTAAATTATGATAAGAAGCCATTAGCGAGTACTCTCCACAATGTTTTTCACGATCATGGCTGGTTGAGTATTCATTCATCGCCTTGGCACGAGCATCTTTGGCAATTTCCATCCAGTGGGATATAAAACTTTTTTGACCCACCTCAGCAGCATCGTTTAACAAACTCTGAATTCCCCCACAATGCGTATGACCCAGCACAATGACATGCTCAACCTCAAGAAAGCAAATGGCAAACTCTAGGGCAGCACTCGTACCATGATGCTTAGCATCGTTTTCGCAAGGAGGAACCAAATTAGCGACATTTCTGATAACAAACAAATCCCCGGGAGAGCAATTTAAAATAAGCGCAGGATCAACACGAGCATCACTGCAAGCAATAATAGCCGTTTTAGGTGCCTGGCCCTCTGTAACTAAATCTTTATAAATGCTCGTATCTGGACTTTGAAAGTATTTATGATAAAAACTTTGATACCCGATAATCAGATCTTGAATCGCATCGCTGTGATTATTTTTGTGAGTCATCGTCATAAAATTGTTATTTTTAATGTATTAATATTCTGGCCTGGTTAATAATTAAAAGCAATATTGGCACAGTATTTTTTTGTGATATAATCCAGAATCAGCTCTGATACCGCTTAAAAATGAAAATCATCACGTTTATTTTGAGCTTGTTACTGGGACAGCTAGCCTGTGCTCAAGACCAACTAATTTTTGCGATCGATGTGGTACGTCATGGCGACCGCACCCCCATTCAGGATATTCACATACCGCCCTACCCATGGCCACAGTCCCCCGGACAATTAACTCCCACAGGCATGCAACAGGCGTATGACCTAGGAAAAAAATTCCGCGCGCTTTACGTTAATCACTACCATCTTTTACCCCCAACCTATACTGATAACTCCATTTACGTCTATTCCACAAATTATGAACGCACTATTATGAGCGCATCATTTCTTTTGCAAGGGCTTTATCCTAAGAACACCATTCCCATTCATACTGACTCAGTTTTATTTACCCACTTACCTAACCCAGACCGCTTGCAATTATTAAATCAAACTGTATTTTCGCAACCTGCCTGGCTAACACAAGAAAAAATGCTGACTCCAAATTTTGCAACCTGGAGCCAAGCCATGGGACTGAATATTAAGACTCCCCTGGATTTAATAATTATAGGTGATGCTTTATACGTCCGGCGCTTACATCACATCCCTATCAATCTAAGCACGAAAGAGGTATCAACCATAATTACCGCCAGCTTTTCCATACTGGCACAACTATATCAACCTCATCAAATGGGACACGATGTTGCCCATCATTTATTAGTACAAATTGATAAATACCTATTAAGCGCAAGCCAAAGCAATACGCACTTAAAGTATGTACTATTTTCAGCTCATGATATTACCATTTTAGGATTAATGAGCGATCTCTATACCCCCTTATCAGGCCAAGTGCCCTACGTGGCCGACTTAAAATTTATGCTATTTAAGACTCCCTCAGACCACTATCAAGTTAAAGTCACTTACAATGGCTCACCCGTGAGCATTCCTGGGTGCGATCACAATGCGTGCAGCTTAGAGCAGTTCACCGCTATCGATAATTAACATAAGCTTTAAAGCACTGTTTATTATTTAATAACAAGATGATATAATGCTGATATTAAAATTTAAATATAATTTTTAAATGAAGGTTTATCAATCACAAGATCTCAGCAAACCCATTCGTGAAATCATTACCACCGATGATGACCCCTCAGCATCGATGTTAGTACGCTATGAAAATGAACTGGAACTAATTGCAAATAATGAAGTGAAATCTTTTCTTGATCATATGCTAGAAATTGGCATGATTGACGAGGCCTTAGCAAATATAGTACGAATGGATCACCCCAGATTATTTTCTTAAACGTTAAACCTAAAAACTTCAGTTGAAAGCTATGGTCAGTGACATTGGCAAAGCAGGCATTTTTTGCCCAGACACTCCAGAGACATAAGCGCATTTTTTTAATGACAAACTCATTGCATTCTTTTATTATCTCACTATCTAAAATAGTGAAGCATGCTCGATGGGTCAGTTTATTTTTATTATTCCTTATTTTTTAGCAATTGGATTGTTGGTAGGGGTCTTGTCAATGGTATTTGGCATTGGCGGCGGATTAGTGATTGTTCCTGCGTTAGATTTATTTTTGAAATATCTGGGCTTTTCCCCGGATCTATCCATGAAGTGCGCCATAGCCACCTCGCTCATGACCATCATGGTCAGCACCTTAAATGTTTTATATCGCCAAAGTAAATCTGGCAATGTTTTATGGGTCATGGTGAGTAAATTTTTACCCTTTGTGATTGCTGGAGGCTTGGTAGGTTCGGCTATTACCACGATAGTGTCAGGGCTTTTACTCAATTATCTATTCATCATCTTTTTATTTTATGTCACCATGCATTCTATGCTAAAACGTGATTTTAAAACCCCTTATAAGCTTGAGGACTTCAGAGAACCAAGCCTTTTTAGTCGCGGCATCGTAGGGTTTATTATCGGTAATTTAAGTATTTTAATGGGGATTGGCGGTAATATTTTATTTGTGCCTTATTTACGGCATTACAAATTACCCATGAAAAATGCCACTGCATTTACTGTCGCCATTATGCCGCTCTTAGCGCTAATTGGTAGCATCGGATACATCATCGAGGGCTTACATACCACGATAAATATGCCTCCCTATTCTCTGGGATATGTCAACTTACCCGCGCTTGTTTTGATATTATTAGGTTCATTTTTAGGGGCCTATATTGGACAAAGACTCATTGCTCGCATTACCGATAAGATTCAAGCTCGTGCCTATATCGGCTTTTTAGTGATTATATTGATATTGATGCTAAGCTCGAGTAATTTATTTAACATGATCTGATAAATGTAAGCTCATGCTTATTTTGATATAAGTGAATAAGCTGTGCCCCAGGTATGGCTTTGAGCGCACGAATAGTATCCCAATCCTCCTCACCCTGCAATTTAATAGTGCAAATAAGATGCTTAAGCCCAGCATCAAGCCAGGTATTGATAAGCTTGAGAGAACGCTCTGGATAGCAAATAACATCGCAAACCAGCCACTGTATGTTCGAAAATTTTTTAGGATCCAAGGCAAAAGCACTGTCCTGTAAATAAGTCACAGTATTTAATTGCGCAACATTAGGTGCCAACTCACTTTTATCGACCGCAATCACTTTCGCGCCATTGTGCGCCAAGACCCAAGTCCAACCCCCAGGAGAGGCACCTAAATCAATACAGGTATCATTATCACTTGGATACTGATTTAAAATACACAACGCTTCCCATAATTTTAAATAGGCACGATTAGGAGGGTTGCTTTTATCTTCGACAAAATCATATTGCCCCAACGGCACTTTTTTCCAAGGCTCAACACACACGAGCATTTCATTATCACTCAGCAACGTAAAAATACCAAAATTAAAACGATTGTTATAAGTGATCGGAAATTTGAAAGGCGGTGCTTCTGGCTTTCCCAATGTTTGCGCAATTAACTTACCACGACCTGCCGCATTCAGCGGATAATGAAACCAGCGCAATTTTTTAGCTTTTAAAATTTTACTCGCATCATTGATTGAGGTGATTGTTACGATTTCACAATTAGGCCAGATATCTTGGGCAAAAACTGGAAATTGCGTTTCTTGATTTTTAGTAAGAAGCAATTGCAAATCAAGCGCCTCGGCCAGAGGCAATTCATGGAGCATCTGGCCGCGGTGCTCAGGCTTATGAAAATAAGCAGTGATCATGCGCCTAAATCACGCAATTTTTTATTCGCTAATAAATTAGCCTCAATACGCTCAAGCGAAACATCTTTGGTTTCAGGCACAAAGTAAATCATGATTAATAGGCTTAAGAAACCAATAAAGGCAAATAAACCAAAGGTCGATGCGGGCCCAAAGTTACTAATTAAGGTTAAGAAAGTTCCACCCACAATGGCATTACAAATCCAGTTGGTAGCAGTCGTCACACCCACACCAACATCACGACCTTTGAGCGGAAATAT
Source organism: uncultured Thiotrichales bacterium (assembly GCA_903870015.1). GTDB lineage: Bacteria > Pseudomonadota > Gammaproteobacteria > Francisellales > CACEW01 > CAIQBE01. The sequence goes on from CAIQBE010000004.1 coordinate 8,235, forward strand.
CTCTGCACAAAGAATCCAGATAATTGGCCCAAGACTTACTGCAAATCCAAAGATAAAAGATAACACCAACGCTACCGCTAAATATTGGCTTACAACAGAATCAATACCCACATGAAACAAATATCCCAACAAACCTAAGCTGATCGTTGTCGTGCATAAACCAAAATAAAGAATTGGCTTTCTACCCCAACGATCGACATACATAATGGCAATAATCGTGGTGAGCATATTCACAGTGCCAACAACGACAGTCGCCCACATTTGCTCAATAGGCGTGGCAAAACCAGCCAATTTAAAAATACTAGGCGCATAGTAAATAACCGTATTAATACCTGAAAACTGTTGAATTGCCTGGAGGACGACTCCGAGCATAAGAACCTTAAGAAAAGTCTTACTCTTAATCACCTCACGAAATGAATGGGTTTTACTAATCGTGCTTTCGATTTCTGCAAGCTCGGCATTGATCTCATCTGCATTACGCACTCGACCCAAAACTTGGCGTGCTTCTTCTTTTTTGCCAATCATCACTAACCAACGTGGGGATTTGGGCAAAATTAACACGGCAAGAAATAAGATAAACGCAGGAAAAAAAGTCACACCAAACATCCAGCGCCAAGATTCGCTAGGAGTTAACAGCGTATCGGTGATGTAGGACATTAAAATACCCACGGTAATCATAAACTGAAAGGTTGCAATCATACCGCCACGTAAATGCTTGGGCGAAATTTCTGAAAGATACAAAGGCGCTGTAAATGAACTTAAGCCCAAAGCCACACCCAAAATCACCCGAGAGATCACGAGCATCTCTAAATTGACCGATAATGCACATAGAAGCGCACCAATACAAAATACAAATGCACTCACCCAAATCGCAAAATGCCGACCAAATTTGCGCGTCAGAAAACCACTAATCACCGTACCAATCACCGCACCGATAAGTGCCGCAGTCACAACTGCTTCACTTTGACCCACCGTCAAGCTAAAGGTATTGCGAATAAACGGCAATGCCCCTGAAATAATCCCAGTATCCAGACCAAACAATAAGCCCGCTAATGCTGCAGTAATCCCAACCACATAGACAAAGCCCTTTTCTTTTACATGTTGCATGGATGTTGCTCCTTAAAATTTTTCTGGTTTTACGAGGACATAGACAAGATAAACAAGTAAAGAAATAGAAATAACGGCGCCCAATAGATATAAAAAGCTCACAAATCCCCCTAAGTTCAGATATAGCTAATTCATCATAATAGGCATCAGGGCTTAGTGCAAGGGGTGAGATTCCAAGTGAGATTCTAAGCAACACCATCATTTGGTTTATTACTATTGATAGGGTAAAATAACCCGAGCTCAATCTAAAAAAGGAAGATTATTATGCAACGAGGAAACTTTAGAAATATGGAGCTTGCCACGCAGTTTACGCAAGGCTTTGCCGGGATGGCAGGCCTTCAGTGTGTCGCTACTCAAATGGCAACAGACCCTAGTGCTATCAGTGACTCTGCTTTATTTGAGCGTGATGTTGCAAGGGAAAGAGCACTTGCCGTATCAATATTTGCCATATTTAGTTTCCGCTTTCCAGTAGCATCATTAGGAATTGCAGCAGCTGCGGCTTTAATGGAGGTAATCGCTGCCGCAACCCCTGGCAATCGAGCTGAGGCACGTCTATCTGCCGCCAAAATAACTAGCGGTATCAGTCTTGCTCTTGCTTTTACAACAATACAAGCAGGCAGAGCCATGACCGGCCAGCAAGAAGCGAACACACCTCATAACGCTTAAGCTTTAGCGACTAAAAAACCATCGCATTCATAGCGCAAAACTGGTAAAATACTCCTACTTTTACGCTTGTTTTGCATGATGCCTTGGTACCTTGATCTCGCTTTATTTTTAATTGCTTTTGTTGCAGGCACCGTTGACACCATCGCTGGCGGTGGTGGCTTGATTACCTTGCCAGCGATTTTAGCTACGGGCTTGCCGCCACAATTAGCCTTAGGAACCAATAAACTCCAAGGAACTTTTGGATCCGGCACTGCTGCCACAAGACTTTGCATGAAACACCGCCCACCGCTTCGACCCATTATGCTAGGTGTTATATTTACTGCCTGTGGCGCATTTTTAGGAGCTTATCTGGCTTTACATATCAGCGAGCACTATTTGAGTGCAACCATGCCACCCTTATTATTTTTAATTTTGCTTTATTCCATTTTTTCTAAACGCATGGGACAAACGAAACCTCATCCACCCAAAGTAAAGCCGTATTATTTTTTCCCAGTGGCAGGTTTATTACTCGGGGCTTATGATGGCTTTTTAGGGCCTGGCGTCGGTGCTTTTTGGGCGATTAGCTTGGTAATTTTATTAGGCTTTGATTTAAAAAAGGCCACCATATTTACCAAAGTGTTTAACTTCACTAGTAATATTTGCAGCCTAGCTTGGTTTATGGTGATGGGACATGTGGCTTACTTCATTGGCATCTGCATGGCCTTGGGTCAAGTTTGCGGAGGCTATCTGGGGGCTCATTTAATCAGCTCACGCGGTGTACACTTGATTCGCCCAGTGTTTATCACCATGGTCAGCCTCCTACTCTTAGTGTTATCCTATAAAACTTATAACTGGAGGCAATGGTAATGACAACAATTGGCACGTGGGAATTATGGCTGGGTTTTATAGGCTTTGTTATTTTAATGCTAGCATTAGACTTATTCTTTTTAGGAGCGAACCGCCCACACAAAATGTCGACTAAAAGCGCAGTCACCTGGTCTATCGTCTGGGTAGTGCTAGCGCTGGGATTTACGCTATTACTATGGATTTATCTGAATCATACAGAAGGCGCCGCTGCGGCCAATAGCAATACCATGCAGTTTTTCACAGGCTATGTTTTAGAAAAAGCACTGGCCGTAGATAATCTTTTTGTGTTTTTGCTGATCTTCAAAAATTTTGCTGTGCCACTTGAATATCAACGTCGGGTTTTTTTGTATGGCGTCATCGGAGCTTTAGTATTACGTGGACTCATGATTGGCGTCGGCAGCCTGTTAATACAAGAATTCACTTGGGTGCTTTATATTTTTGGCGTATTTTTATTGGTAACAGGCCTTAAAATGTTTTGGGTCAGTGACGAGGTAAAACATATCTCAGAGCATAAACTGGTGCGCTTTTTGCGCAAGCATTTACGCATCACCGATGAATTCCATAAAGAGCATTTTTTTATTAAACAGCGAGGCCTTTGGTATTGCACGCCCCTATTTCTAGTATTGGTATTAATTGAATTCAGCGATGTCATCTTTGCCACCGATAGCATTCCCGCCATTTTTGCAATCACCACCGACCCTTTTATCGTATTTAGCTCCAATGTTTTTGCCATTATGGGCTTACGCGCCCTGTACTTCTTGCTGGCCAATGCAATGGCAAGCTTTTATTATTTGCAATATGGCCTGGCGCTCATCTTAACTTTAATTGGCGTTAAACTGCTAGCAGCCAATTGGATTCATATCTCAGCAGGCATTTCATTGGGCGCAATTGCCTTGATTTTATTAAGTAGTATTGGTTTAAGTTTGTTAAGGAAAAAGTAATGAAATTTAATAGCACGGAAGAACTGATTAGCAGTATCAAAGCCGGTGAAATTATCATCGTCATGGATGATGAAACCCGCGAAAACGAAGGTGATTTTTTTATGGCTGCAGAAAAAGTCACGCCCGAAAAAATCAACTTTATGTTGCAACATGGCCGAGGCTTATTATGTATGCCCATAACTACAAGTCATGCTGCACAATTAGAACTCCCCTTGATGTCAGCACGGGGACAAAGGCCCTTCCCCTGCAATTTCACCTGGTCGATTGAGGCAAGCTCTGGCGTGACCACAGGAATTTCTGCATTTGAGCGCGCTCACACCATTTTAACCGCATCAAAAGCCAATGCGACAGCCCAAGACATTGTCTCACCAGGACATATATTTCCCATTATGGCCAAAGACGGTGGCGTTTTAGTACGTCCAGGTCATACTGAAGCCGCTGTTGATTTCGCAAGACTTGCTGGTTGTTACCCTGCCGCCGTATTAATCGAAATTTTAAATGCTGATGGCACCATGGCCAGGCGTGATGATTTACTAAAATTAGCCCAAGCACACCATCTAAAAATCGGCACAATCGCACAACTCATCGAATACAGGACCCAGCACAATGTCTGATCACGACTATATGCGGCAGTGTCTTGAATTAGCACGCCAAGGACGTTATAGCACTCACCCTAATCCCATGGTCGGCTGTATTATCGTAAAAGATAATGTCATTGTTGGGCAGGGTTTTCACGAGCGTGCAGGAGAACCTCATGCTGAAATTAACGCCCTAAAAATGGCAGGCACACAAGCACAAGGTGCCACTTTATATGTGAACCTAGAACCCTGCTGCCATCAAGGACGCACACCGCCATGCGCCGATGCCATTATTAAAGCCGGCATTGCTAAAGTCGTATTAGCAATGCAAGATCCCAACCCTTTGGTCGCAGGCGGTGGCATTACTAAATTACGCTCTGCACATATAGAAGTCATCGAGGACATTTTAAAAAAAGAAGCACAGACACTTAATCGCGCTTTTTGTCATTACATCACCACCAAGACGCCTTTTATCATCGCCAAATGGGCCATGTCTTTAGATGGCAAAATGGCAGTGTTAAATCAAAAAGAACGGCAGTTATCAAGCCAAACAAGCCAAGAAGAAGTACATGAATTACGCCAATGCACCCAGGCGATTTTAATTGGTAGTGGCACTGCGCGCATTGATAATCCATCGCTCACTGTACGCCTAGGCAAAACTATTATACGCCAGCCTCAACGTATTGTACTGAACACTAAAGCCGATCTAGACCCACAGTTAAAACTATTTAATGGCGAACTACCGGAAAAAACTTGGCTCATCTGCGCTAAGAAATTTGAAACCGCTGCAAAAGAACGCTTTAATGCAGACACGACTGAAATTATTACATTACCAGGCGACACAATTACAATCCCTTCCCTACTCAAAGAAGTAGGCGCACGTGGCATCATGAGCGTTTTACTCGAGGGCGGCCCCACATTGCTGCAAGAATTTATCAGTGCACGGGCGGTGCAAGAAATTATTTGCTATATCGCCCCGTGGTTTGTAGGCACATTGCCCAATAAAATAGCCTTGGGAGCTTTAAGTACAAGTAACGTGGGTACAGACATTAAAATAAAAACTATCATGGAGCATTAAGATGTTTACAGGAATTATCGAAGAAATTGGCATGATCAAAGCCATCATCAAAACCTTAATGGGTTTACGCTTTTTTATCGCCTGCAACACCGTATTAAGCGATGTAAAGATTGGCGATAGCATTAGTGTTAATGGCACTTGCCTCACCGTCACCGAATTTAACAACGATGGTTTTTATGCTGAAGCCGTCCAGGAAACCTTACGCTGTACCAACCTAGGTTTACTCTCTCAAAGCTCAGCCGTCAATCTTGAACGTGCCATGACTGTGCAACAACGCATTGGCGGACATTTATTACAAGGCCATGTCGATAGCATCGCTGAAATTACGCAGATTGAAACCGAAGGTGATGCTTGGTTAATTAGCCTACGTTTTCCCAAACATTTACGCCCTTATTTAATTAACAAAGGTTATGTGGGACTAGATGGCATGAGTATCACCATTATTGATATTGTGAATGATGTATTGCGCGTAACTTTAATTCCACACACACGCAAAGTCACCATAGCCCAAAATTATGTCGTTGGCAGCAAAGTGAATCTTGAGGTTGACATGATGGCCAAATACCTCGAAAATTTCATTAAAATAAATAACGAAACAAAGGAGTAATACCATGTTAAAACGCAGCATATTAGGTACTATTATTTTTGGATTGATGAACATAGCCATGGCAACCTCAGTGTCTGCACCAGCAACTACCATGTCGATGCCAACCACCTCTACTGCTGCAACAACAAGTAACGGCTACACCGCAGCACAGCAAAGCGTCTTAGCCGCAAGTGAAGATTGGCAACAAGCCATTGATGCACGCAATCCTAAGGCGATTACCGCACTCTATGATCCACAAGCTTTTTTCTACCCCACATTTACAACAGTCATTAGCACGCCTAAAGAACTGTATCAATATTTTGTCAACTTAACCCAAAAACCTCAATTACAAGTCATTTATGACCAAGAAAACCCACGCGTCTATGGCGATGGAACGGTTGCCATCAACTCAGGTTTATACACCTTTAGCTACATGGGCCCGCAGCATAAAACTGTAAAAGTACCCGCACGCTTTAATTTTGTTTACCTCAAAGAAAATGGCCAGTGGATGATTGTAGAGCATCATTCATCAGCAGTACCTGAAAAGCAAAAGACCAAGCACTAAAAAAATCAACCAGATACAGCGGCACTGCTTTTCTTTCCCTCTGGCATGAATGTGCCTACGCCACATGCTATTTTATCCTGGATCCTCCGCAGCGCTACGCGCTCGAAGGATGACGCCAGAGAGTAGCCGCCCCCTCAACTACACCATCCTTCGAATTTTTCGAAGCACGCTCCTCCCCAGGCGTCATCCTTCGAATTTTTCGAAGCACGCTCCTCCCCAGGCGTCATCCTTCGAATTTTTCGAAGCACGCTCCTCCCTAGGCGTCATCCTTCGAATTTTGCGGAGCAAAATTGCGGAGGATCCAGTACCCAATCGCATGCAGCATCGCTGCATTCCTTTAAAGCAACAACATGGCATCGCCATAACTGAAAAAGCGATAGCGCTCAAGAATGGCGATGCGATAAGCTTCTTTGATTACCTCTAATCCAGCAAAAGCCGAAACCAACATGAGCAAGGATGACTTAGGCAAATGAAAATTGGTAATCATGCCATCCACCACTTTAAAATCATAACCAGGATAAATAAAAATCTCGGTACTGCCAAAACCAGCAATAACTTCATGATTGCACGCCACTGATTCTAACGTTCTCACACTCGTCGTCCCAACTGCAATAACTCGCCGCCCTGCTTTTTTAGCCGCATTAATTTTCTGCGCAGCCTCAATCGACACTTCATAAACTTCACTATGCATTTGATGCTCTGTGATATTTTCAGCCTTCACCGGTTGAAAAGTCCCCGCCCCCACATGCAAAGTAACAAAGACATGCTCAATACCCTTGGTCGCTAATCTTTCAAAAACCCGAGCATCAAAGTGCAAGCCTGCCGTCGGCGCTGCAACAGAACCCTCAGGTGCGGCATAAATCGTTTGATAACGCTCTTTATCAGCAAGCTCATCTTCGCGCTTCATATAGGGCGGCAATGGCATATGGCCATGTTGATTAAACACATCCATGAGTTTGTGCGCTGAAATTAATTTTAGATGATAAAGGCCTTGTTCATGATGCAATACTTCAAATTTGATTTCATCATTAATAATCAATTCATGCCCAGGCTTTAAATGACTCGCACGACAATGCGCTAAAATTTCTGTAGGTGCCACCATACGCTCCATTAGAATTTCAACTTTGCCCCCCGTGAGCTTTTGGGCAAATAGACGCGCAGGCACAACTTTAGTATTATTAAATACAAGTAAATCAGTGGGGCGCAATAAATCAGGCAAATCTTTAAATGAATGATGGGAAATAGCGCCATGATCGACAACCAATAACCGACTCGCCGAACGCTCAGCTAAAGGATATTTAGCAATTAATTCCTCAGGAAGATCATAATCAAAATCAGTGAGCTGCATGATGCGACATCTCTGTGGCTAGAATTAAATTTTGCATAAGCGTTGCAACAGTCATTGGACCAACACCACCAGGCACTGGACTAATCCATGAGGCAATCGGCGCAACTTTTTCAAAATGCACATCGCCTGTCAACGTGCCATTATCCAAACGATGAATGCCAACATCCACCACAATAGCACCGGGTTTCACCATGGTATCATCAATAATATGCGGCACACCGGCAGCTGCGATGATCAGATCCGCACGCAAAGTTTCCGCCTGTAAACTCTTGGTCGCACGATGACAAATCGTCACAGTGCAACGTGCGTTTAATAACTCTAACATCATAGGACGACCAACAATATTAGAAGCCCCGACAACCACCGCATTTAAACCGGTCACATCCCCAACATAATGACGCAATAAAGTCATGACACCTTTAGGCGTACAAGGATGCAAGCCAGGCAGTTTTAACGCCAAGCGGCCAATATTTTCAATATGAAACCCATCAATATCTTTGCTCGCCAAAACATGCGCTAACGCTTTATCCGCATTGATATGTTTGGGCAAAGGCAACTGCACTAAAATACCATCAATATTGGGATTAGCATTGAGCATTTGAATTTGTGCAATCAGCGCTGCTTCGGTAATATCACCAGGTAACCGATAGGCAAAAGACTCAACACCAATATCCGCCGCACTTTTTAATTTACTTTTGACATAAACTTGCGAGGCTGGATTCTCCCCAACTAAAACCACAGCAATGCCAGGCGCACGCTTGATTTTTGCTTTCAGCGCAACAACCTTATCTTTTAATTCATTTTTAATCTGCTCAGCCAAAGCCTTGCCATCAAGAATCTGTGCGCTCACGTTTGCCCTTCATCATTTTTGAATGAGGCTATTATACACCTTCTGCTTTAAGATATGAATCTTAGCGAAATCCCACGCAAGATGGCCCATCTGAGGCCGCAACCGCTCCCGCCACTGATGACTGCCCCCCTGATACTGCCAGCAACATCGTTGCAGTAGCAGGCGAAGCAGGCTTAGAGTGAAACCTGGAAATATTATCGAGCGCAATTGCCTTCTTTCCATCAAAAGGATAACCCGATGGAAGTCCCTTCAGCACGTCAATACCACCAGCCTTGATAATGGCAGCACATCCAAAATCAAATTGAGTCATAGCAATAATGGTACTTAACACTCCCGCCAAGTATGCAAACCTAGCAATATAACCAAAATCATCCTCATAAAGAACCGAGTGTATTTCAGCTTTGGCATGAGCCAAAAGTATAAGCATTTTATCAAGGCAACCCGACTCTATAATGACACGACATCCAAAATCAGATTGAGCAAATTCAGCAAGCTTTAATGCATCCGCTTCTTCAAGGTGAGACGAAAATGAAGCAAATAAATCAATGCATATTTTAATGGAAGCGCTTAGAACAGATAGCGAAGGAATGGGCGCAGCCCGTGAAACCCGCGCCCTGAGCACTAATTCATTCAAGACTGAATTAGGAACATCAAAACGTCGCAAATTATTCTCAACATCATTCCCACAAAGTGCTGAAAGCAAGGCAAACCCACCTGCATTCACAATGGCTTGATATCCACCTGGCTTTTTAGCAATGCCAACTAACCCCATTAATCCACTTACTATTTCACCCTCATTAATAAGAGAAAAATCTAATGGTACAATAGCAGAGGCAGAAGCAACATCAGCAACTGGCGGCACAACAGAAATACTCGACCACCCGATCAAGCCCAAACGAATACGGGCAAAACATTCTGTAATTTCTGCCGAAATAATCTCCGCAGTAAGACTACGAAACAACCCCACCATACTCATCATAATAAACACTCAATATTTACAATAAAATCATATTAAACAACATTTATAGCAAAAAGTAAAGTATATTATTATAAATTTACTATATTTTTTCGACAACTTCGTCAGCTCACGATCAAAAGCATCAGCAAAATGCTGCTTATCTTTATCATTAAAAGGCTTAGGCCCCTGGGATCACTGTATACAACATTGAAAGCGAGGAGTCGACCGCTCTGACGTGGATGCCGCCCCACCCGACGCACTCACCCCAAAAGCCATCGAAACGGAAGGAGGCGGACCAAAAGTAATATTATTGAAAGCAAGAGGAGAATTTTGAAAACCTCGGGCTCTAAACTCATCTAACACCCCCAACTCTATCATTGCAGAATATGCAACAGAAGATTTAGAACAATTAAATAGAGCCCCCAACACCAGAGGCTCAAAAATATTATCACGTGGTAAAGCCCTTAAATGATCCAACAGCAAACTCGCAAAAGTTTTTAAGTAGACCGGATCAAATATATCAGGATCAAAAGCCGCCAACAAATATAATGAATATTTTACCATCAACGAGCCTGAATCTTCTTCATTTAGAACTAAAGAAGAACGCAAAAGCGCCTCTATACAAGGCGCAAGTATTGAAGACGTCCCCACTTCCTTTAGGAGTTGATACGCACCATCAACTTCCTTAACATACCTGAAATTAGCGACACAGAGCTCCAATAAATTCGGAGCACGATGAGCAACCGCAGTCTCAAAAAAAAATAAAAACGTTCTAGCCCTACGACACACGCTATGTAACCGACTTCCTCTTTCACCCATAATCAACAGAAGATTTTGACTAATGTCAAAATTTTCGAATAGATCAAATCGACCCTCACCATTGCCCCTGAAATCCATCTTGCTCAAAACCTCATACAAAATACCCAATGCCATTGCCCGAGCCTTAGCATCCGCTATCGCGACAAGATCTACAAGAGCGCTCATACCAACCTCGTTTTTTATAATCTCTGGATGAAGACAAAAATACTCAGCAAGCTTAAGAAAAATTGGAGCCACCCGCGCCCTAACCTCATGATCACTATCCTCTACAAGATCTGCAAAAAGCCCAACCCTGCGCATAGCTATCATTGCTTTGCATACAGCCTCAGGTTCAAGCTCAATAATCTGAACAAGCACGGATACTAAATTTTCTTGAAAATTAAGCTCACCCAAAAGAGATAAAAACTTCGGCACCAAATCCCGCATAGAAGGCACCTCTACAATGGACGCCGCTACCGCAGCACCCTCAAGCGCCAAGCGGTCACGATACAAAGCAACATGCACCAGCACCAAACTTGCACAAGCAAACGGGGATGGTACAATTTGCAATGTTGAGCATCGCGCTAATTCCAAAGCAAAATCCTCATCAGAAACTGAATTGGGCAAACGCAACTCTTCTGCAGTAAAATTACGTCCAGAATCAATACCCGCAAAGACCAAAAGTAATGAAACACAATCTGCTGCTATAATTTTTGCACACCCTTCACCACCTGGCTGTTCAGCGATACTCAATAACGACATAAACCCTTCCAATAGCAAGCCCAAATCAAAAGAAACAACATTGACCGCCCCAACCAAAGAGTCTGAAGGACCTGACTCAAAAGAGAGTTTCTCGCCTATTAAACCTTTCTGAATCAAAGCCATAGCAAATCCAACAGAAGAAGAAACGTACACATCCGGCAATGCAGAATAATAATACATCATATAAAAGAACAATTTTTGATAACTAGAACGTGTATTATACACAAAAAAATAGTTTAATACTTTCTTATAACAACTTCGTCAGCTCACGATCAAAAGCATCAGCAAAATGCTGCCTGCCTTCATCATTAAAAGGCTTAGGCCCTTGGGTCTTGCCACCACAATCGCGGATTTCTTGTAAAAAATTGCGGATAGCTAAGCGCTCGCCGATATTGGCCTCGTTCAATAAAATACCGTGAACACTGATTGCGGGAATACTTTTGCATACGTTTAAGTGCCTTGATATGGCTTTGAGCTTGCGTGGCTTTAGTCGCCTAAGCGCAAAAGCGACTGATAAAACTTTCTAAATGCGCACGTTGACGCTGATTTTTTTCAAAAGTCGCTTGTTGCTGCATAAGTCAAGATATGACAAAACCACTAGGGCGCCGCAGGAGGCGCTCCTGGGCCAGGATGGTGAGCCCCTCCCCCCATCCAAAGAGAGTTAGGCCAAGATTGCGATTGCGATGCCGTTTGCGATACCGTTGGCATTGACGATATCGTTTGCGTTTGCGATGCCGTTTGCGTTGCCGTTTGCGTTTGCGATGGCCACTTTCTTAGAGAAGGTGTCTTTGTAAGCCTTAAAATCGAACCGAAACGAAAGTGCTTGGGCTCTACTCTTGAATCGCGTAGCGATAACAATAGGGTCTGTTGTATGGCTGAGGACGACACTACCTCGGCCGCACCAGCATAAAAAGATGGATCCATTACCCCTAGCATAAGATCCGCCAAGAAATCAGGAGAAAGATCAGAAATACCTCCCAAAGCCAACCCAGCATAAATAGAAAAAACCAAAGAAATATTAGCAAAGACCTCCCCAGGAGATTCACCTCTTAATCTAGCTGTTAAACCATCGCCGCGAAGGAAATCAACAAGTGCTGGATGCCCCTGAATTGCCGCAGTTCCCTCTGGATAGCGAGACAAATTAGCCAAGGCTCGTACCAACCAAACAAAACAGCCAGAAGGCACTATGCTAAAAAGATTGAAAAGCATATCAACACCACCAGCTGCAACAAATTCTGCACACAAAGAGGCTCCAAGTCCAGGAGCAATCGAAGAATCAGAAGGGAACAGTTGTGCAAAAATATCAGAAATAGGCTCCACGAACGTCCCCAAATAAAACGACCCCGTTATACCATCATGGTGGGGTAGAAGCGCAAGCAAAGCTAAATTAGCATGAACGACCAATGGAGCCTGATCAGGATGAACCCCCTCTAGATAGTAACCATCTCCTCGGTCAACCGGGCCACCTGCAAAGCGCCGAAGAGCCGAAATGACAGAAGGATCTGCTGCAAGCGCCGCACCTACTGAAGTGCTTGAAATATTAGCAAGCACCCGCAATGCAAAGTGAGAAACAGAAGAAGCATCCACCAGCTCCGGCGCTGGAAGAATGGCTGGCGGATTACCCAAAAGACGTAAAACTGGTGCAAGCGGTACGTGTGGAGCATAAACAGGGTCTACCACAAAGTGAGCCAACACTATCCCTGCAAAATATCGAACAGAATCCGTAATATCCTCATCACTGATCAGGGCAATCCTATCATTTAATGATAAAACGAGCGCATCCTCTGCTCCAAGCATTGTCTGACCATTTCGCTCCCTATATAGCCGCACATACTCATTCAAGTGGTTACGAACATCAATCCCACAAAGCGCTAAAAGTAATGTAATTCCACCTGCGCTGACAATAGCTGCACGCCCCTCTGGCGCTTTAGCAATCTGAATCAGTCCTGTCAATCCAATTAATAACTCGGCCTCATTGATTGGAAGATCTATTTGTGCAAGAGCAGGAAAGATTGGCGCTTCAACAGCTGCCACTGGAACAGGCTGAATCAATAAGCCCGCCAATCCTCGATGAATCTCTCTAAAACACTCTGCAACACCATGGTCATCCAATGCCGCACTCAAATCTCTGAATAACCCTAACATACTAAACCCTCCTTTATTTGAAATTAATTAATAAACTAAATAAAAAATAATAACAAAAATAATAA
>CAIQBE010000005.1 GCA_903870015.1 uncultured Thiotrichales bacterium
AGGATTTGGGAAAGAGCCAAATTATCGTTTAAGAGTTAAAGTATTATGTGCGTAATTAGAGTGCCCCAGGATTTGGGAAAGAGCCAGAAGGCTTCCATCGCAAAATGAAGCTGATACAACGGAGGGCTTATGGCTTTAAAAACTTTGAAAATTATCGTTTAAGAGTTAAAGTATTATGTGCGTAATTAGAGTGCCCCAGGATTTGGGAAAGAGCCAAAGAGCCGATGTTTTTCTCCAATTTTGATGATTAAAGAATACTCTTGAAAAGGATCGATGGCGGAGGGAAAGGGATTCGAACCCTTGATACAGTTTCCTGTATACACGCTTTCCAGGCGTGCTCCTTCAACCGCTCGGACACCCCTCCTGCTGATCACATGAAGCCTAAAGGCTTGTGATGAGCTGCGCAGTATATCACAGGCTGCTTTTAAAAAGAATAGCTAATTTTTTAGCTACACATAATCCCTAGGTGCTACCACGATATTGGCCTTGACAGGCGCGGCGTGGGCGGGGTGGAACTCGGTGACATGATCGTCATCAGCGTGAATGCCGTGGGCATGCGGGTCGGGCTGGAGTAATGACTGCTTGTGGCTGTCTAAATTCAAATTCACTGAAGCCTGTAATACCTGATCGTGCAAGGCGTCAAAGCTTCCCGCCATGGCGTTAATGAGCTCGGCGGTTTGATTTAGGCTGTTACTGACATTGAGCTGATATTCTTTGAATTCGTGGCGGGTTTCGCTCAATTGGTCCTCTAACTGCTTTTCTTGAGCGGACAAACGGAAAAAGGCATGGTATACTCCAAGGCCTACGCCTACACCAACGATGAAGGTTATAATCATCAAGATACTGGTTGCCATACATAATCCTTAATTATCGTGTGATGGTTATTATATGAAGAGAATGAACTGCTATGCAAGGTAAAACTGAACAATTGATCATCCCTGGCGCCGCAGGTGACATAGAGGCTGTGCTCTTTACGCCTGAGGCTGATGCCAACAAACTGTTTGTGATGTGCCATCCACACCCTTTATTTCAAGGGTCAATGGATAATAAAGTCGTGACCACTATGACGCGCGCCCTTGCGGAGCTTGGCTTTACGACTCTGCGCTTTAATTATCGCGGCGTGGGCAAAAGCGCTGGCGAATATGATCATGGTATAGGTGAGGTTACAGATACCCTGACGGTGTTAGATTATTTGCAACAACGCTTTGGTGCTCCAAAAACCTTTGTGCTGGGTGGCTTTTCGTTTGGGGGCTTTGTTGCTTATCAAACTGCGATTCAACAGCTCCCCAACGCCCTGATTTTGGTCTCACCCTCAATTGCTAAACTCAATGCTGATACACCTGAACCGCTTTGCCCTACCCTCGTTATTCAGGGTGATAGCGATGAGACTATTCCGGCAGAAACGGTTTATGCCTGGCTTAAAACCCGCAAAAATAGCATTACTGTAAAAGAAATTATTGGTGCCTCACACTTTTTTCATGGAAAACTGCTTGATTTACGCGATATTGCTCAAGATTTTATCAAGGGATTGGCACTATGAAGCCTTCAGACTATTACGCTCAAGATGTCGCCCAGGGCATAGTTCAAGAAGACCCCACCCAAGAACAAGTGCTCATTGATTTAGATCGCATTTACAATGCCCTGCACCATGCCCCTGTCAAAACCTCTTGGTTTAAAAAGATTTTACCTGCCAAAACCAGCCCACCCAAAGGCCTCTATATTTGGGGAAGCGTGGGCCGTGGCAAAACTTACTTAATGGATATTTTCTGCCAAAGCCTTGATGTACCCAAGCTGCGCCAACATTTTTATGAATTTATGGCCAATGTCCATGCCGAACTTAAAATGCAGCAAGGCCATGCTGAGCCGCTCAAACTTGTTGCTGCTAAGATTGCCAAACGCGCCAAAGTCTTGTGCCTGGATGAATTTTTTGTTGAAGATATTGCCGATGCGATGATTCTTTCCTCTTTCATATTTTATTTACTCTCAGAAAATGTAGTGATCGTAACCACGAGTAACGTTGCTCCGGATGATTTGTACGAGGATGGCCTGCAGCGCGATCGCTTCATTCCCGCCATTGCGATGCTGAAAGAGCATTTACAAATCACCCACCTCGATCACGAGCAGGATTATCGCCTGACTAAAGCACTCTGTGATCACCGCTATCATTCACTACTGAAGGATGCCGATGCTTTTTTGGCGGCGCAATTTAAGTTTTTCAATCATGATGCTGGCGCATTGCCCCTGATGTTTCAGATTAATCAACGGGATCTTGAGGCTGTTAACCGCAGTAAAAATATAGTGTGGCTAGAGTTTCATGAGCTGTGCATGACCGCGCGCAGCAGCAATGATTATTTACAGCTCTGCAAAGACTATCAAGTCATTCTGGTTAGCCATATCCCTGCTTTAACGACAGACACTGAAGATGCTGCCCGACGCTTTATGGCTTTAGTCGATACTTGTTATGATCAACACGTCCTACTCGTACTTGCCGCCGCAGTGCCCCTTGAACAGCTATATCAAGGCACACAACTCACCTTTGAATTTGCGCGGGTACAGAGTAGAATCATTGAAATGCAAAGTTGGAAACTATAATGGCACGTACTAAAAGCAGCGCACGCTGGCTTCGAGAACATTTTGATGACCCCTATGTCAAACAGGCCCAGAAAGAAGGGTATCGTGGCCGTGCGGCTTATAAGCTCATCGAACTACAAAAGAAATACAAAATCTTAAAGCCTGGCCAAACTGTGGTTGACTTGGGTGCTGCGCCTGGCAGCTGGTGCCAAGTGACCCATACCTTGATTGGCACCTCGGGTAAAATCATTGCCTTGGATCTTCTGCCTATGGACAGCTTGCCTGGTACCACGATTATTACTGGGGATTTTAGTAGTGATGAGGTTTATCAACAACTTCTTGATACCCTACAAGGCGAGCCCGTTGATGTGATTCTTTGCGACATTGCCCCTAACATGAGTGGCATTAAGAGCGTCGATCAGCCTCGCGGCATGTATTTACTAGAGCTCGCCTTTGATTTTGTCCTCAAGGCCCTAAAACCCAAGGGGCATTTTCTTACCAAAGGTTTTCAGGGGGCTGGTTTTGATGATTTTGCTAAAAACCTACGCAGCCACTTTAACGATGTCCACTTTGTGAAGCCAGAAGCCTCGCGCGACCGCTCCCCTGAGATTTACCTCGTTTGTATGGATCAAAAATAACCCAGTTTGTTTTTTATCATCAATTTAACCAACATTATGCAACTAATAAGTTGCTGATTTTTCTTTATCAATTTATTTTATTTATTTTAAAATCGCAAATTTGACATAGTTATAATAATCATTCATCATAAAGCCATGAGGATTAAGACACCTCTGAGTTACCGGAAGCAATAACAATAACAAGTGAGGGTAATATCATGAACAGCAAAACATCCAGTGCATCGACCACCCGTCGCAACGGCTACCATAAGCCCGTTGTCGCTTTTGTTAAAAAGGCTTATAACCAAATGGCTGTATTAACAGGTCTTAAAAGCAGTGATCAATATTACTATGGTCGTTTGTACCACCATCACAAAGGCGATCACCGCGAATAATAATAATAATAATAA
>CAIQBE010000006.1 GCA_903870015.1 uncultured Thiotrichales bacterium
ATATAAAATAAAAATCATATTGACAAATAATACAAAAATATATATAATAACCATGACAATATAAAACTCAAGGAGGAGAATTATGTCATATAACATCCATGGTCGTAGAATAGAACGGCAGAAGATAGATCAAGCCAAGGCCGCCGAATTAGAAGCAGCATTTAATGCACTAAAAGCAGAGCAGAAAAGGGCACTTAGTGGTTATAAAAAACCAACACACTCTGCAAAACCCTATTTAGATGATGCCGGCCCGGTAACACCTGTGGATACTTCCACTCTAAGAGGAGCACCCGCAAAAGCAGCAAGAGGGACTGTCAGAGCAACATCAGGACAAGCAGGGCAAGAATTAACCACACGTTTAATCGAAACATTCACTGGCAGAACATGCACTGGCAGATTAGGTGACAGTAAAGTACGTCGGGATTCATTAGACAGCACCACCGTTACCGCACCAACAGGAAGCTCATCATATGGAAGCCCATCCTCCAGAGATACATTCAAATCAGATACAACAGTAGCAACAGCAACATCGTTCTATATGGCAGAAAGATTTGAAAAGAGCCAAGGATACAAACCCAAAGCACCTACAAAATAAAAAATCTTACAGCTCGCCGCATTAAAACGATATTGGTAATTTTAATGCGGCTCAATTTAAAAGTTAGCAAAACCTCACAAAAATGCTAAAATGATCGCTTCACATCATAAAGATGATCGTATGACCCAAAATTTAAAACATCCCAAAGCCCTCATTCCATTGACCTTATGCTATGCGTTATTTATGGCGGCCTTTGGTGGCATCTTAGCCTCACTCACCTTATACCAAACCAATCAGCTGCATATGTCTAATGATTTAGCCTTTGGCGTATTTTCAGCGGCGATGGCTTTGCTGTGGATTTTACCCCTACCAGGTGGATACCTCGCTGGCAAATTAGGCTATATCCATGCCTCTCGCGTAGGTTTAATCGTCTGTGCCCTAGGCATGGCTTGTTTTTGTATTAATAGCATCAGCGCGATGTATTTGGGCCTCGCTCTATTTGTTGTAGGCAATGCCTTAGCAACGCCCGCTTTATGGTGCATGGTCGATCATTGCTATGCCAAAGATAGTCCTTTGCGCGAGGCCGGCTTTACTTTATTTTATTTATTTTTTAACTTAGGCGCAGTGATTGGGATTTTTGGTGGCGGCGCTGTGGCCGATGCCCACGGCTTTGCCTTAGAATTTGGCCTAGATACCGTATGCTTAGTCTTAGCCCTATTGCTGTTCCAGTTTTCCAGCCACCACATTACTCCTCACACAGGCCGCAGCATTGCCCCACAAGTCAGCTGGTCCCGCAAAAAGCTTTATGCCGCGCTAACCGGCTCAGTGACCATCGGCACCCCCATGAGCATGCTACTGTTCCAAAATTTAACGCTCAATAATATCTTAATCATCGCCCTCACTATCATCATGGTCGCCATATTACTACGCATTGCGTTTCAACAGCCCAGCAAAATCGCAAGAAATCGCCTAATTGCCTTTACCGCATTGGCTGTAATTTCGATCGCATTCTGGACTTTATACTCTCTTGAACCCTCGTTCTTATCCGTATTTATCAGCACCAATGTCGATACCCACTTTTTAGGCATGAATATCCCCGCCGCCTCATTTTTTGCGTTTGATGGTGTATTTGTAATTTTAATAGGCTTGGTATTAAGTCGCCTCTGGTTTTATTTAAGCATCAAAGGCAAAAATCCATCGCTATCATTAAAATTTGCCGGATCGCTGATGATCATAGGAATTGGCTTTGCTTTTTTAGCCTGGATGATTGCGCTACATAACAATGTATTAATGCCAGCACGTTACGTTGTGATTGCCTACGCGATCTTTTCAACGGCAGAATTGCTGGTCAGCCCACTGGGGATTTCGATGGTCGGCAGCCTCGCCCCCGAGGGTCAAGAAGGCCTAATGATGGGTTTTTGGCAATTAGCCACAGGCATTGGCGGGGTATTATCAGGCTATATTGCCATGGCACCGAATTTACCGCAAAACGCAGTAGCTTTAACGATAAGCAATCCGCTGTATTTCAAAACCTTCTTATGGGTAGGCTTGGTATCAATCGGACTGGGATTGTTAGTGTTACTGTGTGTTAATAAACTTAAACGCTTAATGTCAGAACCACCTTATGCTGTGCCCCAGGTGTAAAAATCTAGGGCTCACTACCAACAGATACCGAACTCGCAGAGCTACTCGTCGAAAATGTGAGTGATGATGATCCCGCAGCAGGACCTTTAGAAATACCTGAATCAATACGCTGTAATTCATTATCAAGGAAGTCTTCGCTATCTACATTAACAATCGGTTTATGCGTGACAATGGAGGACACTTCTCTCTCACAAAGAAGAGGATGCCCATGAATCATCGATCTGATACCTAATAGACTTACCTCAGACTTCGAGGGAACGCCTATAGGACAAAAAGGAATGACATGAATCAGTTTTGTAGAACGCTCAGAATGGAGGATATCTAAGCACTGCGTGAAACAAACCTTTGCATCTGGGTGAGCCTGGTTCACAAAAATATATTCTGCATTTTCCTCTGAAACAATATAGCCTGATTCTAGCAACCAAGCAACACAAGGCTCAGGCAGAGGAGATAAACCAGTTGCAGCTTCTGAAGGGGCTAATACAGGGCGCTCATTAATGATAATCAAAGATAATAATCCCTCATAAAATTGAGCAGCACCTAAATTAAGGATAGGAGAATATAGGGTCACAGGCAAACGAGAAATGCAGGCTTTTAGAGTACCAAGCTCTATGCAAGCCCCCCCTTTCTTTTCATTATAATAAGGAAGAACATCAATGCGCGGCCGTTGAGAAAAATGGGAAAGCCATCGTACGCAATAGTCCAAATGACGAACCTCACTTGCATCTGCTTGATTCACCAGCAAAAGAATTGATTTTACATTTTTAAAATAATTCTGATCAGAGCACACAGCAAGATCTGGCTCTCCAAAAACAAGAGAAACAGGAACATTTTTTGGGTGAGCATCATACTCTTCTACAAGCTCCAAAGAAGCATTCAACACAAAAAAATCAATGAACAAACCCGCCGAGTCCAATCCCGATGACATAACTCTCTCCCTGAGTTTTTACAATACAAAATAATAATGAAAAAATTATACACTAAAATGATATATTAAGAAAGAATTATATTTGAAAAATAAAAAATACTAACGTCGCCGGGCGCTAAAAAAAGTTTTGAGCATCAGAGCACTAGTATCGGCAAGCACCCCACCCTCAACTTCCACACGATGGTTATGATGCGAAAACGCATGAGCACTCACACAAGAGCCACAAGCACCCGTTTTAGGATCAGAAGCCCCAAAAACCACCCTGCCAACCCGGGCATGCACGATAGCACCTAGGCACATCAAACAAGGCTCAAGCGTTACATAAAGCTGGGTATGCAATAAACGATAGTTATTTAATAATGCGCCCGCAGCACGCAAAACCATAATTTCAGCATGCGCTGAAGGGTCATTTAAAGTGATATTTTGATTATGCGCGCGCGCGATGATTTGGTCATTCAACACCAAAACCGCACCAACCGGCACTTCACCCATAGCCTGGGCAAGCTCAGCCTGCCTGAGGGCTTCTTGCATGTAATGCGTAGAGGGCATTTTTTGTCATTCCCACTCAATCGTCGCCGGAGGCTTGCCGGAAATATCATACACCACGCGTGATACATGAGGGACTTCGTTGACGATGCGATGGGCGGCTTCTTCTAGCACTTCATAGGGCAAACGCACAGGTGTTGCAGTCATAAAGTCTGTTGTCTCAACCGCGCGCAGACTAATGACATAGTCATATTTGCGGCCATCACCCATCACCCCAACGGATTTGACTGGCAAGAATACCGCAAAGGCTTGGCTGCATTTTTGATACCAGCCGCGCTCGTGTAATACCTCTAAAAAGATATGATCGGCTTGCTGTAAGATCGCAACATATTCAGGCTTAATTTCACCCAAAATACGCACGCCCAAACCTGGACCAGGAAAAGGGTGCCGCATTACTAAAAGCTCAGGAATTTTTAAAAACCGACCCAAAGCACGCACTTCATCTTTGAATAATTTACGCAAAGGCTCCAATAACTTAAAGGGCAAACGCTCGGGCAAGCCACCGACATTATGATGGGACTTAATCACTTTGGCTTTGCTATTATGTGCGCCAGCGGATTCAATCACATCAGGATAAATCGTGCCCTGCGCTAAAAAGCTAATATTAGTGAGCTTTAACGCTTCGCGTTCAAAAACTTCAATAAATACGCGGCCAATCACTTTACGCTTTTGCTCAGGGTCACTCACCCCTTTTAACGCACCCAAAAATTCTGCGCCGGCATCAACAACCTGCACCTGCAAATCTAATTCTTTAAATTTATCGACTAATTGCGTTGATTCAAAATGACGCAATAAGCCAGTATTCACAAAAACACAGTGCAAACGATCACCCAAAATGCGCCGCAGCAATACCGCTAAAACCATTGAATCCACACCGCCTGACAAACCCAACAACACCTGTTCACTGGAAGCAACTTGCTGATTCAGACTCGCGACCAAATCATCAAAAATATGCTCTGGCGTCCAGGTAGGTATAACTTTACAAATACGCAAAACAAAATTGCTCAATAAAATTTTACCAAATTCACTATGAGTAACCTCAGGGTGAAATTGCACGCCATACCAGGGTTTGGCACGATGCTTCATCATAGCATTAGGCGTATTTTCAGATGAGGCCAGCACCATAAAATCAGCCCCCAAAGTCGCCACTTGATCACCATGACTCATCCAAACACGACTCTGCTTAGGAATATCCGTAAAAATCTCATCACTATGCTCTTGCGTTAAATGCGCTAAGCCAAATTCTTTTTTATCATGAGCACGCACTTCTCCACCATGTTGATGCGCCATCGCCTGCATGCCATAACAAATACCCAATAAAGGAATATTAAGATCAAACACACATTGCGGAATACGAAAATTGTCATTCTCATAAACCGACTCATGACTACCTGATAAAATAATACCCTGAGGCTTCGCATCAATAATCTTCTGAGCGGCGACATCAAAAGGCCACACTTCGCAATAAACATTAAGCTCACGTACGCGGCGCGCAATTAGCTCAGTATATTGTGAACCAAAGTCTAAAATAATCATCGGTAACTGTGTCATGATGTTAGCCCCTTATTAAAGGCCCCTATTTTACTTGAAATGCTTCAACAAGTCCAAAGCTTTGGCACGCGCGGCCTTATAGTCAATAATGGGCCGTGGATACCCAACTTGCGCAGCCAAAAGAGGATTGTACTCAAACGGCGCATGAATAGCCTTGTTATCAAAGTCGCTAAGCTCAGGACAAAACTGCCGGATAAAGGCGCCATCAGGATCAAAATTTTCACTTTGGGTCGTGGGGTTAAAAATGCGAAAATACGGCGCAGCATCGGTACCCACCCCGGCACACCACTGCCACCCGCCATTATTGGCCGCAAGATCCCCATCAACCAGATGCTTAGAAAAATAACTCTCGCCCCAATGCCAATCGACCATCAATAATTTACTTAAAAACATTGCCACATTCATGCGCAAACGATTATGCATCCAACCGGTTTGATTCAGCTGTCTCATGGCGGCATCAATCAATGGGAACCCCGTTCTACCTTCGCACCAAGCAGCAAAAAGAGTTTTATCTTCATTCCAAGGCCAATAGTGATGCTGCGAGCGCAAACTCTGATAGCAACAGATTTTAGGAAATAAAAATACCAGATGCTTATAAAATTCCCGCCAAATAAGTTCATTGAGCCAAGTACCAACCCCTTGCAGGGTACTTAACTGCATCACATCAACCTCATAATGCCGACAAAGATGATGCAGCACAGTGCGCACTGAAAGCACCCCCTGGGCTAAATAAGGCGATAAATGGCTAGTGGCATCCAATCCTGGTACATCCCTGGCTACCGCATAGTCATCGATATGCTGCGTCATAAATTTCTGTAACAAAGTATGAGCATGATGCGCTCCTGCTGGCCATAAATCTTCAGGAATATCACTGACAAAATGAGGCAGCGCTTTAGGAATGCTATTAGATTCTGCAAAAGCATGCTTGATTTTATGGGGCACAGGCAATGTTTTAAGCTCAATAAAATCATGACAAAAAGCCAGCCACTTTTTCTTGAATGGCGTAAAAACTTTGATCGGCTCATTTTTGGCACTTAAAATCATGCCAGGAGTCACCAAAACATCACTATGAAAACTATGCCACAATATATTGAACTCTTGAAGCTTGGACATCACGGATTGGTCGCGCTGACGCTCATCAATCTCATATTGTTCATTGACATAAACCGCTTTAATCTGATGGGCTTGACATAGCTGAGTGATCAAAGCGGCACAATCCTGATAGGTCGGCACAGTATGCACTTGCAAGGGAATATTAAGCGCGGCCAATGCCTCCTGCAAACAACGCAAATTGCGCAAAATAAATTCTATCTTAACGGCTGCAGCTTCATGATAACCCCAAGTTTCAGGCGTTAAGACATAGACTGCTAAAACACCATCAACCCCGGCTTTTACTGCCTCAAACAACGCTGGTTGATCTTCTATACGTAAATCATTGCGAAACCATATCAGTGTACGCATAAAGATTTATTGCACTCCTTTAGGGGGCACAAGAGGTACCAATGGTATCTGTGCATCAGGGATGGTTGAAGGCTTGGCTAAAGGTGCCAAGGGCACAGAAGTCGACGTGGGTTGATCATTACTCGGCAATGATTCTGCTTTTGGACTGCTCAATGGGCCCGTGACATGATAGCTAAAGCCAACATTTCTTAAAACGACATTACTAATCAGCGCATTGGCAACAAACGTCGCAGCACCCACAATCGGGCCTCCAATAAATGTTGCGGCAAGCGTAGCACTCATACCTAACTGCGGCTTAATTGTCAAAACCTGATCGATGGTATTATTAGGAACATCCATATCCCCCTTCACATGCACATCAGCGGTTGGCCCCGTAATGGCCAAATTATCAGTGTGTGCAACACCATTATGAATAACATAATCACCCTTAATAGTATTAAAAGCCAATCCGCCTTGAAAAATATTTTTGAAATTAAAAGAAACCGTGCTAAAAACGGTATTGACACTTAATAAACCAAATATCTGCGCAATACCCGTATCGACTGTAAGAAATGTACCTCCTCCCACATCAAAATTAGCACTCCCCTGAAATGTTGTCCACTCAGGATGTAGCACACGGCCAAACCAATTAAATTGAAATTTAATCGTACCACTCCCCGCATCCAAAATACCAGGATAACCTAACTGCGTTAAAGCCTTACCAAAATTATCGCCCGAAAGCGTACCGGCAGCACTGACTTCATCACTTTTATTATGCGTCACAATACTGCCCGCAAGATCAACCTTGGCATCATCATCACCCACAGTCAATCGATGAATCAAGATACCATCAGACATTGGATTAGATTGCAAAAACAAAGATCCCATAGGATCTAAACCATAAGCAAATTGTTTCACAGTAATCGCCAAAGGGGGAATCTTTGCAAGCAAAGCCCCCATATGAGCCAAATAATCTGAGGGCAAAGCATCTTCTGTATCCACAGTCGTAACACCTACAAGACTGCTGTTAGGCGATGCCGTCTTAGTCGCAGTAGTAAAGGGGGTAATAATCCACTTATCAAAACTCGCTTGAATATTGCCTTGAGGATTCAAAATAACAGTACCCACAGCATCCGCATCATTGAGCACCAAGGTTACCATAGGATTTTTGACAGGCGCTGGATCATTATCAGGGGCTGGCTGAATAAAAACATTCACATTACTAAACGTCTGTCCATAGAGCTTAAGCTCAGGGACTAAGAGATGCAAATTATTTGCAGGGCTTTGAATAACTTGCAAACTACATAATAAATCTTTGAACATAAAGCTAAAATCAGAGCTTGATAAATAGGCATTTTGAAAATTCAAAGCCCCTATAATATTTTTAAAAGCCCAGGTCGTTTGACCATCATCTACCCGAGTCAAAGTATTGGCGTTAAAAGTAACACTCCCTGAGGCAATCACAGGGGCCTGCCCAGGAGCCTGATGCAAAGGAATGGTAATATTAAGTAGCAAAGGCACCACACCGGTTAACTGTAAATTATTTTTAACAATACTTTGCAAACGCTGGCTCAATAAAGGCATACTGCCAAAATAATTCAAAGCCTGCGCACCTGTAGGATTAGCGCTACCAGTAATCACAATAGGCGCCAACAGCAATGGCCGCATATCTTTCATTTCAAAATGGACTTTATGTAAAGTAATACCTTGGGTCTGTGCACCATCGGCATCAATAGTAAAGCGCTGGTTATTAAATAAAAGTTTAGCATTTAAATTTGAAATAAGCGGCCAATTCATCCATGGCTGAATGGCTGCATTCGTCGTATCAACCTCAAGATGAAATAAGCCTGGATGAGCTTGATCCGCATAAGGCATATCACGTAATTGACCCTGCCACACTAAATTGGCATTCACGCTCGGTAGTTTTACCAAACCTTGATTCAACCATCCAGCCAGGTGTTGAAAGTTTTGCGGAATGTAATAAGATGCAACCTGATCTAAATTTTGTGCCTGCAAGCTTGCTCGTAAATCCAGATAAGGATTACTGGGATCTGCCACCGGAATTTTTAATGCCCCTTGAGCATTGAAAGTGAGATGATCATTTTGCAACATCAAACTATTTAAAGTCACAAGCCAATTTTTTTTATTTTTAGTCTCTTGCCAAGTACTCGTGAGCTTTACCACTGAAGGTGGCCAACCATGAGGAAACATAACACTCGGATCAACCGTTAAATTTCTACCCGCAAAACTAACCGTGCCTGAACTAGCCCCTGCTGTTACCTGCAAAGTTTCTACGGTACCCTCAGGATTTAAAACATTCCAAACTTTAGCAATTTCCTGATTTGAGGTAAAACCAAAATCAACCCACTGGCCCAAAATACCTAAATCAACATCATCAGCCGAAATCACCCACGTATGCACAAGATCCTGAGGATGATAGGTTACGACCGCCACGCCTGCACCATCGACGCCTAAAGCTGAAGCGGCACCAGAGACCGGTTGAATCCGCAAAGACCAGCCCTTGCCTTTACCAAAACTATGCCAAAAAACTTGCTCATCTACTTTAGTAATATTAATAGGCGCAGCATCAGTATGGGTTAAATTTAAGTTATTTAAGCTGACCCCGACCTGCAGCTGGCTCAAGTCACCCTGATCAAACAAGCCATTAAAATCAAGCTCCCCTCCCCCTGAAAGTATCTTTAATTGATACAAACTATGGCCGACCAATAAAGGGGAAAAATCACTGGCTGAAATCGAGCCATTAAAGTTAATTTTCCAAGCATTATAATCCATGACCTCTGGTGCTGGAACAAATTGAGCACTGAGCACAAATTGGCTATTAGGGACATTCTGCATACCCGTGCTCAACTTCACTTTATGAGCAGTGCCATACCAAAGCAAATTAACGGGTGTAAAGGTATAGTCATGGCTGTTTAATAAATCAACATGAAAATATAAGTCATGAATATTAATTTTCTTTTGATCTAACAACAACTTAACTAGCAACTGGGATAGATCGGAATTACTTGACACACCACCGACAAGCATATTATTGATCGACCATTGAGTATCTGATATTTCTTTGGCATCAAGCCGCAAACCCGAGACCTCAATTTGTGAGGTTACAGGTTCACGTTTGAACAAAGTTGGCCAGACAGCTAAATCGACTTCAAATCGATCGAGTTTAAATTGGACACGGGGATTTTTTGAATCTGTAACGACAACACCATCAATAACAATACTAGGATTCCAGGCATTAATACCAATATGCATATCATGATATTGCATTTCCCAACCGGTACCCTCATGCACCCATTTATCTAATTTGCCATCATGTTCAGCAATCAACAAAGTAAAAAAAATACAAGCGCTCAAAATCAAAGTGAGCGTCATGATCATCACAACAACCCATAAAAACCAGCGAAAGGCTTTACTTAACAGGTGATTAAAATGTGACAGGGTCATGTTAGACCGCCAACGCTTTCGCTACCAACGCTGCTTGATGCTTTTGGAATACATCAGGATAACCGACGGCCGCTGAAGCATAAGCCTCTTCGCCAACATACTGTAAAGCACAATTTTTGGGCAAGAGCGGATTAATGTCTTCGACTACTTTAAACCAAGCACCTTGATTGTAGCCCTCTTCTTGACACCAAACCCAATCTTTGACATGAGAATAAGGCGCCAACACTTCCTGCATCTCTGCTTTGGGGAAAGGATACATCTGTTCCAAACGAATGATCGCAACATTTTGAATATTTTGCTCACGGCGTTTGGCTAACAAATCATAATAAACTTTACCTTGGCAAATAACCACACGCTTGATTTTTTTAGGTGTTAGATCATCTAGCTCTGGTAAAACATTATGAAACTCACCATTGGCCAAGTCATCTAAGGTCGAAACAACCAAAGGATGACGCAACAAACTTTTGGGGGACATAATAATCAAAGGAATTCTCAAAGGACGCAGCACTTGACGACGCAGCAAATGGTAGATTTGCGCTGGCGTTGTCGGTGCACATACTTGCATATTATCATGGGCACATAATTGCAAAAAGCGCTCCAGCCTTGCCGAGGAATGTTCAGGGCCTTCACCCTGTTGACCATGGGGCAGCAACATCACCAAGCCACACAAACGCCCCCATTTTTCTTCACCCGAACTAATAAATTGATCAATGACCACTTGAGCACCGTTGGCAAAGTCACCATATTGGGCTTCCCACAATACCAAACTCTCAGGGCTGCTACCGGCATAACCATACTCAAAAGCCAATACCGCTTCTTCTGATAAAATCGAATCAATGACTACAAATTTAGCCTCTTTTTTAGCAACACTATCAAGCGGCACATAACAAGAATCATTTTTTTGATCATGCAACACGACATGGCGATGTGCAAAAGTACCACGACCACAATCTTCACCAGACAAGCGGACATTAATGCCCTGATTCACTAAAGTCGCATACGCCATAATTTCGGCATAACCCCAGTTAATCGGCGTTTCACCCGTAGTCATTTTGGCACGGGCTTGCAAAGTCTTTTCAACCTGAGGTTGCACGGTAAAGTTTTCGGGAATATGATCAAGGACAGCACCCAAAGCCTGAATATCTTTGACAGGCACTTTAGAAACATAAGGCACTTGCCAAGTTTGGTTAAAATATGGCTGCCAATTGCTAATAAATTTTTTGTTAAGTTCAGGCGCAACCAAAGCACGCACAGGGTCACCTGCTTCCAACGATTTTTTATAATCTTGCTGCAGGGTTTCAATCAAGGCATCATCAACCACACCTTCAGCTTTTAAACGCTCAGCATAAAGTTTCCAAGCCGCAGGCAAGGCCTTAATCACCTGATACATCAAAGGCTGTGTCGCCGCAGGCTCATCAGATTCGTTATGCCCATGGCGTCGATAACATACTAAATCAATAACGACATCACGCTTAAACGTGTGGCGATAGCGCAATGCCAATTCAGCCACCCACCAAATCGCTTCTGGGTCATCACCATTGACATGCAATACTGGAATATCAAACATCTTGGCAATATCAGTACAATAATACGTACTACGAGCATCCAGGGGATTACTCGTGGTAAAGCCAACCTGATTATTAATCACAATATGCACCGCTCCGCCATTACCATAACCGCGGGTTTGGGCCATATTAAACATTTCATAAATACAACCTTGGCCCGCAAAAGCAGCATCGCCATGCGTATGAATCGCAAAGACTTGATCTTGCGCCGAGACTTCTTGTTGCACCAACGCCCTACGATATTGACGCGCACGGATCGAGCCATCAACAACCGGAGAAACAATTTCTAAATGCGAAGGATTATAAGCCAAAGCCAGATGCACCATACCACCTTTGGTCTGCACATCTGAAGAATAACCATTGTGATATTTTACATCGCCGGCAATTAAATCAGTTCGATGCTTACCTTCAAAACCGGCAAATAAATCCCTAGGTGGCATCCCCATGACATTGACCAACACATTTAAACGACCACGATGCGCCATGGCAATCGCAATTTCTTTGGTACCGCCATCACACGCATCCAAAATAATTTTGTCCATCAACGGAATAAGACTATCACCGCCCTCAAGACCAAAGCGCTTTTGCCCCACATAACGCGTGCCTAAATATTTTTCTAAACCATCGGCGGCCATCATGCGTTGCAATAACCATTTTTTTTGTTCAACCGTTAAGGCTGGACGGGGTGTTTCAATCTGTACGCGCAACCATTCACGAATGTTATCATCATCGATATAGGCATATTCATAGCCAATACTACCGCAATAAATCTTGCGCAAATCCGCCAAAATCGACTCGAGCGGTTTTGCAGGCATATTGGGAATAGGAAACGTAAGCTTAAGATCAGCATCCGTTAAACCATGGCTACTTGGACTTAAATCCCTTTGGGACTTACCAGGGTTTATTTTAAGCGGATCAATTTTAGCAACATAGTGACCCAAGCGACGATAGCTATTCACTAAATTCATCACTTGATTAAATTTAACAGGATCAACGCCTGAGACTGGGTTTGTAAAAACTTTAGGCTTGTGCGCAAGATCAATAAAAGCCTCACGCACCTGTGAATGTCGAGGTTCATTGGCAGCATTACCTCCTGCCAAAGTATCAAAATAAGCACGCAATTGTGGGCTAATACTTTTAGGATCATCAAGATAATTTTCGTAAAGTGCTTCTAAGTATGTTGCATTCTCACCTTCAAGCTGAGAGCTCTGCCATAAGTCATTCATACTATCCATGATTTACACCGCATTCTTTAACATAAGAGATCTAAGCTTACCAATAGCCTTAGTGGGATTTAAGCCCTTGGGACATACATCGACACAATTCATAATGCCACGGCAACGAAATAAACTATAGGGATCTTCGAGCTCACGTAAACGCTCGTCGGTGGCTTTATCACGACTATCCACCACAAAACGATAAGCCTGCAACAATCCTGCAGGGCCAACAAATTTTTCGGGATTCCACCAAAACGAAGGACAACTCGTGGTGCAACACGCACACAAGATACACTCATACAAACCATCTAACTTGGCACGATCTGCTGGTGATTGTAAACGTTCTTTGGACGGTGCGGGTTCGGACCCTGGCTGTAAATAAGGCTTAACACGTTCATAATTTTTATAAAACTGCGTCATATCTACAATTAAATCTCGAATCACAGGTAAACCAGGTAACGGCCGTAAAACAATCGGAGATTTTAAAGAAATAACAGGAGTAATACAGGCTAAGCGATTTTTACCATTAATATTAATGCCATCACTACCACATACCCCTTCACCGCAAGAACGGCGCAAACTAATCGTAGGATCCTGCTCTTTCAGTTTTTCAATGGCACCCAAAACCATCATGCTGCTATGTTCGGGAATATCAAGATGATACTTTTGCATACGCGGCTTAGCATCAACCTCAGGATCATAACGATATACTTGAAATTCTATTTTTTGCATTTTCATTTCTGACATTTCTTTTTAACTCCTTATGCGCTCAAAGTCTAATAAGTTCTGGCCTTGGGTTGAAATGGGGCTACTTTGGTAGGGCTCATATTAACCGCACGCGTTTTCATCTTGTCACCTTGCATAAAATACACGGTATGCTTGAGCCAGTTTTCATCATCACGCGCTGGGAAATCTTCCCGACTGTGCGCACCACGACTCTCAGTACGATACATCGCTGCAACTGCGGTTGCCATGGCCACTGCCATGAGATTATCCATCTCCAGCGCTTCGATTTTATTGGTATTAAAAATTTTAGATTTATCGGGCAAAAACGCGTGATTTAAGCGTTCACGTAAAGCTTTTAATTTTTCCAAGCCCTGTTCCATATATTCGCCTAAACGAAACACACCAAAATCTTTTTGCATGATTGCTTTCATTTCATTACGAATAGCTTGGAAACTTTCAGTACCCGTGCTATTTTCCCAGCGATTTAAACGCGCCTGGGCCGCATCAAGATCGCTATCGACATAACCATGCTCAGGCAAATGCCCCTCACGAATAGAGTCAATCACATGAATACCCGCGGCACGACCAAACACGACCAAATCAAGTAAAGAATTACTACCCAAACGATTCGAGCCATGGACTGACACGCTCGCACACTCACCTACGGCATAAAGCCCCGTCACGATTTTATCTTTGCCTTTGGCATCCATGGTCAAGACTTGACCGTGAACATTGGTGGGCAAACCACCCATCATGTAATGACACGTCGGCACCACAGGAATCATTTGTTTCACCGGATCGACATGGGCAAAGGTCATCGCCAATTCACGAATGCCTGGTAAACGTTCAGAAATAATTTGCTCACCCAAATGCGTTAAATCTAACTGCAAATAGTCAATACCATCCTGTTGCAAACCACGACCTTCACGAATCTCCATCATGCTCGCGCGAGAAACCACATCTCGTGACGCTAGGTCTTTGGCATTAGGTGCATAGCGCTCCATAAAGCGCTCACCATCTTTGTTACGCAATACGCCACCTTCACCACGACAGCCTTCGGTCACTAAAACCCCAGCACCGGCGATACCCGTGGGATGGAATTGCCAAAATTCGATATCTTGTACCGGAACCCCAGCACGTAAAGCCATACCAATACCATCACCAGTGTTAATGTATGCATTGGTCGTCGATTGAAAAATACGTCCGGCACCGCCTGTCGCCAAAACTGTTGCACGTGCATGAAAAAAGGCCATCTCGCCCGTTTCCATACAAAGGGCCATCACCCCGACCACTTCACCATTTTGGTTTTTAACCAAATCCAAAGCATACCATTCGGTAAAAAACTGGGTTTTTGCTTTTAAGTTTGCTTGATACAAAGTATGCAACAGTGCATGCCCAGTACGATCTGATGCCGCGCATGTGCGCTGGGCCACTTTGGAAACGTCAAATTCACGTGACATACCACCAAAAGCACGCTGATAAATACGCCCATCATCTTGACGTGAAAACGGCATCCCCATATGCTCAAGCTCATATACAGCCTGAGGGGCGATTTCACACATATATTCAATCGCATCTTGATCGCCAATATAGTCAGAGCCCTTAACAGTATCATACATGTGCCAACGCCAGTCATCGGCATGAGCATTACCCAAAGCCGCCGCCATCCCCCCCTGGGCCGATACCGTATGTGAACGTGTTGGAAACACTTTGGTAATTACTGCGGTCTTTAAACCAGAGCCCGCCATCTCAATGGCTGCACGTAAACCCGCACCACCAGCACCAATAATAATTGCATCAAATTCATACTTTGAAATCATCGATTAGCTCCACAAAATTGTAATGGCCCACAAGACATAAACGATCAACAACACCGCAACCAAGGTCATTAAGGTGCCTCGGACTAATTTACAACTAACATAATCCGTCAACACCGTCCACACCCCAATCCAAGAATGCGCGGCTAATGACAAAATCGCCAATACCGTAAACACACGCATCGCATTAAAATGAAATAAATCTGACCAATCGGAATATTGCAAAGGATGATGCCCCAAAATATAACCAAAAATCAACAAAAGATAACAGGCCAAAATGACAGCAGAAATACGCTGTACAAACCAATCTTTTAGGCCATTACGCGTCAATGTAGTAATTTGTGTTAACATAGAACCCATACTCCCATTAAAATTGCACCAGCAATTCCTAAAAGCAAAACCACAATACTAGCAACACGCCCAGTGGTTTTTTCTTCAAGATGCCCCATATCCATGATTAAATGTTTAATACCCGCAAGTAAATGATAGAAAGTCGCAGAGGCAACAACCCAAACGAGCACACTCACCCACAATGACCCCATAAAGTCCTGAACCAATAAGAACTCCTGCGGCGAAGCCAAAGAAGACCGCAACAACCACAACACAAAAGGGATCAATAAAAAAATGATCAAGCCAGAAATACGATGCAAAATACTAGCAATAGCCGCTATCGGAAAGCGATAGCGCATTATATTGGTCAAATGGATATTACGAGGTCCCTTAGTCATTCGATGCTCCTTCTTTCAGTACCGAAAGTTTAGCACAAAAATGGGGATAAAATAAAGTTTTTTAAGTCAAATTCACAATCTTAGCATTAGTACTGACAATCAACTCTTCGACCACATCATACAACAACATCACCAACATAAAAGCGGATTGCTCGGGCAAAATCACGACTTTTTCACCAGTTAAACTACCCGGTTCATTGACAAAACTGACATATAACTTACGTCCAAATAAAAAGTCTGATAATAAATTGGCCTTTCTGACCAAAATGGGCATGCCACCCGCAAAAGAAAAAACCTCATCTAACGTTAAATCTTTATTACGATACTGAAACGTCTTTTCACGCTTAGCCGCCAGTTTTGCCAATACCAAAGGAATATCAATGGCCATGATGACTCCCTATTGTTGTGCCTGAGGCTGCACTTGTTGAATAATCTGCTCAATACCCAATAGTTGATGCGACGACACATTATTAACACGATCAACGACAACCGTAAGAATCACTTTTTGGGTCGTCTGAGTGCTACCTTGTTGCAAGTTAATGACCAAAGGCATCTGCACCTGCCATTTATAAACACCGCCAAACACTGCAGCACCAGTAATCACGGGCACATCGGTTGGGGTCGCACTCATAACCAACTGCTGGCTGACCAAGTTTTTTAATTGCGGACTAAAGGCATTCACAAAAGAGGTCCAACCTGCTGGCGTAAAATACGCCTGCATTTGATTCAACTGCGCACGATAATTAATAAAATCTAGTTGATAAATTTGCGGAACATTGTTACTCACCCAACTAATCACCGTAGAATTAGAAACAACAGGCTGAGTGGTAGGATACAAAGGAATCAGCTGCCCGACATCGGTCGTGGCAAAAAAGTAGTTACCCGGCGTCTTGCTGCCCGTATAAATCAAGCCCACGCCCAAGCCGATATTTAAGGCGATACTAATAAACAACAACCACACCAAGCGTCGAAAATTATCCCGATAAAACTCATTGCGCAAATACACAAGCGTCAAGGGATCTTTGGCAGCGACTGCTTCTTTGCTTTCTTTATTCTCTTTTTTAGCCATAGCCACACCCTAAGTTTTTTCTTATGATATTTCAAGATCACTTGAAGCACAAGTAGTTTTATAACAACCTAATTAGCAGCGGATACATCATAAGTATTTGGCTGAAAATTATTTAACCCCGATCTAACAGTATCAACCCCTGCTTTGTTATTAACAATAATATTAATTGTATCATTTTGTATAACACTACCCTGTTGCCCTGAACCGTTATTAGCATAAGATAAGTTATCATTACCGCCATCAAGACCCCCATCCGGGCCATGAGTATTATACACGACCTGATAACACAAAGGCCCCATAGCATAATACTCAGAAGGGCATGCATCATATTTAACACCCTGATCTCTTTGAGGTATGTTAAAAACAAATTTTATAACACCTTCATGCATCCAAAAGTCAGATGAGGGTCGATTATATGTAAATAACCAAGGACCCTCTGGAGAAGGAGCACCTACATTTCCGATAGGATATTGATGATTCCCATCATAATAACCACCATTACCATCCATAGGCAGGCTATTAACATTAGAAAACACGGGCGCGTAATTATTAATAAAATTGGGCTGGCTTGATGACTGATAGTAAGTATGAGGATATTGCCCCATCCCCCCCATCTCAAAATAACCAGTAACACCATCCACCGTTATAGTAAAACCAAATGTCCCTTGATCACCAGGATCACTATTTTTATTAGACCCCTCATGAAGACCATCACCCTTGGGGCCTGCACAATAAGACGCCCCAGAGCGTACCGAAACATATTGCCCCTGAGTCAAAACAACAGAACCACTATTTGACAACGAACCACCAGCTGACAGCGAGATCTGCGTGTCTCCATTGTGCGTTGGAAGTGCATATGCCTGATTATCACTCATCCCTACTAGATCGGTATACGCAGCCCAATTATTAGCACGATTTTGAGTCGCCACATAAACAACCACAGGACGCGAAGTACTATTTGCAACCTTAACAATAAGCCCAGAAGTGACAGGTGTTCGTGACGACGCCAAATCAGGAGTCGTATTACAGTTAGGCCCACCATCATGACCAAAAGCCGAAGAACTATTCAACAGCAGCAACCCCGTCAGGACACCGGAAAAAACATGTTTGTAATTCATAATCAATCCTATATTTTTTAACTGTTTAATCTCAAAAAATATCACCCAACTTAATCATCAAGTGGGCCCAACAGATGGCAAAGGTGGCGCCGAGGGGCCACCTTGGCCTTGGCTTTGCAACGGCGTCGATGGGCCGCTTTTTGGTGCCCCAACAACCTCGACTTGAAGAGGTGATTTAACCTGAGGATTCGCGGTCAGTTTAGATGCAGTCGTAGGTATCTCAGGACCATAGGTGGCCTCTGTATAGCCCTTGGTCTCAGCAATTTGTGCCGCGCGCATTGCAATTTTATCAACAACCTCTTTAGGAGCCGGCACTCTCTGATTAGTCTGAGGGTCAATACTATAAATTTTTACCGCCGCGCCCTCACGCCCATCACGGCCAAAGAACGTTTTCGGAGCTCCCTGAGTCTCTTCCATAAAATATTTAGGGTTATTTGGACCATTAAGTTCATTAAGCGCTTGTTGAATAGAACCCTTATGGGAGTCCAAAGCAACCCCAGACATCAAAGCTTTGATCAGCCCGATAAGAATAAGCCAAGCCTTCAAATTTTTATCCTGAACATCATTATTTATATAACCCTCTAAATCGGCACTCCACTTGGAAGTAATAGGTTTAATTACCCCACCCTCAAGCGTTTGCATATGAACATTATTACCAAACTTTTGCCTCTGAGCTTCGCTAACACTAGCCCTCAATTTGTAAGTGCGCTCAATAAAATCCTTTGCATCAGTCATGTCACTGTGATCCCAGGCATTCTTATCCTTACCAAAAAGCTTTTGCAGCTGGGGCATTCCAGACACCCCTGCCGGACCAATAAGCTTTTCAAGCATAGCCCTCGAAGACTCGAGCGACCGGAATAATTCAGATCGATCCTGCGCATCAAGTTGAGCCCTAGTAGGGCCCGGCACTGGCTTCTCTACTGCCTGAACTCCATTCCTTGGTAACGCCATTTTACTCTCTCCTTTTACGTAAGTTCAAAATTATACATCACTACAAAAAGCCGACACGGCCGCCAACGTTTCCTCAGGACTTAAATTAGCGGATTCTAAGGCTGCAAAAACCTCTTTAGCAAAATCCACATCCTTCGCAGTCACCCCAGCCCCAGTTGCATACAAAAGCGCATCAATATTGTCCGCATTTTGATCGCGGGCCGCATCACCTTTAAACCAATCCCGTACACGCTGCAGCAAAGCCTCAAAACCTGCTTGCGGGCCATAAAAAGCCTTTGCAAAGTAAGGATAAATCTTTTGCTCCCAAAACGTGGTCGCCATACCAATAAAACCACCATTATAGCCCTTAAGGTTTGCTAAATCATCAAGCTTACCTTGGGTAAGGGATGGGAGATTATGATAAGCTCTAAGCCGAGCTTTATACATCAGCGTGTTTTCATCCTCAAGAGAAGAAGCTGCGGCTTTTTCAGCACGTGACAAAACCGACACCCCCTCATTATCACCTGAGGAAACTAGGGCTACACCATCTCTATTATCCATAAAAACCCTTATTTTTTATCATGCACATTATACTATTTTTTTGAATTTTGCACAACCATCTGCTGAGCAATCTTTAGTAACGTGGCATTCATTTGCGCCTGACTGGCAACCAATTTTTCAAGCCTTTGATTTTCCGCATCAGATTCAGCCAATTGCGCTGTCTGTAATACCATCATCGTTTGCTGGTTTTGTAATTGAATGTAACGCATTTGATTGGATTCCGCCAACAAAATAGCGATGGTTCGCAATAACTGAGGGCTCGAAGCCGTCTGTAACTGCTGGAGCCATGTCAAAGAACCATTACTCTGCGATTGCGTCATAAAAGGCGCATTGACCGCAGATTGCAGCGTGGCCATTAAACTATCCGAACCAGGAGTAACAGGCTTAGTCTGAGACAGAATCTGGCCAAGAACATAGCGCATTAACTCGGAAATTCCTGCCCCTCCAGGCTGCGAGGATCCAAGAGTAGTTAAAAATTGAAGATAAGCATTAATACCAGAATAACCAGAAAGAGAAGGAGCCTGAGCTTTACCACTTGCTGAAGGCGGTGACAAGGCTTGAGCCACATCATTTTGTGTCAACGGCATTAACAATAAAGATGTTCCGTAGTTAGCACGAATTTGAACAGCTCCTGTATTTGAGTCATTCAAAAGAGTGTATATAGCACGTTTTTGATTCGAGAGATTACTATTCATAATCACAGGCACCTGCAAAAAACTACTCAACCCTGACTGATTTAAAAGAAAAGCCTGTAAGTTTTGGGTCGTGGTAGGCACCAACTGCGCCCCCGCCCCCACTTTATTTTGATCATCTTGCTTCTTCCAGGTCACCATATTACTATTAATTGTATTTAATACTTTAAGAACACTATCACTCCCTATAACCGGAGGCTGTGAATTATTATTAGAGGGATTCAGAATAGCACCTGAACCCAACATAGGCAGAGAAGTCGCGTTAGGCACAGCGCCTGCCCCTGAAGTAAAATGATTCTGGGAAGTAACGGGATTGGAACGCGTCAGCACTGGCACGCTATTTGGCGCACTCTTGGCAGCCGAAGGATTGGTGGGGGCAACCGGCTTTTGTGTCGCCGGGGCAACCAACTGTGCATTTTTTGCCGTAGCAGGGGCTGCCAAAGAAGGCGCTTGCACATAAGGCGATGCCGCTGCCGCCTGGGACTGCTGTGCAACGCCAGGCTGAGACGCTTGAGGCGCTGAAACTGCCTGAGGCGTTGCGGTTGGCGTCGTTGCATTTTGCGACTGCGATGCCTGATCACCCGCTGAAGCATTTTGCTGAGTATTATTTGAAGCATTAAACACATCAAAAGGATTAAAACTCGCAAATGCATCAGTCGCCAACGACATCATTAACAATACCAACAATTTTTTCTTAAACATACACACCCCTATCTTTCGGTTATTCATCTCTAAACACCTACCCCATCATGCCCATTTTTGCAATCTCCATGACCTGTGAAAACTCTTGTTGTGTAGCATCAGCCACCGCTTTACCTTCGCCAAATGTAGTATCCATTTTTTTAGCAGCCATGTCAGTCTGACCTTTGCCCTGCTGTTCTTTCGCTTGTATACCTTTTTCCATGGTTTGACCACCGGCTTGCGCTGCACCGCTCGCTGATTTATCAGTTGCCTGTGAAACACGTTGCAAATCAGCCTCACCACCTTTAGCAGCAACACCTCCAATAAACTCAACGACTTTTTCTGGGAACGAATAAATAGGAGAGAAACATTTTTCAAAAGCCATCACCAAGAAAGTACCATAAATAAAGAGTAGCAAACACGCCATAATCCCCTGAACATTAGCTTCCGAAGAAGGCACAGCATTTAAGATACCCGCAGCAACGATATGGAAACCTTGGGCTGAGAACGTGATCAGCACATAGGTCAACATAATACCCGTCATAAGACCAATCACCATCAACACTGGTCTAAACATAACACCAATGAGCATCCTCACCGCCGGCGCTGAATGCCCCAGATATTCATTACCACCAGGATGAGCCAAGCCCAACATAATTAAAGGCCCAGCAACAACAGCCTCAAGCACACCAATGAGCCAAGCAATCTCACCACCCCAAAATAAAACGTAGGGCATTAAAGGCACAAGAATAGCAAATTGAACCCCCGCAACGAAAAGGGAGGTCATGATAAACATAAATAATGGCATCCACATCAACTGCACTGAAATACTCGTCATCGTCGTAGTCACCGTCAGCATAACCTGTAAGTCTGTTTGCTGCTGGTCAAGACTCGCCATCGCACCAAACATGGGCCCCAAAAGCGGAATACCACCAAGCATAGCATTAAGAGTCGAAACCGCACCCACATTCGAATTCGCAACAAGCTGATTAACATTATTAACCATACTCTGCAAAACCGAAGTATACGCTGAAAAAACAGCCTCCATACTAGTCATACAGGCCATGATCATGCTAATACCCACAGTTTGTGCTTGCTGAATTAAGCTAAACTGGGTGGCAACAAGCCCCTTACTGGTATCAACAATACCTAAATTATAAACTTGCTGCATGACAGTATTAACAGAACTTGAGGCCGTATTATTAATGAAACCAGAGGTATTCCTATTGTTAATATTAGCCCCTATAGTACCAGCGCCGCCAATCAACTGATTGAAAATAAAGCTAATCGATTGATTCACCGGCAAACTAGATTGCACAGGCCCCTGAGACAAAGCACCATTATATTGCAATGCATTTAACAAGGTAACTAAATAAGGATAAATCTTAATATAACCAGCATATTTATTATCCGCTGTACCATAGTGTTGCGCAATCAGTAATAAAACTGAAATAGGCCCCTGTAAAGCAGTAGGAACATTCTCAAGCTGCTGATAAAAATAAGGCGTTGCACTTGTATCAACACTACCTACAGGACCACTAGTTCCTGAAGAAGGAGCATAGGGAGCAATCAAACTACTCCAATCAGCCGCAGGGCCAACATCATTATGATTATAATGAATATCGCGCATTACCTGCTGCGAGGCACGCACTGTATCTAAAGCACAGCTGTAATAAATAACAACTTGCCCATCAGGCATGGTTTTTGTGTAAGTGCCACAGGGTGAGGTCCAACTAGCTGTATCGCCTGGAACAGCCAAAATCTTACCACTGCCATTGGTAATGTTATCGTTGGAATATTCCATAACCTGAACACCATACTGCAAACAAAACTCCGGCGTCATGAAACTCGTCAAATCTTGACCATTAATATCAGGATTAAAAGTGGCGGTAGGACCAGGACACTGATAGTTAAGACTACTGGTCGAACCTTGAGCCCCGCTGAATTCCTGAGAAAAAACGTTCAATTCCATTTGAATGGCCTGCGCCATCCAATACATATTCTGGCTCATCGCATTATCAACAACTAAATAGGAAGTGCCTGCAATCCACCAGCTATTATTAAGATGCAAATCAAAATACTGCTGAGAATTAATATCTGCAATCCAATAATCATTTAAATTATAGCCAAGATGCCATACAGTATTACCATTAGAATCTGTGGTTGAATATTTATAAGTATTATCGGCCAAGGCTTCTTGCTGACCTTGAGGCGCCTGTGAAGCATTGCCACAGTTTGCATCAGGAGCCGATGATGACTTACAGGACGGACTAGAGCCGTTAGGATCCCCTTCAGCTGGAGCTGCCGCTAAAGCCATAGCCTGCGCATACACTTGTGCCGAACCAATAATATCCTGAATAGCGGCCTGCAGACCACAAACACTGACACTACCAGAGGAAGTATTAGAACCATCTAAACCCATGGCACCAAACTGACTAATACCACTAGTATTAGTCGCATTTGGATCTTTCATCGTGGACAACTGATCTACTTGAACTTGAGTATTACAACTCGTCATCAACGCCTGAGCAGAATCAGTGGTCAATAGACCCGTGCTAGCGTTACTAAACGCTGCTTTAGCCCCAGGAGTCGTGATAGCATTAGCCACAACCACCTGTAAATCAGTAATAGCATCGGTAGCGCCCTGGGCCTCGGATTGAGTTGGCCCGATATCACACATAGTACCATCTTGAGCAGGATCACTTGGATTATCAGCACAAATGATACTAGCCACAGTAGCCTGAGAAAGACGACCGGTGTCGATAACATAAGCACCATAAACATCAGCCATACCATCTGGCGCAGCACTGCCCCAGGCAGGTGACTGAGGCATACCAGGCCCATAAGAAGTAAACCAAGGATCTGATGCACTACCATCCCCAGTCGGCGTCTGTACATTAAGACCAATAGCCGCGGAGGATGTAAAGGCAATACTCCCAGAATTTACATCTAGCGAGGGATTGCTAGCACCCGTAACAGAACTACCCGATAAAACATCAGAAACTGCTCTCTTACAAGACGCCTGATATGGCTCCGCTGAAAACAACCCCGAACAAACATTCACACCCGCATCCAAATCAATTTGGTTAACAACCCCAGCCGGCATAGCTGACACAGTTGTACTCCCTGAAGGTGGAGTGATCGCATACTGATGATTTGGCATCGGTATTGCTTGAGTCGCCATCGCTTGAAAATTACCATTACCCGCATTGTTAGATATCAGCCCGGATTGATCGACAATCAAAGGCACTGCAACGCTATTAAGAGCCTCTGCCAAAGCACCTTGAATATCCGCAGTCAAAAATGTTGGGGGTGGGGGCGTGTCTTGATCATTAAAAACGTCATTAATTGCGCTTTGCCAGACCACCGTCGCCAAATTAATACCCAAAAAGATAGCATACAAAATAATATACTGGCCCATACAGTAACCACTGCTAAGAGGCACCACTAATAAAATACCAAAAACCAAACGCACTGGCGTCCAAGTACTATCCCATTTTTTACCCAAAAATTGGCCATCCGCAGCACTATTCATGGTACCGATGAACAATAAGATTGCAAATATTAATAAACCACCACCCAATAATAAATGATTAAAAACCTCCATCATGCGAGAGAAAATATGAGAATCGGCACCCGTAGACAAGTTAGAACCCAAAATATCATTAATGACATGATTACCTAACACTTGCCCCAAATAAGTAACCGAGGCATCATTAGGCTGTGGCATCATAAACCCTGGAAATAGACTCATTTACTCCCCCTCCGTGATAATTCTTTTTCAGTTTTTGCATCTATTATCATAATTTCACCCTATATTTTTTCTTATCGTATTTCAATACAATTTCCAGCACAAGTAGTTTTCGCTCATCGCTTTATTTAACTGCGAACAGAGGCAATAATGCTTGCCAGATACCCCTTAAAAATTCTTAATTTTAACCACACATATTATACTATTTTTTTAGATTTTATTAAATACTTTGGGGACGTATCTTTAGTAACAAGCCATCAGCTTGAACGCACCCTGCAACTATTTATGTAAGCTTTTGATTTTAAGGGCCTATCTTAAAGACCCAAGCACTACCCCCCCGACAATTTCCTGGTTTTGTAACTAAATATCACCCTTCTTCTTTGATAATTCTTTGAGCGTCTCTTCTTTCCATTCCTTAAAAGTACAGCCCAATTTGCGTTTTTTAACCTGAATATACCAAAAATGATAACGAAAACATAACGCACTGATAAACAGACAAAATAGAAATATGATGACTGACTGTTCCCACATCATATGTAGCAAGGCATAAAAAAAATACAAAACACCCAGCACAAAAATAGAACCAAACAAGATCACCAAATTCCTAAACTCTCGCTCCCTTTTTTCCAAAAACGCTGCTGGTACATAAAACATTTTACCCGTAGGCTCAATTTTCTGAGTATTGTAATCATAAAAGCCTTTAGCAATCTCCTTAATATCAACATAATTATTAGTTAATTCTTTAACCCCCAAAACACGCTTCACGCCGTTTTTAGTTTTTGTAAATATTTTCATAATCTCCCCTCTTTTATGCTGCTAACTGTGTAAATTTATTTAATAGCTCGCTTAAGTTTGCATTTTTCGTTGGCAAACAGCCCGCATAACTCGTTTGCTTTTCTAACTCATCAATAATGTCTAAAGACTCATCTTTTGCAAGACTCTCGCTCTTGCCTAACATAATATTTAAGCGCTTCACTACTTCAAATAATTTTTCTTTGGTCAAGATACTGGGCAAAAGCGTCGCCACTTCAATATCAAAAAATTTACTCGCCAAACGTTCATCCACCAGAACATGCATAAAGATCGAAGCATTATTCGATTGATCACCAAAACTCATGACCTCTTCTTCAACACGCCCTTCAATAAATCTTTGTATCTCCTTAAGCAACAGGGGCTTATCTTTTCTTGTCTTCTCTTGTTTAAAGATACTAAACAAATCTTTCAAGGGATCGGTGTTAGGGTTAATGACATAATCCCGAAGATTAGTATTAGCCTTACGCAAAGATTTAACCATATTAGCACTATGATCTGAAGGGGCTTTGACTTTTAAAAATTGATTGAGCTTAATCCGCGCAACTTTAGGAGGATTAGCGTAAAAAAACTTGGCACGTACAATCGTGGATTTGAAAAAGATATGGCCCTCGCCTTCACGCTGATCTTTTAAGTCCAGCAAATCAATTCGATGACGCTTATCAAGCGTGGCTTCCATACTATCTTTATAACTAAGAGCGCCACTTGCCCCCTGCTTGTTAAAGCTGCGCGCCACCGTCACATAAGCCTCACCTGCCGTCTCTTGGAAAAACTTCCAGGTTTCTTGAGGATCTTCTAATTTCATACACACTTTAACGTTGGTATTCGCACAAATAGATGCTGCTTCTTCTTTGGATGCTTTTTGGAACGCGGGTAAATCTTGGCCTGCGAAAATAACCGAAAATCCTAAAGAACGCGCCTGGGCCGGCACCACCGCAAAGCCTTTAACTGCATAATAACCATATTCGTCTAACACGCATAAATACGGCGTTTTAGAATTAGTAGGTTTACGCTCAATCACATCACGATAATCACCCTCAACCTGGCTACCCAAACCACTGGCCAACATTGCCTTTAATGAGGCAATAATTAATTTACCCAAGTTGGATAACTCTTCCGGAGATTTTTCAAGCGCAGGTAATAAAACCACCAAAATACGGCGGTTCAAAACCACATCATAAAAGTCTACTTCGGCCAAATTAGTCCGAATAATATGACCATAAACGTCAGCCAAAGATCCGAAGATACGCGTTAATTGCATAGTAATATAACCATGCTGTTCATAGGCCTTACCACTTTGCTTACCTTTTTCGCTTTTTTGATAACCGGGCAAGGTTGCCAAATAATTATCA
Source organism: uncultured Thiotrichales bacterium (assembly GCA_903870015.1). Lineage (GTDB taxonomy): Bacteria > Pseudomonadota > Gammaproteobacteria > Francisellales > CACEW01 > CAIQBE01. The sequence goes on from CAIQBE010000006.1 coordinate 27,127, forward strand.
AGCGGATCACGAACATCAAACGGTAAAGCCTCAGGCATAATGGTAATATTATTGCGCTGATCAATGACTTTACTATCATAAAGCAACTCTTCTAAAACATCCAAAGTAAAATATTTACGAATGACACTCGCATCCAAGAGTAAATAGCCCCGATCGCGCATCCACACCAAGGGACGCATTAACGCTTCAATAAAAGAAATCGCACGGCCTTTCCACATGTCACCATCACCACTACCCGCACTACCACTGTCCATCATGCTGACAACAAGTTGTGATAACATGCTGGAGGAACCCATAGCAAAAGGATTCATGGTATTGGACAATACTTTTTCTTGTGGGCCAATAATGTCGACAGCACCAGTCATATAGTTAACGAGGAGCAAATCATCTTCACGCCCCATCGAACGAACCATGGAAAAGACTTTGGCAAATAAAGAGTTATCCCCTTTACCATCCACATAAATAAAACCACTGCCTTGGGCCAAAGCATTAAAAGCAACCGACAATAAGGCTTCGGTTTTACCAGAACCTGTTGATCCAAAAATTAATGCATGGGTACGCATATCTGAATTATTAAACCATAACTGCTCTTTGGTTAAAATATCATTACCAAAATAATAGATTCCCGCAGCAGGCCCCGCTGCTTTACTGCCAGGCTTAGGATCATTGGGATCAAGCAAACCCGAAAAAATAGGTAACCGAAATGGCAAACGTATAAAACCAAACATGCTATACCAAAACATAATAATTGCCAGGAAAAAAAACACATCTGCAACCACTGGCAACAAATAAATACCAGGAATCAATGCGGCAATCAAAATGGCAACCCCATGACGGCTTTTGACTAAATCACGAACTTGCTGCCAAAATGGCCGTAAATCACGCATGGCATCATGCGTATGAAACTCCTGAGCTTTGGTAATCCCACGAAATTGCCGAGCCATTCTATTTACGCCTTATAATTATTTTGGTTGAGCCTGTGACAAAATTTCTAATAATTCTTACAGCCGCAATCAAACTAACATGATAATAATTCAAAATACTCAAAAACCCCAAGGAAACTACCACCATCCCAAAAGTGTACCAACTAGGACGCACTAAACACAAAAGAATGATAAAAGAACAACGCGCATCCACCGAGAAAAATACCGGAGTCAAGGCAGAATCACGCCAATGCGCATAAATATCTGGTTGACTAGCCATGTCTTTGCTCCAAAAGTTGAAAACGACGATAAGCCTCTTCCGTAATCAACCCTTGATTAAATTTATTTTCAACATCTCTTAAAATAGGCTGACCATATTGCGCGATAAGCTCACGAATTTTTGGCACCAACTGCTCAAGCTCTGTCTTTGCCAACGTATCTCTAACATCATGATCAAAAACTAAAAACTCTCTCACCGCTGTTCTTTTGCCATCTGGCCTGGGCAACAAAGCTTGCCAGACAATCACTTTGACCGTTTCGATTAAGTCAAATAAGCGTGCATCACGCTCTTCACTAGGAAATATAGTCACCATACGGCGCATGGTATCGGCAACACCATTACTATGAACCGTTGTATAAACAGGATGCCCTGTCAATGCAGCATCAATCACCGCTTCAATGGTTTCTTGATCACGCGCCTCTCCCACTAAAATTAGGCCCGGTTTACGACGCAAAGCATTACGCACCCCCGCAGCAAAACTAGGTAAATTACGCGGAATCTCCATTTGGCTTACAATTGCTGAAGTCTTTTGAACTTTATCATAAACATATTCAATAGGCGCTTCATAAGTAAGAACTTTAATATTCGCCTCGGGATCATGACAAATATCTGCCAAAATCGATGCCAGCAAGGTACTTTTACCCGATCCTGTCGCACCACTAACCACCATGACACCTTGGGACAGCCTAATATATTCGAGTAAATTAGCCTCTAGATTTAAATCTTTTAATAAAGGCGGCTCACTCGAAATAACCCGCAAAGTAATCTGCAAGCCTTCATATCCTTCAAAATAACAAGCGGTAATATTGACACGAAAACGAAATTCCACTTTGTCTGACTTAACGCGATAATGGGTATCAATATCATTACCCGAAAAAATCATGGCCGTAGCATTAGCACCATAAATATGCTTAATAACATCTGAAAGCTCCTGCATCGTCAAACGACGCTGCGTCATTTGAATCTGACGCCCATGAATTTCGGCAAACACAACCTCACCCGTTTGGAGAGTAATATCTGAAGCCTTATGCTCACAACAAAATAAGAGTAACCGATCAAAATGCGGCGCCACAAAATAATTAGGCTCATTCGGCAGCAAATACTGAGCCATTATTGCGCCCCTTGAGCAGAGAGATTACCTAAATTACCTTGTGCTCCGGGCTCAGGAGCATTGGTACTAATAGGAGCTGTTTCCCAAAGCTTACCCTTCAACTGTAATTGTGGTTGTTCGGTAATTTGCATGGTCTTATCATCAATAACCATATTATTACCACTACCTGTAATACCTTGTTCTTGTTGTGTTAAATGATATGGGCTTACCATATTTTGAGCCAACAACTCTTTGTACAAAATCATGCCATTATAATCACGCACTAAACGAGAAAGGTTAATCTGATAAATAGAGACTGCTTGATTAATCCCCTCAGCCCAACCTAAAGCAACATTAGCCTTCCACAATTGACGCTCAGCATCATTTTGGGGCAATAAAACTTGATTAGGTAGTTCAGGAGGTGGATAAGACATCCAAATATAATCATGCCATGTTGGTGGTGCCGTCACAAAACGCACAGGAGCAAGAATACGATACGTTGTCCCTGCAATACGAATGGTATCACCAGTTCCATTAATATTAACCTCATTTTGCGCGCGATCTAAAACAGGAGGCAAAACATTATGTTGATACAATACTTGGTTAAAATCAAAAATTCTATTCAGCAAAACACCTTCAGACTCTAAAACCTGGTCAATCTGAATTGATTCATAAGACAATGCCGCCTGCATTCCCAAAGCCTGCGCAGCCTCTTGAATCGCTTGTTGGCGAATCGAGCCTAAGCTGGAAGCCGCGTGCGTAGCATAATAACCAGATCCAGTAGATAAGCCTTGCAAATCAGTTAAACTATACTGACCTGCAGGTAATGCAGTGGGCGGTGTCAAAACCATCATGATCCGGGATACCTCAGGCTAATTACTTTTTCATCTTGATAAATTAAAATTTGTGCATTCAAACCCGCTTGAATATCCGCATTACGGATAATAGTTAACGCCGAAACAGGATTATCCGTATCATCAATATTCACTAAAATGGGACTAAACGGCGCTTTACCAAAGGCTTGGAATTGATACCCCGTAAGGCTGGCCATTTGGCGCAATAAAGGCTCAATGGGGCCATTCCATTTCAAAGTAACTACTACATTTAAAGCAGGGTCATTGATATTGGCCAAAGGTAAGGTATTATTTTTTTGGAAACGCGTTTTTTCAATAGAAGACAACTCAGCCAAAGACGCCTGAGTCTGTGCCGCTGACTGCACCAACGAAGCTCTGACCTGATTATTAATTTGCTCTTGAGTCATAGTATTAGGGGCAGGTGGATTTTTAGCACACGCCGCTAACAGAGCTGCGCTTAAAACAACACTCATTGCACACAAACGTTTCATACAACTCTCCCTCAATCCGATCAACTTAAGTTTTTACCAAATATCTGCAAAACAAAGATTTGGTAAAAACTCAAGGAAAATGCCCCCATTAAATGAGGGCATCATTCTATTAATACTGAAATTATGAACCGAAGTTAACATCGGAAACATTAGTATTAAACGTCGACTCACTACCACCAAAGGTTGTTACGAACATATGCGCTAAAGGAATAGTCAGAATCAACGCTGTACCAAACGCTAAACTCGCAATACCCTTACTCATATGTTTTTCTTGACCAGAACCCGTATAGTTCTGTTTCAAATGCACCAAGCCTTTGATAATCAAAATCAGACCTGACAAGGTTGCAATAATCATTGCAATATTAAAGGCAACACCGGCATTTTGGTTAATAACGTTCTGGAAAGCTCCCAAATTTGTCACAGTACCTTCATCATCTGCAAACGCAAAACTCATTAACCCCATAACAAGGCCTGAACCCATCATAAGTTTTTTTACAAGATTACTAGACATCATTTTTTGTACCAATTTCATGTTATACTTCTCCTTTAGTTGTTAAATAAATCATTAAAAGACCTTTAATCAATACGAATATCTCTTACTGATTTCGGGGCTATGATACAAACTTTTACATTTTATCACAATTTAATAAATGTAACGCCTGCAATATTACCTCATAAAAAAACCTGAAAAATCCATAAATTACAAGGCTTACAGCGCTAACTACTCGGTTACAAATACCACACCAATACTCACACGATTTCATTGTTTTAATATATGAATAAAACGATAAATATACCAAAAGCATCACTTTCCAATACAAAAAGTACTGAAAATAGATCCTAGCAAGTCATCAGACCTAAATTCACCGGTAATCGCACCTAAAGACACTTGAGCCAAACGACAGTCTTCTGCCAAAAGCTCTAAAGCATGCTGCACTTGGTAATGCATTAAGCCTTTTTGCAAAAAGCCAAAAGCCTGTTGCAATGCCTCTAAATGGCGACGCCGAGCGATAAACGAATGCTCACAGTCATTACCCATACTCACATTCTTTAAAATAGCATCTTCCAAATAGGCAAGACCCTCCGCATATTTCGCAGAAAGCTGTACTAACGATACCACTTTTTCTTCAGAATTAAAATGTAATTTAACTTGGGAAAAGTGAGCCTGCGTTTTTACCAAATCAATTTTATTGACAACAATAATGAATGGCAAGGCCTGCACAACACTTTCCATACCTTGGAAAAATTTTTTTAATTCAGCTGCGATGTATTTGTCATCTATATTTTTAACGTCCAATGCATCAATGACCCACAACACAAGATCAGTTTTTTGTAGCATAGCCAAAGCGCGCTTCATACCCTCTGCCTCAATCACATCAGCATGATCACGCAAACCCGCAGTATCAACAATATGCACAGGCACCCCTTTAACACTAATACTTTCTTTAATCAAATCACGAGTCGTACCAGGATGCTCACTCACAATAGCCACATCATTTTGCGCCAATGCATTTAAAAGGCTTGATTTACCCGCATTAGGCTTCCCTAAAATCAGCAGCGTCAACCCCTCTTTTAAAATCACGCCCTGCTTAGCACTCTCAATCACGCGCTCCAATTGAGATAAAATTTGCATAAGCTGCTCAATCACTTTAGCATTTTCAACAAATTCAACATCTTCTTCGGGAAAATCTAAGGTCGCCTCAATAAAAGTACGGAGATAAATAAGCTGCACCACCAACGCATGAATAAGTTTTGAAAAATCTCCCTGCAAAGATCTCAGAGCAGATCTCGCAGCCCCAATGCTTGCAGCATCAATCAAATCGGCAATTGCCTCGGCCTGCAGCAAATCAATTTTGTCATTTAAAAACGCACGCTCCGAAAACTCCCCCGGCCTTGCCAAACGGGCACCCTGTTGCAAAATTGCTGCCAAAATAAGATCCAAAACAATAGGACTACCATGCCCCTGCAACTCAACAACATCTTCACCCGTAAATGAATGTGGGCCTGCAAAGAAAATGGCAACGCCCTCATCTAAAAGCAGATTATTTTGATCATAAAATTTAGCAAAATGTGCTTGCCTAGGCAAAAGCTCAATATGCGTAATGCGCTGCGCAATCAAAAAAGCTTTCGGCCCAGAAATACGCACAATCCCCACACCGCCACGACCAGGAGGCGTGGCTATTGCAGCAATAGTATCAATCATGATGTTCATACACAGGCACACAATGAGTTTCAGGCAAACAACGCCAAGTAATCAGCAAGCCTAAGAATAAAACCAAAGGAATCACAATAAAGCCTAACTGATAATCCTGGACACTATAAATATGAGTGGTCACACCTCGCGCCTGGGCATGCCCATCAATGATATATCCCATCAAAGGCTGCGACACCACACCAGTAAATACCGCTGCTAAATTAATCAGGCCTGAGGCTGCAACAAAGTGTTTGTGTGGAATTAAATCTTTGGCGACCCCAAAGGTTAAACTTTGCAAAGACGCTGCAAAGCCCAAAACAAATAACAAAATCGCAACAACCCATAAAGGCAAACGGGGCGCCATCATAAATAATAAACCAGCTATAATCCCCACGCTAAAGCAAAAATAAAACGGCAATTTACGTTGTTTCATCCGATCAGACCACCAGCCAACCAAAGGTGAGCCAATACCTAAACCTAACCATAATAAGACATATAGATAACCTGTGGCTTCATTACTTAAGTTATAAACTCCCATCAAATAAGGCACGCCCCAAAGCGCACCCACACCCGTCACCGTAATCCAAGATGCAAAACCAACAAGGGCAATCCACCAAACCGCTTTAATTTTAAAGACATCCCGTAAACGCTGATCATGATACTCTACGGCAACTTTAACCTGAGGCTGACCATCTCTTAATACCGCCCAAAACAAAACTGACAAAATCAGGGTAACAAAACCAATACCAATCATAGATTCACGCCAACCCAAAGCATTTACCAAGGCAGCCATAGGCCCGCCGCCAATAATACACCCCAAAGAAGCCCCCACCTGAACAAGACCCGCAATCAACGCAAAATATTTATGGGCAAACCAGCGCGACGCCAAAAACAAAGCGCCCAAAAATGCAAAGGGCGAACCAATCCCCATCAACAACCGCGCAAAAGCAATCTGCCAAGGCGCCTGCGCCACCCCAAAAAGCAAAGCACCCACACCACTCACGAGTACCGCTAAACTCAATAAAGCTCTAGCACCAAAACGATCCAAAAGCATACCTGCGGGCACCTGAAAAAAAGTAGACGCTAAAAAAAATACTGCCAACAAAGACCCTAAAGCACCGGCATCTAAATTAAACGTAGATAGTAAACTCCCTGTCATGACACTGGGCGACACTGCCAAAAAATAATCATAGACATAAAAAAACGAACCTAAAGTACAGATAACAAAAGGGGCTATCTTCTTATAACACATAGTAAAGTCTCCTTTTCAAGAAATAAGCATGTATACCGAGTGCAACGCCAACAAACAAATGCTACAATAGGACGGTTGAATTTGAAAGAGTGAGAGTCATTTTTTATGGATAATAACTTAGTACCTAACGCCCTAGGCGAAATCATCCCAGTAAACCTTGAGGATGAGCTTAAACAATCTTACTTAGCCTACGCCATGAGCGTCATCATCGGCCGGGCACTACCTGATGCACGCGATGGCTTAAAGCCCGTGCATCGCCGCGTATTATTCGCTATGCGCGAGTTAGGTAATGATTTTAACAAACCTTATAAAAAATCCGCCCGTATCGTTGGTGACGTAATCGGTAAATACCACCCTCACGGCGACACCGCGGTTTACGACACCATCGTACGTATGGCCCAGCCCTTCTCTTTACGCTACTTACTTGTAGATGGCCAGGGTAACTTTGGTTCTGTTGACGGCGACTCCCCTGCAGCAATGCGTTATACCGAAGTGCGCATGTCTGAACTCGCTCACGCTCTCTTAGAGGACTTAGACAAAGAAACCGTAGACTTTGAACCCAACTATGACGAAACCGAGCTCATTCCCACCGTCTTACCAACACGTGTACCCAATTTATTAATCAACGGCAGCTCGGGGATTGCAGTAGGGATGGCGACCAATATCCCACCGCATAATCTTAATGAAGTCGTCGATGCCTGTATTGCCTTAATCGACAACCCAGAGCTTGGTGTTGACGATCTCATCAGCTTCATCCCAGGCCCAGACTTTCCCACCGCGGGCATTATCCAAGGCCGTGCTGGTATTGTGAGCGCCTATCGGACCGGTCGTGGCTCTGTCGTTATTCGCGGTCGCACCCATATCGAAACCGACGAGCGCAGCGGCAAGGACAGCATTATCGTCACCGAGCTACCCTATCAAGTTAACAAAGCTCGCCTGATTGAAAAAATCGCCGAACTCGTGAAAGACAAAAAAATCGAAGGCATCACCGAATTACGTGACGAATCCGACAAAGACGGTATGCGCATCGTCATCGAGGTCCGCAAAGGCGAAATGACCGATGTCTTGCTCAATAATTTATTTATCCAAACACAAATGCAAAGCTCGTTTGGGATTAATACCGTAGCCCTCTTAAATGGCCAGCCGCGTATTTTAAATCTGAAAGAAGTATTAGTTGCCTTCATCGAACACCGCCAAGAAGTTGTGACCCGCCGCACCATTTATGAGTTGAAAAAAGCCCGTGAACGCGCGCATTTACTAGAGGGCCTAGGGGTTGCCTTAAGCAACATCGATGAAATGATTGCCATCATCCGCTCCTCACGCGAACCTGCCGTTGCCAAAGAAGGCTTACTAGCACGCACCTGGAAACCCGGGAATGTACAAGCACTGCTTGAAAAAACCGGCAATGACATCGCGCGCCCGAAAGGCTTATCCGCTGAATTTGGCCTATTAAATAATAACGAATATCGTCTCTCCGAAGCCCAAGTCGATGCCATTTTAGAATTACGCTTACAGCGTTTAACCGGCCTTGAACAAGACAAAATTTTCAATGAATACCAAGAGTTATTAGTGGCCATTCAGGGTTATCTAGAAATCCTCGCTGACGTGAAACGCCTCATGGAAGTGATTCGAGAAGATTTAGTCATCGTAAAAGAAAAGTTCGGTGATGAGCGCCGCACGGAAATTACCGAGGGTTCCGGCGATTTATTAATGGAAGATTTAATCCCCAGAACTGACATGGTCGTAACACTATCCTCAGAAGGCTACGCCAAAGCGCAACCAGCATCTGATTACGAAGCCCAACGTCGTGGCGGTCGTGGCAAAGCAGCCACCAGCCTCAAAGAAGAAGATTATGTTGAGAAACTCGTTGCCGCCAATAGCCATGACTATCTATTATGCTTCTCCAACAAAGGCCAACTTTACTGGCTCAAGGTATACACGCTACCACAAGCCGGGCGCAATTCCCGCGGTCGCCCCATCAATAATTTACTACCACTGGAAGAAGGCGAAAAAATCACCGCACTCTTGCCTGTAGCAGAATTTGACGATGAACATTATATTTTCATGGCAACGGCCTTTGGCGTAGTGAAAAAGACCGTACTCTCAGCCTTTGCCCGCCCCAGAACAGCAGGCATTCGCGCCGTAGAATTAGATGAAGGCGATCAACTAATTGATGCTGCAATTACCGACGGCAAACGTGAAATTATGCTATTCTCTGATGAGGGCAAGGCAGTACGCTTTAACGAAGATGACGTCCGCGCCATGGGCCGCATGTCTAGAGGCGTACGCGGCATTCGCTTACAAGAAAAACAAAGAGTCGTGTCCCTAATCGTCGTGACCGATCCCAATGTCGATATCCTAACCGCCACCGAACACGGCTACGGCAAACGCACCCCTGTGTCTGAATACCGCTTAGTCGGCCGCGGCGCCCAAGGCGTGATGTCGATTCAAACAACAGAAAGAAACGGTAACGTCGTCAGCGCGGTTGCTGTTGTCGATATTGACGAAATTATGCTAATCACAAGCGGCGGCGTCCTAGTACGCACCCGCGCCAAAGAGATATCCACCATCGGCCGCAATACCCAAGGCGTACGCTTGATTAATCTAGGTGACAATGAAAAACTTGTCAGCTGTGAAGTGGTTGCCGCCCTCAAAGATGAGGAAATAACAACCACAGAATCCACAACAGAACCGATGATAGAGATCGAAGGCACAGAAGATAGCAAGGAATAAACATAATGCCGACCCCAATCATCACCATTGACGGCCCAGGCGGCGTTGGCAAAGGCACCATGGCGCGCATTATTGCGGGCAAACTAGGCTTTCACTTTTTAGACAGCGGCGCCCTGTATCGCGTTACAGCTTACGCCTGCCAAAAACACCATATTCCCGTCGAAGACCCAACAAAAGTTGCGGCTATAGCGTGTGCGCTTAATTTAAAATTTGAGCTTAAAGATGACCCGATGATGGACCCTGGCGTGATTTTTGAAGATGAACAGGTCAATGAATTTATCCGTGCTGAGGCGTGCGGGACTTTAGCATCAAAAATATCCTCTTATCCCGAACTACGCCAAGCCCTGCTTAGCTTACAGCACAGCTTTGCCAAAGAACCCGGCCTAGTGACCGATGGTCGCGATATGGGCACGATTATCTTCCCAGAGGCCCCAGCAAAATTCTTTTTAACGGCATCACCAGAGGTCCGCGCCCAAAGGCGCCAAGGACAATTGCAAGCGCAAGGAATTTGTGCTAAGATTGACAACCTTTTAGAGGAAATAAAGGCTCGGGATCTTCGCGATCAAACGCGTAGTATCGCGCCACTAGTTCCCGCAAAGGACGCGCTCATTATCGATACGTCGACGCTTAGTATTAACGACGTCGTAGCCCTAATGATGCAATACATTAAAAAAACCGGTGTTAAGGTGCCACAAGCACTTTAATTAACTTTAACTAACATCCCCCTGGTCATATCAGGGTAACAATAGGTCAAATCCATGTCAGAAAATTTTGCACAGCTCCTCGAAGAAAGTTTCAAAAACCTAGAAATGCGTGAAGGCACCCTCGTTAAAGGGATTGTCATCGGCATCAACGACAAATTCGTGATCGTCGACGCTTCATTAAAATCCGAAGCTCTCATTCCTTGTGAACAATTCAAAGACTTAGCAGGTCAACTCACCGTCAAAGTGGGTGACACCATCGAAGTCGCTCTTGATGCCGTCGAAGACAGCACCGGCGAAACCAAACTATCACGTGAAAAAGCGAAACGCCTAGAAGTATGGAAACGCTTGGAAGAAGCTTGCAATAACAAAGAAACCATCGAAGGGATTATCGTTGCCCGTGTTAAGGGCGGCTTTACCGTTGAGCTTGATAGCGTTCGCGCATTCTTGCCCGCATCACTCTTAGACACACGTCCATTAAAAGAAACCGCACAACTCGAAGGCAAACCTTTAGAGTTCAAAGTCGTTAAAATCGACGCTAAACGCAATAACATCGTCGTATCTCGCCGTGCCGTTATCGAAGAAGAAGGCTCAGCAGAACGCGATACCTTATTACAAAACCTACACGAAGGCCAACGCGTACGCGGTATTGTGAAGAACTTAACCGACTACGGTGCATTTATTGACTTAGGCGGCATCGACGGTCTCTTACACATCACCGACATGGCCTGGAAACGTATTAAACATCCAAGTGAAATGCTCCAAGTAGGCGACGAAATTGATGTAATGGTTCTTAAATTTGAACGTGAAAAGAACCGTGTATCCTTAGGTATTAAACAATTAGGCGGTGACCCATGGGTTAACTTTGCTGAACGTTTCCCTGAAGGCAAAAAATTAAGAGGCGTGGTCACCAACATCGCTGATTACGGTTGCTTTGTTGAAATCGCTGAAGGCGTTGAAGGCTTAGTACACGTATCAGAAATGGACTGGACCAACAAAAATGTTAACCCCAATAAAGTTGTCACTTTAGGCCAAGAGGTCGATGTCATGATCTTAGATGTAGATCCAGAACGTCGTCGTATTTCCTTAGGCTTGAAACAATGTATCGACAACCCATGGGCATCGTTTGCACAAAAATACAAGAAAGGTGACTCCGTTAGCGGCGTAATCAAATCCATCACTGACTTTGGTGTCTTCATCGGTATCGACGGCAATATCGATGGCCTGATCCACCTATCAGACCTATCTTGGACCCTAAGCGGGGAAGAAGCGGTTAAACAATACAAAAAAGGCGATCAAGTCTCTGCCATGGTACTTGCGATTGACGTAGAACGTGAGCGCGTGTCTTTAGGCATCAAACAACTCGAAAATGATCCTTTCAGCGGCTTTTTAACAGAAAATGAAAAAGGCACCCTGCTTAAAGGCACCATTAGCGATGTTGATGAAAAAGGCGCTACCGTTGATCTTATTAACGGCATGCAAGCTTACATCAAAGCCAACGACCTCTCCAATGAGCGCATCAGTGATGCACGCAAAGTAGTAAAAGTCGGCGATGAAATCGAAGCAGCGTTTGTAACCGTTGATCGTAAAAACAATCAAATTCTTTTGTCCGTACGCGCACTCCAAGAAAGTGATGCTCGCGAGACCAAAGAACGCCTACAAAACCAAGAAGAACAACCTTCGACAACATTAGGCGATTTGATCAAAGAGCAACTTGCCAATCGTGACGAAAAATAAAGTGGGCTGAGTAACACCAAATCCTTTGGGTCTAACGACTCAAAGGCCCCCTCTTTAACTTAAGGATCATGGCTATGGATATAAAACCACATCATCGCTCTCATCGAGTTCTAGAAACATTAAATACCGCCGCATATCTTTATAAAAAAAGCTTTCGCCAAGTATTTCTCTTAGCCTTCATCACGGCACTCTTAAACCAGCTCTTAAGCCTATATTTCTTAAATACTTTTATTTTTGACAGCGAACACATTAATCTTAACTCACCCACAGGCTTTGGCTTGAGCTTATTTTTGATGTTATTTGTCATCCTCTTCGGTAATTCTTTAATTTTAGTGCGCCAAAATGCCTTACTAAAACAAGAAACCATAAGCGTAAGCACTGCCTTCAACCGCGTACTCCAACGCTTCCCCGGAATTTTTGCATCCGGCATTATTTTTGCCTTGTTTAGCATCGTAGGCATTGCACTTTATGTGTTACCGGGCTTAGTGTTCATGACCTTTTTTTATGTTTATCTACCTTCATTATTATTTGCTCACAAAAAAGCCTTTGAATCCTGGATGTTCAGCTATCGCCTGATTAAGCCACATTTTTTAGCAACCCTAGGTATTGTACTCATCAACTTAATTTTGCTCTGGATCCCCCCCGAGCTCACTGAAGTCCTCAGCATGTATTTTAACAATGACGGCTCAGTGTATGGCATAGAGGTCACCATTATTGTGTTTGCTATCGCCCTCATCCTACCAATGACTAATGCAATCACCTTATCCTGGTTCTACAAATTACAAGAACCTGCTGCCCCTAAAGTACCAACACTATAATACGGGCTTGTTATTAATTGACTCTCGTTTTAAAATCACTAATAACAACCATGAAAAGTGTTTAACGATGACAAACGAAATGCCCGAAGAAGAATACCTCGAACTTTTTAGCAATGCCGCACCCAAAATCAAAGCCCCAGCGGCAGTAAACAACACAGAGAATGTCATCGAGGATGATAGCGACAAGGACGCCACCGTGCGTAAACACATCTCCATCAAAGTACGCCAAAGCGATTTAGACTCCCTTAAAAAAGAAGCTGAAAAACGCGGGCTACGCTACCAATCGCTGATTAACAGCATTTTGCATCAATATGTCACGGGGCGATTGAGGCCCGTGTAATACAAGAAGGCCTGTCTAAAAATAAAGCCATTTCGGGAAAAATTGAAATACTTGCAAAAAACATCCATTATAAATTATTATATGATTTTAAATTCAAGACAAAAGGAATATATGAACAATTCATTTACCCTTAGATGCTGTGCTTTTTTTACACAAGGCTTTAGCACCGGAGCAGGATTCCCTCCAACAATAGTTGACCCCGTAACGACATTAACTTTAAGCACAATAGCAACAAGCTTGTTCGCCACTCGCTATCCTTTTACCGAAGGGATATGCTATCAATTATCAGCATTTGCAGGGGGGCTTACCGCCCAAGTTTTTCGGAATGGTTTAACATTAGGTTTAGGTTATGATAGAACAACCAGTAACTGGTTATGCTATGGGGCTGCTGGCGCAGGGGCTTTAGTCACTAGCAAATTAATCACAGCAGCGGATCAACAACAAACAACCCCACAATAGCAAAATTAATACATACATCCTTTACAGAAAAAATACACATGAGTCACAATGAATTTTTTGAGCAGAGCAATAGCACCGCTATTGCGAAGTGAAAAAGGTTCATTGCGGCACAACAATAGAAGTTAAATCATCTGTTTTTAACCTGGATTTGGTAGTAACATTTGTCAAACAAATAAAATATATGTAGAATAATCAAAAAACAAGCAGTATTTTTTGTGAGCAGAGATATTGGCACCGCCATGGAATTAAAGGCCTTAAATTTTTTACGCAAACAAGGCCTAGAACTCCTACAACGTAACTTCAACACCCGCATGGGCGAAATTGATCTAATCATGACGGACCAAGACACTTTAGTGTTCATTGAAGTGCGTTATCGCCAAAATCAAAATTATGGCAGCGCGCTTGAATCCGTCAATTTTACCAAACAACAAAAACTAATTAAAACCGCCCAATATTTTCTACAAACACAAAAACACTATCAAAAACTCCACTGCCGATTTGACGTCATCGCATTTAGCAAGGATAATAATAGGCCTGAATGGATAAGGAGTGCGTTTTAACATGATCGAGATTATTAAACAACATTTTTCTGACAGCATCCAAACCAAAGTCGATGCCCTAGAAACCCTGCCTGAGCTATTAAATCAAGCCGGAGAGATGCTAGTTAAGGCACTGGTCGATGGTAAAAAAATTCTCACCTGCGGCAATGGGGGCTCAGCTGGCGATGCACAACATTTTTCCGCAGAGTTACTCAACCGCTATGAGCGCGAGCGGCCACCTCTACCCGCCATAGCACTATGCGCAGATGTCGCCACCCTAACCTCCATCGCCAATGATTATAGCTATGACGAAGTTTTTTCTAAGCAAATTAAAGCCCTAGGCCAAAGCGGCGATATTTTATTAGCCTTTACCACAAGCGGTAATTCCAAAAATGTCCTGCTTGCGATCGAGGCAGCACACAGCCGAGGCATGCAGGCTATTGTCATGACCGGCAAAGATGGCGGCCAGGTTCCTGGTTTTTTAAATGAGCAAGACTTAGAACTGCGCGTACCCGGACAGAAAACCAATCGCATTCAAGAAGTACACTTAGTCATGATTCACTGCTTATGCGACTTTATCGACCGAAGCTTATTCGGTGGATAAACCATGATCGTGTTAGGCATCGAAAGCTCCTGCGATGAAAGTGCCGCGGCCCTTTATGATTCGCACAGAGGCATTTTGAGCCATGCGCTGCACACCCAAATTCCACTGCATGCACAATATGGCGGCGTGGTGCCTGAGCTTGCCTCGCGTGATCATGTGCGTAAATTATTACCCCTCGTAGATCAAGCTATCAACCAAGCCAAAATCAGCCCAAAAGAAATCGATGCCATTGCCTATACCTCAGGCCCTGGACTCATCGGCGCACTGATGACGGGCGCAGCCCTCGCTAAAAGCTTAGCCTTTGCCTGGAATAAGCCCGCATTGGCGATACATCATATGGAAGGACATTTACTCGCGCCTCTACTTGAAAGCAACAAGCCCGCCTACCCCTTCATCGCCCTATTAGTGTCGGGCGGCCATACCCAACTTATGCGAATCAATAGCTTAGGCAATTATCAAATATTAGGGGATACGCTCGATGATGCCGCGGGCGAAGCATTTGACAAAACCGCAAAACTACTAGGCCTACCCTATCCCGGCGGCAAAGCCTTATCCATGCTTGCACAAACAGGCACCGCTCGTTTTAAACTCCCCAAGCCTATGCCCCAAAATTTAGATTTTAGCTTTAGCGGACTCAAAACTGCTGTACGATTGCTCATTGAAAAAGAACAACCGCTGACACAAGAAACCAAAGCGGACATCGCCGCTAGCTTTGAAAAAGTCATCACCCAAAGCCTTACCGATAAAGCCATCAACGCCATACGCTTAACTGGCCTAAAACGCCTTGTCGTCTCAGGCGGCGTCAGCGCCAACAAAAGCTTGCGCGCAACACTGGATCAAGGGGCAAAAGAATATCATTTTGAAGTATTTTACCCACGCTTAGAATACTGCACAGACAACGCGGCAATGATCGCCCTGGTAGGAGCACTACGTTTAGAACAAGGATTTCAGGATAGTGACAGCAGCATTAATACATTTGCGAGAATGCAGTTAGGACTTCACCAAACGTAAATTACCTTTTTTAGGCTTGGTTTCAAGCACCGTATCATCCGAAGACTTAGGATCAAAATTATCACTATCACCTTCATTGATCACCATGGTAAATTCATTATCGGTTGTATAAACACCTTGCTCCGTTTCCTCAGCATACAAGGCCAAGATACTCAACAAAGGCAAATACACGCGCATCATGTCATCATCAAAACCGGCATCAAAAGATACCCCTTGATCATCAAAATACATGTTTTCAATGGCTTCGGCGGAGGCATTTAAAATAATCTGGCCGTCTTCGACGTATTCTTTCGGAACGATAACATCTTTATGCAGGGCATTAACTAAAAAATACGGTGTATAACCATGGTCTAGTAACCATTCATAAGTCGCTTTAAGAACATAAGAACGCAAACGTGCCATAAGCAGAGCCCTCGGAAAATATTATTGATAATACCCAGGACGCATCTCGCGCTCAGCATCAGACAAGCTTTGCACAAAAGATTCACGTTTAAACATGCGATCCATGTATTTTAAAATCGGCTTGGCGTGATCATACTTGGTCAAATCGATCCCCATGGATGGCAAACGCCAAAGCATCGCAGCTAAACTACAATCCACTAAACTAAACTCTTCACTTAAGAAAAATGAATAATCGCCAAACACACTGCTAATTGACAATAAACTCTCAACCAATTCTTTACGCGCCAGTTCCTGCACATCTTTTTTACCATCAAGAATACGTTTCATGGGCGCATACCAATCACGATCAATACGCAACATCATCAAACGGCTACGTGCACGGGTGACAGGATAAATAGGCATGAGTGGAGGATGAGGAAAACGCTCTTCTAGATACTCAAGAATAATATTGGGTTCATACAAAACCAAGTCACGATCAACCAAGGTAGGTACAGTACTATAAGGATTTAACTCCAAGAGCTCTTCAGGCAAATTTTCGAGATCAACTTCGATAATCTCAGGGGTAATGCCTTTTTCAGCAAGGACAATCCGAACACGATGACACCAAGGACATACTTTATTACTAAATAAGGTCATTAACGAACGGCGACTACCTAAAAAAGCCATGAGAACCCCTTGTACATTTTCTTCAATTCAAAAAAAGAACTAGCGCTTGGAGTACTGAGGACGCTTACGAGCACCATGTAATCCGACTTTCTTACGCTCAACTTCACGGGCATCACGAGTAACAAAGCCTGCTTGACGCAATGCTGATTTAAACTCATCGTTAAACTCAATCAAAGCACGGGTAATACCATGACGAATCGCACCGGCTTGGCTATTCACACCACCGCCCTTGACATTCACTTTGATATTAAAATCTTTGATAATATCGAGCAACTCTAAAGGTTGGCGCACGATCATGCGTGAGGTTTTACGACCAAAATACTCTTCAACGGTTTTATCATTGATAGAGATTTCACCTGAACCTTTGCTTAAATAAACACGTGCGGTTGAGGTTTTACGACGACCAACACCAATATTTTGAGAAACTGCCATATTCATATCACCTTTAATTAAACTTTAAGAACTTGTGGTTGTTGAGCACTATGAGGATGATCAACACCAGGATAAACTTTTAACTTTCTATACATCTCACGACCCAAAGGATTTTTGGGCAACATGCCTTTAACCGCAAGCTCAATGACTTCTTCAGGACGGTTAGCAATTTTCTCATCAAAGCTAGCTTCTTTCATACCGCTTGGGTAGCCGCTATAATGATAATATTTTTTATCCAAACCTTTATTACCGGTTACGGCAACTTTTGCTGCATTAATAACAACAATATAATCACCCGTATCAACGTGCGGGGTATAAATGGGCTTATGTTTGCCACGCAAACGACTAGCAATTTGGCTAGCCAGGCGACCCAGGGTTTGACCCTCGGCGTCTATAATGAACCAGGTACGTTTTACTTCGACAGCTTTAGCGCTTAATGTTCTCATGATCTTAAACCTTTTTTAACAATTAATCTAAACTCTTTTAAGAGCAGGACATCTTAGACTATTTTGAGGCAGAGCGCAAGTATTTTTTACAGAAGGTATATTTTTCAATATACGCTCATTTTTTAGCGCTAGCGCTCCCCTTAAAAATTTGCGATAATAAGCTACGTTATTTTACCCCTTGTAAAACTTAAGATTAACACTGAAAATGCTGATATTTAAGCGCCTATTGACAGTATTAAGCCTAACCATTCTAAGCCATTGCGCTTGGGCAAACGCCTATATCGGGGCAGGCGGAGGCTTCAGCGCTCCGGAAAACGCACCAAGCTTAAATGGCGCCAATTCAAGCAATCAACAGTATACTTACAATGCCGACTTAGGCTATCAATACAATTTCGCCCCCCATTTTGCCAGCGGCATCGAAGCTGACTATATTAATTACGGACAAACCAACTACACGCCAAGCAACACGAATAGCACAAATGGCAGCTTTGCCAACTCAGCCATTCAAATTTTAGTGACCGGCACCTATTTAATGGATAACGGCGTCAACACCTTCGTCAAAGCCGGAGTTGGTCACCAAACCTCTGAGCTAAACCTAAACAACGGCTCAACCAGCCTCAGCACCTGGATTCCTGATGTTGCCGGCGGCGTAGGCTACTATGTCTTAAAAAACCTAGACCTCTATGTTCAATATCAACACAGCTTTGGTAGCAACTGGAATAACGCCAACGCCAGCAACACGCCAAGCAACCCCACCACTATGGACAGCCTGACCGCAGGCGCCACTTACCTACTCCCCATGTAACCTATGTTATTTAACGAAGCAACCCTACGCCAACAGAGCAAAATAGACCACCAAACCGCCATTCACCTCTTCCCCACCATCGACTCAACCAATCGTTTTTTACTGGAGCAAGCTCCAAACTTACAGCCCGCATTTTGCCTAAGCGAAACCCAAACCGCAGGCCGTGGGCAACAAGGCAGGACCTGGGTATCACCCAAAGCTCAAAATATTTATCTCTCTTATCTAACATACTCAGAAATACCGCTACACCAACTCCAAGATGCCAGCATTAAAGTCGGCAAAGTGTTATTGAATCACCTCACCCAAGAACTCAAAATCCGAAATTTACATTTAAAATGGCCCAACGACATTCTCTTTGAACAAAAACAAAAACTTGCCGGGATTTTAGTAGAAACCAAAAGCCTAGAAAATGTATCCGCCCTTGTCATTGGCATTGGCCTTAACGTCAATATGAAAGAAAGCACAGAAACGATTAGCCAAGCCTGGACATCATTGACTAATATTACCCACAAAACTTATGATTTAAATGATATTGCCGCAGGACTGATGGCGGCGCTAGATAACGCCTTCGCACCAAAAAAGACCATGAATTAGGAGTCACGCCCATAATACTTAACACCAAGCTCAATCGTCGGCCTATCATTTTGCAAACGCCATTTATTAGAATCTCGCAAAGAATATACACAACCACAATACTCCTGCTGATAAAATTGCTCACGCTTTGATACCTCAATCATGCGCGCCGAGCCCCCTCCCTTACGCCAATTAAAAGTCCAATAGCTTAAATCAGGATATTTCGCCGCCGCACGCACACCGCAATCATTGATCTGCTCCATATTTTTCCAACGCGAAATTGCGAGTGAACTCGTAAACACAGAAAAATCATGCTCATGCGCATAGAGCGCCGTACGCTCAAAGCGCATATCAAAACACATGGTGCAACGCACGCCGCGCTCAGGCTCCCACTCCATACCTTTAGCACGACGGAACCATTCATCACGATCATAATCAGCATCAATGAATTCGATCTGATGCTTATCGGCAAAGCGCTTATTTTCATCTTTGCGAATTTCATATTCTTTTAAAGGATGAATATTCGGATTATAAAAGAAGATAGTATAATCAATCCCCGATTGCACCAAGCGCTCCATAATATCCCCGGAGCACGGCGCACAGCAGGAATGCAACAATAACCGCTTAGCGTCATTGTCTAATACCAAAGGCTCAAGATTTAAATTATTCAGATCCATAATAGCTCACCTACATTGTAATACCGCCATTTTAATAGGTTAGCGCAAGATTAGCAAACACCAATTTTAATTATAAAGACAAGCAACCAAACTCTATTTTTTTTCTTGAATATAATTTAATATGCTTTTTTTAAAACTTAAAGATATAATGACCGGCTATATTATTTAAATAAAGATCAACAAGTTAAATATCGATGACTACAAAAGAAGCATAAACTAGATATTTTTAAACTAAGAGGTATAACTATAATGCATCATAGAACAGCATTAGCGACCATTCTGGAAACAAACTCAGGAAGACCGGCAGCACCGCCACAAACAACGGTCGGCGCCCACAAGGTGCGCACAACTCAAATAACCGACACCTCTCTTTTTTTCACATCACCAACAAGAGCCCAGACTTCTTGCAACAGACTAACACTCATGGATTTTTGGAACCTAAACGTTCATCTTGGACCATTAATAAAACCAGATTTTTTAGCGCAAATAAAAAGAATTGTCAATGCAACAGAGGAAACTACAGTAAGTGACCCTAGAAGCATAGCAAAAATACTAAACCGCATGCTCGACCCAGAAAGGGTTGGAGAAGCCAAAGCATGGATAAGAAATACCGAAGCTGGCATCAGCTGCACATTTCCAATAACCGCATTTGAACATTTCAACACCCAATTAAACGCTGCTCAACTATACGGTGACACGGAGGGCGCACTAAAAGAAATACTCAAAGAAAATGACGAAATAAGATCAAGCATAGGCACCGACACCTGCGACGCTATTTTCAATTGGATACAAGGCGAAGCAGATCTTCCCATAGCAGCACTCAGAACTCTAAAAGCAAAAATAAACGAAACCCCTGAATTACTACCGAAAATAATAAAAATACTCCGCCTCAGAGAGCATGGCGCCAAAATCGATCCTGAGCGAAAAACCATAATTCAAGAACCGCTAATAAGCGCCTGCAAAGAACGCACCGAAATACGCGAAGCGCACGCAAAAGAAATAGAGGCGCTTGAAGCAAGTGGCCACCCCACAGAAGCGACCCTCGCACATCACCGAACTAGGCTTGACGAAATCAATGAGCACATAGGCCAAATTTCCGCAGAGATAAGTCACACAATTGAGACTGAAGAACTTCCCATGCTGTATCGAACCCTGCAAAGAAAATTCAGCGATAGCGGCATGAGCATATACATCTGGCTAACCGATGGCAGAACAGACTCAGAATGCCCAGAAAAAGAATTAAGAGAGATCATACAAAAACTCGACTGCATACGCGCGCTAACAAAAGCAAACGGCGTCGGTGCTTTTACCATGTACTCTCCTTGGTCAAAAGACACCACTGAAAACCACTATGAAAAAGCAAGGCAACCAGACGGCACGACTTTAGTAGTACTAAAAAGACTGCCCGCACCACTAGATCCTAATCATGAGCAATTTTATATCGACATGGGAAGAATGATATTAATGCTTAACGACAAGCTTTGCCGCCTACCCTCCGATATAGATACAATAAAAGGCACCCCAAAATTTACAGAATATGTAAACAACATGTTCCAGCAAGCTTTTGGAAGCATAGCAACGCCTGACAAAATAAAAAAATTACTTGAAAGCATACTCAGAACTTTTAACCAACAATTTTTTTTCTATATCACCCAACTTATATGCGGACAAGATTCCAGACTTCAGAACTTAATCAAACAAATACACATCTACCCTTACGAGGATATAAGTCACGGGGGGAGCGATATAAAATTCACCATGGACATAGAGCTAGTCCTACCAGAAATTTTCTACGACGACACCCCCCTCCCCATGGACATAGGCTTACAAATATCCTATCGACAAGCGTACGACAGCATGGGCCAACCCACATTTTCCCTACACAGCGCTGTATTCTCAGGCTATGATGAAGAAATCGAAAAATTAATCGCAAGCTCGATTGACCCAAGACGAGAGACAGAAGCAAGTCAAACTCTACCAAGAGATGCTCATATTGGCAAATACATTGCTGATCAAAAAATCTTTATCCACGCCTTAAAAAAACGCACAGAATTACTCAAAGCACTAACTTGCTTTGTAAAAAGCGAACATACGCCCCCCCCAAAAAAATACACACAAGAACAAGACCTGACCGCAAAGCTAGTGCAAGATATAAGCTTATCATATTTCATGCCAGCAACATCCACACTAAGAAATATGAAACTCTCAAATGCAAAAGCCCACATCGAAAACATCAAAAGAACATGCGGAAAATGCCTGGCACAGCTGATTGAACCTATTTTCCAACATGACCCACTCACCAGCTTCGACACTAAAACAGAGAAAGCATGCAAAGCAGCAACAAAAATAGGCGAACTCATTAACGCCTTAATTAAAAGCACCGACCAAGATTTTATAGCAGGCTCAGAGAGCACAGTGATTGGCCCGAGCTTAAGTATGGGAAAAGAAATATCCAATCTGATAGATGCGCAATGGTTAACGGGTGAAGGTAGAGAGCAAGAGATAAAAGCATTTATTGCATATCTTCTTAATAATGATTTACTAACAAAACTCGGCTACGCTAAGCTCTGCAAAAATTTACGCGCGACTTTCAGCCCAGAATTTTGCACACAATTTGCGATGACAATCAAAACCATTGTGTTAACTGGATACACACTAGAGGCTGAACCAGACCGATATGAGCGAAAACTATATGAACAATTTAAAAGCCGAAACTCATGGGATCCTCGCCATAAAACCTCAGGAACATTCAGAAAATGCAATACTTATCTTGATACAGGACAAGCCCCAGAACCAGAGACAGCCACCGCTAATACATAGGAAAACCAAACCCACCTAAATCTTTTGTCGCCACGCAATAAAAAATGTAAACACTTCTTGACATCAAGTAGAAAATAAATGAAAATAACCCTGCAATTAAATAAAAGGAAGACTTTATTATGAAAAAACTTATTATGATACTCATGATCGCAGGCATTGGCTTCGGCGCAACTAGCGCATTCTCAGACAGCATGGGCTCTGACCAGATGCTTGGCCACCACTGCATTGGCTTAATGTGCTAATTAACCCACTTTTTATAAAAAGCCCGTTTTAACGGGCTTTTTTATTACTAACACATAAAAAAAATCATACAAATTTAATCTTAACATATTATTCCCATGATAAAACAAGTGCTTTTTTAAAAAAAAACATTATAATACCTGTCTATCACTTACTAGCAAAAAATCACTATGCAACATCCCTTACCATCAGAACACTCCTCAAGATTCCTAACAAGCGTTATCACCCCAACCCCCCAAGCCGCATCATTAAGATCAAGACCAGAACGATTTGATATTAGCGAAACATTAAAACTAGACTTAAGAAAACGATGGCCAGCAGCAACCACACAAGAAGAAAATGAATGCGAAGAGTGGATCAAGGTAATATTCAGAATATTTGGCCAAGAACCAGAAGCATCAAATCCACAAGTGGAAATCATGGGAAAAGACTATGATCACTTCCTAAACTTTGCCGAACGACTAAAAGAACTACTGCAATTTATGACCGCCAGAATGGCTGAACAAAAAACAGAGCTAATAGCGACACTGGTAGGGCATTTTCGCACACACTGCGTGATTATAAATAACCTAGACTACAACCACGCAGCAAACGTATGCGACGCCATCGGTTTATTTTATGGCGCAATTCCGTTTAAAGCAGCAGCGCCCCCCCTGGATTTGATACCAACAGAATCAGCACAAAGCATCCGCGACCCAAGGATCAAACACGAACTCGCCCTGGAGATCATGGGAAAGATTCAACATAATACCCCTGAAATAGCAGGCGATGAGATGACAACCGACGCCAGCCTATATACCCCTATACAAACCCAGTTACTAGCATCCATTCTCTTACGCCTGCAAGTGATTGGCACTCAAAGCACAATAGCCCATGCTAATGCACATGACACTGAATACACACTCCCAGATGAAATCAACCTATTTTTAGGAAAATTACCTGAACTTCAAGTTGGCACCTATGCAACCCTTAGCTTATGGCTCATGTATTACAATCCAACCGAATCTCTTGCAGAGTATCTCAGCAAAAAAGCAGGATTAACAATAATAGCCACAGCAGGTGAAACAACTGCTGTGTTTTTACAAAGACTACAAGCAGCCATCCTCGAAAATTATTTAGTCGATATACAAACAAGACTAACAACAACAGAGGAAACAGAAAGAGCAACAGCCCCCTCAGCACTTAAAGCACTATGTGAGGTAGGAGAAAGAATACTCCCACCCACAGCCCCCATCAGAAGCGGCGGAGCAGCGTCGGCAACACCTAGCAGCGCAGAAATAGGTTCTGGATTAGAGCTCCGCACGTGGAACACACCACAGGCACCTCAAACCGCTGAAGAATTACAAACGCAATTAGAACAAAATAAAATCATACAATATACGCAAATATTGAGAATAATCGCCCATGAAAAAGTCCTAAACTTCTATAATGCCCTACACGAATCCAACCCCGAAGAGGCCTCATGGCTTTTAAAAGCTTTTTTACGCCTGCAAGCTATGCAAGCCTTCGATAACCCTGCTATCAAAAAAAGCTACGAAAAGGCAACCGAACATCAAAACAAACAAAGCCTATACCACCCACAACTAGCCCCTATTTTACAAGCCTGGAAAAGCTACATAAGCACAGATGCAAGCAACCCCCTGCGATTATTATTAAGGGCACAACAAGAAAAATGGATACGCGAGGGCCTCGATAACAAGATGATTTTTAAAAAACTAGCACAACTAGTAATAGACAATCTCATACTTGCACAAGACCTAATCACACGCGAAACGTTATCAGAAAATCAACACAAAATCTACAAAGAGTTATTAAACTTTGACTTTCTAACCCCCGCGATAGTCTCTGAACAGCTGCCAGAGGGAGCCACTGCAAGACAAAATGCGATTGCCTGTTTGCGCGCCAACCCTGAATTACTGGCCGACATACACGAAATGATCAATACCATTATGATGCCAGAGAAGGGCTTGCCAAAGCATGAACTAATGCGGGCATTTAAAGCAAACCGCGACCAAAATACTTTTCCGGAAAATACAGACATAGGGCTAAACTTAAGCTTAAGACAAAACCCGGCCTTCAGATTTCTGCAAGAACTATTGCAGATCAAACAACTACCCCCACCAGGAAGCGCTGGAGAGGAGCTATTTCGGCATTTAACCATTGAAGAATTCCAAATAAAGTCTCAATACAAAACGGGAGAGATCTTGGTAAAAGCATTTGCTCGCTATCTCGAGGACACTTTTCCAGAAAAGGCAGAGCAGATTCAAGTTATTCGCGCCTGGATACAATACTACATAAAATACATAAACTTTGCCCTCGACCAATATGAACAGCAAACCACACCAGAGCGGAGAACCGATAACGATGAGGCAACCTATCGACCCGCCACAATATTAGAATCCAGTGATGAAAAGATCCGCAAAGCGGGTGTGCTCAGCCTATTAACCCACCTGAAAGATTCTTTGGACAGCTACGCCACTCAAAATACACCCAGAGGCAAATGCATGCTCAGCCTTCGGGTCATCACATACCTAGGCCTGTTAACAGCCTCTGGCGCCGCAGAATATTTCTCACGCAAACGCTTTATTGATGATCCAAGTGGCGATAATACCAACCGCATAGAATTAGACGCTTTAGTGGCTGGCGCGGATGCTGGTATGTTCATGATCGGCGTATTAACGATGATAGGAGTGTTGGTTTTAGCACGAAATAAATTAAACGCCATACAAATGCACGCAACTATTTCAGCGCTAAAAGGAGAACAGCACCGCCCATATAAAGCCGCTGCAATCACACTAAACGTCTTCGCAGGACTAATAACAGCAACACTGACTGCTGCCGCTTTCTACATTATATTCAAAATACTACCCGGATTAAATAATGAAACAACAATAAACAGTGACGACGACACCCCGCTCTCCCATCATATTGATAACGTCGTCGACACAGGACGCTACATAGTGCTCGCTGGATTATTCATGGGAGGAATCAGTGCAGTCATCACTGGCAAAGTGATACAAATGTGCCGCAAGTATGATTGGTGCTGCAGCCGAAATAATGGCGTAGAGCAAGTGAACTCAGTGGAAGACGATGGGCTTGAACCACAAACATTCATGCCAGCAATATCCAAAAGGCGCGGATCTACAACCGCTCTTTTACTCGGAAGCCAAGAACCAATGGCAACTAGTCATCTACTCGAAAACAGAGGACAAGGACTCCAATCATATGGAGCGACTGGCACAACACTACACCGAGCCTCTGGCATAGTCCGGGAAAAGGTCGCTGGTGCTAATCCCGGACTCCTCACTTAAGCAGTGGTGATGATGATGCACCACCAAAATAGTACTATTTAGAAATACCCCGCACCCAAAACCAAAGTGCGGGGCACAGTTTCAATAAAACCGACATTGTAGTAAACTAGCCACATCTGCAAAAAACCAACAAAAAACCATGGCACTAAAGACGAATCATAGTTTTAAAGTCGATATTTTATTGATTTTCATTCCGCTATTCATTATCACTTTTTTGGGCATACGTTTTTATAGCCACTATGAATACACCCAAGATGTGCTGAGCATCACGCACACATTCCCCTCGCTCACCAACGATAGCGCTATGAGCGATGTCAATGATTACCTAAAGCCTGCTGGCGTTACCAAAATTACCGCAGAATTACTGCAAAACCAAAAACTTGATCTGAGCGCCCCTGATTTACAAAGTGATTTGCACACTATGCTCGACACCTATCCACAATTGACGAGTATTTATATTACTGACAGCAATGGTAACTTCACAAAACAAGTGCGGATTAATGATCCCTCACAAGACTTAAGCTATATGCCGAATTTACCGAGCAATGCCACGTTTGCAGTTGAAACCATCAATGTCAAAAAATCTTCCACACTCTGGGCCTATTTTGACAACAACGGCCAACTCATCAACAACGACAAAAGCGAACCCCAAAGCGATGCAAGAAGCCTGCCCTCCTATCAAGGTGCCATTAGCAATCAAGGCTATTGGATGAATATGTTCGATGCCCAAAACAATAATGTCGGCATTAGTGTCAGTTACCCGATTATCAACAGCGATGGCAAGATCTTAGGCGTCGTTGGCGTGGACTTTAATGCCACAGCAATCAGCAACTATCTGTTGCAATTACAACAAAGCCTGAACAGCACACTCTTTATCGTCAACGACCAAGGCATGATTATCAAAGCTAATCCTAACGACCCATCGAACAATTTAATCGATGGCGCTTTGACCGAAGAAACGCTAACGAGCAAATATCCCACGACCTTTAAAATCAATAATGTCAGCTATATTATCGATATGACTAGCTACCCTACAGACTACGGCACCCAATGGCGCTTTGGTACGATTATTCCGCTACAAGCCGTGCTGGGCAAGATCAACCAAACTGATCAAATAATTTTGTACTTTACAATTGCCATGCTCTGCATCACGATCTTATTTGCCCTACTGATTGCGGGGCGCTTATCCAGCCCCCTCAAACGCCTTGCCCGCGAAACTTTAAAATTTAAGCAACTGGAGTTTAATCAAATAAAATGGCCCAGATCGAGCATCTCTGAAGTAAACAATTTAACCCAGGCGCTCAAATCATCACAAAAAACCCTAATCACCGCCACGCGCTATTTGCCAAAAACTTTAGTGAAACAATTACTAAGAACAGAAAGCTTAGAAGCAGAACAACATACGCTAGCACTCTTATCAAGCAACATTAATAACTTTCATGCCCTGCTTGAAACCAACGATCCCGAAGCGCTCACCACCCAACTATCACAATATCTTGAACAGCTCACACAAAGTGCGCTCTTAACAAGCGGACTCGTAGATCACTACGTTAACAATAGCTTCATCGCTTTTTGGGGCGCACCGATTAAAGATGAACAACAGGCACAACATGCTGCAATTAGCGCCTTGCACGCTCGCCAAAGCATTCAAAATTTAAATCATATTTGGCAAGAAAATGGCCAACCCACTTATCAAACTTATTTTGGCCTACACCTAGGCAAAGTGATTACAGGTCATATTGGATCCTCAGATTGCATGAACTACACCATGATTGGTGAAAGCGTGAACTTTGTAAAATACTTACCACAAATCAATGCTACCTACGGGACCAAAATTATTGCCAGCCACTCGTTTTATAAAACGCTGCAAAATGAGTTTTTATTCCGCCCCGTTGATTTCATCAAAATACCAGGCCGCCAGAATGCCATCCCTGTGTATGAATTAGTAGCCGCCCTAAACACAGGAGCCCCCGAAGAACTCCAAGCCAATCCTCAACAGATGAGACTCTGCGAGCTCACCCGCCAAGCCTTTTCTGCCTATGATCAACAAGATTTTAAACTAGCCTTGCACCTCTACACCGAAATACATGAGCAATACCCCCATGACACCATTGCATCGATTTTTATGGAACGCTGTCAGAATCAGGACCAATAAAATAAAGGAAAGCTAATTGGATCCTGGATCCAGTTTTTAATAGCATACAACGTAGCTGCATTCTATTCATAAATAATTAATGCCTAACGCGCCGAGCTTGGCACGGCGATCAAGACGACGATTTTTTTTGCCACCGAAACAATTTCAACCAAAAATCCCGATTCTCCAAAGCTCTCGCCAAATAACAGCTCAGCACATTAATCACTACAAACAACACCAAAAATAAAATCGTAAAATCAACCCAATTAAAAGTCAAAATACGCGTCCCTAACAATGAAAATGCCAGCAACATCAAAGGAAAGTGAACCAGATACAACGTATAAGTATAAAAACTCCCACGTGCGAGTGTACGCAAAATCCGCGGCGGTGTTTTTTTAAATTTAAAATTCACCAAAAACAGCATCAAAAAGCCCGCCACCACACCGCCACAAAGCTCTACACCCACATCACCCAAATGCCATGCAAACGGATAAATGCCAATGAAAACCAATCCTGAAATGATCAGGCTGAGACGAGGGCTTAACACCCGCTTATGCGTCAAATATACATAAGCAATCCCCACCCCCCAAAGCCATACCAAACCCAAAGCCCATACTTTCAGATACATAACAATATACTGATGATTCAAACACATAAAGAGCAAAGGCAGTAATAACACATAACCGGACAAACACATCAACTGCTTGCGGCTTTTATTCACGTAAACCACAAAAACCATGGCAAACAAAGCATAATAATAAAACTCGTAAGACAATGACCATAAGGCCATATCCATATTAAGCTCAGTATCACCAGGCACCAACAACAAAACTTTAAGCACTTCCAATACAGTCAAAGAAGCCTTGGGCGTCAACACATACAAATCATCCGTCAAAAAATAACTTTCACTGCCAAAAAGATGTAAACCTCGAATAACCACACAAACAATAAGCGTCAACACCACAGCAAAATACAACGGCGGTACAATTCTTAAAATTCTTTTTTTAAGATAAGCCCAAACATCAAAACGCTGCGTGGCATGAACTTCCGAAAAAACCTGACTGCCAATTAAAAACCCACTCATGACAAAAAACACCATGACCGCAATGGCATGGGAAAAGAAATAACCCGCACTCACAACAACATTAGGATGATAAAAAGTCCGATCTAAACCATAAATACGTACAATAAAAATAAATAAAAAATGCCCAACAAAAACACTTACACAAGCCAAATAGCGAACCACATCCAACAACAAATAAGCATGAGGGTCCATTTTACGATGCGACAGTAGACTCAAGAGATAAACCAATTTTTTGGATATCGCCATTGTACTCCAAAACATGAGGCATGATATAATGCCAATTATTTAACGAAAGGACCCTCCCATGAGCACGAACAAAAAACGCATCAAAGTCACCATCACAGGCGCCGCCGGCCAGATTGGCTACGCCCTCATTTTCAGAATTGCGTCCGGCCAAGTGTTTGGGCCCAATACTGAAGTTGAATTACAACTTTTAGAAATAGAACCCGCACTACCATCTCTTATGGGCGTAGGGATGGAGCTTGATGATTGCGCCTTTCCTTTACTCAAAAAAATCGTATGCACCGCTGACCCCAAAGTCGCTTTTGCTGGCACTAACTGGTGTTTCCTCGTAGGCTCAGTGCCCAGAAAACTCGGCATGGAACGTGCCGATCTTTTAAAAATAAATGGTAATATTTTTGTAGGCCAAGGCCAAGCCATTAACGATAATGCCGCCGATGACGTGCAAGTATTTGTGGTCGGCAATCCTTGCAACACAAACTGCTTAATCGCACAGCACAATGCACCTGATGTCCCCGCAGAACGTTTTTTTGCTATGACCGCCCTCGATGAAAATCGTGCCAAAGCACAACTAGCTCAAAAAGCCAATGTCTCAGTCACTGATATTACCAATATGACCATCTGGGGCAATCACTCACAGAATCAATTCCCTGACTTTTTCAATGCCAAAATTAAAGGCACACCCGTCGTTGACGTCATCAAGGATCTTAACTGGCTCAAAAACGAATTCGTCCCCGCAGTACAACAACGCGGCACAACCGTGATTAAAGCCCGCGGTTCATCTTCAGCCGCATCAGCCGCCAATGCCGCTATTGATGGCGTGGTACGCTTAATTACGACAACCAATGCCAATGATAGCTTTTCAGCAGGCTGTGTCTCTCATGGTGAATACGGCGTTGACGAAGGCCTAATCTTCTCATACCCATTGCATGTCGACAGCAACCACCATATCAGCGTCGTCCCACACTTTGACCTAAGCGACAGCTTCAGCCAAGAAAAATTCAAAACCGTACTCGAGGAATTAAGACAAGAGCGCGATATTGTAAAATCGCTTGGATTAATTAAACAAGAGACCTAAAGCGCTAGCCGCCCTGAACTGCCTTGCGCGGCACGCGAAGATCTCAAAAAAACCGTTGTCCTGTGAGCGTCGTGCGCAGGACGACGACTGCTATTGCAAGCTATTATGCGCCGATGAATACTGCAACGCTTGTTGCACCCATTGTTGAGCGAGGAGCGCAAATTCATCTGCTGTATTGACACGATTACGGAACTGCTCGCCATGAATTGTGGTGACTGTTTCGCGCAATAATTGCCCCGTCATACTATCCACAAATTTTAACTCAACCACCAAGACCGGTGTCTTCTCATTTAAATCTGTAGCGGTTGAAGCTAATTTAATTGCTGCAGAAATCGGGATCAAATTTCTAGCATGTAACCCATCACCCTCAAGCGCAGCACCAGTGATCGCAACATTCAACTGCGCCACACCCGGCCCACGATTATTCGCCACTGTGATCGATTGACCTACAATTTTACGCAAACCATTTTGAATATTATCGCGCGCCGCATCAATTTGCGGCTGAGTCACGCCATTAGTCGTAGCAGTTTGATATAAAACGACTGGCGCAATAAACACGGCATTATAATCGCTACGCTTTGCTGCTGGATTTTGATAGGTATAAACTTGAATACCTGCGGGACTAGGCACAGGTTTTAACAAACTATAATCCGGCAAAAATCCAGACGCTTTAGGCAAACTACTTTGCGAAGCACAGCCCGCAAGCCCTAAAGCTAACCCCACCGCCAATACTCCCGCTACAATCCTATTCTTTTTCATGAGCCGCACCCTCGTTAATTATGATAAGCTTATTCACCATTATACCTAAATTTCTACATTCACCTAATACCGTGTAGAATAAGCAGCTACATCGCAAAAATAGTAAAACTCATGAAACCAGAACTCTGCACCCAATGCCAAAAAGCCCCCGAACTTTGTATCTGCAGCGACATAACGCCCAAAGACTCAAAACTCCATGTCTTAATCCTACAACATCCTCAAGAGCCTGATCATGAGATTGGCAGCGCACGCTTAACGCATTTAGCCCTCCCCAATTCAACTCTAAAAATCGGACTATCCTGGCGTAACCTCGCCGCAGTATTAGGAAGAAAAGAAGCCGACCCCACCCGCTGGGCAGTTTTATATTTAGGCTCTGGCGTTAAAGGTGAAGATATTGAAAAAATTCCACTACAATTCGTCTCCAAAAAAGGCACACCGATTGATGAACCAGATAACCTTGAAGGCATCATCATATTAGATGGCACCTGGAGCCAAGCCAAAGCCCTTTGGTGGCGCAACGCCTGGTTATTAAAATCACGCCGCATTATCCTAACACCACAACAAAAATCGCTCTACAAAGAATTGCGCAAAGAACCACGGCGCGAATGCTTATCCACGATCGAGTCAGTGGCAGAGGTGTTAGAATTGTTAGGCGAAAAACCCGAAGTAAGTCAACACTTAAGAGAATTATTTGGCAAGTTACTCGATAAACGCCGCGAACTTTTAAAACAAGCCAAAACCCAACATGTTGCCAAAACGATCTAAAACCGACATTAAAACCCTAGTCATTGCATCACTAGGCAGCAGTTTAGAGTTTTATGATTTTGTCATTTATGTGTTTTTTGCACAAATGATCGCAACGATTTTTTTCAATACCACCTCGACAATAAGCGGCTTGCTCATCTCATTTTCAGTCTTTGCCAGCGGCTATGTCGCGCGCTTTGTCGGCGGAATTATTTTCAGCCACTTTGGTGATAAACGCGGCCGCAAAAACGCTTTTGCCACAACCATTTTACTCATGGCCGCACCCACCTTCATGATCGGCCTCTTACCAACTTATTCACAAGCCGGCTTATTGGCATCATTATTATTAATCAGCTGCCGCATCATCCAGGGCCTCGCCATCGGTGGTGAAATCCCTGGCGCCATTACCTTTGTTTACGAACACGTGCTGAAATCAAAACGAGGCTTAGCCTGTGGTATTTTATTTTGTGGCACCACCATCGGGACATTTTTAGGATCAAGCGTTGCCGCGCTTTGTTTCGCCTTTATGTCGAGCAGCACTTTACACAGCTGGGGCTGGAGAATCCCTTTTTTAATCGGCGGCGTATTAGGATGGATTAGCGCCTATATACGACGCTACTTAAAAGAAACGCCACTGTTCCTTAATTTGAGAAAAGAACATATCAAATACCCCGCACTCAACATCATCAAAGCACATAAATATAAATGGCTCCAATCCGCAAGCGCCATCTGGGCCATCGCCGTTGCCATCAGCATTTACTTGTTGTTTTTACCCACTTACTTACATGTCTATGATCAATTTGACTCAAAGAAAATTTTAATGATGAACTCATTGGCGGTGTTAATGAATGCCTTTTTAATCATGGGCGCTGGCAAACTCTCAGATATAATAGGCGCGCGCAAGATGCTCAATATCAGCCTAATCATCCTCATCATAGGCTCATACCCCATCTTTGCGAATTTCGCACCAGGGAATTATACCGCAATCTACCTCTGCTACCTGTTTATCGGCATCGCCAATGCAGCAGGCGCCGCCAGCGGCATTGTATTACTCGCTGCCTCCTTCCCCACTAAGATTCGTTATTCAGGCGTAGCCTTGGGCTATAACTTAGCATTAGGTGTATTGGGCGGCTTCACCCCATTGATCGTCACTGCACTCATCCAGTACACCGGACAAAAAACCGCACCGGCTTTTTATATGATGCTTGTCGCAAGCATCGCGCTAATATTGAGCCTATTGCATAAAAAAGGCAGCGATGCTCTGCATTAAATGAGCCCCCATCCTTGAAGATTCTTGAGCAAAGCAGTCGAGTTAGGCATAAGAGCACTGAACAGAGTCAAGGCCAAACAAGGAGCAGATGAAGCCTCACTCATTGCAGCAGGCGCCACTGAAACAACTACAGAGGGCTGTGATGGCAATGCTAGCAAAAGAGAATCGCAAGAAATATAACTATGAAAAAGCCCATGCTTCTTGGAGTAGGATGATTCAATAAGCTGGCTCGACACACACCCACCCTGATAGTGAACCCTAAGAAATTCAGTTAATTTCTGTATGAGACCCGAAGCATCTCGGTCATCATATTGATGACAACGCCCCAAGCACGCAACCCACTCAATAAAGTCCTCTGTCAATAAATCCTGGGGATAAGGACTAGCCAAGATCCTTAAGCGCAAAGCATGCATACAATCACGAGAATCCTTTTCTGATAAGAAATGTTTAGCGTAGCCGCGTATGTATAATAGAATATGTTGATCAGACAAAGCTACAGAAGGCTTTAGAGGGAATTGATTCTGCAAACAACTTTCAAAATATATAAGACTCCTTGGACGCTCGCCTTTAGGAAGCTCAATGCTGACTAACTGGGCAATAAGAGCCTTTTGCATAGGTGAAAGTGCCACAGATGCTGATAATGCCATAAATACAGACCACTGATAATTTATGGTAAAATTATACATCAATAAATTATAAATTCAAAGTTAAATACATATAAAATATTTAATTAAAAATAAAAAAATGGAATGATACTCAGCATGAATAAAGCTATTTTTTAAGATAGAATGATCTAATACAGCTAAGAATATTTACCATTAAGGAATTTACTTATGTTTGGCTCACAAGAAACTCACGCTCAAACGACTAAAAAAGCGTTAGCAAAAATATTTCCAACGCTTGCAACAAGCATCACAGATGAAGAAACTTTAGAAGCTATTACCATGGCTGATGTCAGAGGCGCTGCACCGACAAGATTTCCCAAAGACATGAATGAACTGCAAAAATTAGGCGATGCCGCCCTAGATTACCATATGCTACGAATACTCAGAAAAAAAGGATTTAACGGTAGTTTTGAAGCAGAAAAAGCCCGCCTGCTTGGCAACGAGGCAACACAACCACTCAATCAATTATTTGATCGCTTTGGACTAAAAGACCTGATTTTAAGCCTAAGCCCAACGGATTCTTTATCACCACATCAAAAAGCTGACGCTGTTGAAGCTATATTTGGATTGCTGGAGATTCACAATCTACTGAGCGATGCCATCATCGAAGGTGTGTTTAAAGATTTTTTACCCACAGTAGAAAAACTAGCGGCCCCAGCCCCACGAAGAGATCTCACAACCGCAGAAGTCTGCTCACTGCCCTCAAGCGTTTTACCCGTACTCATCAAAACCGAGCCACAGAGAGTAGAACGATTAGCCGATGAAGTATTAGCTGCAATTGTAAAAGACTTTGCAAG
The DNA here is from genome assembly GCA_903870015.1 of uncultured Thiotrichales bacterium. Lineage (GTDB taxonomy): Bacteria > Pseudomonadota > Gammaproteobacteria > Francisellales > CACEW01 > CAIQBE01. The sequence continues at coordinate 62,296 of CAIQBE010000006.1, forward strand.
CAAACCCTCAATCGAGAAAGAAATGCTCGCTCGAGCCAATATCATTGTAAAAGAATATAAAAAGCATCAACGCTTTTTTGAGCTCTGCCTAAACGACGACACCCTAAGCCCCGAAAAATTTAAACAACTATATCCCAAACAAGCAGCCTCATATGTGTACCCAGACCCAAGGCGCCCAATACATGCACGAAAAGTAGCACCCTTTCTAGATGTACTGGCCAAACAAAGATTAGCTGGGGAATTAATCCGCGAGCTGGCAACACAACCACCCGCTAACGCCCCTCAATTTGCCACAGCACTACTTGAGGTGACCAACCAATTAAGACCCTGCGAATTTTTAATTGAAGACTTTAATAATTTACCCGAAGGTAAACAAGCATTGCTACCCGGACTACACCCACTTAAACACTTCAAAAGACCTGAGCGTAGCAGCATGATGGTCGATGTGAAAATATTAAGCTTAGAACTAACCGAATTTAAAGCCTGCGTGGCAATGCTAGATCCCTCTGGAATACGCGCCCAACAAATTAAAACTGAGATTGAACACCGAATGAAAGGCACTGACATAAAAGCAAAAACACTGGCTCACTATCAAGAATATCTTGACTGCCTAAGACCACCAGCACCCGCTGCTGCATCAACAACCCCCATGGAGGCACATCACAGAGCCACTGGAGCAGCTAGCAGCACCAGTACAATGACACTGCGTTAAGCCTCTGCCAATCGTGGCCTTGGGCTATAGCTTCGGCGCCGAATCAGCAACCCCCGCACCCACGGCCGCACCAACCTCCATGAAAGCAAGAGAAGCAACCGACGCAGCAGGCACTACAGGAGGTGGTGGCAACTGGATATTTGGGGTAACGCTTCCTGCGAACGAGTGCAGCTCCTGAATAATATACACGCAATTTCTGGCTGCCGCAGCCTTCTGAATAGTCTTAAAAAGCCGTGCCGCGTCAACAAAATATAAACCTTCAGAATGACCGGGATTTGCAAGATTTTGAGCAAAAGGATAAGAATAAGTATCAACCCCCAAAAGATCTAGAACACAATTTAGGGTTTTTGCTACCCACGTATTGCGAGGACAGGTCAATAGATGTAAAATCCTGCTATGACCAGAAGGCACAACGTGATAATAAGATAATTTATGCAACTCAGCCAAAAAGTTGTAATGTTCATATTTAAATGATTGCAATGCAACGCCCCGCTCCTTTAAGTAATCGACACAGCTAACCCCCTTCTTCAAACCAGCTTTATAATCTTCGGACAAAGCTAACGCCATAAAAAATGGCTCTTTACGTATCTCAGGATTAAATTCTAAATAACTCGTTAAAAGATCAAATTGACGAGCTTTGAGAAACTCCTCATGCAAAGGCTTACCATTATAAGTACAAAGAAATCGAGCTAATTCTGATATGCGAGCAGAAGCACTGGGATTACTTTGATTATGTCCAAGTCCAAGTTTAATAACCCAGGGAATAAATGAGGGTGTCAATAAAGCGTCAGAATGAGGATTAGCTAAAATTCTTAAACGCAAAGTTTGCATACAATCACGAGACCATATGATGCGACGTAAGCGATCAGCGGCCATACCTTGTACATCTCGTAAATTACCCTCTGGTGCCATAGAAGCTACAGACACCCCTACAGAAACAGGATCAGGAGATTCAGACGAAGATGATGCACTAGATGCAGATAGACCTAAACGACTCCGAAAACTTGCAAGACTCGCAGGAATAGCGTCTAGAGGAAGCCGATGATCAAGTAAGCTCTTAACAAGATCTATTTGATCAGGCGTGTAAGTAGTCGCAGGCGTTGATAATGGTGCTGATGCATGATGCATGATGCATGATGCATGATGCATGATATATACCCCTAATGATTAGTTAACGTTAAACCCACGACAAATCATATATTAATATTTTATTAATGTCAGAAATTATTAAATAATCATTTAAATATATAAACATCCTTGCGACAGCCATAATACCGCAATACCAAGAATACCCACCCTTAATCTACCTGTGCCATCTTAAGATCTGCGGGACTATCGACAAAAATAACCTCTTTTAAATAGGCGCCCTGCCAATGGCTGCGGGGCAATAGCACTTGGGTAAACGTAACGCCTTCCAGCTCAGCATCGGTAAACTTCGCCTCTGATAAATCTGTATGCATGACGCTAACGCCAATCCAACGCGCCGCACGCCATTCCGATTTAGCAAAATTAGACTCTTTCAAAATGGTATTTTTAAAATTACTTTGCAAAAAGTTAGCCGCGAGCACCTGGCAATCAGAAAAACAACAATCATCAAAACGGGTATTCGCCCCACTAACATCGAGTTTATCTGCCATCATCTTACTAAAATGAACATGATCAAAAACCACATTATTAAAATACACATCTTTAAGTTGTGCATAAGGCAAATCTAAATATCGCCAAAAACCATCGATAAATTGACTTGAAAAGATCAAAACATTAACAGCCTTATTTTTAACCCAATCAGATTGAATAAACACATTTTCACGCAAACAGGCATGCGCAAAATTAACCTCAAAAAACACAACGCTCACAAATTGCGACGAAGCAATATGTGCAAAATCAAATCTTGTCAAATTAAATTCAGATTTATTAAAAACGCACTGCTCAATTTTAGACTGCATTAATTTAGCAGAACATAAATTGGAATGATTAAAATTAACACATTGCAATTTTGCATTCACAAAAAAAGTATTAGACAAATCTGCTCCAGAAAAATCAATTCGCAATAAAGTTTTTTCAGAAAAATCAACACCCATCAAATCATAGCCACTAAAATCCAAATCATGAAGCACCGATAACTCTTGCAGCATAAGGCGTTGTGAGGATGATAAAGATTTAAGCATTGGCTTAGTATTAGATTTTATTAAAGCAGGTGACCTCTGCAAGGCCCGTGTTTTTTCGATCGCCGCCAAAGAAGATTTTGCATCTATGCCTGGCAATAATCCAGCATGCGCAAATTGATAAAGATGCCGATCAACCCCCGTTAAATCTGCAAAAGACCGATAATAATACTGAATAGATTCCGACTTATTTACATCCTCCAGCGACAGCATAAGCATATCAATCGCATTAGCACTCCAGCCCTCAACCTCAAATTTAGATCTGTATGTTATAACACCAATATTATGATTTGGCAAAAACCATAACGTATCTGCGCGCACATTTAATTCATGAAAACGCCCCGTCGCCGTTCGCAAAAACACGCGTAAATTTAAATTAGGCAAATGACCCGAAATCGCATTAAATCCCATACCTTCAAGACGAAAAATCGCATTAGGCTTAAACGCTTCCTCCTGACATTGATCTAATGATGCCTGCTGAAAAAACAAAGGATCAAGATCCTCAGGCAAAGCCGGATAAGCCTTGGCCCAAGTCTTTGCATTGACATAGCGCCAACGCAAAGGCGCCAGCATATTCAAAGGCGCGAACGCCGCAGGCAAAACCTCACCTTGCTTAGGAAAAGGATGCGTGAGCAAATAATCTGGATGCTCAATCAAAGGCAAGGGCACACGCAAAGATTCATCATAAAGCTGGCTTTTATTTTTAATCGCACCCATACCATCTGGATTAAGCGCACCCCCATAAGCACCCTGCCAACTCAATGACACATTGTGATAAACAGGCTCTGGCGCATAAGGCAAAAACTGATTAAGCTTCGGCGCCGGATACCAATAACGCTGTGGGAATACATAAAGGGTTTTATCAATACTCGCAACCTGGACACGCACATAAGGCTGCGCAGGAAGCTGATCAGGCACAACAAAATCCCCCAAGACCAAGACCTCACTTAACGCTTTCGGCAAATGCTCATCTAAAGGCTGATCACCCGCAACTACTTTCCAAATTTTCAGCCATTCATGTTCGGTAATTAAAGTTGCGCTGTCATCTAACTTAAACGCAATAGACCCTGTGATAATTTTGATAAATTTATTTTGATAAAACTGGGTTTGATTCCCATGAATAATATAATCGGATTTAAGCACTTCCATGAAAAATCCGCCCTAACTATTTAGCGTAAAATTCTGCGCGTTGATATGATAGCGATCGGCTTTTTGGATCAGCACGGGTGTTTCTAAAATCTTTGCAGTCGTAGCTACTTCATACGCAACATCTGCTTTCACACTCAAATGCCCAATGTCCTGAGTCATGGCATCAGCATGCACATGGAAGGAATTAGTGGCAAGCGTAAGCTTTGCCATATCAAGCATCTGTGCCTCAGGCTGGCGCTGCATAACAATATGCGTTAGATAAAATTGCCGGGACACATTCAGGATAATCACCGTATCCCCTGGCATCGGCTGGAGCAAACAACTGGCACAACGCCACGCTAACAAACGCTGACCTTCTACAACAATTTGATAATATCGATCCTGCATGGGCGCATCTACGACGCCGATAAAATAAGGATCAGAAAATTCCGCCCTGGGAAAAAAAAGCGTTTTTGCCATCATACACACCCCGGCAACTTGGCAAAACGCGCCCCCGAGGAATTGGCATTACCACCATGATTAACATTATAAACACCCTGATTAGCGGTTGCGCTGACCATCGGCGCAATCGGACAATTACCGGTATTCAAATATTTTTTTGTCGCACTTGTAAGCACACACTTGCCATGCACCTGCATAATTTTAGAATAATCACTCACAACCTGCCCCGGACCATGAATAGTACCAATGATTGCGCCTGGGGCATTGGGCACTGGAATTGAAGCCGGATGAATGGTATCGGTCGTATCAATCGCATGACCCTCACAAGTAAAATCAGCATGACCCAAAATAATTTCCTGAGGACTAGATACAAAGCCAGGAACCACAGCTCCATTAACAATCACCGGCTGAATCGAAGCATACAAACCATTTTTCTGGGTATTAAGCAAAGCCATGAGAAATTACAAATGATTAACTTATAGACATTATATAAAATTTGATCAACAATGCAAGCTGTTTTTTTAACAACCAATATTTTTATCTTAAAGCCCTCAGCCACCCCCTCTACGGCGTCATCCTTCGAATTTTTCGAAGAAAAATTGCGGAGGACCCAATTGCATGCAGAATCGCTGACCCCCTTAAATGTGGCTACGCCACAGGCTGGATCCTGTGGAGCACCCACAGGACGATGCTCTAATATTACCTCAAAGTTCTCAACCAATCTTTGATTTGATCAATCTTCATAAACGCCCGCATATCAGACTCAAGCCCACGCAGCTGGCGTTTTAACTGGGCTACTTCATGATTTAACAAACCCAAGACTTGATCGGGCGCCCTTCGAGCATCAACAGGCATTTGCATCTGTGCCACAAAAGGCATCGTAACACCCTCAACCTGCTTTTTTAAATCGGCCAATTGCTGGCGCAAAATTTTATTATAATTTTGCAAACGCTCATCATTCATGGCCTGCAGCGCTGCCTGATCGATTTGAGCAATTTCTACTTGCAACTCAAACAGCGTTAACAAATCACCTGCTTCATAAGCTGCATTCACCCGCTGCATCAACGCATTTTTACGTTCACGCTCAAGCGGATCTTGCTCACGATCTGGATGCAAATCTTGGACAAGCTTGCGAAACACCTCGCGCAAAGAGCGCTGCATTTGTGCCTCAGCATCTTCCGCCGCCAAAACCTTAGCTGATTTCTTTTTATGAAGCTTACGCTCATCTTGAGCCGCCAATTCTTCCTCAGCCAATGCCTTCATCTTTTTGCGCATAAATGCAAGCACATCCTCTGGCGAGTCGAATTGTTCCTCATCACTAAATTCATAATCAAAATCCTGGGAAAATCTGGCCTTCAACAGCTCCACTTGCTCTTGATTTTCTTCATCATAATCTTGCGGATTATGGCGATTATAAATTTCCTTCAGCTCATCCAGCATATCGAACTGCAGCAACTCTTCAGCGACATCACAAATCACCGCAGAAAGCTTAACCTTTTCATTTTTAGTAAAATGCTGCTGCAAATAAAGATGATCCATTTGCCGCAACCACGCCAATTTATGCTCGCGAATTTGATCAAGCAAAGGCTTTAAATCACGAAGATATTTTTGCTGATACATCGGAATGACGGCATTCCAAGCCTCTAAACGCTCACGCTCACGTTGGATCTTTTGAATCAACTGATTAAACGTTTTTTGCCCGGGTGACAAATTAGCACGCTCTTGTTGCGTTGGCATAATTTGCACTTCAAAAATCTTTGCCGTCATGACCATAAATGCATCGTTGAAAAAAGCATTATAGCAAATGCAAGTCTAGCAGGGTATTACAAAAAATGGGGAAAATCACACCCGATCATACCGCGCCACATCGGAACCTAACAGAGGCAGAGTGGGGTTATTATTGGATTGACGAACAACCAAGGCTGCCCTTGATAATAAACGTCTTTCTCTAACAGCGGATACATTCGGCGCATCTCGAAGACACCCTCCAACACAACCACCCACAATAGCCGCCGTAACAACAAGCGCCAGAACCACTCCAGCCGCAACCGCCTGCTCAGCATCACTTTGATCACGAATTACAGACTGATTAACGAAAACCCAAATACCAGATCCAAAACTTGCAAGAAAAGCACCGGCTATCACACCATAAGCCGAGCGCTCAAAACGACTCAAATTATCACAAAATCCTGGCATTAAAAAACCTCAACTTAATTTATTTACACAACCTATATATTAACACAAAATATCAAAAAAATAAAAAATTACGACTTTTTAAGCAAAAAAATAGCCCCTTTGATTATGTAAAGGGGCCATGCTATGATTCCCGCTCTCTTCATGATAAATACACCATGAATCTCACCGACGCCATTGCCAAACTCACAGCCATAGGCTATCAAGAGCGCGTGCAGCAAACTGAAATGATGACGCTGATTGAGCAAACTCTAGCGCAAAAATCGATCGCAGTGATTGAGGGCGGCACGGGCATTGGCAAAACCTTTGGCTATTTGATTCCACTGTTACTCAAAGCCAAAGATGATACTTATATCGTCATCGCTACCGCTACCGTTAATTTACAAGCACAATTAGCTGAAATCGACATTCCGCAACTACAAAAAATCTTAGGCCGCCCCATTCACGCAGAAATCGCCAAAGGCCGACGCCGCTACGTGTGCTTAAGCCGCCTCTATCAAAAAGATACAAGCCAAGGCGAGTTGCTGATGGAGCAAGTGCCGTTACAAATTGAAACCCTGATTGAAAACTTTGAGACCAGAAAATGGGATGGCGACAAAGATACTCTAGCGACCTTTGTACACCCACAACTATGGCAACAACTGACGACTGATGCGGTCGGGTGCACCAATCGGCGCTGCGCCTTTTTTGAAGACTGCCCTTACTTCAAGGCCCGAAAACGCTTAACCGATGCCGATATTATCATCGCCAATCATGATCTATTGCTCTCCGACATCATGATGGGCACGGGCAGTATTTTGCCCGCCGCCGAAAAAACCACTTATGTAATTGATGAAGCCCACCATTTTCCACAAAAAGCGGTGCAGCATTTTAGTAGCGCGCTTAGCCTACACAACGCGCAAGAATGGCTGGATACCATGATCAAAGGTACGCAAAGTATTTTTGCGCTCACCGAAGATAACTCAAGCCTCGCCTACACTTCTTTTGTCGAAACTTGCCAAGTAGTGAAAGCACAACTGGGACCGATTTTTGAATGGGTCGACACCCATTTTGAACAACAGCAACAAAACCAAACCTGGTTACTATCCGAAAACCCAAAAACCCTGATCGAAGTCATCCATCCATTGATATTAGACTGCAAAAAAATCTTCAGCAAATGCTCAGAAGTACGCGCAAAACTCATGGAGATCAATGACATCAATCCGATTGCCAATATTGATCAGCATCTTGCAGGCTTGGGTTATCACATTCATCACAGTGAACTGTTATATCGCACATTTGAACTCTTTTGTTATGAAGAACAGGGCGATGAACCACCAATTGCCCGCTGGTTTGCCATAGCACCTGACACCCTCCAAAAAAGTAAACGCCCCAATTATATCTGTCACGCCGCCAGAATTTCCGCAGCACCCGTGTTAGCCGCACAATTTTGGAATCGCACCGAACAAGCGGTGATTCTGTGCTCGGCAACGCTCAGATCCCTGGGCAAGTTTGACGATTTTTTGCAAAAAGCCGGACTAGAATTTTTTACGAAAGTAAAAACTGCCGCCTTCTTATCACCCTTCGACTATCAAAAATCACGCTTACATATTCCCTTCATGAAGACGACACCCCAAGGCGAATCATCCGCCGCGCATACCGAAGAACTCTGCGAGATTTTACCCGGGATATTGGCACAACAAACCCACGGGGTTTTAGTATTATTCACAAGTCAACGCGTCATGAGCACTGTATACGAAGCCATGCCGCTCGAGATTAAGCAACATATCTTTTTACAAGGCGCCCTACCCAAATCCAAACTCATGCAACACCACAAAGCCCAAGTCGACCAAGAACACTTAAGCATTATCTTCGGCCTACAATCCTTCGCCGAAGGCGTCGACCTACCCGGACGTTATTGCCATCACGTGATCATCACCAAGTTACCTTTTTCCGTACCCTCAACCCCCATTGAAAAAACCTGGGTAAAATGGCTCGAGCGCCTAGGCAAAAACAGCTTTAAACATCATGTCTTGCCAGACACAGCCCTACGCCTAACCCAATACGCCGGCCGCCTCATTCGCACCCAAGAAGATATCGGAACCTTAACGATTTTAGATCGACGTATTGTGAGCAAATTTTACGGCAAGCAATTACTAGCAAGCTTGCCACCGTTTAGGATTGAGGTGGATGCTAATCCCACACAATTAACTGTTGAAATAAAAAACAAAATCATTTAAAATTCCAACCAAGAATTGTAACCACATTGGTAACAACGAAGTATTGGACGTAAACTATGAAGACTACCATTAAAAAAATGCACAACCCACCTCACCCTGGTGAAAGTATTCGCATGCTCTGTTTTGAGCCCTTAGGCATATCCATCACCGAGGCAGCAAAAGCTTTAGGTGTATCACGCAAAATGCTATCGCAAGTGATTAATGGCCGAGCGCGCGTAACGCCGAATTTAGCAGTGCGCTTAGCCAAGGCATTTAAGACCACTCCCGAAAGTTGGCTCAATCAGCAGATACATTATGATCTGTGGCAAGAAGCCCAAAATTGCGACCTTCGCCTGGTACAGTGTTTAGTACAAAATGAAAAACCTGAATCAACTCGTTAACTTAGGATAATCATTATACCCATGATCCCCTCCCACATAAAAAGTACTGGGATCGGGTGTATTCAAAGGCGCACCTAGTAACAAGCGTTTAGGCAAATCCGGATTCGCGATAAACAGCTTGCCAAAACTAACAGCGTCAGCGTGGCCATCAATAATCAATTGCTCCGCGTCTTCCGGGGTCAGACCTTGGTTAGCAATGTAAACGCCGTTACCAAATGCCTGCTTCAACTGATCGCCAATATAGCCATCGCCCTGACCGGCACGAGCAAACACAAAGGCAATCTGGCGCTGACCCAGCGCTCTCATGACATAGCTAAAAGTAGCAAGCGGATCAGAATCGCCCATATCATGGGAATCACCACGAGGGGCAAGATGCACGCCCACACGCTGACTGCCCCACACAGAAATCACCGCATCAACAACTTCAAGTAACAAGCGTGCGCGATTCTCAATGCTGCCACCATATTGGTCTTGGCGCTTGTTGGTACTGTCCTGTAAAAATTGATCGAACAAATAGCCATTGGCTGCATGAAGCTCAACACCATCAAAGCCTGCTTTTTTAGCATTCTCAGCCGCTTGACGAAAAGCCTCAACAACCCCAGGAATCTCATCAAGATTTAAAGCTCGAGGGGTCACATATGGCTTTTCAGGCCGCACTAAACTCACATGACCTTTGGGCGCAATCGCACTGGGCGCCACTGGCAACTGCCCACCAAGAAACATTGGATCAGACATCCTCCCCACATGCCACAATTGTAGGAAAATGCGCCCACCTTCTTGATGCACAGCCTCAGTCACCAATTTCCATCCTTGCACTTGCGCATCAGACCAAATACCTGGCGTATCGGCATAACCGACCCCCATAGGACAAACCGAAGTCGCCTCAGTAACAATCAAACCAGCACTCGCGCGATCACGATAATATTGCGCCATCATCGCATTGGGAAGACGCTCGACTCCGGCTCTTGCACGCGTCAAGGGCGCCATAATAATTCGGTTGGGCAAGGTTAAGTCACCGAGTTGTAACGCAGTAAAAAGCACTGAAGTATTTTGCATGATGATCCAAGATGATTTTTGAGGGGGAAATTATACCATTCGCAAATAATTATGACTAATTGCGCCAAACTCGTAACCTGAATGAATCTCAAAAAAAAGCTGGCTTGCCGAGCCGAAGCCCAAAGCATGGCCATCGGCTACCGCGTCCGCTCACACCGCGGCACACAATTTCGCAAATGAGCGACAGAACAACTCAAAACCTACCTGACCCAAGGCTTCCTATTAGATGATGAGCGCTTCAAGCGCGGAGAGGATGACGGCTATTTGAAAAACCTATTAGCACGCATTCGTGTAACAATTAGACATCAATCCACCACTTGCATTACTGTACAAAAAGCATATAATGCTTAATAAACACTCATCAAAAAATAGCTATGAATAGCCATGAATGCCCCAAATGCTCCCGCCTATAGCAAACTCATCAATAACGACACCCTCACTGAAGCTCACAATATTCCCACCACCAAAAACATTCTGGCGCATGAAGATACTTGGCAAACGCATAATCCAGAAACCGCAAGCCTTGCTGACACTCATCTCTTGGCCGTTAAAAGCGCGATCAGTCAGAATGCTGGCGCTTATGTCAATCAGCATGATCTTAGCCAGCATGATAATTATTTAGACTATGCTGCCACGCGCGATAAAGGCTTTAGTGCTGGGCCAAACACCGATGTCACCTGGAATAAAACCCATGAAGGCAATCACCACACTATGCATGCGGGCACCATGACGCAAACGCGTAAGGTACAAAATGACACCTGCGCGATTCACGCACCCGACATTCACTACCAATATAGCCAACGCGATACCACCATGAGTGGCAACACCTTCAGCCACTCAAGCGTTCATGCCGCCATCACCACAGGCAATGAACAATCATTTATCAACAAAGCCCTTGAAAGTGCCCCGACCCATCAAGAAACCCTGGGCCAGAGCAATGAGCGTTATGGCACGCAAAACTTTAATTACAATACAATGAGCACCATCGCCAGTCAATTCACTCATAATGGCCCACTTGTGATCAGGGCTAAGCAGTTTGATTTAGCCAATTTGACCGCGAACACGATTAATCCACATCCCCAAAACCCAGGGCCTGCCACTAACTCAAGGACTAGCATCCAAATTGTGATTGGCGACCAAAGCAATATTCAAAGCCCAACTACTACCCCTAAACTTCATGATTATTTACAAGGCATTAGCGCTAATTTTGTTGTGATCAAGCAAGATGGCTCAGAATTAGCTTTTGGTGGTGCTGCGGCAAGCCTAAGTGATTCCGTGTATGCGATCGCTCAGGTGCTTCCCAATTCAACGAATCAAAGCAACTCTTTTGATATTAAAGCGGTGCAAGTGACTTTATCGCATAATGGCTGCAACGACACTGATACGAATCTTGCTGTCAACATCATTGCCCAAAATACTCAAGCGATCTTTCCAACAAATACGCTTACCATCCCCCAAAGTACTTGGGAGCAAAATAAGCACGTCGATCAACAGGGCAATGTGGCTTACATTCTCTATGTAAATGTGCTGGCTCCGGCTCTAATATTTAACTTTAGACATGATTATTGGGAGGATCAACTCACGGGAGATGATAAGGATAATTACGCCGTGCTCAAACACTATTTTAACAAAGCGCCTTATACAGGCGTCGTTCGCACCACGCCACTTTGCGCACAAGAGCTCGATTTCTTTGCAGCCATGGGCAAGAATGTGACCCTATTCATCCACGGCTATAATGTTGGCTTTGGTACATGGCCCATGGGTTTAAGCCCCACCGAAACCACCATTGGGGATCAAAAAACTTTTACCCTGACACCCGCAAACCCCTCGGTTTCATTATGCCGTGATGATGATTACTGCAAAACGGCTTACCCACAAGTGCCATCGAGCGCTTTAAATCTGCTAAATCTTGAGCAAAGATATGGCAGCAATGCGCATAAATGGCTGTTGTGCATGGAGCACTCTCTTAACAAAGCCGCGGGCTTTGATGGGCAAGATTACTCTAAATATACCCGCTTGATTGGTATTTCTTGGCAAGGGGATCCTGCCAGCCCCTTGGATTATAGTGTTGCCAATAGCACCACGCTCTTCCCTGCTGAAAAAATCTTTGCGCTTGTGCAACAATTGCATCAGCATGGCATCAAAATTAACCTCATGGCCCACTCCTTAGGCAATGGCGTATTAATGCGGGTCTTGGATCAATGTGGCGCCAATGGCATTCAGATTGACCATGCCTTTATGTGGGATGCCGCCATTCCCAATAGTGTTTTTGATGATAATTCCCAGAAAAAGTTTATGCCCCTGATGTTAAGCAATCCCATGACCGGCAAGGCACAACAAATCCCCTACGAATTTAACTTCCCCAATGCCGCCAAAGGCGTCAAGTTAGTTTCAATCCTTTATAGCCAACAAGACACCGTGCTAGGCGCCATTCCCTCAGGCGATGGCACCTGGAATGTCCTACATCAAACCACCGATGACCCAGGCGCAGGTCTTGCCCTTGCCCTCACCGCAGGCGGCACTCAAACTCTAAGCGATGTTTTAGCCGTCGGTGGTGTTAAGCGCCCATTAAATAGCGTTTACTATATCTCGAACCTATTCACCTATCCACTTTCATTCTTCACGAGCGGCGCTCAAAATCTTTTAGAGAATTACTATCAAAGCTTTTGTGATACCTATGCTCAAGCCCCCGCCACTACTCCATACTGGCAAGATAAAAATGGCACCATCATTAATTTCGCCACAGATCTTAAGACACAAAGAGCCATGATCGCATCCAAATACCCAAGATTATTTAATCTTATCTCCAATGGTGCACTCATAGGCGATAAAGATTCTACCGCCACCAAAGCCAGTTATAATGATTTAAGCGATAAAGAAAAGGCCACCGCTGCAGCGCTTGATGCCTTGCACCTCCTAACGCCACTTGCTGGCAAAGCATTCGCCACAGGCGACTCACTCACCCCACAAGGCGAACATGCCAATGATGTGGCAACGATTATTCTGTCAGGGCTGCTATGTATGGAAGCGCAACCGGATCAGGCGCTTGGGTATATGGGGATTTCAGCCTCACAACCATCGTACAGTTTAATCAATGCTGGCAAAATATTTCAATCAGGCCAAACTAAACCAGGGACGCAGCCTACGGATACAGATCACTACTTATGCATGGATCATAATGCGATGCTCTTTCCAACGCCGGATTTTATGACCTATATCTACAAGGGAGTTTTGCTTAATGCACAGACTAATATAAAATTTCAATTCTTTGGCAAATGGAAGCCTGCATGAAGAAGCGAATTCAGAAAATCATTTTAACTGGCTTTTCGTGCTTATCCCTAACTGCTTGCGGGGACCCTAATCGAGGCCCTTCAGATTTAAACATGGTCATCAGCGCTTCTAGTAATGGACACTATGCCATTGCTACGAACACCAACCAGCAAGCTATTCTATGGAATTTACAAAAACATAGTTATAAAATTATTTGGAAAGACGCGAATATTTATAGCGCTTACTTCATTAAAAATACTGATGACCTCATGTTTCAAGATGATAAGACTAATGATGTTTACATTGAAGATGTTAATGGAAATATAATCAAAAAATTTAATCCAGGCATTGCTACCTTCGGAGAACTTGCAACGTCAGATTTAAAAAATTACTTTGCCTCTGATCGTTGGTTTCAGTTGCATAAAACCAACTTAACCACAGATCAGACCAAACAATTTTATTACTACTATTGCGGACCTAATTACAAGGATGGTGTCATTCCACCTGCTGGCATGCCATATGCCTGCGATGAATTTATCGGAACGGGACAACTATTCAACTTAAGCTTAGCACCTGATAATAGCAAATTAATTGGTGCTGAAGGAGGGGCTCTACAGATATGGGATACTCAATCCTTAAAACGCTTAAAGCAAGTAATTGCAAATGACGAACAAACCGTAGCCACCATCAACCCAGACGGCTCTTATGTAGTCACAGGAGATATTGAAGAACTAGGTTACATGCAAAGCTTACATAACCTAAAACAACCAGGTTATAAAATTCAATGGTCAAATCCCCCTGATACGACAACACAGGCTTACTTTAGTAACAACCCGGGAAACTCTCAGCAAATTCTTGCTATGAAGTTTATCGATGCTCAACATGTATTGGTTTTTTATGGCGCATTCCCACATTTATTTAATTTTGCAACGCTACATGCCCCACTATCCAAAACAAAGATTGACCCTAGCTGGAATGGCTTAGTATTGAACCCAATCAAATACCTACCCCTAATCCCAAACGCTGCAACCGATACCAACTACCAAAAAGACTGGCCCTTAACCTCCGATGATTTCAGCCGTGATCAGGCCATTGACACTAGCCCAAGTGCGCATATCTTGGTGATGAGCATGGCTGAAAAAAATGGCATTATTGTTTACCAATATGACCCTAGCACGCAAACATTAACGCACGTGTGGACTGGTGAAGTTAGAAGTTAGTTGTTAGAAATAAAACTTAGCAGAGATAACACGCCATGCGAAGCGGAAACTGTTGATATTTTCTTAACCGCTTTTTAAAGAGACCGAAGGTGATACCTCAAAGCAAAATCAATTTAAACGAGCACTATTGCAATTCCCGGCCTTGCAACCATCCAGATACTATGCTAAAAAAGATACACACAGTAACTTTGATCTATCACCTTAAGGAGATAGCTTATGGCAGGCAAAGGCTTAGCAAGTATCATTCGCCAGGGGGCAAGGACTTTAGCGGGAAAACAACCTGCTCAACCATCTTATGCCTTAGCTTTTAGCAGTAAAAGCGGTTCCAGCTTAAAACTAATGAGCGGCCCTCCGCCAAATAGACAAGACTTACTAATACGCTGCGGAGGAGATGAAAAAAGATTAGAAGCCCTAATAGCACAACAGGATGGGGATCTTAATGGGGTTGATAGCCTCTTACGAAATGCAGCAGAAGGACTCATCACTATTGAAATTGTCGATGGCAAGGTTCGCATGGGAACTACTAAAAAAGGGGCTCTATATGTTGCTGAGCGTGATGCGGAAATCCATAGAAACTCCGTCTATTAACTTCCCCCTAAACCGCCCCAACAAAGACTTAACCTCATTCTAGAGACTGACTGATTAATTTACACATCCATGCCCATAAAAATGGCTCTACCCCTTTACTCGTAATAATGGCATAACAGAAGGCTTCCATCGCAAAATGAAGCTGATACAACGGAGGGCTTATGGCTTTAAAAACTTTGAAAATTATCGTTTAAGAGTTAAAGTATTATGTGCGTAATTAGAGTGCCCCAGGAT
>CAIQBE010000007.1 GCA_903870015.1 uncultured Thiotrichales bacterium
ATAAATTTAAATATTTGAATTTTTTTAATTATATTTAAATGTAAAAAATAAAAGAGGTTATTATAATGTTAGCTGCAGGACAACGGAGTAGCCCACCCGGGGGCGCGCCAGATGATGATGAGGTAAAAGATCCAGTGCGAGCTCTTGGGGATTTTTCAGGCGCTCTAGAGCAAGCTGCTCAGACGCCACCTAGAGCTCGAGCGCCAGCTCATGCCCAAGCTGTGGCTCAAGCACAGGCGCCAGCTGGACTTCCTCCATTTCTAAATCAATTTTTACTCATGCAGCTTGGTATCCAGCAAGTAAATAATGTTCAACCAGGTGTTCCGCCTTCAGCAGGTTCGCCCAGCAGATAATTAACTTTAACAATCAAGGAAGAAAAATGTTAGGTAATCAACAAGCTATTGTAGTGCAGCTAAATCAAGAATGGCAAAATAAACCAGAAAAAATGGATGGTTTAGCAGCTAGACTAATGGGGATAAATAACGGCGTTATTGAAGGAGCTTTTCTGGCGGCTATGCATGATCAGCCGCTCAATAATGAGAATAATGCTCATGCTCCAGCACAGCATCAATAATTAACTTCCCAACGCTTGAGTACTTACATACAATGGTTATCTATACAAAAAACTAGGCTCTATGTGAGTACTTCTAGCGTTTATCAGTTAGCTTCGGTCGATCAAAAACTATGTCTAACCCTCAAAAATCAAATTGGGTTTAAACCCTTTTATATCGATTTTTATGATTACCTCCAGGGTTCAACTTTGGGTGAAGGAGGGCGGCGCTTGCTTTACAAAGCGGTTAAACTTAAAGGTGATGCTAATCCGCATATTATTGATGCCAATGGTGGCTGGGCGCGTGATGCTTTTTTTTTAGCACAGCAGGGTTTTACAGTCACGGTCATTGAGCGTGTGGAGGTCATTTTTAAATTGTTAACTGATGCGCGTGAGCGTGCTTTGGCACATCCAGAATTGCAAGAAATTATGGCGCGCATGAGCTTTATCCATGGCGATGCTCGTGAGTTTTTGCAGCAAGAGATTCATTCAAAAGTCATTTATCTGGATCCGATGTTTCCTGCGCGAATTAAATCTGCAAAGGTCAAAAAGGATTTACAGATATTGCAAAGCTTAGCTGAGACATCGATCGATGATCCTAATGAGTTGTTTTTTTTAGCAAGACAAAAAGCAGCAGAGCGGGTCATCGTGAAGCGGCCGCTCAATGCGCCGTTTTTAGCAGAGGTAAAACCTGATTTTCAGTATTTGGGAAAGACGGTACGCTTTGATGTGTATGCTGCGCTGACGTCAAAATAAAGCTTTTAAGATTTCATAAACGCCAAGGCAGGCGGGTTGGGTTGCGATTTTCCCTTTTCTGGATTCTACTAAGGCTTTAACCTCTGGATTGGCATTAATCATAGTGCAGGGAAAGACGCGCTCATGGCCGAGTAGCGCAATATCATTGCCGCCATCACCAAAATAATAAATACGCGCATCCAGCGGTAAATGTTTTAACACATTGGCTTTGTTCACATCACGAGGCGCAACATCAACAGCGCCATCAATTTCAGGGTGAGGGAAAACATCAAGATGTAGATTATGTTTAGCAATTAGCCCACGCAAAATCGCTGCAGCCTGGGTCGCATTGTCACCAAACATACGGCACCAAATCGTAGCTTTCTCAATACGCTGAGGTTGATTGCTCGGAAGCTCACAGGCTTTTACAAGCGCTGCAAATTTTAGTAAATCTTCATCAGGTTCAGAAAAATACTCAAGGCCTTGTTCAGGAATACGGATGTGCCCGCCACTTTCACCCGCAATTAAAAAGGGTTCAATAATACCTTGGCTGACGCGCTCAAGTGCAGAGCAGGTCTTTCCTGACGCTAAAAATAACCGCGCGCCACGACTTTGTAAGTTTTGAAACAGTGCAATTAGCTCGGGAGTGGGCTTAATATCAAAAAGCTCGAGCGTTCCATCCCAATCAAATCCAATATAGGTATTATCTAAATTCATTATTTAGCCCCATGGGTAAAATGCCGACAATAGGTCTCTTTTTGAAAAAAGCTAATGAAAAAGGCCAATACAAAGCCAATCGGCAGGGCCGCAAAAGCAATCTGATACTCGCTGATGTCAAAAACGCGTGCACCATTAAGCATTTGTCCTGTCCATAGATGATCAAGGATATAGCCAACAATAGGAATCATAATCGCGCCGACAATGACGGAGGCCATATTCGTAATGCCCAGTGCCATGCCTGTTAATTGACGTGGGTTGATTTCAGCAGCCATCGCATAGGAAGGAACAATGCCACTGTTAAAAAAGCCATAGATAAACAAAATCACCGTATAGACATTTGGGGTCAATAGGGCTCTGAATGGCAGTTGGTTGCCATAAATTACAATCGTTAATAAAAGTAAGCACATGACGACGCTAATACGCATGATCAGCAAACGCCGTTTTAGGTGGTCAGAGACCCAACCAAGTACAGGGCAACCAATCGCCAAGCCAATAAACATAATGCCAGTTTCGTGTCCAGCAGCATCAATGCCAATGCCTTGGCTGGCGCTTAAAAAGCTTGCGCCCCATTGTTCGCCAAAGCAAGCGCTGGGTGCATAAAGCAATCCGACAAACAGGCAGTTTAACCAGGTTTGGGGATTCATCAAAACGACTTTGAGGGATGGCCAGACTTTAACATCTTTATGCGTGCCAATATCGGCATGCTGGAGGTAGGGGTTGGTGTCTTTGACAAAGATAATAATGAGTAAACACAGGACCACAAAGAAAATTGCAAGGCCATACATACTTGGGCGCCAGCCAATATTTTGATACAGCGTTGCCATCGGGCCTTGGCCAATGGTTGCGCCTACCATTCCCATTGCTTGGGTGATGCCCGCCAAAAGCGCAAAACGCTCGGACTTAAACCATATAGAAATTAATTTGAGTGTACCCACAAACGCAAAGGCAGCACCAAAGCCCATCATAAAGCGGCTGATAAAACCAATTTCAATGCTGTGCATTCCGGCAAACATAAAAGTACTCATGCTGCAGATTAGGGTTGAGGCAATCAGTAAACGTCGTGGGCCAAAGCGATCTACTAAGATACCTACAGGAATCTGCATACAGATATAAGCATAATAAAAAAAGCCAGAAAAACCACCGATGGTAAAGGCATCGGCATGAAAAGTTTGCATGAGCGTGGGCGTTAAGACACTCGGAGAAACACGCACGATGTAATCAACCAAGAAAAAAATGGCACCAAAAAACCATACGAGATAGGGAAGAAAGTTTTGATACGGCGTTTTTTTAGCGCTATTCATAATGCATGGTCTCCTATAAAATAATAATATAATTATGCTGCTAAAGTGGGTCGTTTGCCAAGGATTTTAAATGCATAAAAATTTGGCCATAAACAATCACTAAAAATACCAGAAAATAAAGAAAGTTTAAGGTGAGCAGCGTCGCCAAGGCTACTAAAAAATAACGCAACTCAAGAGTGAAGATATTGATGCCGCAATATTTCTGCTCAGTTAAAACATATTGCAACCACAAGCCCAAAAGTGCGAAAGCAGCAAGCAAAGTAAATAAGCCATTACCTAGATTAGCGTTATAAAGCAGTGCGCCAATATAAACAAAGCTTTCACTCATGAGCACCATTAAGGTAATTTTAAAGGGTGTTTTATTTTGAGTATTTTTAACTGCCTGAATCAAAGCGGCAAGCAGTAGTAATAACAGAGCCCCCACAAGATTAATGAAATAGGTATTGCTCGCAAGCATCAGTAAATTCAGGAGGCTTAAGCCCATGATAAATAAAATCAGTTTATTTGGATCCACCATGCTCGTGCGTAAATGCGCCATAAAAAATTGACGCATCGGCTTGAAAAGAAATTGATCTATCGTTTCTATTATCGATCTTCTCATGGGGTTTCCTCAAATAGGCCTTGCACAAATTCAGTGGCAGAAAAAGGAACAAGGTCATCTGCCTGTTCACCGCAACCAATAAAATAAATGGGGAGATTAAACTCTTTAGCCAAGGCAAAAACTACGCCACCTTTGGCAGTACCATCGAGTTTAGTCAAAATCAGGCCGGTGACATTGACAGCCTGATGAAACTCTTTAAGCTGTTGCAAAGCATTTTGGCCCGTGCTGGCATCAAGGACTAGGATTACTTCGTGGGGTGCGGTGCCATCAACTTTTTTGATCACGCGGATAATTTTTTTGAGCTCATCCATCAAGTTGCCTTTGGTATGCAGGCGCCCTGCGGTGTCAGCAAGAAGGATATCGATATTTTTAGATTTTGCTGATTGGAGCGCATCAAAGATCACGGAAGCGCTATCAGAGCCCTGGGTTTGTGCTAAAAATGGAACGTCCAGGCGCCGAGCCCAGGCAGTCAGTTGTTCAATAGCTGCAGCGCGAAAGGTATCGCCACAAGCTAGTAATACCGATTTTTTTTGATTTTTAAAATAATGCGCTAATTTTGCAATGCTAGTAGTTTTACCGGCGCCATTAATCCCAATCATGATCATGACGCAGGGCTTGGCATCAATGTTGACATTGAGTGCTTTTTCACAGGGTTGCAAGAGTTTTAAGAGTTCGTCTTTCAGCAACGTTAAAATATCAAGGCCTTCGTTAGCACGCTTTTTGACTTGGGCTAGGAGAAATGTCGTGGTGTTAATACCAATGTCAGCTTTGAGTAATTGGATTTCAAGTGCCTCTAGGGTCTCCTCATCAATAAGCGCTTTGCCCGAAAGCTTCGCCCAGCCGATCGCCAGGGATACCCGAGTTTTGCTGAGAATATTTTTCAGTTTGCTGAACATAAATTTAACACGCTACAATTTCCTCTATTTTATAGCATTCTTGCTTATCCGCAAAGATCATTCTATGATAATGGCCTACAAAACTAGAGATAGCACCATGAATAAATCTGAACTCGTCAAAAGAATTCAACTATTAGAGCAAGAGGTTTCTGAGGTGTCACGCTACAACAAGCAAGTGCTTGAGGCCCAGCAATTAGTAAAAAACGAGCTCACTCACTATAGGCGCACAGAAGAAGAGCGTATGCGTAATCTCAAAGAAGGGTTGATAGGGCAAGTCCAGGCTTTGCGTCAGGAGGCAACGAAAGTAACTACGGAATATCGTCAAGAGTTATGTACATTACGTACGGAATGGGCCAAAACGTTTTTATTTAACACTGAGGTCAATGCGGCTTAAGTAATCCTCGATTTGCTCGCGTAAAAATCCGCGTTGTAAAAAATAATGCCGCAATTTAGCTTGCTCTAACGAAGTTTTGGGCAGGGTTTTAAAGCGGGTTTTAAATTTACGCATAAAGCCCTCAAAAAAAGCTTGTTCAATATCTGCATCATAAAAATAAGTTGGGTCAATGCTCACTTGATGTGATTTTAATTGTTGCTTGATATAGTTGGGGCCGTAACCTTGAGTTGCACGATGGCGGGCAATCATTTCGGCGAAGCGCTGATTGGCTAGGTATTTTTTAGCTTCGAGTTCATCAAGTGCTAATTCAATATCAAGAATATCCTCAGGAAAGCGTTTACTGAGTTTAGTGCGAAGTTCATGGCGACTATGCTCGCGTCGGCTAAGAAAACTTAAGGCTTTATTGTAAATTAATGCTTTATTGGACATAAGATTTGGCATGAGTTTCTTGCAAAAGTAAGCTCATGATAAACGACAGTGCAAAAAAGCCAAGCACGAGAGATAAGCACCACTGATAACCTGCAAGCGGCAGCATAATGACACTGGTATCATGGCCTTGCCAAAAGTGATTCAGAATCAAGCCGGCAATGGTTTGGCTGAAAATGCCGCCTAACATTACCGCCATATTGTTAAAGCCCATGGCCGTAGCTTTCATATTGTCAGGAACGCTCTCTGCCAAAATCGCAAAAGATAAAGTTTGTCCGCCGGCAGCAACACCAATAAAAAACAGCAAAAGCATATAAGGCAAGACGCTATGGCTATTGAGCAGAATAAATAAAACGGTAATAACTAGGCCCAGTAAGCCGCATAGGCTGAGCATCAATTTGCGTCGCGCCAAGACATCAGAAATTAAGCCAACAATAGGGCTGCCAAAGCCTAAGCCCAGCCATAGGAAAGCAATGATTGATGTCGCTTCAGTCAGGCTAAAGCCGCGAGATTGCAAATAAGGCGTGCCCCAGGTTTCACCCAAAAGCGGAATGGGTCCGTAAATAAAAAAAGCATAAAGAGCGATTTTGCGTACGGCTTTAATTTGCATGAGCAGTTTAAGGCGCTGCCAGAGCGTAAGTGTGGATCGTTTTTTGACAAAAGCAGCCTCTGCTTCTCCAGGGCGGTTGCGTACAATGAGCGCCAGCAAGACCGTTAAACATAGACCAATCAGCGCCACATCAAATAAAATATGACGCCAGTCATTGTTAGTCGCTACAAGCCAGAGCGCCAAAGGCGCGCCACTTAAGATTGGCCCCAGCATGCCTAAAATTTGGGTCATGCCGGCAAAAAAGCCAAAAAAGCGTTGCGGAAACCAATTGACTGCGAGCGTTAGTAAGCTAATAAAGCCAACCGATGAGCCCATACCCATCAGAAAGCGTGCCAGCCAAGCATGTTCAAAGGTATGCGTGTGGCTAAAGATCAGCGTGCCTACAGCGCAAAACAAAGCGCCACAGCTTAGTAGAACGCGCGAACCAAAACGATCCATGAGTAGGCCAACCGGAATTTGCATCGGCGAATAGGCAAAGTAATAAGCCGAGGCAATCATGGAAAATTGCACTGGGCTTAACATAAGCGCAGTTTGCAGCGGCGCCGCAACTGAGCCCATAAATGCACGAATAAAAAATTCATACAAAAAAAACAGGCCGGCCAGTAGCCAAATAAAGGCACCTTTGGAGTAAGTATTCATTGTTAACTTATTGAGAGTATTTGCGATATTATAATCCAATATCCTTTATCAGGCTACTTGACCGGGGAAACTTACTGAGTCACAGCCTGAATGCTCAGGTCAGATCCGATTGTCAGCGCGTTAACAAAGGTGTTTTTAGGCGCGCCAGGAATAGCTTCCCACAATCCGCTTGCGGTTTTAAGCTCGTAAACATTAGTGCCGCTGCCATAGTTACCTGCGTAAAGCGTATTATTGCCGTCAAAGGCTAGGGCGGTGATAAATGAAGGGATATCGCTACCGTAGTTGGTCCAGTCGGCATTGGCTGTATGCGCTTTAATACTATTATCAGTATTATCTATACCTGCAAATAGTTGATCATTATTGTCAAAGGCTAGGGCGTCAACGAGGTCAAATTCTTCGCCTGGATTACCAGTATTTTTCCATGTGGTATTTGAGTTGAGATTAAGTTGATATACCGTGCCAGAATCGGTGCCTGTATACAGCGTATTATTTTTGCTATCAAGAGCAAAAGCAACAGAGCCGAGTAAAGGCTCGCCAGGCGTTGAGCTCCAGGCTTTGCCATTCCATTGCTTGGTGTAATCATTGGTACCCGCATATAGTGTATGATTGCCATTAACGAAAAATAGACTGGTAATGGCGGTGGGGCCTTTTATGCCCAAGGGCTGCCAAATATTGGCGCCTTTTGCCAGTTCTTGTGCGCCACGAGTCGCGCTTCCTGCAAATAAATTCCCTTGATCATCAAAAGTCAAACCATTGACAGAGACTGGCGGGTTGCTACCCACTTTGTTCCAAGTATCGCCATTTAAACTTTGCACATCGTAGTTGGTGCCGGCATAAAGATGGCCTTGGTCATCCCAGGCTAAAGTCTTAACTGCACCTGGTGATGTACCATTGCCCACAGTGCTCCAGGTGGTGCCATTCCATTTTTGCACACTATTGGCAGTTCCAGCATAGAGATAGGTATTCACATCAATTGCAAATTGTAAGTGATAGGCATCGCCAGAATTAGATGTCGCGTTAATCGATGCGGTATTATGATAAACGCCTGGGATGTTATTGGATAAAAGATGTAAAACATAAGTACAGGATTGACCTGAAGCAAGTGGATTCATTAAAGAGATGCTTGTACAAGTAGTTTGTGCTGGAATCAGCTTAAGCATGCCCAGGTCAGCAAAATTATGATCCAAGCTCGTAATGGGTAAGCTGCCATTATTTGTCAAAATAATGCGGGATTCGAGCGGTGTATCACGCTGAATATCAGCCGTAAACATGGGGTTGCTATTAGGTAGTAATGTATTAAGTGCGGCGGTTAAGATAAAAGACATTGGGTTCTCCTTCAGTTAATTTGATCATTTATAATACAGTACCTGGTCAAAATTTGTCAATAGAGAAATTCTAATTTGTGCTTTTGTTGCACTTACGGTACAATACCCAGCAATAATCAAGCTTTAAGGAAAGCAAACATGACTACTCATAGCACAAATGAATTTAAAAGCGGCTTAAAAATTTTAATAGATGGCCAGCCCTACAGTATTTTAGAAAATGAGTTTGTAAAACCCGGTAAAGGTCAGGCGTTTAATCGCGTGAAGATGCGTAATCTTAAAAACGGCCGCGTGCTTGAGCGTACTTTTAAATCCAATGAAACCGTTGAGGGCGCAGAGGTCAATGACATCGATGTGCAATATCTTTATAACGATGGTCAATTTTATCATTTCATGCAGCCTCAGTCTTTTGAGCAATACCAGGTAGATGCTGAATTATTAGGTGATTCCACCAAATGGTTGATGGAGCAGGGGGAGTGTATCATTACCTTGTGGAATGGCGCGCCCTTGATTGTCACACCGCCTAACTTTATCGAAGCAAAAATTATTGACACCGATCCAGGTTTAAAAGGCGATACCTCGGGTGGTGGGGGCAAGCCTGCAACCCTCGAAACCGGAGCGGTAGTGCGTGTGCCTTTATTTGTCCAAATTGGTGAAGTTGTAAAAGTAGACACACGTACTGGCGAATACTTATCACGCGTCAAATAAAGCCTTTGGGGGGCGCATGTGGCAACCCACTATCTCAATTGAATGTCTCAAAAAACGCGCCGCACTCACGCAAAAAGTGCGGCAGTTTTTTTATGAGCGTAGCATTTTAGAAGTCGATGTGCCCATTTTGGGCGAAGCGCCAGTCACCGATCCTTATTTAACGGCAATGGAAACGTATTGTCATAGCTATCCAGAGACTACGTTTTATTTACAGACTTCTCCAGAATACTATATGAAGCGCTTGCTCTCTGCAGGTGCACCATCGATTTATTATTTAGGTAAATCCTTTCGTGACGATGAGCGTGGGCGCTTGCATAGTCCGGAATTTATGATGCTCGAATGGTATCATTTAGGCATCGATGATCATGAGCTTATGGAAGAAGTGCTGGCAGTCATGCGTTTATTTTTAGGCGAGGTGCCCTTTCAAAAAGTCACGTATCAGAGGGCATTTGAGCAACACCTGCAACTGAATCCCCATAATGCGTCAGCGCAGGTTTTAACCGAATTAGTACATCAGTATATCGGCCCGATAGCGGGATTGACGCAGATGTTGCGTGACACAGCCCTGCAATTATTAATGAGCGAAGTGATAGAGCCTAAGTTCCCCCGGGATGTTGTCACTTTCATCTATGATTTTCCACTTTCCCAAGCAGCGTTGGCACGTAGTAAAGGCGATGTTGCCGGACGCTTTGAAGTGTATTATCAGGGCGTAGAGTTAGCCAATGGTTATCATGAGTTGCGTGATCCAAAAACACAGGCAGAGCGCTTTGCCAAAGACCTTGCTACAAGACAAGCGCAAAATCTAAAAATCGTCCCAGTAGATAAAAAGTTGCTTGCAGGGCTGGAGCATTATTTTCCAGAATGCTCAGGTGTGGCGCTGGGCTTTGATCGTCTTTTGATGTTAGCTTTGGGTGAAGCCCATATCGATAAGGTTCAAAGTTTTGGTTTTAATGATTTGGGATGATATAGTTATAAATACAAATAAATTGACACACAGCTCCAAAAATCACAAAAATATGCCAGATGGTATGCGCAAAGGGTACGCTCTCTAAAATATAAAAAAGCACGCCCAGCGTATAAATAATGCCCCCGCCAATCAGCCAAATTAAGCCTACATGTGGCAGAGCCGACATGATCGGTACAATAGCAATCACGCCAATCCAGCCCATAAATAAATATAAAATGGTGGACAGTAATCGCATTTTGCCCAGCATAAAAATTTTAAAAATAATCCCAAAAATCGCAAGGCCCCAAATCGTGACAAACAAGACCATGCCCCAAAATCCAGAAAGCAAAACCAGGGCAAAGGGTGTGTAAGTACCTGCGATCATCAGGTAAATTAGCAGGTGATCCAAGAGGTGAAAAATTTGTTTCAGTCGAGGTTGTGTCACCCCGTGATAAAGGGTAGAGGCTAAAAAAGTAAAAAGCACGCAGACGCCATAAATGCCGGCGGCGGCAATAATCTCGGCGTCACCCGTCGCAAAGCTTTTACGCATCAAGGCATGAAAGGCAACAAGGCCAATAATAAAGGCGGTAAAATGCGTCCACATGTTGGCAATTTCAGCCTGGCGAAACCAAGTGTGCTGATGCTCTGAGTGTGCGTGTGGGCCTTCGGTTTCAAGTTCCATAAATGTATTGACTAAGTGACCCTGCTGAGTATCCACTCTAACAGATTCCGAAAGACTTTGCATTACTGCCGTTTCATGGCCTCAAAAAATTCATGATTGGTCTTGGTTTCTTTCAAATGATCAATCAAGAATTCAATCGCAGCAATTTCGGTCATAGGATTGAGGAGTTTGCGCAAAATCCACATGCGTTGTAATTCATCAGGCTTGGTAATAAGTTCTTCACGGCGTGTACCAGATTTACTGATATGAATGGCGGGGAAGACGCGTTTTTCAGCAATCTTACGATCCAAGTTAATTTCAGAGTTACCAGTACTTTTAAATTCCTCAAAAATAACATCATCCATTTTTGAGCCAGTATCGACGAGTGCCGTTGCGATAATTGTTAGGCTACCACCTTCAGCGGTATTACGTGCCGCACCAAAGAAGCGCTTTGGACGTTGTAAGGCATTAGCATCAACGCCCCCAGTTAAAACTTTGCCTGAGGCTGGAGCAATCGTATTATAAGCACGCGCTAAGCGAGTGATCGAGTCTAGTAAAATCACTACGTCATATTTATGCTCAACTAAGCGTTTTGCTTTTTCAATCACAATTTCTGCTAATTGCACATGGCGGTTTGCTGCCTCGTCAAAGGTACTGGCGACGACTTCTCCACGGACGGTGCGCATCATTTCGGTGACTTCCTCAGGGCGTTCATCAATCAAGAGTACAATGAGGTAGCATTCGGGATAATTTTGGGAAATAGAGTTGGCGATATTTTGCATCATCAAAGTTTTACCAGCTTTGGGTGGCGACACAATTAAGAGCCGCTGGCCTTTACCAATCGGTGCGGTAAGATCAATAATTCTGGGAGTAATGTCTTCAGTTGAGCCATTACCAATTTCCATGCGCACACGCTCTTCAGGAAAGAGGGGGGTTAAGTTTTCAAAGAGAATTTTAAGTTTAGCCTGTTCAGGATGATCAAAGTTGACAGAGTCAATCCGTGTCACGGCAAAATAACGCTCGCCTTCTTTGGGTGGGCGGATTTTGGCAGAGATACTATCGCCAGTACGTAAGTTAAAGCGACGAATCAGTTGGGGGGGTACATAAATATCATCAGGGCTAGCCTCGTAAGAGCTATCAGAAGAGCGTAAAAAGCCATAGCCATCGGGCAAAATCTCCAAAACCCCTTCACCAAAAATATCTTCGCCTTTGCGGGAGTGTGACTTTAAGATAGCAAATATAATTTCCTGTTTACGTGCTCGACCGGCATTTTCAACACCAAGAGATTGGGCTAGATCCATCAAGTCTGCGATAGATTTCTTTTTAAGCTCATTAAGATTCATAAAACACCATTGTTTGTTATAAAGGAAATATGTGAAGGGAGAGGCAAGAGGGGTAGCATGACCCCATAATATCGTTATACGTTTTCGTCAATAAAACTTTGAAGTTGAGCCTTGCTAAGCGCGCCTACTTTCGTCGCGTGAGCGCTGCCATTTTTAAAAATCATCAATGTGGGAATACCACGAATGCCAAACTGAGCTGGAATGCCTTGTGCATCATCAACATTCACTTTAACGACTTTGATTTTGCTCTTATTTTCTTCGGCAATTTCATGCAAAATAGGGGCAATCATGCGACAGGGGCCGCACCATTCAGCCCAAAAATCAACGAGTACGGGTTGGCTTGATTTTAATACATCGCTATCAAAACTGCTGTCAGTTGCATTGACAATAATGTCACTCATAAGGTCCTCTTTTAAGGGAGTTGTTAGGCTTTTCAGAACAAATACCTGATGGATTGCGACTATAATGCACCTATTTTTTGAAAAAAGCAAGAGGTAAATGAGGGCTAGCTCAGGTAGTTTTTTTGCAAGATTATGCTATCATGACCCAAACTTATGCCTAGAAGCAAAATAATGATAAAGACCAAAAAAATAGCATTAATAGTTGCCTTTAGCCTATCTACAGTCTCTATGAGCCATGCCGAAGACTACACGCCAGATCCACAGGATCCTTATCAAGGTTATAATCGGGCTATTTTTGAATTTAACGATGTATTTTATCAAGCCGTCAATATGCCCGTTAACGCCATTTATACCATGGTCACGCCTCAATTTGCTAGGGATGGCGTGCGTAATATTTTTCGTAATATTGCCTTAGTGCCTGGATTATTGAATGATGCGTTGCAATGGAATTGGCGTTATTTTGCTAAAGATGCTGCGAGATTGGCCTTAAACACTACGGTCGGGATAGGTGGTTTTTTTGATGTTGCAGGTAACGTGGGTATTCCTTGGCATCCACAGGGCTTTGGCTATACTTTAGCAAAATGGGGCGGGCCTGATGCAATTAGCCAACCCGCATATTTTGTCCTGCCTATTTTGGGGTCGAGTACAATTGGAGATTCTGTAGGGCTGGCGCTTGATGCAGTTGCTTCCCCCATAACCTATACGTCACCTTCA
The DNA here is from genome assembly GCA_903870015.1 of uncultured Thiotrichales bacterium. Lineage (GTDB taxonomy): Bacteria > Pseudomonadota > Gammaproteobacteria > Francisellales > CACEW01 > CAIQBE01. The sequence goes on from CAIQBE010000007.1 coordinate 12,968, forward strand.
TGGTTGCAAACTAGCATGGTTGTAGCTTACACATTACAGGAAAATAACGATGGTATCCCTCAGTACCAAGCCATTACCAGTACAGCTTTGGACCCTTATGTGGCAATGCGTGAAGCCTATTTGCAAAATCGGGCCTATAATATTGAGCAGATTAAGTATGACGGTAATGTGCCATCCAGTGCGCAAGATACATCACCAACCCCTGATGATTCTGGCGATATTTCGCCAGCAACCAGTAATTCTGACGATATGTCGCCGGCATTAGCCACCCAATCACAATAAATAAATTAAGAGTAGGATAAAAAATGAGTCAACATGCACGTTTAATGATTTTAGGTTCAGGCCCAGCAGGTTATGCCGCAGCAGTTTATGCAGCCCGGGCAAATTTAAAGCCAATATTGATTGCAGGTATGCAAGCTGGTGGACAATTGATGACGACCACTGATGTTGATAATTGGCCTGGCGATGTTGAGGGCTTGCAAGGACCTATGTTAATGGAGCGTATGCAAAAACATGCCGAGCGCTTTGAGACACAGATTGTGCATGATCATATCGAACGTGTGGATTTAAAATCACGTCCCTTTAAACTTTACGGATCGTCTGAATATACCTGTGATGCCTTAATCATTGCCACCGGTGCATCTGCCAAATATTTAGGCTTACCCTCTGAGCAAGCCTTCATGGGGCGGGGTGTTTCTGGCTGTGCAACCTGTGATGGCTTTTTTTACAAAAATAAACCCGTCGCAGTGATCGGCGGGGGGAATACCGCAGTGGAAGAGGCGCTGTATTTAAGTAATATCGCGTCGCACGTTACGATTGTGCATCGCCGCGATAAATTCCGGGCCGAAAAAATTATGATTGATAAGCTCATCGCCAAGGCCAATGCGGGTAAAATAACCATTGAATACAATCAAGTATTAGATGAAGTGTTAGGTGATGCCATGGGGGTGACTGGCATGCGTTTAAAAGATGCGAGCAGCGGCGCTACTAAAGAAATTCAACTCCAGGGTGTGTTTATTGCAATTGGACATGAGCCCAACACTAAAATATTTGTTGATCAACTCGCTATGGAAAATGGTTATCTCATCGTCCAGGGAGGCTCACATGGTAATGCGACATTAACGAGTGTTCCCGGTGTTTTTGCTGCGGGTGATGTCGCCGATCATGTATATCGCCAGGCGATTACCTCTGCTGGTACCGGATGTATGGCAGCCCTTGATGCTGAGCGCTTTTTAGAAAGCCAATAATTAAAAATTAAATACCTGCGCATGCATTTCTTTGCCGTACTGGCTTACCCAGATCAGATAATAATGATTAGCTGAGAGATTAGCATTGGCAGTCGTGTTCAAGCCATTATTGCTAAACTGAAACTCATAAGCGCCCGGTGCGAGCGTGTATTGGCCAATTTGCGTATCCTGAGGGAGGGTTAGCCAAGAGCGTAGGTCGGGTTGATCGGAGTAAATATCATAGACTTGCATGAGTATTGACGCAAAATTATTTTGATTATTATTGCCGTTGCTGTTATTTTGTACCGCAGCAACTGTCGCGGATTTGGCTAAGAAGCGCAAAGTCTCACGTACAAAAATCATTGGATATTGTTGTAATAAATTTTTAGCAGCCAAGGCATTAGTATCGACAATCAATTGTGTGTCGGCTAATGCCTTGGAGTTTGCGGTAATATTCAGGGGTGTCACCGCAGGTGAGTCAGGGTAGGCGGGGAATGACAAAGTTTGCGTTTGATTTAAGTCTGGCAAAAGCACAGGTATGCTAACCGCAATACGTTGACTTACAAAATTTTGATCGTACATGACCAAAACCATGGCTTTATTTTTTGGGGGTACAGGTAGGGTTTTGAGTCCAAAAGCCTTTTGATAATTACTGATATCGTTTTTAGATGCACCCTGAACTTGCATCGTCATTAAGAGCGTATTTTGCAAAAAGGTATTATTAGGCATAATACTTACGGCTTGTTTAAAGGCAACCGTAGCATCATTCAGATCATTAGTGGCTAAGAATAACATGCCTGATAAATAATAGCTCATGGCATTAGCAAAAGAGTTTTTAACCGATGCGCTGGCTGCCAATGTGCTTTTGAGCTGCGTGGTTTGATCATTGATGGACTTAGAAGGGTCAAGCTTATTTTCTTGTGCCTGTTCTTGGGCTTTAGCAAGTTGCTTTTGATAGTTCTGTGCGAGATAAGCCTGGAGATTATTAGACTTACGTGCAGCAACTAGGGCGTTGCTAATATCGCCTTGGGCAATAAAGTTAAGCGCTTGGTATTCATAAAGAAAGACAATTTCATAGCTAGCAAGCTGATAAGGAATTGAATTGTCATTGGTTGCAAACGAACCTGCAGTGTCTAAAGCTCCGGTGACTGTCACTTTTGCCTGTAATTGATCGGCCTCAACTTTGCTCATCAATGGCATGTAAGTTGCGGTGCTGCCGCTATAGTCATTGGAAAGTTGCTGGGTACGACCTAGCTCTGCGGAAATTAGCTCAGAGTTAAGTCCTTTTTTTTGTTGATCTTTGCTCAGGGTATCAATGCTCTGCTGATATTGTCCTTGATTAATTTCGGCAAGCTTAGGGGCCATCTTGGAGGGATAGCTGACAAATATAGAGCTAGTGGCGCAACCGCTTAAAAGCAAGCTTAAACTAAATGTGCAATACTTCCAAAATTTCATATTCTTGAAGTCCTCCAGGGGTTTGAATGCTAACGACTTGTCCCTCTTCTTTACCAATCAGCGCACGAGCAATGGGTGAGCTTACGGAAATTTTGCCAATTTTAAAATCAGCCTCATCTTCACAAACAATTTGATAGCGTACTTCAGCGTCAGTGTTGACATTAAGCAGTACCAAGGTAGTGCCAAAAATCACTTTACCAGAATGAGGGATGATCGTTACATCAATCACGTGAGCATTCGATAGTTTGGACTCAAGGTCGCGAATTCTAGCTTCCATTAAGCCTTGCTGTTCGCGCGCAGCATGATACTCAGCATTTTCCTTGAGGTCTCCATGGGCGCGCGCATCGGCAATAGCTTGGGAGAGTTGTGGGCGTTTGACACTTTTAAGGTCATCAAGCTCTTTTTGGAGCATTTCAAAGCCTTTTTTAGTAATAGGTTGACGCATGATTGGCCTTATGTCATTTAAGTTGCTAAAATATTACCTTGAAATAATGGTTTATGCAATGAGTCCCTTTATGTTAACTCACTTAAAAAGCCTGGCAGCATTTAGTCTTAAGGGCACTGATGTGCGCAAGTTTCTGCAGGGGCAGCTCACCTGCGATATTAATCAGCTAGCGAGGGATCATCTCTTAAGGGGCGCGCATTGCAATCGCGAAGGGCGGGTGCTGGCGCTTTATGATATTTTAGAGGTGCAAGACAGTGTGGTTCTCATTACCCAAAAGGTATTGCTAAAGGAGGCCATCAATGTTTTGAAACATTATGCCATGTTTTCAAAAATAACCTGGACAGATTTAAGTGCTTCTCATGAGATCTATGTGGATGATGCAAGGCATTTAAGTCTGGCGCCACAGGCTGTGGTAGTCGCAAGTAATGATGAAGATGAATACTACTATCAAAAAATTCTCAATAAAGAAGTGTTTTTAACCACGACCACGGTGGGTAAATTTTTGCCGCAAGAGCTGGCACTATCAGGAGATGCTTTAAGTTTTACCAAAGGCTGTTATTTAGGGCAAGAGGTTATTGCCCGGTTGCATTACCTGGGAAGGTTAAAGCGCTCCTTGAAAGTGATTAAAAGCACGCAAGTATTAAACCCCTTGGATGAGTTAAGAGTAGAGGAGCAGGTAGTGGGTGAGGTCGTTGTCAGTGTGAAATATCAAGAACGCTATTATGCCCTGGCTTTGGTGAGTACGGCTTATGAGGGTGATCTACCAGGGGGCATTGAGTTGCTTAGTTGAGCTTGTCCAAAATGGCATCGACGCGTTCCGGGGTCAAATTTTCATGGTAATCTTTATTCAGCTGCATCATCGGTGCGCCAATGCAAGCGCCGAGGCATTCAAATTCTTTCAGGGTAAATTTGCCATCATCAGTTGTTTGCCCAACGCCAATATTTAATTTTGTCTCAAGGTGATTCAAGATATCATAAGCACCACGAAGCATGCAGCTAATATTGGTGCACAAATAAATCTTATGGCGACCCGTGGGCTTCAGATCATACATGGCATAAAAACTAGCAACTTCATAAACTGCAATGGGGGGAATGCCAAGATATTGTGCGACGCTATCCATAGTTGCCTCGGTTAAAAAGCCATTATTTTCATCTTGAACAATATGCAGGGCTGCGAGTAACGCAGATTGACGCTGAGTTTCTGGAAATTTTTTGAGCCAATAATCAATTTCTTGTTTGCTTTTATCTGAAAGTTCTGCTGCAACGTAAGTCATCGATCTACATCTCCAAATACGACATCAAGGGTTGAAATAATCGCGGGAACATCTGCAAGCATATGGCCCGCTAAGACATCATTAATACCAGACAAATGCACAAAATCAGGCGCGCGAATTTTTAAACGGTAGGGTTTGTTGGCGCCATCAGAAATAAGGTAGATACCGAATTCGCCTTTGGGGTGTTCTGTGCCGACATAAACTTCACCTTCAGGAACACAATAGCCTTCGGTAAATAATTTAAAATGATGGATCAGTGATTCCATATCGCCTTTCATCAGTTCACGCTTGGGCGCCGTCACTTTGTGGTCATCGAGCATGACTGGGCCTGGGTTTTGTTTTAGCCACGCCACGCATTGTTTAATAATCTCATTGGACTCACGCATTTCAGCAACGCGAACCAGATAACGATCGTAGCAATCCCCAGCAGTGCCCACGGGAATTTTAAATTGCAATTTGTCATACACAGAATAGGGTTGTTTTTTACGAAGATCCCAGGCAAGGCCTGAAGCACGTAGCATGGGGCCAGTAAACCCGAGTGCGAGTGCGCGCTCAACTGAAACTACGCCGATACCAACGGTGCGTTGTTTCCAGATGCGATTTTCTGTCAGCAAAGCTTCGTATTCATCGACGCATTTGGGGAAGCGTTTAACAAAATCTTCAATAAAATCTAATAAAGAGCCCTGGCGATTGGCATTCAGTTTTTTGCACTCTTTCGCATTTTTAAAAGGCGAGGGCTGATATTGTGGCATGGTATCGGGAAGATCTCGGTAAACACCGCCGGGTCTAAAATAAGTCGCATGCATGCGCGCACCTGATGCTGCTTCATAACAATCCATTAAGTCTTCGCGTTCACGAAAGGCGTATAAAAATACGCTCATACCACCCAAGTCTAAAGAATTCGCACCCAGCCACATTAAGTGATTAAGAATTCGGGTAATCTCCGCAAACATGACGCGGATATATTCAGCGCGTTCTGGGGGCTTAATCCCTAATAACTTTTCAATCGCCATCACATAAGCATGTTCATTACACATCATCGAGACGTAATCCAGGCGGTCCATGTAACCGATGCTTTGATTAAAAGGTTTGGTTTCAGCGAGTTTTTCTGTGCCGCGATGTAATAAGCCAATATGCGGATCAGCGCGTACAACGGTTTCGCCATTAAGCTCAAGTACTAAGCGTAAAACCCCGTGAGCAGCAGGATGTTGTGGGCCGAAATTGATCGTATAATTTTTAAATTCAGACATGCTATTTTGCTCCCTCTTGTGTGGGTGCATAACGACTATCGTGGCGAATGACTCGGGGTACTAATACGCGAGGGTCAATTTCGACAGGCTCGTAGACAATACGCTGTAAATTAGCATCATAGCGCATTTCAACCTTGCCGCTGATGGGGAAGTCTTTGCGGAATGGGTGGCCAATAAAACCATAATCGGTCAATATGCGGCGTAAATCTGGGTGATTTCTAAAGATAATGCCGAACAAGTCAAAAGCCTCGCGCTCAAACCAATTAGCAGCGGGCCAGATAGAAGTGACCGATTCAACTTCAGGAAACTCATCATTTAAAAAACATTTGATGCGAATGCGCATATTATTTTTATAAGAAAGTAAGTGGTAACTCACGGCAAAACGTGTGCCAATATGCGTGGTGTTGCTGTTGCGATTGACGCCACGAGAAAAGCCAGTGCTTGTGACAGTCTCGGTATTCCATTCATCAATGCCAAAGCGGGAATAGTCGATGCCAGTAAGCTCAACGAGTTGCTCAAAGTGAAACTCATCACGTAGGGATTTAGCAAATTCTATGAGCACGCCAGGCGAAACAATAACAGTCAGTTCATCATTAAGGATAGTTGACTGCTCAATCGCTTGGGTGAATTTAGTAGTCAGTTGGCTTTGAAGATCAGCGAGCATCAATTAGCCCCTCATTTTTTTTAGTCTTATTTTCTCGACGCGCAATTTTATTTTGCAATTGAATAATGCCGTACAATAAGGCCTCGGCCGTTGGTGGGCAGCCAGGGACATAAATATCGACAGGAACAATGCGATCACAGCCGCGTACGACTGAATATGAGTAATGATAGTAGCCGCCACCATTCGCGCACGATCCCATAGAAATTACCCATTTCGGATCAGGCATTTGATCATAGACAGTGCGCAAGGCTGGGGCCATTTTATTACATAAAGTGCCAGCAACAATCATCACATCAGATTGTCTAGGGCTTGGGCGAAATACGACACCAAAGCGGTCAAGGTCATAGCGAGAAGCGCCAGCATGCATCATTTCAACAGCGCAACAAGCCAAGCCAAAAGTCATGGGCCAAAGCGAACCCGAACGTGCCCAGTTAATTAGGTCATCGCTGCTGGTCGTCAAAAAGCCTTGCTCACCAAAAGGATTTAAATTTACTCCCATTCCAGGGCTCCTTTTTTCCATTCATAAATAAAGCCAACAACAAGAATCAGTAAAAAGATGCCGACGGCAGCCAGAGCATGCCAAGAAAGACTACGCATAATCACCGCAAAAGGAAATAAAAACGCGACTTCAAGATCAAAGACAATAAACAAAATCGCGACCAAATAAAATTTCACATCAAAGCGCGCGCGAGTGTCTTCAAACTCCGGAAACCCGCACTCGTAGGGCGCAAGCTTTTGTTGTGAGGGGAGATTGGTTTTTAAGTAATAGCTAATCAGCTTGCTCGCAACCACGATCACAAGGCCCATCAGGGCGCTCACCACAAGAAAAACAGCAATCGGTAGGTAGTTATTTAGCATAGCAAAGGCTTTAAAAAATTTAAGTAGATTATACCCTTCCTGTTTGAAGATGCAAGTTGATGAAATGAGATTGAGATGAAAATTCAAGAAATTCTTGTTTCGCAATTAAAATGCGGTTATAATGCCTGCCTATTGCGCACTATATGTGTTTTTATTATAGGCAATAGCGTTTTTGTTATGGAGTGTTAGGTCGGGTAGCAAAATGGTTATGCAGGGGCCTGCAAAGCCCTAGACGCCGGTTCGATACCGGCCTCGACCTCCAGTTTTTTTGAGTTACGCCCGGGTGGCGAAATAGGTAGACGCAAGGGACTTAAAATCCCTCGACCCTTATACGGTCATGCCGGTTCGATTCCGGCCCCGGGCACCATTTTGAATTTGGGTCAACACGGCTCTTTCCCAAATCCTGGGGCACTCTAATTACGCACATAATACTTTAACTCTTAAACGATAATTTTCAAAGTTTTTAAAGCCATAAGCCCTCCGTTGTATCAGCTTCATTTTGCGATGGAAGCCTTCTGTTATGCCAT
>CAIQBE010000008.1 GCA_903870015.1 uncultured Thiotrichales bacterium
AATGGATATCCCATGTCTCACAGCCCTGATGTTGGTCAAAAAAGACAAAGAGAAGACGCAAAGCCTGATACGCATTTGAGGGATACCTCTGACTCTTTTATTCCGCCGATTCTTCTTAGACCTGGCATGGTGAGCCCTCGCCCAAGAAAACCAAAAACAATACCCAGACACCTTCAAATTAATGATGCCCTTATGCAGTTGCGTGAATCAAAAAGCTCCGATACTGCTGCAAAAATACTAGAGGTGATACTCACGCCTGAGGACGCCCCATTTATCAATGCTATCAATCTTGCTACCGCTATGGTGGGCATAGCCAATGCTGTTGATTCTTATGAATATCTTCCCGCCGATTTTGACAAACTCATGACGCTTGTTATTCAACATGCCCCCATTTTCCAGCACGCAATATTGCTAATACACTGCATGCGATGGCAAGGTTAAATTATCAAAATCATCGAGCTCTGGCAGCGCTCAGCGTCCAAGCCCGTATTGTTATTTCAGAGTTTGAACCGCAATGTCTTGCCAATAGTCTCTGGGCATTCGCGACATTGGGTTATCGGGATAGCGTGGTGCTATATCATCTAACCCAAGGAGTCTATGAAAAAGCCGTCGATTTCAATGCGCAAAATATTGCTAATAGCTTGTGGGCTTTAGCAAAATTACCTTATCAAGATAATGCGCTTGCCATAAAAGAACTAATTAGAGCTGCTAAAGATAAAGCCCCTAGTTTTAATCCCCAGAATATTACCAATAGCCTCTGCGCGATTGCAAAACTTGATCAACAATACCAAAATCACGAGTTAATAGGAGTGTTAATTAGCGCTGCTTGTAGTAGCGCCTCAGAATTCAAAGCGCAAAATATTGCTAACATGCTATGGGCCATGGCGACATTGAGCGCGAGTATTAATAAGCCCGCTATTGCAGCCTTAGCCACTCAAGCGATGACCCTAGCCAAAACTTTTAATAAACAAAATCTTGCTAATACCCTATGGGCGATGGCGAAATTAGGATATCGTGATGAGAAGGCATTAACTGCTTTAATGGTGCAAATTTGTGAGAAACACAGCTCCTTTGATGCGCAAGAGATTAGCAATATTTTATATGCTATGGCACAATTAAATTATCGTGATGAGGCATCCCTCACTGCATTGCTTGAACGGGCTTGGTCTCTCACGCCTTGCTTTAACATCCAGAATATTACCAACACTTTGTGGTCTTTGGCCTGTTTAGGCGAAGTGGAAAGGTTACAAGATTTTATAAAGGGCATTGCCTTTAGAGTTGACTTAGCTGCTTCAGATTTTCAAAAGGAAAATATGATACAAATGCATTATGTGCGACTTTATTGTCAATTGATATTAAAAATACCTCTACCCTGTTTTTTTGATGGCATTGTAGTTTCACGGGATATGCTTGGGATCACAACTAGCAGGCTACAACTTGAGATTGCTACTGTTATTAGAGAACTGGGCGCGCATCATGGATACTCAGTGCTTGATGAGGCTATACTGAATGGAATCTCTGTTGATATGCTTATCAAACCTCATAACATCGTTGTTGAGGTTGATGGCCCTTTTCACTTTATTAGAAGTGCTGATCATAAACTATCTTATCATGGCCCATCTCAACTTAAAGATCTGTTGTTAAATGCGATGGGCTATCGTGTTCTTCATATCACACAAGCAGCATGGTTTAGCCACTCTACTACAAAGGCAAAAAAGGCCTATCTCTCATCTACTTTGAGTAAAAAGTTATCATCTACCCCTGAGTCATCCATCCCCTTTTTACATCTAAAGGAGCTCAGAGCAAGAAAGGCCGAATCCAGCATGCCAAGCACTGCTGCGCCGTTATAAAGAACGCTCGCCAAAAATCTTTGTGCCAATACGGACATATGTCGCACCTTCTTGAATGGCCTCAAGATAATCTACTGACATGCCCATGGAAAGCTCGGGCAATGTAATATTTGATTTTTGCGCTACGGTATCGCGATAGGCTCGAAATGCAGAGAAGGTTTGCTGTTGCTCATTATTTTCCTTGGGGCTGGGAATGAGCATTAAGCCGATGAGATTTAAATTTGGTAGGGCTTTAATTTTGGGCAAAGACTCTGTTAGTTCATCTGGACTAAAGCCGTTTTTACTTGGTTCATTTTCAAAATTCACCTGTAAAAATATCGGCATGGTTTTTTGTTGTTTTTGGCATTCACGGCTTAATGCCTCTGCATGTTTTAATGAATCAACCGAATGCACATAATCAAAGTATTCTACAATCTCTTTGAGTTTATTACTTTGAATTTTTCCAAGATAATGCCAGGTCAGCCCCAGATGTTTTAAGGCTTTTATTTTTTCAAGGGCCTCTTGCACATAGTTTTCGCCAAAATGCCTTTGACCATCAGCAATGACGGCCTCAATGCTTTTGATGCTTTGGCTTTTGCTAACGGCAATTAAAGTAATGCCATCCGGAACGCTGGCCTTAATCGCTTGCAGGTTGCTCATAGAGCTTAGGCTAGCTCTTTACGCATATCATAGCGACCGGGGATTTTTGATAACCCTAGTGCGCGCTCTTGATACACTTGATATCCCAAAGATAGATAAAGTTGATGCGCACCGCGGCGATGCTTCATGACATTTAAATCAATAGTCTTATGACCATGATTCAGCGCCCAGTTCTCTAACCACTTCATCGCATAACGCGCATAACCATGACGGCGAAATGCTGGGAATACGCTAATATAATCAACAAAAACAAAGGGATCCTTGCCCTGGCGTCTTAATAAAATGGAAAATGCTAAAATCCCCACCCGCTCTTTTTTGGCGTTAAGAATATGATAGGCATTATGCATTTCACCTGGAATAATGTGATTGTAATAGTGAGTGATTTCATTAACGGCTGCGCGCAATGCGGTGTCATAATCAGGATACTCCCCCTGATCCAACATGCCCTGGGCATACTCACGCTGCGAAAACTCCATGTAGGCTTTGATATCATCAAAACTCATCGGCTCTAAACTAATGGTTCCTAACACTATACACTCTCCATCTCTACGGGTTCTTGTCCTGACACAGGCACGGGATCACTAAAGGGCACTGCATCATCTTCTAACTCTTTGGCCTCCTGAACAACTTCAGCCTTTTTCACCTTAGCCTGCTCTTGTGGCGCGCTAAACTCGCGTAATAACGCACGAATAAATTCACGCAAGCTATCGGCCATAATGGTAAAATCCGCAGCAAAACGATCTGCTGGTGTCTCGGTAAATATATCTTTTGCTTGATCCTGAATCAACTCTAAAAATTTGATAGACTTAATTGAGAAATCATCCTTGATGGTAAAGCTTAGGTTTTCACTCCAGGATAAGCCTAATTGGGTAATGAAGCGCCCCTCCTCTAACAAAGAAATAATATCTTCACCAAATAAATTTTGACGCTGACAACGAATCACGCCGGGCTCTTTAGGATTACTCATTACGCAATGATCAGTAATAGCAAAATCGGCTGGATACTGGTTTTCTTTGAGCCAATGAGTTAGGAGCGTTGTTAAGGTTTGTACTTTTGGCACTTCAATTTTTAATGAGCCCAAAGTATTTCTTAAGAATACACTGATTTCTTCGGCCTTAGAGTGCGATGCCGCATTCACTACCAAATAATCATCCACGGTATCAATATAGGCATAATGACGGGTGATTTTGGAAAACGCACGCATGACTAATTGGTGATAGATATCTTCTTTTAAAGTATTCTTTTCATTTTTACCGACGCGTCGGCCTTGCTTTTGTTCAATCTCTGCAATGCGCTCATCCATCATTTGTTTAACGACACTACCGGGCACTAATTTTTCTTCTTTTTGCAAACACACTAACATAAAGCCATTAGCGGCATAAACCAAGGGCGCGTCGGGGGTGTTTTGTTGTGGTGAGACCCAGCCCATGCTCACGGCATCAACACTCTTACAGGGCATGAATTGCTTTTCTTTTAACTTTTCTTCAAGCGCCTCAGGACTTTCAGGAAAGCTTTCGGTAAATTTAAATAACTGTAAATTTTTAAACCACATAATTTTCTCCAAACGTTATTGAGGTTGTTGCGCTGTAAAAATATTGGCGTTTAGTTGCGCTGCGATATAGGCAATGGCCTCTTGTCCGCGCACGCTATTGCCGTGAATATCTAAAGGCGGTGAATAAACTGCGATGGCAAACTTGCCAGGCATGACTGCAAGCATACCGCCACCCACACCACTTTTTGCAGGAAGGCCAACATTATAGAGCCAGTCTCCGGTATTATCGTATAATCCAGCAGTGGCCATTAGCGCTAATACTTTTGGCACATACTGTGCATTAATGACTTGTTTGTCAGTAAGGGGTGAGACACCTCCATTTGCGAGCACAGACCCCATGACTGCTAAATCATACGCTGTGGCATTGACTGAACATTGGCGCGTGTATAAATCGACCGCTTCTTTTGGGTCGCCGTAGAGCTTACCATAGGATTCTAGTAACTCTGCGATCGCTTGATTATGTTGATTGGTGTCGGATTCTGATTTGTATACTTTCTGATTCACACTAAGTTTATTATTGGAAAAACTATTCATCATGCCGATAATTTTATTCCACTTGTCATCACTGCTTTTGCCCTGAATTAAGCTCACCGTCGCAATGGCGCCCGCATTAACCAAAGGATTTTCCATATGATCCGCTTGCTCTTCAATTGCCATGACTGAATTAAAGGGCATACCTGTGGCATTGGCCCCCAGATCTTTGGACACTAAATCCGAGCCTGATTGCTGCATCAGTAAGGCCACGGTAAATACTTTGGAGAGCGACTCTACTGGAAATGGCAGCTTAGTATCGCCGGCCTGATAGACTTTACCATCGGTCGTGACGAGCACAATACCATAGTATTTTGGATTGTAAGTGGCAAGCTCTGGAATATAATTTGCGACCGTGCCATTATTGTCGTCTTTGTAAAGCTGATAGGCCTTATTCACGACCGCCTGATAATCAGGTGTTGCGGCAAAACTTATGCCACTCACGAACAACAATCCTAAACTTATTTTCTTGAGAAATGCACTGATCATGAATCTGCTCCTTTTAGATTAAAGTTTCAATAAATTTTGCTAATTGATTGACATGTTTTTTCACTTCAGTCGCACTCTCCCCCTCAACCATCACCCGAATGAGCGGCTCAGTGCCTGACGCTCGCACCAATACCCTGCCTTTGTCTTTAAGCTTGCTTTCAACTATTGCTACTTCTTCATGAATCTTTTCCCAATTGCTTTTACTTAAATCTTTTTTAAGCGCGACATTGACCATGAGCTGGGGAAATAATATTAAATCTTTTAAAAGCTCTGGCAAGGTTTTTTTGGTATTTTGCATCATCGCTAATACTTGCAAAGCCGCAACAATACCATCCCCCGTTGTGGTTGAGCCTAACCAAATAATATGGCCAGAGGATTCGCCACCTAAATCCCATTTTTTTTCTTGCAGCATTTCCATGACATAACGATCGCCGACTTTAGCACGCGCAAATTTAATTTCTTTCCGATCTAGTGCTTGTTCTAAGGCTAAATTGCTCATGAGCGTACCCACAACGCCATTGCCATGGAGCTTACCTCTATTGGCTGAATCAATGGCAATAAGATAAAGAATTTGATCACCGTTAATAATATCGCCATTGTGGTCACACATAATAACGCGATCGCCATCTCCGTCAAAGGCAATACCAACATCGGCCTTGTGTTCAAGCACAGCCTCTGACAAACTCTCCGGATGGGTTGAGCCACAATTATAATTGATATTGGTACCATTGGGCTGATTATGTATGGTAATGACTTCAGCACCAAGCTCATGTAAAACACTGGGGGCAATATGGTAAGTTGCACCATTGGCACAATCGAGCACAACTTTTAAACGCGAGAGTTTTTGAAATGGTGCAAGACTCGCCTTACAAAATTCGATGTAACGCCCTGGACCATCATCAACACGACGCACTTTACCGATGTTTTCGGGTTTTACGACTTTTACCTCTTGCTCTAAATATTTTTCTACGAGCTCTTCGGTTTCATCCGATAATTTCGCGCCTGCTTTTGAAAAAAATTTGATGCCGTTATCTTCGTGCGGATTATGGGAGGCCGTAATCATGACGCCTAAATCCGCAAGCAATGTTCGGGTTAAATAAGCAACACCCGGGGTTGGCAATGGCCCTAATAAATACACGTCCATACCTGCAGCACAGAGACCTGCTTGTAGCGCTGACTCGAGCATATAGCCTGATAAACGCGTGTCTTTGCCAAGAATAACTTTTGCACCCTCGTGCGCCAAAGCTTTGCCTACCGCCCAACCTAGCTTCATGGCAAATTCAGGCGTAATTGGAAATTGCCCCACGGGCCCGCGCACACCATCGGTACCAAAATATTTACGTTTTGCTGTCATAATTTTTTAATCCGTCGATTCATGGTAGAGATTATACACTCTAGCGCACAATGATCAACTGCAGGCCATGACGGATGGGCAGGAGTACGTTTATCACCCTGGCATCTTGCGCGATATATTGATTAAGAGAGGCAATGGCTTTTGCACGCTCTGAGGATGGCGCCATCACCTCGCCCCGCCACAACATATCATCAATGATTAAAGCCCCGCCTGCTTTTACTTTCTTGAGTGCAGCTTCGTAATAGTCTTTGAGCCTTTTTTTATCGGCATCTATAAATATTACATCGAAAATCACAGGGGTTTTTTCTAAAAAAACTAAAGCATCATCTACGATCACTTCTATTTTTTGCCCCACAGCGCTTTGAGCAAAAAATTGCTGGGCTGTGCTTAAGATTACGGCATCATGATCACAGGTATAAACCTTACCATCATCAGGTATAGCCTCGGCTAAGCTTAATGCAGAATATCCAGTGAAAGTACCAATATCTAATACTGTTTGCGCTTTAGTTAACTTGATTAAAATTTGTAAAAATCTTGCAACCAAAGGGCCTGAAACCATATGAGCGCCCGATGAATTGGCTTTGGTATATTCCAAAACAGCTTGCGCTACCCCTGAGTCTTCTGTGCTAACCTCTTCACAATAGGCTTCTATTACAACTGAATTAATTAAGCCTAGATCACTCATAGCCTTTTAAATTCCTCAAGCCCACCTTCAAGGCTCACACAATGGGTATAACCCTCATGGCGTAAAAATTCTGCGGCATGGTGGCTGCGCACACCATGAGCACAGTGCACGATGATATAGGTGTCTTTTGATGGCAATTCATGCGTGCGCGTGGGCAAATCAACAAATGGAATTAAATAGCCATTGATATTGTATTCGCGATATTCGGAAGGATTGCGCACATCTAAAATAAATAGATGCTCTGGGGGCTGCTCTAATAATTTTTTAAAATCAGCAGGGCTGATGCTTTCGGGATTTGACATAAAAGTCTCCATTGGGTTCTTGAGTCATTATAGATATTCTAAGACATACTGCAACACTGGATCGAGGATATGAAATAGCCCCTCGTCATTTTGATACACATAGTCGCGCTCTACGAGCACATTCATTGCTTGTAAACTACTGGCCCCTGATAAACCGTGTTGCTGTAGAAATTTTTGCGAGGTAATACTTCCCACTGGCTCACTGGACAAGGCTAGCAATAGCTTGCGCTGATTAACACTTAATTGATTAAGATCATAGGCGATGCGGCTGCGTTCTTGCTGCGCGTACTGATGCCATGTTGTTTCTGCGTCCATACTGGTTGGTGGTTCGGCTTTTAAAAACAAACGCGAACACAGGACATTTACATAATAAGGATGATGAGCGGTGAGCGTTAAAATCGCCTCACCGGTTTCCCGAGGCAAGGCCTTTTTCCAAGTTGCTTCTGCGGCTTTATCAAAAAAGGCTAAATACTCTGGCCTATGAATACGGTTTACATGAATGCGATCACAGAGCAGATACAAAGGCCGATTGCGATCATCAAACATGGTGGAAAGCAGATGGCGCGAGCTGCCTGAAAATAAAAAACTTAAAGACTTGCTTTGTTGGGCAACGTTGCGAATCGCACCTTCAATGCCCTGAGAATCTTTCAGTTGCCCCAGCACTTGAAACTCATCAAAAAACAAAGCGGCTTTTTGCTTTTGTTTGGTGAGCGCCTCTTCTAATTGTTTTAAGGTATCGAAAATCAGTAGGGATGGGTTTTGTTGTGCAGCAGCACCTGGATGCAATTGTAGCTTTAATCGACCTAAATCGATCGAGACCTCAAGATTTTTAAATACTTCTTTGGCAAACTTTAGCGCTTTTTCAGAACTCTTCATGATATTGGTCATGAGCTCAGCGACGCCATTTAAAACATGCGCACTAATGCTGTTGCTATCTGGTGACACAAAGAAATCGATCATCGCAAAAGGCACATCACCATCACGCAATGCTTGCACTGCCAGGCTAGTTTTGCCATAGCGGCGTGGCGAAATTAGCAAGGTGGGTTTATGCGTTTGCATGTTTTGGCTAAGATGCGCGCGCTCGCTGATGCGATTACAAAAAGCCTCATCTTGGGCCAATCCCAGTGGAAAATAATCTAAGCGTTCTGCTGCCATAAATTCATAACACCATAATTTACATAATTGTAATTTATAGCATTATGAATTAAGTGTCAATGATCACTCGCCCTTAAGAATGCATCAACCCTTGGCATATAAATTCAGAAGTATCCGGCCAGGAGACGCTCTCGCAACTACCCCACAGAGCAACAGCCTCGGGCCCGAAAGCAAAAGCGCTCACAGGCTGGTCCCTGGCAAGCATCGCCTTAGATGCTACATCAGGATCCCATCGCCATGCATTACCCTCTGGAACAAGCCCTTGATTTGCTAGCTCTATAAGCCTTAACCGCACCGCCTTAGGTGCTGCATCAGGATCCCATCGCCATCCCTTACCTCCCACTGGAACCCACGCTTGTGCTGCCAGCTCATCAAAGCTTAACTCTTGAGGTGCCTCAGGCTCTGAAGCAGCGGCAGGTTTTGCCGTGCGTGAGCTAGGAGGCGCCCCTATCGCCAACCTTAACCCAGGGTAAGGACTTCCATACATTATTACTGGCCTCTCGACCTCCAGGGAATCAAGCGCGGCCATTGTTACTATTGCTACGAAAAGTGCGAGTGGGGGCGCAGCTAGTGC
This sequence comes from uncultured Thiotrichales bacterium, assembly GCA_903870015.1. Lineage (GTDB taxonomy): Bacteria > Pseudomonadota > Gammaproteobacteria > Francisellales > CACEW01 > CAIQBE01. Next base: position 9,132 of record CAIQBE010000008.1, read on the forward strand.
CAGCATTTCTTTATTTCTTCTTTGGCCTCGGGCTTGCATAGTTTCGCTCCTATTTTGCTTAATAATCTGTTCTTTTAAATTATACATTAATATAAACTTAAATTAAATATTTATTTTTCAATGTAAATTTAATCACCCAACCAATCACAAGAACAAATACCCCGCTCTTGCTATTCATTTTTGCTTAATTCCACTAAAATATTAGAAACTTTCTCGAGGTGAATTCAATGGCTAAGAAGAAAAAGAGTAAAGATAAAGACAATACCCCTTCTATTGTGCGGGTACGCATGGGGCAAGTGGGGCTTGTGCTCTGCACTTGCCTTGGACTTTATTTATTGATGGCTTTAAGCAGCTACAGCTTGATTGACCCTACTTTTTTGCACACAGCAAAACACGTGCATAATTTGGGCGGGATTACTGGCGCCTGGCTTGCAGACTTGTTATTCTCACTCTTGGGTCTTGCGGCTTATATTGTGCCGCTGTCTTTGTTTTACTATACCTACATTCATTGGTCAGAACTACAGGCCCAAGAAGCCCACTCTAGACTCTTGAGTATTTTGCGTCTGATTGGCTGGTTGCTTATTTTAATTTCCCTAAGCGGCTTTTTTACTTTAATACTTGATCGTGGCAATTGGCCTTATCTTGATGGGCCCGGTGGCATTATTGGATTTATGGCGCCTCATGTTTTTGTGCCGATTTTTAATTTTATGGGTAGCCTCTTGGTTGAAATTATGCTGTTTTGCGTGGGCCTGACATTTTTCTCTGGGAAGGCTTGGTTGCGCCATTTTAAAATTGCTGTCGTATTATTATCTGGCATGATCGCAGCATTCACGCGACTCATTGCCTCGCTATTTCATTTCAAAAAAGCTGAAGAAGAGCCCGAACATGACCTGCCCTTTGAGCCTGATCCTCCACTTCATGAGGAAGAAGAGGATGAGGTGCCCGCGCCTGTGGTGGAAAAACCTAAACCTGTTGTTGTAAAAAAAGAACCACCTCCCCCACCCCCCGTTGCCAAACCTAAAACACCGCCGCGCGTCCCCACTACTGGTGAAATCCCTACTATTGAACTGCTTGATGAACCTGAAGAAAATAAAACGAAAATTAAAAAAGAAGCACTGACGCAAATGGCCTCCCTGGTAGAGCAAAAGCTCAAAGACTTTGGCATTTTAGCAACTGTTGCCGGCATTTGTCCTGGCCCCGTGATTACTCGCTATGAGATTCAATTAGCACCGGGGGTTAAAGCGGCGCGCTTGGTGAGCATTGATAAAGATTTAGCGCGCTCACTCTCGGTTTCGAGCGTGCGTATTGTCGAAGTCATTCCTGGTAAAGCTTATGTGGGTATTGAGCTGCCTAATGCCAAACGTGAAATGGTACGTCTGCGTGAAGTGCTAGATTGCGAAAAATTCAGTGGCAGCAAATCCCCGATTGCTATGGGCCTGGGTAAAGATATCGGTGGCTTGCCTGAGGTCGTTGATCTTGCCAAGATGCCGCACTTATTAGTCGCAGGAACTACAGGCTCGGGTAAATCCGTGGGCGTCAATGCTATGATTTTAAGTATGATCTTAAAATCTAAACCTGAAGAATTGCGCCTGATCATGATCGACCCCAAAATGCTTGAGCTCTCTATCTATGAAGGTATTCCGCATTTATTAACACCCGTTGTCACCGATATGAACGAAGCGGCCAACGCCCTGCGCTGGTCGGTCAAAGAAATGGATCGACGCTATCGCCTGATGGCTGGCGTGGGTGTGCGTAATCTCGCTGGATTTAATGAGACGGTGAGCGCTGCCATCAAAAAAGGCGAGCCAATTAAAGACCCCGTGTGGATGCAATTAAATCCCGGGCGCATGAGTGAATGTCCAACGCTTGATACCCTACCCTATATTGTCGTCATCGTCGATGAGTTTGCTGATATGATGATGGTCGTTGGTAAAAAAGTAGAGGAACTCATCACGCGTATTGCTCAAAAAGCAAGGGCTGCGGGCATTCACTTGATTTTAGCAACCCAAAGACCGTCTGTGGATGTCATCACAGGCTTGATCAAGGCCAATGTTCCCACGCGTATTTCCTTCCAAGTTTCCTCAAGAATTGACTCCCGCACGATCTTGGATCAACAAGGTGCCGAGCAACTCTTAGGAAACGGCGATATGCTTTATTTACCGGCAGGCTCAGGTCACCCGATTCGTGTCCATGGCGCCTATGTTTCCGATCAAGAAGTCCATCGTATTGTTGAAGCCTGGAAAGCCTGTGGCACACCGCAATACGTCGATGGTGTCGTAGCCACTGAATCTCTGGATGATGAAGAAGGATCTGGTGGATCTGAGGGCGCTGGTGGTGAAGCCGATGCGCTGTATGATGAAGCGGTCAAGATCGTACTAGAATCCAAACGGGCATCGATCTCACTCGTACAAAGGCGTTTGCGCATTGGCTATAACCGCGCCGCGCGCCTGCTCGAAGACATGGAAAAAGCAGGACTCGTCAGTGAGATTCAGTCCAATGGCATGCGGGAAATTTTGGCGAGTAACTAAGGAAAAGTCTTATGCCAACTCCAGGTCACAGTGAGGGATTTTGAAGAAAGATTAAAAAAAGCAGGGTGTTGTACCCCTGGCCTTCATAGCGTTTTTATAATTTAGGCTATTTAGGCGCAAGTGCTTTTTGCGATTGCTCTTTCAACCCATGCATTCAAGCTCATATGCGCATTTTTTGCAGCCACAAAGGCTTGGCGGTGCAACTCTGGATCTAAGCGAAGATTAAATTTTCCTGAAAAAGGCCGCTCAGGTGATTCCCCGCGTTTTTTACAAAATGCCAAATAATCCTCAACTGAATCAATCAAGGCCTGCTTAAGCTCAGCGACAGATTCCCCTTGAAAAGTCAGCACATCGCGCGTATTTACCACCTCGCCATAAAAAAGCCCCGCCTCGTCATCAAAGGTTACATGGCCTATATAATCTTTATATTTAAACATGTTTTACTCCTGCCGCTATTAAAAATCGTCTCATTGAAGCTACGCTCCCCTTATCCGCTTCCTTTCTTGGATGCGGCCGATGAAATATAGCTCTCACACCATCCAGTGCAATTCGAACGCGTGAGCCATTTCCCTCGGTTAGCTCAGCTCCAAGCGCCAGGAGGAGTGACTCGATATCCTTCCAGACGATATTAGATTTCGTTGGAAGCGCAAATATCGACTCTAAAGTTAAGACTGCTGCATAACCCACCCACCCCCCGGCGTCATCCTTCGAAAAATTGCGCAGCAATTTTTGCGGAGGAACCAGGACCCAATCGCATGCAGCGTAGCTGCATTCAACCCTTCCCTAATCATGCAATGAATGCAGCTACGCTGCATGCTAGTAAAAACTGGATC
>CAIQBE010000009.1 GCA_903870015.1 uncultured Thiotrichales bacterium
AAAGACTGCTGCATAACCCCTTTCCGGCGTCATCCTTAAGGCTGCTTGATAACCCAGGTGCCCTCTCCCTGGCGTCATCCTTCGAATTTTGCGGAGCAAAATTGCGGAGGATCCAGTTTTTACTAGCATGCAGCGTAGCTGCATTCATTGCATGATTAGGGAAGGGCTGAATGCAGCTACGCTGCATGCGATTGGGTCCTGGTTCCTCCGCAAAAATTGCTGCGCAATTTTTCGAAGGATGACGCCGGGGGGATGGGTTATGCAGCAGTCTTTACCATAACTAAAAATGAGAAATGCGCAAAGCTAATGTATAATAGCATCATGAAAATTTAGAAATTTGTTTTTAATTAACATAACCCCAAGGAGAATAGATAATGAAAAAAAAACTACTCGCACTCACTCTAACATGTCTCACTTTTAACGCCTATGCTGACAACAGCGTGGCAGATGTCCCCATTCTATGGACCGCAGTATTCTCAGAAATTCAACCCACCTCAACTTCAAACAGCACGCAAGATTATTGTGTGCAGCATAGCCCCACAACATTGGTCACGACCTATCAACAAATTACCAGCCCCAAAGGGGTCACAACCTTAAATGGTCTCAATATTCGCTACACAGGTTATACCACTGAAAACAAAAATGATATCTACTTCTATACTGTAAAAGGAATAATCTCTGGAACTGATAGCCAAGGCGCATGGCAAACACCGATCACTTTATATGAACAAACCCTAACAGGTAGCAGCACCATCTGGACCACTTGGAGCACACCCAAATGCAAAGGTATTTTTATCGCCAACCCAACTTTCCCAAACACCGCGCAGCAAAAAAATCTGCCTGAGGTTTTTAAATCTCTACAGAAATTGCAGCAGTAACGCATTATTGTAAAAGGTCGCATCATTATTACTGAACCGTGCGATACGCACAGCATCATACACAACAAGAAATACTACGTTGATAGTGCAGAGACTCTAAAACAAGTACAATGCAATGATGATCCTTGCTCTGTCTTTTCTGAAAGGCCTATGACACTACCTGAAAAAGCTTACCCACTGACAAGTTTAACTTTCGAAGCAATAGGCCCTTTTACTTATCCCCATAACCTAAAAAATTGGAAAGTAGCAGGTTTAGCTGATTTGTGGGGAGGCGGTCCTTGTATTGAGGACAGGAAGCCAGGCGATCAGACTAATCAGCCCTTAAAGTTTATTTATAATGGACACATTAGGAATGATCATGAATTAAATAAAGCATTAGGAAAGCTTAGAATAAATGTTGCTGGCACTATTCGCATCGAAGCACAAGCCCCAGATGGTGAGTTATACCACGATGAGGCACTAGTTTATTTTAAAAAGGATATTACATTAAGAGCACTCGACTTGACTCACAGGCCGAATAAAATATGCCTTACCGCACAAGCTTTTTCTGCAACAGCAAGTAGCACTGATCAATCTGCTCAAAGCGTAGAAATGTCAAAATAGCCTATCGGATAGGCGCATAATGCTCTGAGCAAATGCATTTACCCCTCATATTGCGCCACTTGCTAAAACTATTGCGAATTTTCAACAAAATCTATATACTTATGCCAAATTTTGGTGCAATCACCCAATATGAGTAATCCAACACAATTTCGCCTAGCCCTAAAGCTCTATCAATGGCAGGTTGTGTGCGCACTCATAATGAGCCTCATAGTATTAGTATGCAATCGGTTTGATGGCGTATCATTTATATATGGCGCCGGCGTGATTATACTCGGCAATGGTTTTTTAACATGGCGCGTGTATCAAAAACACAAAAGCCTACAGGCTGTGCCGATGTTATGGGGATTTTTGGGCGGAGAGTTTGGTAAATACTGTTTACTTGTATTATTTACTGTAATTCTCGCCAAATATGTTAAAATGAATTGGTTATTTTACGTGATAGGATTAGCATTACCTCAGATATTAGGCGTAATTGCTTTTGCCATAATAAGTAGTATGAAGAAGAGAAACGCATGACAGAACAGATCGACAGCTCGACCTACGTCCAACATCATCTTACCCATTTGATGTTTAATCTGCATACGTTCCAATTTGGTAATTTCCCTGGCGTATTCTGGGCTATTAACGTCGATACGTTAATCGTTTCTACTTTAATTGGCGTACTGTTCTTAGGCCTGTTTGCTTGGGTTGGCCACCGGGCTAAAGCAGGTGTTCCGAGTGGCTTTCAAAATGTAGTGGAATTAGCCATCGAAAAAATCGATGAAATTGTCAATGAATCCTACGGCCGCAAATCCAAGCTAATCGCGCCCTTAGCGCTCACTATCTTTATGTGGGTATTTTTGATGAACGCCATCGACTTACTTCCCGTTGACTTGATTCCTTGGATCCTAAATATGTTTGGCATCCATCATTTCAAATCCGTTGCAACGGCAGATCCCATGCTCACCTTCGCGCTGTCATTTAGCGTCTTCATACTGATTATATTCTATAATATAAGAATGAAAGGTTTTCATCTAACCACAGAAATTTTAAGCCAACCATTCGGCTGGAAACTCATACCGCTTAATATCGTCTTTCGCGTAATTGACGAATGTGTTAAGCCACTATCTTTAGCACTACGACTTTATGGCAATTTATTTGCCGGCGAACTGATCTTTATCCTCATTGCACTGTTACCTTGGTGGGCACAATGGCCCTTAGGCGCAGTCTGGACCATTTTCCATATTTTAATTATTACAATCCAAGCCTTCATCTTTATGATGTTAACGATTGTATATTTAAAAATGGCGGGCGAAAATCATTAATCAACAAGGAGCATTTTAATGTCTATAGAACTAGCAAGTTTAGTCGCAACAGTCCAAGGTATGACAGCTATCGCTGCTGCATTACTCATTGGTTTGGCAGCCCTCGGAACCGCGATTGGTTTCGGATTATTAGGCGGCAAGTTTTTGGAAGGTGTTGCACGCCAACCAGAACTTACTTCCATGTTAATGGGACGTATGTTCCTCGTGGCAGCACTGGTTGACGCATTTGCAGCGATCTCAATTGCAATGGGCTTGTACTTATTCTTTGCACAAAACCCATTTTTAGGCGCCGTACTGAAACAAGCTGCCAGCGCAACCCCTTTAAGCTCATAGTTATTTAAGATTAAAAAGGATTCATAATGGATATTAATGCAACGCTCATAGGTCAGATGATTACCTTCACGCTCTTCGTGTTGTTTTCGATGAAGTACGTGTGGCCGCCACTGACGCGTATTTTAGAGGAACGCCGCAAAAAAATTGCTGAGGGTTTAGCAGCGGCTGAAAAAGCGCATCATGAGCTAGAGCTGACCGAGCGTCGCGTTAAACAAATGCTGTTAGATGCAAAATCCCAAGCTTCTTTAATCATTGATAACGCCAATCAGCGTTCCCATCAAATCGAAGAAGAAGCGCGCGATGCCGCACGTCATCTCTCCGAGCGTTTGAAAAAAGCAGCTGAAGATGAAATTGCCGAACAGATCAACGATATCCGTGCAACCTTACAAAAAGAAGCCAGTGAATTGGCGATTCTATGCACCGAACGCTTGCTACACAAAAACATCGATCGTGCCGCCAATGAAGCTTTACTCAAAAGCGTAGTGAATGAGCTAAAACAATGAAGCATTTAACCCTAGCCAAACCTTACAGTGATGCTGCATTTTTATTTGCGAAAGAACACAAGCAAATAGATTTATGGCGCACGTTTTTAAGTGAGCTAGCTAGCGTATTGATGGATGCTGAGATTCAACATTTAATGAAGCATCCCAAACTAAGTAATGATGGCTTGATAGAAATATTAAGCAATAGCTTTGCTAAGATCACCCCCGAGTTAAAAAACTTTTTAAAACTATTGGGTGAAAATGATCGCTTAAATATTCTGCCTGAGATCAGCGAACTATTCGAAGCAGATTACCAAGAAGATCAAAAAATTGCAGAGGTTAATATCACGTTTGCTGAGCAACCGACAGAGACTGAACTTAATAGCTTAAAAGAGACTTTAGCTAAAAAATTTGGCGCACAGATTCATCAAACGATCACCATCGATAGCAGCCTGTTAAGCGGCGTTATCATTCATAGTGGTGATTGCGTGATTGATGCTTCGTTACGAGGACAGTTGGAAAATTTAAAAACAGAATTGATGCGATAACACAACCGAGGTAAACCATGACACAAAAATTACAGGCCACCGAAATAACCAAGCTCATCAAAGAGCGCATCGAAAACTTTGAAGGGAACATCACCGAGCGCACAGAAGGTGAAATCGTCTCCGTACGCGATGGTATTATTCGCATCCACGGCCTGCTCGATGTCTCTTATCATGAAATGTTAGAATTGCCTGGCAATCTTTATGGCTTGGCACTAAACCTTGAGCAAGACTCTGTAGGTGCTGTAGTATTAGGTGCTTATGATCATTTGGCTGAAGGTCAAAAAGTTCGCTCCACTGGCCGTATTTTACAAGTACCCGTAGGCGAAGCTTTATTAGGTCGTGTAGTAGATGCTTTAGGTAATCCAATCGATGGCAAAGGTCCGATCGAAACCAAAGAGTTTTCACCGATTGAAAAAGTAGCGCCCGGTGTGATTACACGCCAAAGCGTAGATCAACCGGTCCAAACAGGTATCAAAGCCATTGACGCCATGGTCCCAATCGGACGCGGCCAACGTGAGTTGATCATCGGCGATCGTCAAACGGGTAAAACCGCAGTTGCGATCGATGCCATCATCAATCAAAAAGATTCAGGCATCAAATGTATTTATGTCGCGATTGGCCAAAAAGCATCGAGCGTTGCCAACGTCGTGCGTAAACTCGAAGAACACGATGCGCTAAAACACACTATCGTCGTTGCTGCTACTGCCTCAGAAGCTGCCGCGCTCCAATTTATTGCGCCCTATTCCGGTTGTACCATGGGTGAGTATTTCCGTGATCGTGGCCAAGATGCCCTCATTATCTATGATGATTTAACCAAACAAGCTTGGGCTTATCGTCAAATTTCCTTATTACTCCGTCGGCCACCGGGGCGTGAAGCCTATCCTGGCGATGTATTTTATTTACATTCACGTTTACTTGAGCGTGCTGCGCGTGTGAATGCCGATTATGTTGAGAAGATGACGAATGGCGCTGTAAAAGGCAAGACTGGATCGCTCACCGCACTCCCCATTATTGAAACCCAAGCAGGAGACATTTCTGCTTTCGTACCCACCAACGTCATATCAATCACCGACGGACAGATCTTCTTAGAAACTGGATTATTCAATGCGGGTATTCGCCCGGCGATCAATGCCGGTGCTTCTGTTTCACGTGTGGGTGGTGCTGCGCAAACCAAAATTATCAAAAAGCTCGGTGGTAGTGTTCGCTTAGCACTTGCACAATATCGAGAACTCGAAGCCTTTGCGCAATTCGCATCAGACCTTGATGATGCGACAAGAAAACAGTTAGAGCGCGGTCAACGCTTTACTGAAATCATGAAACAAAAACAGTATCAACCTTTAAGTGTTGGACAAATGTCCTTCTCCTTATTCGCCGTTGATAAAGGTTTGGTCGATGATATTTCCGTAAAAGAAATCGTTAATTTTGAAGCAGCCATGCATAGTTTTATCTTGAGCAAATACAAAGCCCTGCTTGATAGCATCAATAAAGAATGCCAATACAACGATGATATTTCCAAACAAATGTATGAAGCCATTACTGACTTCAAAAAGAACGGAACCTGGTAAACCATTATGGCAATAGCAAAGGAAATCCGCGCACGCATAGGCAGTATTGGTAGTACTAAAAAAATTACGAATGCCATGCAACTCATTGCCGCAAGTAAATTGCGTAAGGCCCGTGATCGCGTAGAAGCCAGCAAACCCTATGCCAAAGGCGTCACTAAAGTGATTAATCACTTAACCACAGCCCACCCAGAATATCGGCATGCGTATCTTGAAACCCGCCCAGTCAAAAGAGTAGGAATCATCATCGTTGCAACTGACCGTGGTTTGTGTGGTGGTTTGAATAATCATCTATTCAAAAAAGCATTACAGCAAATTAAGACTTGGAACAAAGATGATATCAAAGTCGATGTCGTACTCATTGGCCACAAAGCTGAAATATTTTTTAAAAATTTACCGGTTAATGTCATTGCCTATGCCCATCATTTAGGCGATGCGCCTAAGATTAAAGATATTTTTGGCGCGATCCAAGTGATGCTCCAAGCCTTTAATAATAACCAAGTCGATGAAGTACATTTATTTCATAACGAGTTTATTAATACCATTAAGCAAGAGGCGCGAGTACAAAAACTCTTGCCCGTAAGTTTAGACACAGAAAAAAGCCATGCACATTGGGATTATATTTACGAGCCTGATGCCAAAAGCTTATTAACATTATTACTAGAACGCTATGTCGAATCACAAGTCTATCAAGCCGTGATCGAAAACTTAGCCTGTGAACAAGCTGCCAGAATGATGGCGATGAAAAATGCGACTGACAATGCCAATGAAGTCATTCGCGATTTAAAATTAGCGTATAACAAAGCACGCCAAGCTGCCATTACCAAAGAGTTATCTGAAATTGTATCAGGCGCAGAAGCGGTATAGAAAAATTTAACGATTTAACGAAGGAGTACAGTAAACATGAGTACCATGAATAACGGCGAAATTATCCAGGTCATCGGTGCCGTCATCGATGCAAAATTTCCTCTGGATCAAGTTCCAAAAATTTACGATGCCTTAGTCGTTGAAAAAACCGGTTTAACGATTGAAGTACAACAACAATTAGGCGATGGTATCGTGCGCGGTATCGCCATGGGATCAAGCGATGGTCTAAAACGCAAGCTCATTGTAAAAAACACAGGCGCTGGCATTAAAGTCCCCGTGGGTCAAGCAACTCTGGGCAGAATTATGGATGTTTTGGGTAACCCTATCGATGAAGCCGGCCCCATTAACGAAACCATGCGTCGTGCGATTCACCAACCTGCTCCCGCATTTCGTGAACAAGCGCTCAGCACTGAGATTTTAGAAACCGGTATCAAAGTCATCGACTTAATTTGTCCGTTTGCTAAGGGCGGTAAAGTCGGTCTCTTTGGTGGTGCGGGTGTAGGTAAAACTGTAACCATGATGGAGTTAATCAACAACATCGCAACCGAACATCACGGCTACTCAGTCTTTGCGGGTGTCGGTGAGCGTACTCGTGAAGGTAATGACTTCTACCATGAAATGAAAGATTCCAAAGTCTTGGACAAAGTATCACTAATTTACGGGCAAATGAACGAGCCACCTGGTAACCGTTTACGCGTAGCACTCACAGGCTTAACGGTTGCAGAAAGCTTCCGTGATGAAGGTCGTGATGTTTTATTCTTCGTCGACAATATTTATCGCTACACCTTGGCTGGTACCGAAGTATCCGCGCTCTTAGGTCGTATTCCATCAGCCGTAGGTTATCAACCCACACTCGCTGAAGAAATGGGCGTGCTACAAGAACGTATTACTTCAACCAAAACGGGATCGATCACCTCGGTACAAGCAGTGTACGTACCTGCGGATGACTTAACTGACCCATCCCCAGCAACGACCTTCTCGCACTTAGATGCGACCATCGTACTGTCACGTCAAATTGCCGAGTTAGGTATTTATCCTGCGGTTGATCCGTTAGATTCAACCAGCCGTCAATTAGATCCATTAGTTGTTGGCCAAGAGCATTACGATGTTGCACGCGGCATGCAAAAAGTATTGCAGCGCTACAAAGAGCTCAAAGATATTATCGCAATTTTGGGTATGGATGAGCTTTCTGAAGAAGATAAACTCATCGTCTCACGCGCGCGTAAAATCCAACGCTTTTTGTCACAACCCTTCTTCGTCGCAGAAGTATTTACAGGTAACCCTGGTAAATACGTGCCATTAAAAGAAACCATCCGTGGCTTCAAAGGCATTATCACTGGTGAATACGATCATCTACCAGAACAAGCATTCTACATGGTCGGATCGATCGATGAAGCCATTAAAAAAGCTGAGTCACTATAAGGCAATTTATGAAACACGCAACCAAAATGCAAGTCTTAGTCGTCAGCCCCGAATCTGAAATGTATTCAGGCGAGGCTGACATGGTGTTTGTCAAAGGCGCTAATGGCGACTTGGGCATCGCCCCCGGACATTTACAATTGCTGACCAGCATTAAACCTGGAGCCTTGCGTTTGCAACACGGTAGTAACGAAGAACTACTCTATATCTCTGGTGGAATCCTAGAAATTCAACCTGATCGCGTCAGCATTTTGGCCGACAGCCTAGAGCGCCCACAAGATGTCAACGAAGCCGCTGCATTAGAAGCCAAACGCGCCGCCGAAGAAATGTTAAAAGGCCAGCAAGGTGAATTTAACCGCGCCCTAGTGCAACAAGCGTTGATCGAAGCTACTGCAAAATTACAAGTATTGGAATTAATGCGTCTTAGAAAAACCCATTAAAAATGCTATCCAAACCCTGCTTGAGCTACTGCTGCCGCGCCGCCTACTGCTGCCCCTCCTGCTGCCACCACCCTTGCTGCTGGTATTCCTAACGCCGCCGCTGGTCCGAAAACCATCTGCGCCCCTAAGTCTCCTTGCACTAAAGTAATGGTTGCTCTAAGCTCACTTTGCACATCAGCAACCTGTGCTATCAATTGATCAATGAGCTCATTACACTCTTTAATCAAGCGAGATCTCGAGCTGGGCATCACTGCTTTTAGAGAAAGCACTCTTCGTAGCAATTTCTCATTAGTTAGTTGAAATGCGCTTCTTTTTATTAATAATCGATCTCTTACAATTTCGTGATCCGCAATAATACCCCTTAGCACATGATTTTGCTGATCATATAGCACATCAACTTGCTGAGCACTGCGGATCAAAATTTCTAATCTTGCCAATAAATCTTCGAGAACAGCGCGCATAACCACACCACGGTCCGCGGGCTCATCTACAACTACTTCTACTAGAGGAGCCTCATGATAATGATAACCCCCTCCAACGCCCAAGTGCTCACCAGCTACAATGCTTACTACTGGAGGAGCCTCATGATTATAAGGATAAAAGGAGCCTGCAGGAAAACTACGGTTAATACGACCCATTAAATTATAAACCAGACAAGTAACGATACCCTGGAATGTGCCTCCCATATCTTTGAAAGACAATGGACTATGGCAATAATTTCGGAGATGAGTTGTATAATGAATCATAGGCCTACGTGGATCATAAGGCGGGGGCGGGGGCAGATGAGTATAAGGGTGTGGACGAACCCTCAACCCACTTCCTTCCAAAATCCACAGTAACGGAATATTGGCAAGTCGAAATAACACGTAATCCCCCCGATCATCTCTATATTTAACAAAATCATCCCAGCCACCACCTACATCAGCATGACTGCCTAAAAAAACTTTTTGCTCATGAGTAGTAACCGACGGGTCTACATGATTCCAAGAGTCATAGTTAAATGCGGCACGGGGCTCGCCCTGTGCAATAGCATGGCGGGCCCTAGCGACTCCGATAAGAGTCTCAACAGGATGGCGAGCTCTAGCTTCGGGCGTCAATCCATGAACTGTATCAAATAAGCCCATATAAGCAATTTCTACCGTACCTGCAGGAAAAAGTGGATAATGTAGCGATCTGTGACGACCTCGCTTCAAATAATTGTTATCTACAATTTCCTCAATCATCCGTGCATTATAATGCGCTCCTTTCTTTAAAAGCCCACAATGATGAATTAAAGCCACCAAAGAGCGAACAATAAAAGCACCTCGACTAAAACCAAAACAATAAATTTGATCACCTTCTTCATAATTATCTACCAAAAATTTATAAATGTTTTTGATTTTGAAAGGAACCGATCTGCCATAGAGCCCATCATTGTAGGGGTCATAGCCAGTGCCAACTCCCGCCTCATAATGAATCACTGCAGGAGCATTTTGTTGGACAGTGCTTAAAATTTCACTAATTATTTGCACATTAGTTGGATATGACGTTCCACCAAAAGGCTGTTGCCAAGTCCCATCAACACAAACTATGAGATATTTCATTATTTATACTCCATCTAATAAGTTTCTGAGGCATGCTAATTGGAGACAATGTAAGTCAAGATAACATGGCAAATCCTAGTTTTTCAACTAGAAAAATACCTCTGTTGCAAATTTGCACAATTCGACTATAATACATACACGCTCAAATAAAGTGTGTTATAATGCGATCAGCTAAACAAACCAGGGCTCAGATCGTGAGGCCTTTTAATTCACTCAAATCCTTTGACCGACTCATGGGGGCTGGCGTTTCCGAACAACAGGCGCGTGAGTTTATTGGCATATTTGAAGAATCCCTCAATGCCAGTGTGGAAAATTTAACAACAAAATCTGAATTGCAAGCCACAGAAACGGCTCTCAAATCAGAAATTCAAGGGGTTAGATCAGACTTACAAGCCACTGAAGCGTCACTCAAATTAGAAATTCAAACCGTAGAAGCCTCCCTCAGATCAGAAATTCAAGTAGTAAGATCAGACTTAGAAGCCACTGCAGCCTCCCTCAGATTAGAAATTCAAACCGTAGAAACCTCTCTCAGATCAGAGATTCAAACTGTAGAAGCCTCTCTCAGATCAGAGATTCAAACTGTAGAAGCCTCTCTCAGATCAGAAATTCAAGCAGTAAGATCAGACTTAGAAGCCACTGCAGCCTCCCTCAGATTAGAAATTCAAACCGTAGAAACCTCTCTCAGATCAGAGATTCAAACACTTAGATCTGAGATGCAAGCTTCAGATGCTGCCCTTAGAGCAGACATGCTGGCTGGAGATGCTGCGCTCCGCTCAGAAATGCACGCACTTAGATTAGAACTTAAAAGTGATATTGCTGAGACTAAAGCCGAACTCAAGCACGATATCAACGAACAGAGCAAAAAGTTAAGCGCCCTAGAATCCGGACAAATTTTCTTGCAACGCTTATTTTTCGGCGGCACACTCGCCACGCTCACTGGTATCGTCGTACTGTTCTTACATCAGGGTTAAAAAAGAGTATAATAACGCTTTTACCTCAAAGCCCATAATGCCTAAACTGATACTCATTCTAGGTGATCAGCTATCAGAATCAATTTCCAGTTTGCAACAATATAATCCTAAAACAGACATCATCTTGATGTGTGAAGTATGGACTGAGGCCACGTATGTCAAACATCATAAAAAGAAAATTGCCTTCTTATTTTCTGCAATGCGCCATTTTGCCGAAAACCTAAAACAAAACGGATATACCCTAATCTACATAAAACTTGATGATCCAAACAACACTGGTTCATTTAAAAGTGAGGTGGGACGTGTCGTTAAAAAGCATGCCATAGATCATATCGTGGTGACACACCCAGGAGAGTTTAGGGTGCTCAAAGACATGCAAACATGGGAAAGTACCTTTAATATCCCCGTTGATATTAAACCTGATGATCGCTTTCTCTGTTCTAAAGAAAATTTTTCTACCTGGGCTTCTGGGCGTAAACAGATGCGCATGGAATATTTTTATCGGGAAATGCGCAAACAGTATTCTATTCTCATGCTCGATGACCAGCCCATTGGCGGGCAATGGAATTATGACAGCGAAAACCGAAAACCACCAAAAGAAGGTTTGAAAATAGAAGCAACCTATAAAACCGATATTGATCAAATCACACAAGAAGTACTAGCGCTCGTTGAGAGGCAATTCACAGATCATTTTGGCGAACTGGAACCCTTTCATTATGCAGTCACTCGTGAACAAGCATTACAGGCACTTGAAGTATTTATCACACAGCGGTTGCCCTACTTTGGTGATTACCAAGATGCAATGGTTCAAGGTGAACCCTGGATGCACCACTCACAGATCAGCTTTTATTTAAATTGCGGATTACTCTTACCTCTCGAATGCATTAGCGCCGCAGAAATAGCGTATCAGCATGAACTGGCACCACTCAATGCGGTAGAAGGATTTATTCGACAAATCCTGGGCTGGCGTGAATACGTGCGCGGCATTTACTGGTTAAAAATGCCTGAATATGCCTCAGCCAACTTTTTTAATGCCTCACGTAATTTACCGGATTTTTACTGGACTGCAAACACAAAAATGAACTGTTTACGTCAGTGTGTGCTTGAAACAAAACAAAATGCTTATGCACACCATATTCAAAGATTGATGGTGCTTGGGAATTTTGCCCTGCTTGCTGGTATTGACCCAGCCAAAGTGAATGAATGGTTTTTAATTGTATATGCCGATGCATATGAATGGGTAGAGCTCCCCAATGTCACTGGGATGATTTTATTTGCCGATGGTGGCTATTTAGCAAGTAAACCGTATGCAGCCGGCGGTGCTTATATCAACAAAATGTCTAACTACTGCAAAAATTGCTCCTATGCCGTTGCTAAAAAAAGCGGCCCCGATGCTTGTCCATTCAATTATTTGTATTGGAATTTTTTAAAAACCAATCGCAAACAGTTAGCATCTAATCAGCGTATCGGCATGATGTACCGTATTTTTGATAAAATGACCAAAGACCAGCAAAAACAAATTGAAACAGATAGCGCCCATTTTTTTAAAAGCCTTGAAAAGGCAACGAGTGTTTAAACGAACAAGGCAAAAAATTAAGGGCCCTAGAGTCCGGACAAATTTTCTTGCAACGCTTATTTTTCAGCAGCACCCTGGCTACGCTCACAGACATCATAGTACTATTCGTACATCAAGGCTAATAGCCACAAAAATAAAAAAGCCTCTTTTGTTATTTTTTAGGAGCTGCTAGAATCAACAACTATCGAACCAAAGGCTGCTCCATGCCAAAAAAAATGCGCCTCAAATGCGTTTGCATGATCCTAACGGGAGTGATCATTTTTTTGCTGCTGCAACAGCAAAAAACCCTGGATTGGGCCTTTATCATTAATAACGCAACCTCAACACAAAATGCCCCAGCCTTGTTCACAGAAACCCCTTTAACCACCGACCAACCTTATAATCATGCCTCAAGTCTTATCGTACAGGAGAACAACCCAAACGTAGTCTGGGTGGGCGGCCAACGTGAACTGGGTAATGTCAGTATTTATCACGCCAATAATGATAACATGGCCCTACCCTTATTCAACAAAGACCTCATTGAGCATGCAGAATCTCGCTTTATATATAGCATAGGCAATCCCATCATCGTGTTCTACCACAATGAATTGTGGCTGTTTTTCACCTCCACCATAGGCGGTTGGTCAACAGCGTCGATCAATTTTATGATTTCTAAAGACCAAGGCGCCACATGGTCCGCGCCTAAACAATTAATACTCTCGCCGCTCATCAATATTACCAATAATCTTAAAGGTGCTCCCGTGTTCTTCGAAGACGGCACCCTAGGCTTGCCAATCTATTCTGAGTTCGGAAGCAACTCCGCTAAATTATTAAGAATGGATTCCGAAGGCCACGTCCTCTCACTACAACGCATTTCCTGGGATCGATGTACCATTGAACCCTTTGTGATACCAATGAATACAAAAACCGCCTACGCTTTGCTACGCCCCATGAACTGTGCGCAAAAAAAAGCGGTTATCACCGCAACTTTTGATGGTGGACAAAGCTGGCAACCGCTTGGCTTTTCAGTCCTCCCCAACGACAGTAACGAAATTTCTGGTGTTAACATGGATGGCAGTCATATTCTCGCTGCTTTTAATAACGCACCTCAAGGCCGATCTAACTTAAGCTTCGCCATTCTAGATACAAAGCTTCAGCCCCTATGCATCATTCCTTTTAAAGACAAGCACAACGGTAATTATGCCTACCCCTATTTATTACACCAAGACGGTAAATACTGGATGTCTTTCACCAACGAGCACCAAATTGGACTCGTTCACTTTAATGACACGTGGCTGAAACAGGAATGGCAAAAATGTATCAAACCTTAAGCATGACACTCGTATTTTTATTTGTATTAAGCCCGATCGTACGCTTAGTCAAGCCCAAAAACTATCGCATCATCCTTGCCATCGCGATCCTATTAATCACTACCCTGATTCCAATTCAAGGCTTAACCAGTACAGAATATTTATCCAGTTATTTAGGAAGTTTAAGTATCACAAGTGTAGTACTACTCGTGCTCGCCCTAATGCACATTTTCGGAATGCCCCTCCAGCCATCTTGGCAAGAAAATAAACGCCTAATCATGATCAGCATCAGCATCACTTTTTTAGGACTATACCCCCTCTCACTGATAGATCTCAGCGCTTTCTATCCTTATGCCCTGGGATATAACTGCGCATTCATCCCAGTCCTATATTTAAGTTTAGCCTTAATAGCAGTTTGCTATCGACACACCTATTGGCCCGTATTTTTACTCATAACGCTTATTTGTATACTATATCTAATGAAACAACCCATTGGGGATAATTTTTGGAATTATCTCATCGACCCCTTCGTTGGACTTTATGCTTTATGGTATATATTCAAAAACACCATAAAGCGCATCATATAAAACCCATAGGGCAATTACTAAACGCCACTTATGATGTCACTGGGATAGGGCAAGACCTGTATCGCTGGGTTACGTAACAAAAATCGGTTAAGCATCAACACACACTGGTCACATCAGGATTAAAAAAGAGTATAATAAGTCTTTTACCATCAAAGACCCTGATGCCTACGCTCACACTCGCAACCACCCAACGCATGGTCAAACAATCGCTACACATGGCGTGGCCAATTGCTGGCAGCAGATTGTTGATAGCCATGAGCAATTTTTTTGCCATGTGGTTATTAGCGCATATCGGTCATGATGAATTAGCCGCTGGCGCGCTAATTTTTGTGATGCAAATCGCCATTACGGTCATCATGGCTTCGATTTTATTTGCCTTAAGCCCCATGATTGGGCGTGCTTATGGCGCGGGGGATTATCTTAAAATTGGCGCGGTTGTACAGCAGGGCTGGTTTTTAAGTGCTTTACTCACGTTACCCACCATTATTATCTTATGGTGTTGTAAGCCAATGTTGCTGGCCCTGGGTCAAGAACCCGCTTTGGCCAATATTGCCATGACTTATTTTCATGTCTATGTCCTTGCCGTGATCCCCATGTTCTTTTTCATGACTAATCAAATGCTGGCTATGGGGATTGGCAAGCAGCGCCTAGGCTTTACTTCAACGCTCATCGCAACCCTAGTGTTATTTGTCGTAAGCTACGGCTTAGGTTTGGGTAAATGGGGCCTACCAAACTTAGGCGTTGCTGGCATTGCTTACGGCATGGTAGCCTCACAATGGGCGGGACTATTATTTTCTAGTTATTTTATTATCCGCCAAGATTACTTTAAGCCCTTTGAATTATTTCGTTGGCGCTTAAACCAATCTTGGAATTATCTGCGCCAATTAATCAGCATTGGCTGGCCCATCGTCGTGCAAACAGGCGGTGAGCTTTTATCTTGGTTCTTCTCCGTTATCTTAATTGGTTGGCTCGGGCAAGCATCGCTATCAGCGCAACAAATTACTAATCAATTCAGTATCTTAGTGATTGTTCCCATCATGGGTTTTTCCCAGGCCAGCAGTATTTTGATTGGGCAGGCCGCAGGCGCAAAACGCTATGATGAGGTTCGGCACTTAGGATTAGTTAATATTGGCATCGGGATCGCGCTCATGCTTTTGGTCATGTTCTTGTACTTGGTTTTTCCTCACGAGTTGATTAGTCTATATATCAATACCAAAGATCCCGCCAATGCCGAAATTATCCATCTGGCCACTATTGTATTTGCGATTTCTGCCTTTACCTTATTATTTGATAGTAGTCGCAATATCGTCATCGGAGCCTTACGAGGACTCTATGACAATCGTTACCCCATGTACTTAAGCATTATCATGATCTGGCTCATTGGCTTGCCCCTGGCTTATACCCTGGCCTTCCCTTTGCATTTGGGCATTGGTGGTTTAGCGTTTGGCAATATGATTGGCTTTATGCTCGCATGCATTTTACTATTATGGCGTTGGCATGCGCGCTCACATCATTTATTAGCAAAAGCCGAAGCCAACGATCAAGCCGCCGCTCGCTAAATAATCATTTGGCGTGTTTACTGCCTTGGGAAAGAGAAGTGCAACACACTGTCAAAAACGGTCAATAATAAAAAGCTCCCGTCCAGCCCAATGCCAGTAAGGGCGATGCGCGAACCCAACTTCTCAAAAAAACAGCTGATTTAAAAACACTTCCCAAACTCACTTATTATATTTAAAATTGCTCATGTGCATACTTTTTTACCCTCATAAATTTATACAAGGACGTCACTCTCTCATACGGAATATGAGCATTGAGGACAATTTTGTGATGAATACTAAAATGAAAGGGGGAGTGAACAGTGATATCGCGTGCATTAACAAATCGGATCGACTCTTGGTTATTCAAAGGTAAAATTATCCTGCTCTCAGGCCCTGCTCATGTTGGCAAAACTACTTTATGTAAACAAGTATTAAAGACACATCAGCAAGAACAAGCCTATTTTTCCTGCCTACGACATAATGTACGCACAGCCTTACAAAAAGGGGATATTGCAGAAATCAAAAAACTAGTAGGCAGCTCCCGCTTGGCCGTGTTTGATGATGCTGATGGCATTGAAAATATTGGCACTACACTCAAGGCGTTACGCGAAGCTTGTCCAGATTTACAAATTATCGCTTGCTCCTCAAGTCGCATCGATTTCCCCGATACGCCCGAAGAGCCCGCTTATCAATATGTTGTTCCCTTCATGCTTCATCCTTTATCTTTAAATGAACTCCAAGGCCATGTCGATGAAAAAGATCTTGATGCCCGCTTAGGAGATTACTTACGTTTTGGTTTATGCCCAGCAGTCCTCTCCGCCCCGGCAGAACAACGCAAAGAAATTTTAATGGCACTGAGCGAAGAGTTCCTCTACAAAGATTTATTACAATTTGAAAGCATGAAAAACGCCAACAAGATGAGCGAACTCTTAAAAGTCCTCGCCGCTAATTTGGGCGAAGAGTTATCCGTGCACGAACTTGCCGCAACGCTTGATTTCAGCAGAAGCACCGTCGAGCGCTTTTTAACAATTTTAGAAAAGACTTTTGTCATTATCAAAGCGCCCAGTTTTACCCGTAACTTCAAACGCGAACTTAACAAAAAAGCGAAGTATTACTTCTATGATTTAGGCTTTCGCAATGCCCTTTTAAACAAGTTTGACACCCTTGATCGCCATCCTGATGTCGATGCCCTATGGGAAAATTTCTGTGTCTTAGAACGCTTAAAATTCTTAAGCATCCAAGGTCATTATCCTAATATTCATTTCTGGCGCACGCACGATCGTCAAAAGGTAGGTTATCTTGAAGATCGCAACAACGCCCTCACCGGATTTGAGTTTAAATGGTCACCGCAAAGAAAAGCCTTTAACCCACCCAAAGCCTTTAGCGACCATTATCCAGAAACGCAAGTGCGCTTTATTACGCAACAAAATTGGCAGCATTTGTTTTACTAAGGTAGGCCAGCTGGTGATGGGGCTGGAACTGATTCAGTTGATCCACTCACCACACTCATAAGAGGTGTTGCTAGAGACGCAGGTTGAGGTTGTAATGCTGCCACACGCGCATTAGTTGCTGCTAATTCTGAAAGTATTGCGGAAAGCTTCTGCCTCTGTTGCGCTACATAAAACTCAGCCTCTTGTTTCCTCTGCGCCGCCACCATGGCACATAAATCAGCGTTTGAATGTTCACGAGCTACCATAGCATGCGTACCTAAAGCTGCCTCACGCCGCCGACCTAAAAGAGCGATTGTTTGTCTAAGTGCCGCAATGCCTTGTTCAGCACCAGCAGCAACATCAACAGGTACAGCATCCGCATCTGCCTTTGCCTGCGCAACCAGACCTGAAAGCACATCAACAGCCTCTGCTTGTCGCATATATTCCTCTTGAATCTTGGCATATTGCGCTTGTAACACAACACATTCTTGCTGTAGCTGCCTTTGAGCTACATCCGCTAAGACAAGCTGAGAGGATAATTCAGAATGTTCCTTCAATGCTCCATCAAGCTTTTTTTGTAAAACTGTAGAATGATCTTTTGCACTGCCAAGCTCCAAAGACAAAGCATCAATACCTGCACGAGCTTCTAAAAGAGAAGGTTCAAGCATCGCAAAGGATGTCGGAACCGTTAATAATGAAGACCTTCCGCAAAAAAGCGCTCGTATGTTTTGAAAAATCGCAGCTACTTTAGAATGTTGTAATCGAAGCGCTAAAATTTGCGCCTCCAATTCATCAACATCAAATGAAGTAATAGTAAGTGCTTTTTTAGCTTTGAGCATATCAAATGTCCTTATAATTTAAGTTTTATAGTGAGGGCGCGACTGAGCTCGAAGGACTTGCGCCATGATTAGTCGCCCACACAGTAGCCAAACATTGCAAGGGTATACCTCCCTCATTAATACCAACAAATACAAAGCCTTCCCAGGGCTCTGAACCTTGTACAGCAAAGGCTTGGACATATTCTCCGTGTGGATTAGGGATAAAATCAACAGATCGTCCAGCACTGACCATCAAATCACGCTCCTGGCACTTGGCTAGGCGAAGGGCTTCCGCTGCCGCTGACAACGGCACAGCCTGTTGCTGCCACTGTCCTTGCAAATGAGCCACTGCCATCAGATCTGCCTCAGCAGCTGTTTTTAATGCTGAAGTTTGTGCCGATACTGCTCCAACCTTCGCCTCGATCCCTTCACATTCTTCTATTAAAGCCGCTTGCAATCTTAGTAGCTCAGCACGTTCCGCATCCAAAGTACTTTGTCTCGCACTGGCTGCAGCAGCCGCTTGTTGTCGCTCTGCTAATTGAGCCTTTGCCTCAGTTAATACTAAAGATAGCCGCTGACACGTTTGAGCATCGTTGACTACACCGCTTTGAGCACTCTTAACATCAGCCTCTAACTTTAATCGATCCTTTTGTAAGGTATGCAACTCTTGTTGACCTGCGAGTAAGCGTGTACGAAGCGCTGAAACCTCAGCCTCTAAAGACGCTAACTTAGCAGCTAATGCTGTATGTGTGTCTCCCTCCGCCATAATATGCGCGCGTAGAGCTGGAGCTTGTTTCTCTATCCTCTCCAATTGCGCTTTAATACCTGAAAGCAGCCGTCTGGCAAGCTCTTCTTCTGAACCAGATTGTTTTAACTGAAGCGCATTTAATAAAAAAAGTATCGATGCCCGCTCTGTCGCTAATTGTTCCTGAAGCATCGCAAGATCACGTTGCAAACCATCCCATTTTGCTTGCAAGTCTACTGGTGCAACCGCCGCCGCTTCTGATGCACTAGACCCAGCACCTGCAGCACTTGTTATCCCGGGCTTAATAGAAACAATCTCTGGTTTTCCACCTTCGTACCAAACTGAAACAATAGCCTCTTTAGTAGAATTTTGTAAACACTGTTTAATAGGATTAAGCAAACTATCAATCTGCATTTTAATGCGCAGACGTTGTTGACTAGTCATTGAGCCTATTGGCTTTTTTGTACCAAATTTAAATAAAGTATCGCCGATCCTAATGCTACAGGTCACTCCCGCCGTTTTAATGATGAAATCTCGCAAATCATAAAAAGCCCTTGCTAACTGTGACCGATATGGCTCTACAATATAAGACGATAAATCATTATACACAGTATCACCGCTAGAAGTTGCTGCCACTGGAATACCTGGAACGCCACGGTCCAATACTTTAGGCTCCGATGCTTTGAAGCGAATAGACACCTTATTGTTAGAAGGATCAAAAGCACCTTCAAACTGGCCTCTAGGCAAAGAAATACGAATCCTGCCAGACTGCTTACATAAACCACAGGCAACCTCTGATAAAAAAGCAGCAAACATTAACTGAAAAAAAGATTCATCAAATAGTTTCGCAGAAAATTCTGCTTCTTTTGCCTCAAGCGCCTCTTCGCTAAGCCTAGGGACAAAGTTAAAATCACCTGCAAAAGGGGGATCATCAAATAGCAAGGTGGTAGTACTGCTACGATCATAGCAAATCCCTAATGCTTCAGAAAGTTTACCTAATTGGTCTTTAAAATTCTGTTCACTAGCAGGATCTTTTAAATAAGCTGATAATTGCAAAGGGCCTGATGCTATAGGCTCTAGAGCGCCCAGCCTAAAGGCTCTAGCACGCTCGTGCGAAGCAGTCCCAGGCTCAAAGATAAGATCATCATCAGAGTCAGAATCACCTCTTCCAAAACCGTCATTTAATGCACTTGAACCAGCCGCCGAAAAGACTCGACCGGCATCAGATAAAGGTGGAGATGCAGCAGATGAATCTAAGCTAGCAGGTAGGGATAAATCAGCCACGGGCCTTGGACTAAAAGAGCATGTAAAATCCGGTAGAAGCTGGCGAGTACGTGGGGCAAACTCTCTAATCACAATAGTTCCAGGGACTGAAATAATTTTTGCTAAAAAAGCAGCAATGTCCTCTTGCAAGAATTTATAAAAATCTTCCTCCTCTGTCGGATTTGCCTCTGTTGAAGGATCAAGAGTAGAAACAAAAACATACGTTTGCTCTTTTGTATCAGACTTAAAATAGATAAGCCCAGAGCTAGGACAAAAAAGATTGACCGCTCGCGAAGATAATTCACCCAATTTATCAGTCAGCATCTTTAAGTCTGATGAGCTCATAGATTTTAAGTTCAATGAGTTCAAAAATGCAGCGCCTTGTTCCGCATCAAAGTAAGTAGTCTTCCCGCGAGCAAACAATGCAACAACTTGCGCCATCGTTTCAGGAAGGCCCTCTAATACAGAAGGCGCACTAGCGGCAGCTGCAGATGAACTCTTGACTAAGGGATAGCAGCTTTCCTTTAAATACTTAGTACTTGAATGCGCACCCGGAGGAAACTCTCGCACAATAATATTCGCACTCCTTAAAAAAGTAGAAATTTGACCTTCCAATAATGAGTAAAAAAGTGTTTGATGCGCTGGGCTTTTAACAATCGAGGGTTCAGGCACTGTATCAAAAAAATAATTTTGCACCTGAGTACCACGCCGAACGCTAGCAATTAAGGTACCTCCATTAAAACCCATTCTGGCGCATGTAAATAACGCTTGCAAGATATCCTTAAGCGAACTCTTGGTATCGTATCCAAGCATTGTTACCACGCTAGCTGGATCAAAACGATGAATCTGTTTTGATGTAATACCCTCAACAACCTCTTGCATGGTTTCAGGAAACAAAACTGAAGAAGGCTGATGCAATATTCCTCTAATGCCTGCTTCACTCATCGCATCACACAATAAGGCTTCCTCTTCTCCTGGAGTTAAAACTTTAGGCGGAGGGGCTGCTGCGGCCGCAGGTCTAGCCGCTATTTTTTTTGCTGTTTTCGGATCGTGTTGTTTTTTTGGCATAATCATCCCTCATAAAAAAATTTGGTAAAGCTTAGCCTAATTGCAAAGCAAGTGCAAATTTTATTATATATTTATAGGGGAATTTACTTAGCGTTTTTACAGCGACTCAAACAAAGGCTTGTAAATATGACAATAGGGCGCCTTGCCATTTTTCGCATAATAATCTTGATGGTAAGTCTCCGCAGGCCAAAAAATTGCAACCGGCAAAACTTCAGTTGCAACATGACGATCATGACTTTGTAAAAACTGAATCAGACCATTGGCTACATCACACTGTCCTTGATCATAATGAAAAATCCGGCTTTTATACTGCGTGCCAATATCTGGCCCCTGGCCATCATTTTGACTAAAATCATGAATCTCAAAAAAATATTGGGCAACTTGTTGATAGGAAGTTTTAGTAGGATCATACACCACTCGAATGACCTCATAATGCCCCGTATCACCCTGACAAATGTCTTGATAACTCGGATGATCGGTGTGTCCCCCACTATAACCGACTTCGGTTTTTAAAACGCCAGGCAATTTTTTAAAAAGCGCTTCAACACCCCAAAAACAGCCAGCGCCAAACATCGCTTCTTCCGTATCAAACACTGTTTGCTCAGGCACAAAATCAAGGCTTAAGCCATTGACACAATGGCGGGTATTTTTTAGGGTTAACTGTTCTCCCGTAAACACATGACCCAAATGCCCCGCACACCGCGCACAGACAATTTCCATACGTCGACCATCACGATCCGGGACTTGTTTAACAGCTCCAGGAATTTCAATATCAAAGCTCGGCCAACCACAACCCGAATGAAATTGATTGTCCCCTCGAAACAATGCCAAACCACACTGGCGACACAAGTAAGTGCCTGCTTGCACAGCCTCATAATCATGAGAATACGGGGGTTCCGTGCCTTTATCACGAATGACATGTAATAATTCAGGGGTCAGGGATTGGGTTTTATTCATAACAATAGCTCGCAATCAATGAATACACATCTTAATATTATCAAAGCATCATGTAAAATAACATAACACTTAACAGGGCATTTAGCTAAAGCCCGTCGTCCTGATAATGCGCAGCATTCATCAGGATCCAGGACCCAATATTTATTTTCAAATATCATTTGAAAATTCAAGGCCTAAAGGCTGTTGAATTGATTTCACCCTGGATCCTGACGCCCCAAGCTTCGCATGGGGGATCAGGACGACGAGCCTTGGATATGCCCAAGCAAAATAAAGGACCTCCCATGGAATTCACCAAACTCTGGTGCCGCTGTCTACGCATATTTTTTCAAATCATGACCTTTTTCTTTCCCGTATTTTTAGTGGTGTTTTGGATTATTCCCGAAACCATCTTTGGCGTGATCAATTATTTACCCGTGATCCTACCCATCGACAGCTACACTGTAGGCCATTGGCAGATCAGCACCAAACTCTTGGGCGCTTTTATCAGCTTTATTCCAGGGGGCTTTACCGTATTTATCTTTTTGAAATTATCAAAACTGTTTCGACTGTATGAAGAAGGCATCTTTTTATCACCGCGGACCTTAAGATTAGTGCGCAAAATCGGCGTGGCTGTGCTGTGCAAAGAGCTACTCTTTCCGTTTTACATCGTAGTGCTCTATTACGTCGTAACCAAAGATTATCCGAGTGAGCGGCATTTTTTACCGGTGAGTTTTAGCAATGCCAACTTTACCGTGATTGTCATGGCGTGTTTGATTATTATCATCAGCAATATTTCGCTCAAGGCGCTGAAGGTGCTGGAGGCTCGGCTGAAGGGTTTGTGAAAAAACTCGAAATAGCTAAATTTTTGTAATGCACCAAAGTATTCGGCAAAAGCACCCATTAAGGAAGTCGAGTACTAAATCAAATAATAAACGCAAAGACTATTGCTTAACACAAGTCTCTGAGCCATTACCACCGCCTTCATACTGGGGTTCATAATAAAATTTATGGATTTGAGTTTGCACCTGACCGCTGTTATTTTTATCATGGGTAACAAAGCCAATGCTGACGCCATGATCGCTTTGTTGATTGGGGGTGGTATTGGCAAAATACATCGCTAAAGTATTACCACTTGAGCTCGCTTCGCCCGTATATTTGGTACCGCCGGAGGTCACTACGTTATAGTGATAGGCGCCATAGCCATCCTGAGGCAAGCTGTCTTTAGCATCTAAAGCCAGAGTAAGCTTTGAGCCAGCAAAACCACCATCATGGCTATCATAGCCGCTACAAATATAGGTTCCTGATAAATCCAAGCCCGTCATCTTTTGGTCTGCGATTGCAGCATGCACAAGGCCTAAACTTAATAAACCTATGCTTAATTTTTTGATCATGATCGTTCCTTAGCTTTATTCAATGAGATCATTATACACCTAGATCAAATCACCCTCAGCCTGCTGCTCGGCAAAATAGGACGAACGCACGTTTGGGCCACTGGCGACTTTTTTAAAGCCTAGGCTTTTAGCAATATCGCCTAATTCTTTAAAAGCTTCAGGCGTTACATAACGTTTTACCTTTAGATGATATGGGCTTGGTTGCAAATACTGGCCTATGGTTAGCATATCGACATCATGGGCGCGTAAATCTTTCAGGGTTTGCACCACTTCTTCATCAGTCTCACCTAGACCCAGCATTAAGCCAGATTTAGTTGGAATACTAGGATTACGCTGTTTATATTCTTTTAATAAACGCAAAGACCAGCCATAATCTGAGCCAGCACGGGCTTCTTTGTATAGGCTGGGAACGGTTTCGATATTATGATTAAACACATCAGGAGCCATACTTGAGAGAAAATCAATTGCCAAGGGCAATTTGCTCTTACCCCGAAAATCAGGGACTAAAATTTCAATTTTAATATTGGGATTATGCGCGCGAATCTCACGAATACATTCAGCAAAGTGTGCTGCCCCACCATCACGTAAATCATCACGATCAACCGATGTGATCACCACGTATTTTAAATTCATGGCTTTAATCGTCGTGGCTAAATTTTTAGGCTCGTTTTCATCCACAGGATCAGGCTTACCATGCGCCACATCACAAAAGCTGCAACGACGGGTGCATTTATCACCTAAAATCATAAAGGTCGCAGCGCCCTTGGTAAAACACTCGGCTAAATTTGGGCAAGAGGCTTCTTCACACACAGAATGTAAATTTTTCTCACGCAACATGGTCTTAATACGCTGAACTTCAGAGGCTTCACTGGCTTTGGGTAAATCGACATAAAGCCATTTGGGCAAACGCAAGCGTTCGCTATTTTCAGTCATTTCGATTTTTACTGGAATACGAGAAAGCTTATCAAAGTCGCGTTGTTTTCCAGTGGTAGGAACATCATTATGCATAATTAGCACCTAAAAATGGTGCGCCCGGAGAGAGTCGAACTCCCGACCGCCTGGTTCGTAGCCAGGTACTCTATCCAGCTGAGCTACGGGCGCACAAGGCTTGAGATAATAGCCCGCCAGGGCTCATTTGTCAAGGATTTAATTACTCTTTTTAATTTACGGTCTAAGCAATGCAAATAAATCAGAGCTGAGCTCTCCTGCTCCCTCCTCTGATTCGATTGCATTTATATGAAATACATGTGCTGTAGCAGGAGCCGTATTACGCTCAACATTGTCTAAAATTGAACCCGCCGAGTAGGAAAAAGAATGCTCCTGGCCCGAAATATTTTGAAGACAGGTCATAACGCCATGGTTATTTTTAATCGCTGTAGCTCCATCATTTAACAAAGAAAGCCGGTTGAGGACTTCACGTAAGTGCGCGGTATTTATTAAGTACGTGTTAGGATGTGCAACGGCAAAGGGTAACAGCGACAGTTCGAATTTACCAAGCATACCTGCCGCTAAAACTACACCAACGTGAGCAGAAACCGCAGGACAAAGCCCCTTTAATGCGTCATTCACAACATCATAATCCTTATCAGAATCCTTGTTTAAAAAATCCAGAAGCTGAACAAGGGCAACGACTGCTGGCAGAAGAAACATAGAATAAGCAAGGGCGGCGGGAACATCACCGGATTTATTAACCCAATAATCAAAAGTAAATGTGATTAAGGATGCTGCCTGTGCCCGAACCTGCGGAGACTCTGCTTTTAAAAGCGCTAACAGTCGGGAAAAAGCGTATATATCTTCTATAATACCTTTAAGAATAATATCATTATTATCCCCAGAAAACTGAGGATATAGGTGCACAGAATGAAATAACCGCGCCAATGCTTCTATCTTAACGTCTTGAGACCCTGTCTCTAAATCTTCTAAGCATGGGCCAACAAGCGCTTCAAGCTCTAGAATGCGTTTCTGCGCCCTTACGGCATCGATAGATGCTGCATCTGATATGGATAATGATTGTGTGCCTGTTGATGAGCCTAATGATTGGGACGACAATGATTGTGTGGCCGTCGATAAGCCTAATAATTGGAACGACAATGATTGTGTGGCCGTCGATGAGCTTAATGATTGCGTTACTGTTCCACCACGTTGCATGATTTCACCCTTAATTTAAATACTCATAAATAAAAAGTGATTATAACTATAAAAAACAATAAAGTAAAGTAAAATTATTTATTTGATAATAT
>CAIQBE010000010.1 GCA_903870015.1 uncultured Thiotrichales bacterium
ATAATTTAATTTAAATAAAAATCAATAAAAATATTTGTTAAATGTTGACCATCCCAGCATCTAAAATTTCACTCTTCACCGCCACCACATGCTTATTATTTTCAAAATGCGTGACACCAATGGCATCTAGTAACACAAATTGCGCAACATTTGCCAAGGCTTTTTTATCAAGACCTAACAAAGCTTTCAAGCGTTGAATATCTTCAAACGCATTTGTTTTTAATGGCAAGCCATAATCTCGCAGTACTTGTTCGATCTCATCAACAACGTGAGGCTCTAAAAAACCAGAAAGGACAGATAACCTCGCCTCAACTAACATCCCAATCGCTACCGCCTCGCCATGACTGATTTTATAATCTTCGATCAACTCGATCGCATGCCCAATGGTATGGCCAAAATTTAATAATTGCCGAATACCATAATCACGCTCATCTTGCTCAATCATGTTTTTCTTAATCACACAGCTCGCAAAAATCATCTCTAACAAAAATTGCGGCTCTTTTAATTTTGCACGCTGCGTTTTCAGCGCATTAAAAAGCGCTGCATCCGCAATCAAGCCGTGCTTTAACATCTCTACAATGCCATTACACCATTCATGTTCAGGCAAAGTTTCTAACACTTTTAAATCCATAAACACGGCATGGGGCTGATAAAACGTCCCCACCAAATTTTTACCAAAAGGTGTATCAACGCCTGTCTTGCCGCCAATGCTGGCATCGACCATGGCGAGCAAAGTCGTTGGCACATAAATAACAGGCACGCCACGACAATACGTCGCCGCGATAAAACCAACCAAATCTGTGACGACGCCTCCGCCTAAAGCAATCAAACAGGTATCACGGCCATAGCCTTTGGCAAATAATAAATCTTCAACCTGTGCCTTGGTCTCACGGGTTTTATGCGCCTCCCCCGCTGGAAAAGAGAATAACTCAACAGACAAGCCTACCCCTTGCAATAATTGCTGCACTTCTAAGCCCAGAGTATTTTTAATATGGCTATCGGTAATGATGACCAGGCGTTCTTTTAAGCCCTGACAATAAGCAACGAGTTGCGTACGCAAGACCTCTAATCCCATATAAATCGGATACGATTTGGCAAAGTTAATCTCTAAAGTCTTGATCATCAGATCCTCGCACATCGATTCATTAATAAAGCATCCGCTAATACCAGCGCACACATGGCATCAACAATCGGCACCGCCCGAATCGCCACACAAGGATCATGACGCGAACCTTCGGGCAATTTAAACTCAGCTGCTTTACCATCAACATCAACGGTATTTTGTGCCTTATTAATACTTGAAGTTGGCTTAAACGCTACGCGCCCAAACAAAGGCATGCCACTTGAAATCCCACCCAAAGTCCCACCAGCATGATTGGTGCTTGTGGTAATTTTATCATGCGCGATAAAGGCATCATTATGGGTCGAACCCAACATCTCTGCCGCGCTAAAACCTTCGCCAATTTCAAAACCTTTGGTTGCAGGCAGGCTTAACATCGCCCGCGCTAAATTCGCTTCTAACTTTTCATACACTGGATCGCCCAACCCCACAGGCAAACCCGTCGCCGCAAATACAATCACGCCACCCAAAGAATCTCCCGCTTCTTTTGCCGCAGTAATTTTTTGCATCATCAATTCTGCAGAAGCGCTCACGGGACAAAAAATCGGACTGGCTAAAGTCGCAGCCTTAACCTTATCCAAATCATCCAAAGCCATCGATGCGGTAACATCCGAAACTGCCGCCAAATACGCACAAGTCTTAATGCCATAATGCGCCAAAAGTTTTTTAGCAACGGCGCCAGCCGCGACCCGACAAGCGGTCTCGCGCGCCGACGAGCGCCCACCACCACGATAATCAAAAATGCCATATTTTTCCAAATAGGTAAAATTGGCATGCCCCGGCCGCAATAAGTTTTTGATCGGCTCATAACTGCTGCTCTTGGCATCATGGTTATGAATCACAATCGAAATCGGCGCGCCTGTGGTCTTGCCCTCAAACACGCCCGAATAAATCTCAGCAACATCAGTCTCTTGGCGCGGTGTGGTAAAGGGCGTTTTGCCCGGTGCGCGTAAGGCTAACTCTTGGTTAATTTCCTCATCGGTAATGCTTAAGCCTGCTGGACAACCATCAATCACGACGCCAATGCCCTTGCCATGAGATTCACCCCAGGTGGTGATGCGAAAAATTGTTCCTAATGAATTACTCGACATAATGAATCTCCTTTAAGTTCTAGAAAACCCCACCAACAAATCAAAAAACTCCGGGCAAGTCTTACTCACGCACTCAGCACCGGCAATACTCATTCCTGGCACCACCAAACCCATCACGCCAAAGGACATGGCGATGCGGTGATCCCGATGGCTGTCGATCTCCGCGCCTACAGGCGTGCCTGGGAAAATGGTTAAGCTATCCTCGGTATCTTCAGTACGAATGCCCACGCGTTTTAAACCATCAACCATGGCAGCAACGCGGTCAGATTCTTGTAGGCGGGTATGGCGTAGGCCTATAATTTTTGTAGGCGTTGGTAAAAAAGGCGCCATGATTGACAGGGTCATGAACGTATCGCTAAAACCCGTGACATCCACTTCATTCAAAGCATTAAACATTTGCGGACCAGAAACTTCAGAGCTCGTACGCGAGCGTGTGACTTTACAGCCCATGCGCTCTAACACTTCTAAAAAGCGCATATCGCCCTGCAGGCTATCCATGCCTAAATCTTCAACAATAACTGAGCTTTTGGTTAAGGCTGCTGCTGCAAAAAAATACGATGCGGTTGAAGCATCAGGCTCAATGGCAAGTTTGGTTGGCTGATATTTTTGAGGTAAAACTTGAATGCTAAAATCATCGAGCACCTCATGTTGCACGCCAAATTTTGCCATTAATTCTAAGGTCATCAACACATAAGGCTTTTTGGCGATCATTTGATTGGAACGCAATACCATGCCCTGTTGACTCAAAGGCGCAGCAATCAATAGCCCTGATAAAAATTGACTGGAATCTTGAATATCCACGCTGACATCGCCCCCAGGCAGGCCTTTGGCTTTCAAAATAAAGGGCATCTTACCAGGCACTTCTAAAAATTCAAAAGCCACACCCTGCTGCTGTAAAATCTCGATCAAGGCGCCAATTGGACGTTCGCGCATGCGCGTGCTGCCATCAAAATGATATGCCCCCCCCAGGGCCGCACACACCGGCATTAAAAAACGCGTGACAATACCAGAATCTTGACAATAAACTTGCACAGGCCCCATGATTTTTTTCTTAAATAATCCGCCTTTACGCGCTGAAATAATCTGATCCAGCGCCTCGATGCAAGTGATAGTATCATCACTTCTCAACACATTACTCAAAGTGGCCGGCTTTTGACACAAGGCTGCCATCATCAATGCTCGATTACTGATACTTTTGGATCCAGGCAAACGCACCCGCTCATGCACTGCATGCGTCATAGGCTTAATACTGACAATACTCATATCATAATCCTTGATGTAACTCTGCTATTTTTAACACCATCTCCAACGCTTGCTGATAATTAAGCCTTGGATCCACAAGACTTGTATAAGTTTTACTTAAATCTTCTTCACGTAAACCACAAGAACCCCCAATACATTCAGTGACATTATCCCCTGTCATTTCAAAATGAATGCCTGCGAGCGCAATAGTGCTTTCCTGATGAATTCTAAAGGCTTCACATAATTCTGCCAGAATATCATCAAAATAACGAGTTTTAATACCTTGCGTTGTCGTGCGCGTATTGCCATGCATGGGATCGCAAATGACTGCGCACACACTTTTATGCGCTTGTAATTTTGCGAGTAATAAGGGCAACTTCTCGCTAATATGCGCTCGACCAAAGCGATGAATTACGACAATCTTTCCAGCTTCGTGCTCGGGATTTAATATGGCAAGAATTTTTAATAACTCATCTAAATCAGCACTGGGGCCGACTTTAATGCCAATCGGATTGTTAATCCCACGCAAATACTCGACATGGGCGCCATCCAAACTTAAAGTGCGCATGCCTACCCAAGGAAAATGCGTGCCTAAATTATAAAACTGCCCAGGCGCCACCTCTGATGTTAACGCTGCCTCATAAGGTAAATGCAACGCCTCATGGCTACTAAACACCTGCACACCGCGCACGACATCATTTTTTACATCCAAAATTGATTCAAAGAAATGTAGGGCATGCGTGACTGAGTTTAAAATCAGCTGATAGGATTTTTTAGCTGCGGCATCGACAACAAAATCTAACTGCCAGTTTTTGGAATGATGCAAATCCGCAAAACCGTCACTTGCTAAGGCGCGCAAATAATTAAGCGTCAACGCCGAATATTGATAGGCCAAGAGCATGCGCTGTGGATCAGGCGTACGCTGTGCTTTGGTAAACTCATGACCATTAATCATATCGCCGCGATAAGCGGGTAAGGTTATACCATCAATGGTTTCATTCATGGATGAGCGCGGCTTGGCATACTGCCCTGCGATACGCCCAATGCGCACCACTGGCTTTTTTAAACTATGAATCAAAATCACACTCATCTGCAATAAAATTTTGAACTTATTGGTAATCTGTGAGGCATTGCAATCAGAAAATAACTCTGAACAATCCCCCCCCTGCAAAATAAACGCCTGGCCTTGGGCTGCCTTATGAATCAAGCTTTTTAAGGCTTTAACTTCTCGATCGGTCACCAAAGGCGGCAGGGCTTGCAACTGCATCAACGTCGTCGTCAAAGCTACTTGATCTTCATAATGCACACCTTGGGCAATGGTTTTTTGTTCCCAAGAAAAAGGCTGCCAGTTTTTAATGGTCATGATAATGCTCGCTTCATTGTTTGGATATAATTTTTAATGGCTGCAACTCTTTGCGCTTGATCTGGATTATCTTCGATGATTTGGCATAATTTACTGCCCACGATAATCGCATCGGCCCCAGCATCAAACAGCGTATGCGCTTGTTCCGCAGTATGAATGCCAAAGCCTACGGCAATCGGGGTATTCATATTAACTGCTGTTAATTTTTTTAAATGCTCAAGGGTTAGTTCAGGCACACCTTCGCTCATGCCCGTTGTCCCCAAACGATTGACCAAATAGGTAAAAGCACTTGAACGCTGATGCAATACCAATGCCCGCGCATCAGGGGTATTGGGCGCCACCAAAAAACTTTGCTGCAACCCTGAGGCAGCTAGGGCCTCTGCAATAGCATCATCCTGACCTGCCAAATCTGCAATCAAAATCCCATCCATGCCCGCCGCCTTCAAAGCACTAAACGCTTGTACAAAACCATGGCGATATAATGGATTGGCATAGGTTAATAAATTCATCGGAATCTTTGAGTAGCTACGAATCTTAGCAATTAATTCCAGAGCCCGTGCGAAAGTCATCCCAGATGCCAACGCCCGCGCACTCGCGCGCTGAATAATCGGCCCATCGGCAATGGGATCACTAAAAGCCAGGCCTAATTCTAAAGCATCCGCTCCCGCATCAATCGCTGCGCAAATTACCTCCAAAGAGTTGTCAAAATCGGGATCACCCAAGACAAAAAAGGGAATTAATCCGCGACTGTTTTTTAATACTTGAAATGGATTCATCATATTGCTCACTTATTTTTTATAGTCCAAATACGTATTCAAATCTTTATCCCCACGCCCAGAAATATTAATCAAATGCACCGAATCTGGCGCTGAAGTTTTCATAACTTTCAACGCCAAAGCCACCGCATGCGCCGATTCCAATGCTGGCAAAATGCCTTCCATACGCGCCAAATACTCAAAGGCATGCACGGCTTCAACATCACTAATTGGCTCATAATTAATACGCCCGGTCTCTTTCAAATATACATGCTCAGGGCCAATGCCTGGATAATCTAATCCGGCAGAAATCGAATGCGTCTCAGTAATCTGGCCATCAGCATTTTGTAAAAAATAAGAATGCATGCCATGAAAAATGCCAGGCGTACCTTTATTCAAAGTGGCGGCATGATAATCCGTCTCAACCCCATGGCCTGAGGCTTCAGCGCCATAAATTTTAACCTTAACATCTGCCAAAAACGCACTAAAAAATCCAATGGCATTACTACCGCCACCGACACAGGCATAAATGGCATCAGGTAATTGGCCAGCATACTCCAACATCTGCGCCCGAGCTTCACGCCCAATCACCTCTTGAAAATAGCGCACCATTGAGGGATAAGGATGGGGGCCTGCTGCCGTACCAAACACATAAAACGTATGTTCGCTGTCATGAAGCCAATCGCGCATCGCATCGTTAATCGCATCTTTCAACGTTTGTGAACCTGAGGTCACTGGTACCACGGTCGCACCAAATAACTTCATGCGCTCAACATTCAAAGCCTGACGCGCAACATCAATCGCCCCCATATACACCGTCACCGGCAGGCCTAAAAGCGCCCCAATCATACTCGTCGCCACACCATGTTGACCTGCACCTGTCTCGGCAATCAATCGGGTCTTGCCCATATATTTGGCGAGTAATCCCTGGCCAATCGTATTATTGGTTTTATGTGCACCGCCGTGGAGCAAATCTTCGCGCTTTAAATAAATCTTCTGATGATATTGTTCTGATAAGCGCGCGGCATAGGTTAATGCCGTCGGGCGGCCGGCAAAATTCTTTAATAGATCCACTAACTCTGCCTGAAAGCTAGCATCTTGCTGACAGCGCTCAAATGCAGCTGCAACGTCTGCCAAAGGCGCTACCAATGTCTCCGGCACATACGCACCGCCATATTCACCAAAATATCCAGGCTTATGTGCCATGATGTAACTCCTCAAATAATTTTTTAACTTTGTGCGCATCCTTTTTGCCGGGAGACACTTCAACGCCGCTTGCTAAATCCAAACCAAAAGGCTGATATGCCGATGCTGCTATTACATTTTCAGGACGAATGCCACCTGATAAAAAACACCGACTCAAATCTTTGGGTAATAAACGCCAATCAAAACATTGGCCCGTGCCACCCAATTGCTGCTCATGATAAGTATCTAATAAAATAAAGTCGCGCGAATATTTGTCTCGCAAAATCTGAATCTTCAAAAAATCCTGAGCTTCTTTCACTCGTAATACTCGAATCACTTCAAACGGCACAGGGCTTAAATCAAAATCCTGATACACTTGCACGGCTGCCAGTTTTAAATCTTCAGCAACTTCGTGAATTTCTTGCGCTTCTTGCTTTACAAAAACCCCCACCGCTTTGGCCGTGGTCAGCCTCGCAATGATCGACCTAGCCTTAGCATAATCAATACAGCGCTTTGAGCTTTCTTCAAAAATAAAACCCAAATAATCTGCGCCCAAACGCTCACAGAGTAAAGCATCTTCCAGATTAGTGATCCCACAGATTTTAACTTTAGGTCCATGGCCTAGTCTATGATCCACCTCCCGTCGTCCTGATAATACTTCATTTTTTAATGCGCGAATAAACTCGGCGGCATCAGAACTTTTTAATAATGCGGTCCCAATCAACACTGCCTTAATTCGCGCATCAAACTCTAATGCTTGCTTTGGTTCCATAATCCCCGAGGCTGCCACGACAGGAATGCCTGCTGGAATTTTATCGATTAAAGCATTCGAAGTCGCACAATCCACTTTTAAAGTATCCAAATCGCGATGATTAATCATCAAAACTTTAGGATCAACTAATAACGCTTTTTCTAAATCAGCTTCATCAAAAATTTCAATCAAGGCCAGCATATTTAACGATTCAATCTTGACCTTGAGCTGCTTTAAAGTTTCAACATCCAAAACCCGCACAATTAATAATACCGCATCGGCGCCATAATGGCGCGCCACTTCAATCTGAATCTCGCTAATAATAAAATCTTTGCACAACACAGGCAAATCCGTCGCCTGCTTCACTTTGGTCAGATCCGTCATCTGCCCACCAAAATAAGGGATATCGGTCAGCACTGAAATTGCTGCAGCACCGCCTTTTTTATACTCTTGAGCAATGACTTCTGGCTGATAAGCCACACAGAGTACGCCGGTACTGGGCGATTTTTCCTTTACCTCAGCAATTACTTGCAAGCCCGGCTCCATAATGGCTTTTAAAAAATCTTGCGTACTGGGTTTTAACGTTTTTGGCGCGACTAGTAAATGTAAATCTTGGCGCTTACGCGCAATAATCTCATCCATAATCATGTGCGCAACCCCTGTAATTTTTCTAAGGCTGCACCACTCTTAACTGCGCTTGCTGCCAATCTATAAGCCTCTGTAAATGCTAAATCATCATACAACATCCCAGCAAAAGCTGCATTGATCAAAACGACTTCCAATAGCGGGCCAGTCAACTCACCCTGTAAAAGCTTTAATAATATCTGGGCATTATCCTCTGGCTCTGCGCCAAGCAAATCCGCAAGTTTTAGCGGTGTCACACCTAGCGTTTGATAATCAAAAGTAAAATTTTCAATTCCATGCTTGGTCACTTTCACTATATGCATCTCATTGCCAGGAATAAGCTCATCAGTACCGGCACAAGAAAATACAAAAGCTTTGCGCTGTAATAAATGCAAAGCTTCACTCATAGGTTTTATCAAATCAACGCTAGCTACGCCGATTAACTGATGGGTTGGGCGCAAAGGATTTAAAAGTGGCCCTAAAACATTAAAGATACTGCGAAAGCCCATGTGTGCCAAAGCTTGGCGCGCGGCTTTAAGCTTTACCAATACTGGATAAAACTGCGGCGCAAATAAAAAACTCAGGCCGTTTTGATGCCACTGCCCCAAAGCTAAACTACGGGTTTCAGGCAAGTATATACCTAGTGATTTCAAACAATCAATACTGCCTGAGCGACTACTCACACTTGTGTTACCGTGCTTTAATACCGGTATCTCCATCCCCGCAATCACAAAACTACTGGCCGTGGAAATATTAAACAGCCCCAGGCCGTCACCGCCCGTACCGACAATATCCAAAGCTGGATAAATATCTGAGCCCACACCAGAAATGCCATAAAGATACTCGACCACTGCACACAAATCCTGGCCATTAAAAGGCTGTGCCAAGGTCGCACGCAAAATTTCTACTTGGGCCTCCAGCGCTAAATCTTGCTCTAATAATGTCTGAACTTGTTCAAGCAACATGGACCAGCCTTACAAAATTCTCTAATAATTTTGACCCCTCGGGCGTCAAAATAGATTCAGGATGAAACTGCACGCCATAAATCGGCAAAATTTTATGCTTTAAGCCCATAATTAGACCTTGGGCATTTTCAGCCTCAATCTCTAATACGTCAGGCAAACTTGCGCGCTCAGCAATTAATGAGTGATAACGCCCCACGACCAAAGGCTTCGACAAGCCTTTATAAATTCCCTGACTATGATGAGAGACCTGATCCGTCTTGCCATGAATAATCTCAGGTGCTGACACAACCCTCCCACCAAAAGCCACAGTGATCGCCTGATGCCCAAGACACACGCCCAAGAGCGGAATCGTAGTATTAGCGCGAATTAAATCGATACAAATTCCAGCATCTTCGGGTCGTTTGGGCCCAGGAGAAATAATAATCCCCTGCGGCTGCAGTTTGAGCAAATCAGCGATGCTGATTTTATCATTACGAATTACGCGAATCTCAGGATAATACGGCGCCACGCACTGATATAAATTATGGGTAAAACTATCATAATTATCGATGATCAGGATCATGACACCACCCCTTGCGCCAACGCTAATGCATAGAGCATCGCATGCGCTTTATGTCGCGTTTCATCACACTCAGCCTGGGCATCCGAATCAAAGACAATCCCTGCGCCTGCCCGAATCAAAGCCATGCCATTTTTCAAAATGGCCATACGAATGGCAATACAGCTATCCAAATTACCCTGATAATCCAAACGACAAATCGCTCCGCCATACAGCCCACGAGAGGAGACTTCTAATTTATCAATGATTTCCATAGCCCGAATCTTGGGCGCTCCACTTAAAGTCCCCGCAGGAAAGGCTGCTGCCAAGGCGTCTAGCGCATCACACTCAGGGCGCAACTGACCGATTACGGTTGATGTAATATGACTAACATGGGCATAATGTTTTACTTTTAACAATTCAGTAACTTCAACACTACCCGGCGTGGCAACTGCTCCCACATCATTACGCGCCAAGTCAACAAGCATCCGATGTTCGGCTAATTCTTTTTCATCCGACAACAAATCCGCTTCTATGGCTTGATTATGATGGGCATCAGGGCGCCGACGCGTGCCAGCAATCGGATGCGTCGTGATCATACCCTCATGCACACTCACTAATTTTTCAGGAGATGCCCCAAGCACAACCACATCATCAATCGGCAAATAAAACATATAGGGTGCCGGGCTACTTGCACGCAAAGCCTCATAAATTCTCAAGGGATGCACGGCATAAGGGACTTTAAAAGCGCGCGACACTACCACTTGAAAAATATCCCCAGCCCGAATATAAGCGCGCGCCTTTTCCACCATGGCTTGAAACGCCGCATCGTCCATATCCGTATCAGGCTCTGCAATATCCAAAATATTTTTGGAAAATACTGGCTCAGCAAAAACTGCTGCTTGCAGCTGCACCATCAACGCTTTCATCTTCGCCTCTGCCGCATAAAAATCATCGGCTGGCGCATCACTAATCTCAACAATGACACTAATTAATAAGCGCTGGGCCTGCTGATCAAAACGCAAAGTTATACCATAAAAATTAAAGGCGACATCAGGTAAACCCGCAGACTCATGCCGATCAGGAATTGCCTCAAACAAGCGTACGGCGCCATAACTCATAAAGCCAATAATGCTGCCAATAAAATCTTTATGCGGCGCTGCAACGCAGGATAAATTTTTGATCATCTGGCGCAAGGCCTCAAAGGGCTTTATATTTTGGGTAACAACCTCTTGCTGAATACAGGTCGTCACTAAAGATTTTTCTGCCCGCAAACTTGCAAAGGGCTCAAAAGCAATAAACGAATAACGGCTATTGCCCTCCTGCAAACTCTCTAACATCACTGCCTCAGGATGATCCACACGCACACACTGAAATGCAGCCATCGGCAACAGCCCCGGCACAGCAAACTCCTGCGACACCGACACCCGGCGCCCCTTGGCCGCCAAAGCCAAAAACTCGGTTAAATTCACAAAATGACCCTATCTGCTACCTTATACTTGTAATGGTATGCCATTACAAGTATTTTGTCAATAATAAAACTTGCAGTACTATAGGCTAATATAAATCAAGAAAACTAAAATGATCATCACCCTCATTGGCCCGATGGCTTCAGGCAAAAGCACCATAGGGCAATTATTGGCAAGCGAACTTAACATGCCCTTTATCGATACTGATCAATGGATTGAGGCACACACTGGCTTATCGGTCAGCGAGATTTTCCAAACTCAGGGGGAGGCGACTTTTCGAAACCTTGAAACCCAAGCGCTTAAAGCTTTATTAACTCAAGATAACTTAATCCTGGCTACCGGCGGCGGCATCATCACCACCCTAGAAAATCATAGCCTTCTACAACAACACGCTACGATTATTTATCTAAAAATCACACCCGAAACGCAATTGCAAAGATTACCCAACGACAATACCCGCCCGCTATTAGCAACCCAAAACAAACTAACAACTCTCGTCCAACTACAAATGGAACGAGAGCCCTTGTACCAAGCCTTAGCCCAGAATACTATTAATGTTGATACCCTAAATCCTCAAGAAGTCATCGCTAAAATAATTTGGCTCATGAACTTCACATCATCCATTAATTAGCTTAGAGCCTGCTGATGAGCGTCGCTAAAAAGCTCCAGCCTCTGCTGAGGCTGCGCATCTATTTGCTGCTCCAAGAATGTTACTGCTTGAGAAGCTACTGGCATGTTCATGATTTCATGGGACGGGGCGGCCGCCTGTATTCTCTCTATTTTGGATAGTGGCATCGTTTCAACAGTCTGCAATGTAAAACCCGCTCTTAGCGCTACTCGGTTAGGATCCTGAGAATTTTCATTGTCACCCGGTATTAATAAGGGGACAGCGAAATCTCTATTAGCACCTATATGATGCTGAGGAATACTGGCAAAAACAATAGGAGGGAATTCGAGTGCACTTCGTGGAATAGCAATGTTAGTTATCACTAAGGGACGACGTACATCAATACACGCTCTGATGCCGGCAACAAGCGCTATAGCTGCGACAGCTGATATGGCGCTTGATATAAGCACGTCCCCAGCGGCCTTGAGATTATAAGCAGGGTCTTCTCTATTTAACCCATACAACGCAGGGTCCGTCGATACCATAATAGATGATGCGATCATACCCACAAATCCAACTATCAAACCAGCACAACCTATCATTGTATTATGCCTTTGTGCTTGCCTTTGCTCTGCTCCTTGATTCATTGACTACTCCATTAGTTGATTAGTTTCGATGGCTATTGTAACAGAAATAAAAATAAAA
>CAIQBE010000011.1 GCA_903870015.1 uncultured Thiotrichales bacterium
ATGGCATAACAGAAGGCTTCCATCGCAAAATGAAGCTGATACAACGGAGGGCTTATGGCTTTAAAAACTTTGAAAATTATCGTTTAAGAGTTAAAGTATTATGTGCGTAATTAGAGTGCCCCAGGATTTGGGAAAGAGCCGAGTGCCCCAGGATTTGGGAAAGAGCCAAATTATCGTTTAAGAGTTAAAGTATTATGTGCGTAATTAGAGTGCCCCAGGATTTGGGAAAGAGCCCCATGATTTGGGAAAGAGCCAAGACTGGCTTGCCGAGCCGAAGCCCAAAGGGCGAAGGCTGGCGGAGAGAGAGGGATTCGAACCCCCGGACCCGTGAAGGTCAACAGTTTTCAAGACTGCCGCATTAAACCGCTCTGCCATCTCTCCTGGGACGGCCATTATACTCGTTTTCACTAGAAAAACAAATACCTAATGGGCGCCGCCTGTTAATAAAAAAGTTACAAGACTATTTACCGAGAAGTTCTAGCACACCAACCTGAGCTACTGGATTGTAGGACACAGAAAGCTCCATAGTAACCACACCCGCCGCTGCGGCAAAAGGAAGAACCACGCTTGAGGAGTCAGATGATGGAGTTAGCGATGCCACCTCACTCACAGATCCAGCACTAGATGAACCAACAGAAGAACCCTCGAAACCTTGAGGATCAAACAACGGACCATCAAAAATAGAACCTATAGAATCTATAGAACCCGAGCGCCCAGCTCGGAGCTCCTCCTTCAAACAGTCGGTAAAACAAGGACGAGCCATAGAAAAACCAGGAAGTACTGCCGATGAATGAGCAGCACGAGGAGGTGAACTTGGCCCATCAGCTATATCTTCCAAATCCGGAATAACAGCAGACGCAGAAACAGCTAAGGGCGGAGATTCAGCTGGACGAGGAAAATCCCTCAATTGCCGTTGCCTTGGAGTTGAAGCAAGTCCAGAAAGTAACCTCACATTTTTATTCGAACGTAATTGACGGCCAGACATACTATTTACACCAGGAACTTCCGAATCAGCATCAGAATTAGATTTAAAAACCACTGCAGCTACCGCAGAACTATTTAACGCCAACCCTTTCCCAGAGGGCGCATGCGCTCTGAACCTTTTACCCAAACTCATAATTTCATCCTTGATTAATTAAAACAGGTGCGCATACTACAACAACAAATATGCCAAAATCAACAAAAAATTACAAAACAATATAATCTTATCATTATTTTATTTGCAATATATTAATTTACCTTAGAGTAAAATATGAAACCAATAATAAAGAACTTTTATATCCTTAACCAAAAAGAACATAACTATGAGATAAATAAAAATTTTTTGAAAAAAGAAAAAGCATCTTTAAAATGGCAAAAAACACCCAGCCATAACCCAAAGGAACGCCCACCAATAATCGTTTTAACTAAAAACAAAGATC
This sequence comes from uncultured Thiotrichales bacterium, assembly GCA_903870015.1. Lineage (GTDB taxonomy): Bacteria > Pseudomonadota > Gammaproteobacteria > Francisellales > CACEW01 > CAIQBE01. The sequence goes on from CAIQBE010000011.1 coordinate 1,422, forward strand.
TAAATGGGCGCCAAACAGATAGCGCAATAAAAGCAATGTGCTATTGCCATGAATATATTAAAAATATGGACCTACAAGAATCTTTAAAGCATCATCAAGTGTAGGCGAGGAAGACCCAGAAAAATCAACAGCCCCATCGAAAAAAGCACAAGCTTTCACGCTAGAACTATATAATACAAATGACCCGAGAAAAGAATGCTGATCCGGAAAAAGAGAGCTACCATCGGGAGAACCACTCTCGCTTGTTGCCCCTAAAGCTACGCCTGAAGAATCAGTAGATGAAGGAGATACATATCCATAATCACCCGACACAACTGAAACGTCTTTTGTAGATGACTTATCACAACCACCCAACTCAAAACCAATAGCAACAGCAGAAGAATTAATACCAAAAGCCCGTTCATCATCACCCTGAGGCCGGGGGGAACGCGGCAATTCCAGACTCAAAGGCTCAACCGGAGGCACAGCTGAGGCTGCCATAGCTGACGCAACTAACATTTTCATCGCTAACCGAACCCGCCTTCTCATAGCTGAAGCAGCTAACCTTCGCAAGGCTAACTTTACCACAGCTGACTTTTTCACAGCTGACTGCTGTAGCTCAAAAGCCCCTCTTTTTCTCTTCACCCCAACATTGCCATGCATAATTCCATCCCTAGATTAATTAAAATCAAAAAATTATACACAAAAAATATATTAAAATCAATTTTAAAACTTAAATATATTAAAAACAAAATATTAGCATCAAATAACTCAAGACACGACCTGAAGCAAAAACTGATCTTTTGAAAAAAGCCAACGGCACACACTTGCAATATTAAGGAGTTATGCAGCAGTCTTTATTATGTAAAAAGCTAATACCAACACCTAGAAATTAAAACATAAAAAAACATAAAATAAGAAAAAGCCAAGCCAAGCAATATCATGGGTTATATCGATACAAACCCACACCCGTACCAACATACAATTTATTATTAAAATCAGAAATAACACTGATCGACTGATTCGGCAAATGACTTGAGGAAAATTTCTCCCAAGTTTTACTAGCCGCAACGTACTCATAAAGACCACCGCGACTCATTGCCGCAAAGACATTATGATTGGCATCGACATACAAAGCATGAGGAATTTTGTGAGCCGGCCAAGAATGCGCCCCCAGTTGCTGCCAAGTTTTATTTTGATACGCATAGACTGCAGAATTCGTCGCCACAAATAATTGCCCATCGGGCCCAAAAGCAAAAGCACCAATATTAGACAAAAACAAAGCTGGAAAACCTTGATTAAACGCACGCCAAGTTTTACCCTGATATTTATAAATCCCCTGATCCAAGGTACCAGCAAACAAGGTACCATGACTATCCGCAACGAGTGCGCTAGCATCAAGCCCCTTGGGCCAAGAGTTTGCACCCACCATAACCCACTGCTCAGCTTTAATATCAAACTGATACACACCATTGCGCATCCCTGCAGCAAAAAGTTGATTACCCGAAGCGACAAGACTTTCAGGCTGCCCCAAAGCTTTATTGGGACCTAAATATAAAATCAACCACTTGCCATGATCATATTGATACAAACCATAATTAGTCACGACAAAAACTTTATCGTCCGAAGTGGCCGCAAGACCGACAACCGCCTGACCCAACAAACCTAGGCTCCGCCAAGTATTGCCTCCATCGGTAGTTTCATAAATACCATGATCATTGGTGCCAACATACAAAACCTGAGGCTTGTTAGGCACTTTAGCAAGCGCATAAATAGGCACTGAAGGAACGACTGATATCTGCTGCCAACGTGATTCTGGCACTTGACTGCGCACACAACCCACCAGCAACCCAGTCGCCACCACTAATGCACAAAATCGAAAATTAAGCCTCATGCCACCCACAACTGGACAAGATAGTATAGAACTATTCTAACATTATTTTATGAAAAAGCACCGAGGCAGTCATAAAATTTCTTACAACAAATAAAACCCCTTGATCACAAACAACTTGATTTACAAAATAAATTGAATTTAAAATAACAATAGACATTAACTATCAATACCCCCATGAACCTACGCGACTTAGAATATTTTGTAAAACTGGCAGAACACAAACATTTTGGCAAAGCTGCAAGTGCAAGCTTTGTATCGCAACCTACACTCAGCATGCAAGTCAAAAAGCTCGAAGAAGAATTAGGCGTAAACCTGTTTTATCGTGAAGATAAAAATATTCGCCTAACCAAAGCTGGCACGCTACTCATACCACAGGCAAGGCTGGCACTCGAAGCTGCCAAAACCATGAAACTACAAGCAAAAACCCTACAAGATCCTTTTGCCCTACCCTTTCGCTTGGGCATCATCACTACAATCGCCCCCTATTACCTACCGCAAATATTACCAACACTGCAGCAAAAACTCCCCAATTTACAATTGATTTTAATTGAGGACAAAACCGAAAATTTACTTAATCAACTGACAAACCATGATATTGATGCGGCCTTATTAGGCCTACCCATCAAACACACTTTTAAAGAACACATTTTGCTACGCGAAAATTTTGTTGCCGCGCTGCCCAAACAACACCCCCTCGTTAAAAAATCCAAACTATCGATCAAAGACTTAAAAACTGAGAACTTATTAATGCTCGAAGAAGGCCATTGCCTACGCGACCATGCCTTACAATTTTGCAAACATTTTGATACCCACAAAGAAACCTATCGCGCCACAAGTTTAGAAACCCTCTGCCAAATGGTAGGACTAGGCCATGGCATCACCCTACTCCCTGAATTTGCCAGCAAACAGCGTGAAAATTTAGCGATTCGACCGATTCAAACCCCAACCCCCTATCGCGACATTGGCCTGGTATGGGCAGAATCTTCAATCAGACAAAGCATCATTCAGACATTAATTAAAAGCATGCTATCATAAAAAGCAAATGCAAACAGGAGAACATCATGTTACGGATTCGCAAGTCCGAGGAACGTGGCGCTACAAAAATTGATTGGCTCGACAGCAAGCACACTTTTAGCTTTGGTGATTATCATGACCAACGGCACATAGGATACGGTGCACTGCGGGTGATCAACGAGGACAAAGTAAAGCCAAGCGCTGGCTTTAATATGCATCGACACCATAATATGGAAATTATCTCCTACGTACTAGATGGTGTACTTGAACACAAAGATAGCATTGGAACTGGATCAATCATTGCACCAGGAGATGTGCAGCGCATGTCTGCAGGAACCGGCATCACCCATAGTGAATTTAATCCGCAAAACGACAAGCCCGTGCATTTTTTACAAATATGGATGATGCCAGAAAAAACGGGCATTGCGCCGAGCTATGAACAAAAAAGCTTTGCTGATAAACGCCAAGCGGGATTACTAACACGCTTAGCCTCACGCGATGGGCGCGATAATAGCCTGACGGTACATCAAGATGCAAATATCTACGCACTCGATCTCAATGAGGACCAATCATTTAGCTTTCCTATGGAGGATGCTCGCATGGCTTGGATTCAAATTGTGCGTGGCAATATTAAACTCAACGAACAGACTCTAAAACAAGGCGATGGCGCTGCAGCAAGCGAAGAAAAATCTTTAGAAATCACAGCGCTTTCAAAAGCAGAAATTTTGATTTTTGACCTCAAAAGCAATTAATCTTTGAAAGGAAAGCAAGACACACCCAAAATTTCGAAACACATCGCAATAATTGAGTCTCTCACTGCAAAATATCCTTGCATAAAAGTAAGGCCTGTGGTAACATTATCAGGTAATGCAATCATAATATGAATATCTTGGCAAACGACGCATTTCATGATCTCAATCTCAAGTCGGCCAATTCTTTTTTTCAAATTCCCCCTTTTTCAGAGAACACCACTGGACCCGTGGAGGATTTATCATGAGCACACATTTAATCAGCGCGCTGTTAGACAAGAACATGATCAAGCTGGGTCAGTTCACTTTAAAAAGCGGCAAAGTTTCACCCATCTATATTAATCTACGCGAGATGATCGCCTACCCCAAACTGCTCACCCAAATCGCAGATACCATTTATGCGCAAAAGCCTGAAGGCTTCAAACCTGATCTGATCTGCGGCGTGCCTTATTCTGCACTCACGCTCATGGCGCATTTATCCATTCAACATAATCTCCCCATGATTCTAAAAAGAAAAGAAGCCAAAGCCTACGGCACCAAGCAATTGCTCGAAGGCATCTTTAGCCCCGGCATGAATTGCGTCGTGATCGAAGATGTCGTTACAACAGGCCAAAGCACCATTGAAACCATCAATGAACTGCGCGCTGCTGGCTTAGTAGTCACCGAAGTCTTAGTGCTCATCGATCGCGAACAAGGCGCCAAAGAAAGTTTTGCGAAGGCGCATGTTAACTATCATGCCGCATTTACCCTAAAAGAAATATTAGATGAAATGGTAAAAATAGGCCGAATCAACGCAACAGAACGCCAGGAAATTGCCCAGCAACTTAATTAAGGAAGCGACACCATGAAGGACAACAAAGCTAAATTTAAAGAAGGCACGCTTTATCTCGCCAACGGTACCGAATTTAATGGCTATATTCCTGATTGGCTCGATGGCAGCTTTGATGGCGAAGTCGTATTTAATACCGGCATGACCGGCTACCCAGAAGCCTTAACTGACCCATCTTATTCCGGCCAAATCCTTACCTTCACTTATCCTCTACTTGGCAACTATGGCGTTGCTGAGCAAAGCACCTGGGAATCGCCAAAAATTCAAGTGGCTGGCGTTGTGCTCCACGAGTTATTTTTAAATCCAGAACATCACGCTTCTCAAAGTACTTTGCTAGAATGGCTTAAGCGCGAAAATATTCCCGTGATCATTGGCGTTGATACCCGCGCCCTCACCAAAGTCATTCGCGATCATGGTGTCTTGCTTGGCGCCATCAGCAGCAAAGATAAAGCACCCAAAAAATTTATCGACCCCAACAAAGAGCATCTCGTCAAAAAAGCCTCTACCAAAAAAATCGAAACCTACGGCACAGGCAAGCTTAAGATCATCGCGGTTGATTGCGGCATCAAGATGAATATCATCAATAATTTCTTAAACTTCCCTGTGACCGTGAAACGCGTGCCCTTTGATTATGACTATACTAATGATGATTATGATGGCTTATTTATTTCCAATGGCCCCGGCGACCCAGCGGTTTGTACAGAAACAATTGCAACATTAGCCAAAGCCCTCAAAAAAAACCCGAATAAACCTATCTTTGGCATTTGCCTAGGCTCACAAATATTGGGCCTCGCCATTGGCGCGAAGACTTACAAACTCCCCTTCGGGCATCGTGGCCAGAACCAACCGGTGATTGACACCCAAACGCAAAAAGCCTATTTAACCTCACAAAATCATGGCTATGCCGTCAATGAAAAAACCCTGCCCAAAGACTGGTTAGTTTCATTTAGACATTTGAATGACAACACCGTCGCTGGCATCACCCACAAAAGCGGGCTTTATGAAGCCGTGCAATACCACCCTGAAGCCTGCCCAGGGCCTGAGGATGCCAACTATTTATTTAAGAAATTTATTGATTTAGTCGCCAAAACGAAAAACCAAAAAAAGAGGGACGCATGAAGCCAACAACCATAAAGCCATCGACGGCACTCATCCTAGGATCAGGCGGACTTAAGATCGGCCAAGCGGGAGAGTTTGACTATTCCGGCTCTCAAGCCATTAAAGCCTTAAAAGAAGAAGGCATCAAAACTATTTTGGTGAATCCAAACATTGCCACCGTACAAACCGATAAAGAGATGGCTGATGTGCTGTATCTCGAGCCGCTCAACGTCCCAACCCTAACACGCATTATCGCCAAAGAAAAACCCGATGTGATTTTTTTAGGCTTCGGTGGTCAAACGGCACTGAATTTAGGCTTAGATTTAGAAGCCCAGGGAGTCCTTAAAAAATACAAAGTACGCGTGATGGGCACACCCCTTGAAGGTATTCGCGCAACTGAAGATCGCGATCTCTTCCGCGACGCGCTCGAGTCCCTCGACATTCTCACTCCCAAAAGCATCAGCGCCACCACGGTCGATGCCGCGCTCAAAGCCGCAGAAAAAATCGGCTACCCCATTATGCTGCGCTCCGGATTTTCTTTAGGCGGACTAGGATCAGGCAAAATCGTGAATCCAGGTGAACTCAAAGAGCGCGTGACTGAAGTCTTAAACGCAACACCGCAAGTATTGATCGAAGAATACCTAACCGGATGGAAAGAGTTCGAATACGAAATCGTGCGCGACATGAATGACAACGCCCTCACTATATGCAACATGGAAAATCTTGATCCCATGGGTGTGCATACGGGTGAAAGTATCGTGGTCGCACCCGCACAAACACTCTCCAACAGCGAACATCAAAAACTACGTAATATTGCACTCAAAGCTGCGCGCCACTTTGGCATTATCGGCGAATGTAATATTCAATATGCGGTGAATCCCACAAATGGCGATTATCGTGTCATTGAAATGAACGCCCGCCTCTCACGCTCAAGTGCATTAGCCTCAAAGGCAACGGGATATCCACTGGCATTTGTTGCTGCCAAATTAGCTTTGGGTAAAACCCTCCCCGAACTGAAAAACTCTATCACCCAAAAAACTTGTGCCTTCTTTGAACCAGCACTAGATTATGTCGTGGTTAAAATCCCCCGCTGGGATACCCATAAATTAAAAGCCGCAGAACGACGCATCGGTACTGAAATGAAATCCGTCGGTGAAGTCATGGGGATTGGTAAAACCTTTGCTGAAGCGCTAAATAAAGCCATCGAGGCCCTGAATATCGGCGCTGCCAGCATTGCCAACTACCCTTCCTCAATCGAAAACGTTCGCGCTGATGTTGAATTTGCAACAGACAGGCGTATCTTCGCCCTCTACTATTTCTTCAAAAATGGTAACAGTATTGAAGAGGCCCATAAGCTCTCGCACATCGATCATTGGTTCTTAGCGCAAGTCAAACAAATGACGGATATGGCGCTTGAAATTGCCAAAGCCCGCGATGGCAAAGACTTATTAAAGCCGCAAAAAAGCGGCAGCTTTGCTTTACCTGTGTCACTACTCAAAGCCAGCAAACTACTGGGATTCTCAGATAAAGCGATCAGCCTGCTCACAGAAATTGATCAAGCTAAAATCCGCGCGCTGCGCATCAAAGAAAAGATCACCCCAGTAATCAAACAAATCGATACTTTGGCAGGAGAGTTTGCGGCCACCACTAATTATCTATACCTAACCTATCACGGTGACAGCCATGATATTAGCCCCAGCAAAAAAGCCTATTTGATTATTGGCTCGGGCTCTTATGCCATCGGCTCATCGGTCGAATTTGACTGGTGTGCGGTCAATATGGCACGCACCTTAAGACGTCATAAAAAAACCGTACTCATGGTCAATTGTAATCCCGAAACCGTTTCAACAGACTATGATGAATCCGATCGTTTATACTTCGAGCCATTAAGTTTTGAGCGCATTCAAGACATTAGCGATTTTGAAAATCCTGCTGGTATCGCCCTGGGCGTCGGTGGCCAGATTGCCAATAATCTTGCGATGCCACTCTTTAAAGCTGGGTATAAAATTTTAGGCACATCACCCCAAGATATCGACACCGCCGAAGATCGCAATAAATTCTCTTCGCTCTTACGTGATCTCAATATCGATCAACCCGAATGGGCCAGCGTGACATCGTTTGAGGATGCCGAAAATTTTGTGACCCAAGTCGGCTTCCCAGTCTTAATTCGCCCATCTTATGTATTATCAGGCGCAGCGATGAATGTCGTGCATGATTTGAAAAGCTTAAAGCATTATCTAAAAGCCGCCTCACTCATTTCTAACGAACATCCGGTCGTAATTTCACAATTTATCCAACATGCCAAAGAATTAGAAATTGATGGCGTCGCTGATAACGGTACCGTGGTTATCGAGGCGATCTCTGAGCACGTTGAAAATGCGGGCGTACACTCAGGCGATGCAACCATTATTTTGCCGCCAGAAAAGTTGTACTTAAAAACCATTCGTAATGCCAAACAAATTGCAAGACAACTAGCAAAAGCCCTCAATATCACCGGCCCTTTTAACTTACAGCTCATCGCTAAAAACAATGATTTGAAAGTAATTGAATGTAACGTGCGCGCCTCGCGCTCATTCCCTTTTGTGTCCAAAGTAACGGGCCATCATTTTATTGAAATCGCCACCGAAGTATTGCTCGGCATTCATAAACCCAAAGCATATAACACGCTTGAGTTTGATCACGTCGCCGTTAAAAACCCACAATTTTCTTATAACCGCTTTAAAGGCGCCGATCCTGTTGCCCACGTCGAAATGGCATCAACCGGAGAAGTGGCTTGTTTACGCGCAGATTTACTCTCCGCGTTTTACGCCTCGTGGCAAGCGACCGGCCAAAGCGTTGCCGGCAAACGCGTACTGGTATCAATCGATAACGAACACAAACACAAACTCTTCCCGCTCATCAGCGAATTAAGCGAAAAAGGCTTTACCCTCTTTGCCACCGAAGGCACCCACGAATACCTAACCCAACGCGGTGTTGGTGCGTATTGCGTGTTTAAAGCCAGCGAACAAATCGAGCCCAATATCACGAGCATGATTCAAAATCATAGTATTGATTTAATCATCAATACGCCACAAACTGAAGGCCCAAGTAAACAGGATAGCGATGGCTTTACCATTCGCCGCCTCGCGATCGATCATCACATTCCGTTGATTACTAATGTCCAAATTGCTGAGCTGATCTTACGCGCGTTAGTGGAGCTCAATGATGAAAGCAAGATTTATTCATGGCAGGAATATTTGAAAATAAAAACCAAATAGCAAAAGGTGCTTTTATGAAAAACACGCTCTACAACAAATCCCTGATCAGCATCCAAGACTTAAGCTTAGATGAGTTTAAGCTCATCTTCAAAAAAGCCAAAGAATACCAAGAGCGTAAAGGCCTACCAGCCAAAGGCGAGCGCCCGCTTGAGAACAAAGTGATTGCCTCAACCTTTTTTGAAGCCTCAACCCGCACCCGCTTATCTTTTGAAGCGGCGATTGAGCGCTTAGGCGGCAGCGTGATTGGCTTTGCTGATAGCAACAATACATCATTAGGCGCCAAAGGCGAAGGCATCAAAGATACTTTAAAAATTATCGGCGGCTATGCCGACTTGCTCATCTTACGGCATCCTCAAGAAGGCTCTGCACGCTTAGCCTCTGAAGTCTGTGACATTCCCGTCGTTAATGCTGGAGATGGCTCAAACCAACATCCAACTCAAACTTTGCTTGATCTCTTTACCATGCAAAATGTCGCAACCAACTTAGAAGGCTTGCATTTGGTGCTCGCAGGCGATCTCAAATACGGCCGCACCATTCACTCCCTAGTACAAGTCGCACATTTATTTAAAATGCGCTTATACTTTGTGGCCTTTGACCAGCTGACCCTGCCAGACACGTTGTTATTCCAACTCAAATGCCAAGCAGTGCAGTTTTCCTTTCATAAAGATTTAGCCGAGGTCTTGCCTGTGGCTGATGTCGTATACTTAACCCGCATTCAAAAAGAGCGCATCACCGAAGGCCAAGATGCTCCCAAGCCTTTAATCCTGACAAAAGCCATGCTGAAAAAAGCCAAAAAAACCATGAAGATTTTGCACCCTCTGCCAAGGCAACAAGAACTGCCGCACGAGATTGATGCCACGCCACATGCTCATTATTTTGAGCAAGCACAAAATGGCATTTATATCCGCGAAGCTTTATTGGATTTAATCTTAAATAAATAAGGAAGCATCATGAGTACATCGACCCTCGCCGTCTCCGCCATACAAAACGGCTCCGTCATTGACCACATTCCTGCAGGATCGGCCGTGCGTTTACTTAAATTATTACAACTGAAAACCCATCCTAATACCGTAACGATTGGCTTAAATCTTCCCAGCAAATCCATGGGCAAAAAGGATTTGCTCAAAATCGAAGGCCGGTTTTTAACGACTAATGAAATTCATGAAATCGCCATCTTCGCGCCCAATGCCACGATTAACTTAATTCACAATTTTAAACTCAAAGATAAATTCACCGCCACCCTCCCCGAAGCTATCAAAGGCCTGTTGGTCTGCCCCAACAAAAATTGCGTGAGTGTGAATAAAGACATTGTAAGCAATTTCGAAATCCAAACCCTACGCCAAGTGGTGCAACTGCATTGCCATTATTGCGAAGGCGTGTTTCAAAAAGAAGACATTAAGGAGTACACCCGATGAAACCCGTGAGCTTTTTTTTCACCGAAACCGATACCATCGCCTATAACGAATATAATTGCGATAGTATCGATGCGCTACTTAAAACCAAAAAGCTCATCAAACTCCCAGGGCTCATCGACCCACATGTCCACTTCAGAACCCCAGGTCAAGAGTATAAAGAAAATTGGGAGTCCGGCAGCGTTGCCGCCATTCGCGGTGGCTATACCCAAGTCTTTGACATGCCCAATACCATTCCAAGCAGCGTTACCTTAGAGCGCATTGTAGAGAAAAAAAAGCTGATCGACGCCCAGCTTAAAACCGCCAAAATCCCGTTACGCTACGGCTTATATGTCGGCGCCTCACGCCAACATTTTGATCAAATTCCTTTATGCAAGAATGATGTCATCGGCATCAAAGTGTTTATGGGCGCCTCAACCGGTGATTTGCTCATGGATGATTTACCAAGCCTGGAAATTTTATTTGAAATCGCCGGCAAAGAAGACATGTTAGTTGCCGTACATGCAGAATCAGAAGCAATGCTGCAACAACGCAAAGCCTTATTAAAAGACGAACACGCTTATTGTACCCATTCCAAAATCCGCAGCCCAGAAGTCGCAGCTGCCGCAGTCAAACAAGCCATTGATCTCGCACGTAAACACAAAACCCGTTTATATGTGTTACATGTGAGCAGCATTCCCGAGCTAGAACTCATTAAAGCCGCGAAAGCAGAAGGCCTCGCCGTCTTTGCCGAAACCTGCCCCCATTATTTATTCTTAACCACCAAAGATTACGCAAGGCTAGAAGGCTGCGCCCAAATGAACCCAGCCCTACGCGACCCAGAGCATCAAGAAGCCCTATGGCAAGCGGTACGCGACGGCATCATCGACACCATCGGCTCCGATCACGCCCCACACACCATCGACGAAAAAAGCGAAGCCTTCGGCTGCTGCCCTTCAGGCGTCCCCGGCATTGAAACCACATTACCATTATTATTTACCGCCCACACAGAAGGCCGCTTAAGCTTAGAAAAACTCATCGAACTCACCCATCACAACCCCAGAAAATTATTGCGCCTGCCTGAGAACAACGATTTCGTCTTGATTGATACTGAAACCAAACGCGCAGTAAAAAACGAAAACCTAGCCACCAAATCAAAATGGTCGCCGTATGCGGGAATGGCGTTGGTTGGGTGGCCGGTGATGACCGCAATCCAAAACTAATTGCCTTAGCACTTAAAAAAAAGTAGAATATCTATTGTACAAAAAATTTCAAGATGCTAAAATATGATCAGCAAACCCCATCAAAAAGCAAGGAAGTCACTGATCATGGATGCCGGACATCTCAGCATTAGCCATCTTTATACCCGTTTAGAACAAGCCTCCAACAAAGAAATGGCCGAAGTCCTATCCGAGGCGTTTGAAAAAATAACAGCAGATCACCAGCAATCACTCATACAAAATAAAGTAGAAACACTCACCGAAATGAAAAGCCAAGATCTAGCAACCAAGGCAGATATTTCGGAACTAAAATTAAACATAGCAACAGTAAAACTCGAATTCCACAAAGAAATATCCACCGCAAAATGGCAAGTCATCGGCAGCATTGGCGCTTTGGTATTGATTCAAATCGTTTTAAAACATTTTGGCTTTTAGTGTTAGTCGCTAAAGAGCTATAAAAAAACACGGATATGAAGACGGCAAGACAAGATAAACCTACTTCCCCCTCGGCATCATCATTGGAGTTTTGCCAAGCCCACTTCCCCTTCGGCGTCATCCTTCGAAAAATTGCGTAGCAATTTTTCGAAGGATCCAGGACCCAATCGCATGCAGCGTAGCTGCATTCAATCCTTCCCCACTCATGCAATGAATACAGCTACGCTGCATGCTATTAAAAACTGGATCCTCCGCAGCGCTACGCGCTCGAAGGATGACGCCGTGGAGAAGTGCTAGAAAGATTCAGATTTGTAAAAAATAAAACCTCCCCGACTCGTCGTCCTGCGGGCGTCGTGCG
>CAIQBE010000012.1 GCA_903870015.1 uncultured Thiotrichales bacterium
AACAGGCTGATACCGCCCAAGAGTTCATATCGACGGCGGTGTTTGGCACCTCGATGTCGGCTCATCTCATCCTGGGGCTGAAGCAGGTCCCAAGGGTATGGCTGTTCGCCATTTAAAGAGGTACGCGAGCTGGGTTCAGAACGTCGTGAGACAGTTCGGTCCCTATCTACCGTGGGCGTTGGAGATTTGAGGGGGTTTGCTCTTAGTACGAGAGGACCGGAGTGAACGTACCGCTGGTGTACCGGTTGTGATGCCAATTGCATTGCCGGGTAGCTAAGTACGGAAGGGATAACCGCTGAAAGCATCTAAGCGGGAAGCCCTCCCCAAGATGAGATCTCCCTGAAGATTTGTTGCAGACTACAACGTTGATAGGTGGGGTGTGTAAGTGCAGTAATGCATTGAGCTTACCCATACTAATTAATCGATTGACTTGATCATATAACGCTTCTAAATTTTTAGTCAGAAGTATTGAATATGACATAAACGTAAGAAATAAGCAGACAATAGATGTTGTACCCATTAACTTAATTTTTAATTCCTTGGCTCTTTCTAATGTTAGATCTTTCAACGATTTCGACAAAACTCCCAAAAGGAGCGAGTCAACCAGTTTGCTTAACGGCCATAGCGAAAGGGAACCACCTGATCCCATACCGAACTCAGAAGTGAAAACTTTCTGCGCCAATGATAGTGATCTTCGCGGTCGCGAAAGTAGGTCACCGTTAAGCATTTTTATTCTAGAACCCTCGTAAGCTTTTTGTTTACGGGGGTTTTTTATTTTTTACACATTCATTCATTATTTGTTAAAGCATAAAATTTATTCTATAATCATGATCCAAATATTTAAAAAGATAAGCGCCAAATGATTCTAAATCCTATACAAGCTTTTTTAGTTTTCGCTATCCCCGTTTTATTTGCAATTACCCTACACGAGGTCGCCCATGGCTTTATCGCAGAGCGCTTTGGTGATCCCACAGCGCGAATGCTCGGTCGTATTACTTTAAATCCAATCAAGCATATTGATCCATTAGGAACGGTTCTCGTGCCATTGCTCGGTTATTTTTTAGGAGGATTTATTATCGGTTGGGCTAAGCCGGTACCCATAGGTGTACAAAATTTTAAACATAAAAAAAGAGATATGGCGATAGTATCGCTTGCAGGCCCAACTGCTAATATATTAATGATGTTGCTCTGGGCTGGGGTCATTAAAGTCAGCTTTTTGATGGCCGCAAGCTCCCCTTGGGCAGCCTATATTTTGCAAAGTATGGGTATGCAAGGTGTCATGATTAATATTATTTTAGCAATATTTAACTTATTACCCCTACCACCCCTAGACGGTAGTCACATTGTAGATTGTTTTTTGTCACCTAAGGCATCCTATCAGTACAACCGCTTAGCGCCATACGGATTTTGGATTTTATTGGGGCTACTATTCACCGGAATTTTAGCGCATATCATGACCCCACTGATGGGCGTCATGTTTTCTTTAATACACTTAATTTTTGGGATATAAGAATATGGTGCTGACACCCGGGTTCGAACTGGGGACCTACTGATTACAAATCGGTAGATAGAGTGTTTTTATCCGCTTTCTTCCTTTTGGCGTGAGCTTCAATGCACAGATGCTAAGGAATCCTTAGTATCGTGTCAAGAAGCAAACTAAGATCATCTTAGCATAATATCCTAAATGCAATTAGATGAGCCAGTTGAAAAGCCCTATCGCAAAAAGACTTAAAGAGGCTCGTCTTGAAGCTGGTCTTTCTCAAAAAGAGCTAGGCGTTAAAGCTGGCATTGATCAGTTTTCTGCTAGCCCTAGAATGAATCAATATGAAACAGGTAAGCATACACCTGATTTTGGCACCATAAAAAAAATTGCAAGAGTTCTAAAGCTCCCGACGGCGTATTTTTATGCAGAAGAAGATTCGTTGGCGTCAATAATTAAGCAATATAAGCTCTAAGATAACAACTTTGATATCATTTTGTCGTTATTAGTTTTTTGACTTAAGCACCTGGTCCTTAATATTCTGACGCTCTGCTTTAGGCTGCTGCTCGATAAAATCATTAAAAGGCACCGCGCCTCTTATGCGCTCATATAAAACATGAGAAGCCACTTGACTATAAAAGAATGGTATATGTCCATCTAATTTATCAATCTCTATATCCATTAATGGAAGATTAAAGCTATCCATGGGAATCCAAAGCACAAAAATATATTCATTCAATGAAAAATAATAAGTATGCTGGTCGATTGGCCTTGGCAGCTCGACTAATCTATGATTTTGCATAGTGCGTTCGTTAACCACGGCAAGCCCAATCGCATCAGGTTTATTAATATAAAAGTCGTGCAAAGCCTCAAAATTTAGATCCCTCGACTCCGGCTCCTCCTTAAATTGACATCCTAGTAACCTAAGCACAAATCCTAGGGCGAATTTTTTCATCCTAGTCGTATCGCCTCGCAATAGAATCTCCGTATCAAAATAAGCAAGTTGTCCAAACGCCTGAAGGCTTATCAGTTTTCGTCCACTCATTCTCTTTTTTCTATGAAGAAACACTTTCAGCCACTCATCATCTTTAGTAAACAAATCCTCGCAACTCTGGCAGCTCATTCTCGCTTTTAGGTCGACATTGCTCCTCCTGGAAATGCATTTTACATCCATAGAAGCTGCTTCGTGAATTGAAGCTAAATTGAGATACTCAATCACGGCCGCATGATCATCTACCTTCAAAAATTTACGACAAAACCAGCGCGCAATGACGTGAGAATCAATAAGCTTTGTTGCTGATTTATTGCAGAATACGCAAATCTCATTCATTATTTTTTTCATTAATCTTTGCCCATTCAGCTTCAAGGCGCAACAAGTGATTAAGCATCAGAGTAAGTTCTCTCAATCTTCAGATATTCATTTACAAGGGAGTCTCCAAAAAAAGTCGCAATTATGGCGATGCCATCATCAAAACTGAAATCCCCGTTAATCAAAAAAATCTTTTTGCGACTACATGTATCTACCTTATGCATTGGGTTGGACGCATATCTAAGGGCATAATCGCTATTTGAATACACATAAATAGCGCCATCCATATGGGTAAATGTCTTCTTGTTTGTATCAATTACCGCGTGCAAAAACAGTGTGCATGAAAGGGCGCTTTTGCTATCAATAGTCTCGCATTTAAGCTCAATCCTATCATGAGCAGGTTCCCAGCAAAATTGAGCTACTGCCTCAGACAATCCATTATCAGTATTTGACTTGCCATGTACTGCATAAGCCGGCTCTTTTAAAGCTAGTATTTCATCTAGGGAGCTGCAGGCATGGCCATAATATTTTTCAAACTCAATACGTAACGCCTTGGGTGCATTAATTAAAAAGGGATTGGGTGCTATCCATAGCTCATTACTATCAGGCATATTTACCTGGTTTAGTAAGTTGGCTAACTTCGTTAATTTGATATCTTTGATATTGCAGTTTTTTTTCAAAAAGCTATGAGGAAAAATTCGTAAATACATCGGATCTTTGCTATTGGAGGTTTGCCAAGAAAAATTATCGTATTTAAAAAACTTTTCGATCAATATAAGTTTGTCTTCTGATGCTTTTTCTTTTGGTCGGGTGTGCAAATTTTCCTTCTTGCTTAAACAATCCTCTTTATCAAAAAGCGCCTGAAAAAATTTCTTTGGAAGCAATCTCTCCAGAGTCCATATCAAAAAAAAATTATACTCCTCGAACATATCATTTGCATAACAATCATGATGGCCACGTTGTTCTTTTGAGATTGTGCTTTTAAGCAGGTAGGTAATTATGTCATAGGCTTTATTCCGGTCTTCATCAGGCAGGTCTTCCCATTCCATGGCATCCTTTCCATGTTGAGCTAGCGCAGTACACGTCTCGCTAAGAAGTTGCTGCATATGGTTAGGAAGATCTTCAAGTTTTAGAGTGGGCTCGAGTACGGTCATTTAACAACTCACTTTTTGCTACCCAAATAGCTACCCAAGAGCTAAAAATCGACTTTGTGAAACTAATACAACCGCATAAAATATGGTGCTGACACCCGGATTCGAACTGGGGACCTACTGATTACAAATCAGTTGCTCTACCAACTGAGCTATGTCAGCGAAACATAACCAAACTGAAATTTTGGTGCAAGGATTATATCGAATTGTAATCGCAAATGCAATATGAAATTAAAAAAAGCTTGTATTTTAGATTTGCGTACGGTATTCTAATAAAAAGCACAAAATAAAGGCGTATCATGAGTCGCGGGGGATTAAGAAAAGGTGCGGGGCGTCCTAGTGGCACAGGCACATTTGGTGAAGAAACTAAACCCGTGCGCATTCCGGTATCAATGATCAATAAAGTCCTAAAATTCGTCAAAGATAAGGGGTACGAATTGCCCCTTTATGGTTCAAAAGTTCAGGCAGGCGTACCGACCGCTGCTGATGATTATATCGAAGATCGCATTGATTTAAACGAATATTTAATCAAGCATCCCGGCGATACTTTTTTTGTGAAAGTAGCGGGAGAATCAATGATTGGCGCCGGAATCTTCCCTAATGATATTTTAGTGGTTGATCGCAGTGTCCAAGCGCGCAATGGTCAAGTGGTTGTAGCGGCTATCGATGGTGAGTTGACAGTGAAGCGCCTAAGTATTCAGAGTAACAAGATTTTACTATTGCCAGAAAATGAAAAATTTAATCCCATTGATATTACCGGTCAGTCAGATTTAGTGATTTGGGGCCAGGTCACTAGTGTGATTCATTACCCCTAAGTAAGCCCGTCAAAATATTTTTAATAAATCCCTTGCTTTTTTGATTAGCGTACGATAATCTATAGATGTTCAATATCAAACAAAGCAAAAGGAGAATATTATGAACGCAGGCAATCATATCGAACCAAGTCAATTACAACTTCCCTTGGTTTTTTCGCAAATTTGTCCCCAGCAACAAAAAGACGCTATCAAAGCCTATTTAGAAACAAGAGCAGCTAAAAAAATAACAAAAGAAGAAATTCACTAAGGAATCAATATGCGTGCTATTAAAAATATCAGCTACGTATTGCCACACGCAAGCAAAGAATATCACCAGCCTTTGCCAGCGGAAACATTAAAATTATTGAAAAAGATTTTCAGCGCAAAAAATCAGGGTCGGCCACCACATCTAGAAAGTTCAAAGGTAAACGCGATAAGCTAATGCAGAGCTTTAAACCTTGAAGTATTGGTGGGCCCACCTGGATTTGAACCAGGGACCAAAGGATTATGAGTCCTCTGCTCTGACCAACTGAGCTATGAGCCCGACCACGCTGCAATATAGCGTAAAATATAGCTTTTGTAAAGTTGCAAAAAGAACGGCCGACCCGCAGTACATAAATACCTGATAGTCTTATAATCCAACTAGTAGGAGTGTGCTAAAAAAATAGCCGCATATCTGATGCAATTAAAGATCTCAGGCTATTTTTAATCCCAAAATCTAGCCATTCATGCAATTATACTTTGGAAATAAATAGGGGGGGTGTTAATATACACCAGCATTAAAAAACGCATGAAATAATGAGACAGCTATACTTATTGTTACTTTTATTATTAAGCTTATCCATTCCGGCATTTGCAGATGATAATATCAATGTATCGTTACCTTTAAATATGCAACATCCTTTTTATGTAGGTTTGATATCAGGATATGGTAATACCGACTGGGGGAAAGTGGTTGCGCAAGATTACGATGCCTCTTATGCAACGCCTACAGCGGCCTCTGGTAGTGGAGCTATTATTGGGGGCTTGGCCGGATATCAAGTGACTCAATATGTTGCAATTGAGGGGCAATATATTCATTATGCGGATTCTACAGTTACTTTAAATCCTAAGGCTGTGACTTTTGGGCTTTATCCACCAGGCACAACGACGCCATTTAATTCGGCTACTAATTATTACGCGATTATGTCTAAATTTTCGGCGCCGTTTGATAAAAATCATTTTGAGGCTTTTGGCACTTTGGGGGCCGCAATCGTTACGCGATCAGATGAGCTTGCACATATCCATGACTGTCGCCCAACGTTTGGATTTGGATTAACGGATGTAGAGTCTGAGCACTGGAATTTCACCCTAGCCTTTAATTACACGCCAGGGACAGGAGTTGCTGCAGAGCGGGCAATACAAGATTATATCCCCTATATCTATGCCGGAGAATTCATGGTTACCTATAGGATTTAAAATGGAAAATATGATCATAAAAATATTCAAGATCCTATTACTAAGCATTGCTCTGATTTCAAGTTGTGCTGCAGATGAGCAAAATTTTTCCAATCATTTTTTTTATGCAGGAGGTATGTTTGGTAATGCTAATGAAAATTGGAGTGATGTGGTATCAACCGATCCTTTAACTCAAAAGACAAATCCACTAAGCGCCGATGGCAATGGTATATTGTTTGGGCTAGATGCCGGGTATCAGTTTTCACCCCATTTTGCGATTGAGGGTGAGATGATCAGTTTGCCCTCTACCAAGTTAGTGTTCTATCAAAAACTAGACCCTTATAAAACCCCGGATAATATGTATAATGTTGGGGTTGTTAATGCGAGCATGGTGTTTGCGGCAGTCGAGTTTAAAGTCATTGCGCCATTGCCAAATTCAAAGTTTTCCCTTTTTGTTGATGCAGGTCCGGGTTATGTATACATGGATTACCCAATCACCAATATAGGTATTATAGTGCCTACGTTTGGCGGGGGGCTGCTTTATCGCATTAACGATCACTGGCAAGCTGAAGGCGCCTTTCAGTACGCGCCAGGAACAGGAAAATCAGTTGGTGATCCGATGTATTTTTTTGTCCCAGAAACCTATGCGGGGACTTTTAAGCTAGACTATATTTTTTAAATAATAAGGATAGCAATATGGACAAAATAGTATGCTTTGGTAAAAATTACGCCGATCACATGCTGGAACTAGGCGATAAACCCGTCGAGAAACCAGTGATTTTCTTAAAACCTCCCAGCGTTTTAAGGCAGTGTGAGCAATGGGGCGGGGCCATTGATTTAAAGCTCTCAGATCAAGAAACCCATTATGAAACTGAAATTGTTTTAAAATTAAAATCAGGCGGTTATTGTTTAGCAAAAGAAGCCGCAATGGCGGCGATTGGTGCGTATTCAATTGGCTTAGACATGACGTTACGAGAGGTACAGGCCACATTAAAAAAAGCAGGTCACCCTTGGACCATCGGCAAGGTATTTCCCGACGCTGCCGTCATTGGTCCCTGGATTGAAACAAGCAATCTTGAATTTTTACAAGAAACTTTTAGCCTAACGCTTGATGGCGTGTGCCGCCAAGAAAGCACTGGTACACAGATGCTTTTTAACCCAGTTGAGCTGGTCGTTTACGCCAGTCACTTCTTCCCATTATGTGCCGGCGATATTTTATTTACCGGCACGCCCGCTGGTGTTGGTAAGGTTCATGACCATGCCAAGGGTGTTGTGCAAATCGGCGCTCGGCATTATATGGTATATTTTGGAACGCCTGAAACATAGGAGTCGGCATCAGAGCCGCGGGGGTTAATCACCGTGCCGTCAAAAAAAGCAGATGGCCCTCCAGTAAGTCGTTGTTCGGGGCTCTCTGTAAGCGCACGAGGATCAGTTCCGGGGGGCATCAAAAAGAGAGGGGGTGTAGGGCGCGGCGGTGAGCCAGGCTCATCGAGCGCTTCACTTCTAGAAACCGTTGGTATTTCTATCGCCACGTGGGGCTCATTAAAGTTAGCGTTTCCACTTAAGACGCGCGGAAAGCAACGGCGAGGATTAGGGCAATATGTCGCAATACCAGCAAAAATACTCAGAAGCTTTATACCAGTTTCTACAGCTAAAGCCAAAAAAGCATATTGAGCCAGTGACCATGCGTAGATTGCAAAGGTATTTAGTTCTGATTGGTGTTGGCCATCAGCGTTCTGGTCATAAGTATTTTCCGCTAATTGACGGAAATACATTGAGAGCCTACCCTCTGCAACTGTCAAAGCCGCCAAGCCTGCAAAAGCTAAAATAGGGCTTCTTAAAAAACGACAGCCAGCAGGTTCTCCTCCGAGAGCCATCAGGCCACTACGA
Organism: uncultured Thiotrichales bacterium; assembly: GCA_903870015.1. GTDB lineage: Bacteria > Pseudomonadota > Gammaproteobacteria > Francisellales > CACEW01 > CAIQBE01. The sequence goes on from CAIQBE010000012.1 coordinate 8,062, forward strand.
GCAGTTATACCAAAATGTATTGCATTGGTCACCAAAATGACTAAGGCAAAAGCCCCTTCAAAAATATGATCTCCTGTTGGATTGGGCTCAGTAAGAAAATAATCAAAAACACTAGCGGCGATCACAATGCCCATAGCAAGCAGGCGCAAATAGGTGAGGGCGGTAGTAAGCGATAAGGGACAGAAAAAACTTTCAATATATGCCGAACATTGTAAAAGACGTAAAGTACGCATTTTTCCATCAGAAGGCAATGGCATGGCAGGATATTGCTTAGTAAGCTCCAAGAGTAAGGCATTTTTTTGATTTTCTAGTGTGGGCGCATCCAAAGGATAGCTACGCTCTGTATTCCAGGTGTGTTCGTGATCACCCTCTATGAGCTGCCATAAAGAAGCCGCGGGAGTATCCCCAGCGCGAGCAGCAAAGCTAGTCGCGTGCTCTGATATAGCTTCAATCAGCTGTTTTACGAGAATGCAAGCAAGGCGCTTTCGGTGCATTGTGGATATTTCACGTTCTAATTTGAGTGCGAAGGTCTGTGAGCTATCCATAACATTAAGGGATGGAAAGCATTGGTTTGGAAGCCCCAGTGCTTGCTGTAAAAATGGAATGAGCCGCTCTGATCCAATAGTGAGCGCATGATCACAATGAACAACTGTGAGCGGTCGGTTAAAGATTTCACTCATTATGAGACACAGCGGTTTTTGTACAACATCAGCAGCACAGTGGAGCATACGCGCAACTAGGTTAGCGCTTGAAAGATCTAGTCGCAGCTCTATGCGGTGATTACGATAATACGCAGTCTCTTGCCGCAGTGAAGTATCAAAGTGTAATGGAAGCACGTGCTTAATAGCATCAACAATCCCTTGAATTGTTTCTTCTCGCAGTGAGTAATGAACATGATCACCATTATGATCATCTTCCTGAAGCATTAAAATATCGCGAATTTTATCAAGTGCCTCGCGCATTTTCGGAATAATATGACTTCCCCTTAGATAGCGGGTGTAAATTCGTTGTTGAGAAAGGGGCAAATCATGAAAATTTATAAAAACATCTTGCAGGAGATCAAGAGGGTATGCTTCTGGTAATGGGGGGCAGGCCGCAGGTGAAGTTTTCCTGAGTTTTGTATCAAATAGTTTCAATGCCTCAATAAAAGAATGCAGAGGGTTTTTGCCAGTAGTATTGTGCTCTATGCTATTAAACTTCAGGCGTAAGTTGATATTATCTACAGAGCTTCCCCGAGCCAATGAGCCAGCATACCGCAAGAAAAGCTCAAAAAAATGAGACAAAGGGCCTTCTATTGAGTCAAAGCCAAAAATATCAATCACGTCATTATTCGTAGCAGCTTCCGGTACAGGTGGTGTATGCACTATTACTATCCTTAGTCATCATTGATGTATTCACAATTCCCGTGGAAATACAGTAAAGCATCGAAGCAAAAAACCCACCATATAGGTGGGCTTTAGGTGTGTAATCTAAATAAGATTAGCTGCAAATTGTCGAATGGCAAGCACCAAAATTACCTGAATCATCAGCAATCGCGCTAACACTGACTGCACCTACTGAACATAATACCAATACAGCTAAAACTAATTTTTTCATAATCATCTCCTTTGTTTAATATAACTAAGCCTCAAGACAGCATTGTATATACTTATAAAGAAATGTCAACATACTTATCCACTTTGAGGTAAATTTCCAGTAGAAATGGGTGAAAAAAAGCGCGATATAAAATTGCCTGTGGATAATGCTAGCACGGCAAGTTTTTGGTAATGCCGTCATTACAAAGTTGGGATTGCATATTAGCTATTGTGCTTCTTGATCCAAAACATCTCATATAGTAGGGGGTTTTATGCTAACATAAGATGAATATTGTCGAGGGGATTTAGTAAAATTATGCAAAATAAAAAAGTAAAGAGGTATGCAATGATCATCAGTATTATTTTAGTGGTATTGTTGGGTCTGTGGATGGCGTGGAGTGTTTTAAGCATAAGAGGTGTCAAAGAGCCAAGTTATACTGTGATAGCGCAACGTTCTGGCTATGAAATTCGAGCTTATCAGCCTTATATTGTGGCTGAAGTAACGGTGAATGGTCCATTTGATCAGGCGCTAAATCAGGGGTTTCAAATTTTGGCGGGTTATATTTTTGGTGGCAATACCACGCAGGAAAAAATTGCCATGACGGCACCGGTCAAAATGATTGATAAGAATACGCAAGAGCACACTATGGAATTTTTAATGCCTGCAAATTATACCTTAAATAGCTTAGCAATCCCGAATAATAAAAATATCCGTTTCCGTGAGGTTCCCGCCCAAGAAGTTGCCGTGATTCAGTTCTCTGGTATTTTCAGTCAAAAACGTTTTGACCGTAAAAAAGCTGATCTCATACAATACTTGCAGCGCGATGGCTTGGTAATAGAAGGTAATGTCCAGATTGCTGGATACAATCCACCCTGGACATGCCCATGGCTCACACGCAACGAAGTATGGGCCATCATCAAATCTTCGAAAATAAATTAAGCGGCAGAGGCTGTGTGAGCAGAAGCATTCAACACCTTCTTATTAAGCAATTTGGTGCACCCGGCGAGATTTGAACTCACGACCAACGGTTTCGGAACTTGGGTGCGCCTAAATTAACTAGCATCTCTGCGCACTTTTAAAATCGCTAAGTCTGCTTATCTTAAAAGACTTGCTGGATAATTTCAATAAAATATTGGAATGCCTTTCTTTGTCTGTTTTTTCATATTTTAGCCAGCTTTGTTAAACCTTAGTGTCCCCAAAATAACAAGGGCAGTATTTAGCAGATTTGATCTTTGTTGTGCACTTATTAGGTCCCTATGAGGCTTCTATTTTTACTCAAGTAGAATATGTTAAAATGCACCAAGTCTATCATGGTCGCTTAATGGGAAGATCTTTTTTATCCGGCACCGAATCCCTCTGCATTTGTTGACGGCATGGAAAAAGGTGGTGCAGTAGTGGGGGCAGTGGCTGGTGCTTATGCGGCTTCTCTAATACCTGCAGCTGTTGCAGAGGGTCCTTTAGGGGTTGCTGTGCTTATATTTGGTTCTGCTGTAGTAATGGGAGCATCAGCAGTAGTAGGGGCCAAAGTAGGTCATGGTGCTGGAAGAGGTGTTGGCAGAGCAACCGGAGAAACTTTAGAGCAGTGTACTGTCTCATAGTATCGTAATTTACATGTAAATGCAGTGGCTGGAGAAAAAATGAGTTTTAATTCTGATGAAGATAGTTCAGAGATCTCTGCAAAAAAACAGCAAGATGAGGTCAGAGAGACTGTATATTCAGGTGTACAGTTTGGCCTTGATCAAACTTATGGCCCTGCTGTTGATTCAGCGCTTGGAGGATTAAGCGAGGAATTAGGCGGCACACTTACAGGCGTGGCTAAAGGGATCTTAACAGCGCCACTGCATGCGTTACATTTAGCCGGTAATATATCAGCAGCAGAAGCTGATGGCAGTACGCAACCTGTTGTAGATGGTGCTGTCCAAACGGCTAAAGAAATAGGAACTAGAAAAGCAGTTGAGCATACAGCGGCATTTATTCCTGTTTTTGGTCCAGTTGTTGAGGTCATGGAGTTGGTTGCTGATGCTGCAAATGTGATTAAGCATGGAGCAAATCAGGTTGCCGAGAGACTCGAGCAAGCAGTGCATTCTGATAATGCCGTTGCTGAAAATGCCTTATTAGTCACTGGGGCAAATATTTGTAGGTTTCCAGCTGCTGTGTCTGATGCGAGAGATAAAATACATGATCAAGGATTTGCAACAGGGCAGTCTGTGGTATCATCTTTAGTAGAGGCTTTAAAAGTACATCCAGAGGTGTATGAAGCGGAACGTGAGGCATTTTACATGGCGGCGTCAGATGCACACTCTACTAGCTCAGCTATCCCGTTAGCTGAGGTTGATGCTCCAGTTACAGCACCTGCTATTGCAAAACCAAATGCACCTGAATCGGCGAGGCCTGTTAGAGCGCTAAGATCAGTTCCAAAGCTGCCAACTGCCGAAGCAAGAGCAGAGGCTATCCGTAATATTACCAAGTCAGATAAAAAGCTCGAAGTTGCATCACCTGATTTATTTCCAAAGGCACGGTACGAAGTCAAACCTAGGGATGTCGATTTCATGAGATCGCCTCCACCAGTAACAAAGCCAAGATCACCTTTAGATGGTGTTTCGATGACCCTTGTAGGGACAGGGGGTGCCTTTGCTGCTACGGTGACCTTGAGTGGCCCTGCAGCCCCCATTGTAGCCGGTACTCTTGTAGTGGCGGGAGGCGTGACTGAGTTAGTGCAGTTTATTATTAATAAAAATCAACATCCGTACAGGGAGGTACATAATCTTCATCCCTTAGAAATCGAAATTGCGATTCAAAAAGCAGAGGCGGAAAATCGCATTGTTTTTTCAAGTGCACAAAAACAGGCTTTTGCAGGGATAATAAATGAGCTATATAAAATTAATCAAGAAGTGAGAAATGCAGAAGAGCGACTTATTCGCAGAGATGCAAGATTTAAATTTTCAGACTCAGGAACTGGTGAGGCAAAAGACTTGCTGGCTCATTATAAAGCGAAGCAAGAGGAGTATATAACAGCCTGTGCTCAGTTTGTTGGGGCGCCATATGAAGGTGGTCGAGGTACGCCAACAGCATATTATACAACATTAGGTGATGTGCAAAAGCAGTTTCCTTATTTGAGCGCGAAACAAGTTCATGAGTATTTAGATGCTAGATGGGAAATGGGGAATAGGCCTATTCCAGATGCAAAATATGTAAAGGCCCAGCTTAAAGCATCAGGTCTGACGATGTTGAATGCAGATCTTGAAAGGCATCAAGTAGTCTTATCAGATCCATTGGTCCCTGAAGATATTCGCAGGCGTGCCATAGAAATTTTAGGTCAGTGCCATCATCAAGAGCCCCATCAAGACGTAGAAAAGTTAATGAAGATCAGAAAGAAATTTGATCAATATCTGCAGTTCTACGCAGAAATGGAAAAAGCGGCACCTATGCTCAATCATCCTGCAGTTTCAAAAGCAGAGCGCGAAAGAGCAGTGTATTGCATGCAAATGATCCATAATTTAGGCCCCAAGGGTAAAAATACTAGGGATAAGTACAGAAGAACGAGACTGCAAGAGCATAGCACTTTGATGCAAAGTATCGAGACCCGTATTAAAATCGATGCAGCTGCAGCAGCAAAAAAAGATCCTCTCGCTGTTGCATCTTTGGTAAGAGAAGATACATCGCCTGAGGTCAGGCCAGAAGCACCAGTCGCAACAGCAGAAACAAAAAATTTAACTACGCCAGCAGAAGCATCAGAGCCAGAAGGCCTTATTGAAACGGTTCAGTCAAAAGCTCCCCTCGCTGAACCAGATGAGTCAGAATTAGATGAAGAAAGCCCGGTGGCCAAAGAAAAAGAAGTCGCTGAGAAGGTTGCTGCGGAATTAGCAAACGCAGAGCAGGCCAAAGCTGAGCAGATAAAGAGACAGGAGTATTTAGAGCAGCAAAGGCAGTTAGCAATGATAGCCCAAACGCGTGGAGAGTGGGATGCTGAGATCGCCAGCATTGCTGGTTCAAAAGCCGCTTTATTATTTCAGCAAACTTTTTTAGCATCAGGATCTTCAGTTCGTGCACAGCCGAGCCTGGTGGGATTTAATGCTTGCTCAGCGCATTATCCTTCCTATGCTTCTACGGCATTGGAAACGTCGTCATCTCATCATCCAAGGCATAGGGCTTTAGCTTTTGCAGCTGACCTGGGTGACGGAGATATGGGGGTAAGCATGGCAAGAATTGATGCTGATAATATTGATGAAGTGCAGGGTGCAATTGATGCCAGTCAAGCAGGTTGGGAACCACGTTAATAATTTTTAAGGAGAGTAATATGGCTTATAGGAATGGCTTTGCAGAGGAGGCATATAGGCAGGAAATGTTTCGTCAGAGCACGTTGAGAGCCGCTATGGATCAATCGGCAATTATGGAGCAGGCTCGGCGTGATGCTGCTATGCGGGCAGAGCGAGATTTTCGCCTAGCAGCAGAAGTAGCAGAAGCACAGCATAAGCTAGCAGAAGCAGCTGAGCGAAATCGGCATGCAGAAGCGCAAAGGTTAGCCGATATTGCTGCTGCAAGGCAAAAAGGTGAGGCGGCTGAGTGGGCAGCAGCGGCAGAGCATAGGGCAAGAGAGATTCGGCAAAGAAAGCTTGTCACTAAAAAAGCAGGAGCTGAAAAAAAAGCCATAGAGCTAGTAGATGAGGCCAAGGCGCAGCTTGGACTTAATAGGTTTTCTATAGCGGAAAGGAAGTGCACAGATGCATTATCAGTGCTTAGCGCGAATAAAATTAAAGACGGCGCTGCAATAAAAAGAGTTTATTATAATCGAGGCCTTTCATACATTTACCTAAGAGAATTTACTGCGGCAGTAAAAGATTTTGATGCAGTGGCTAGATTGGATGCGCTGGATGTTGACGCATTGTATTGCCGGGGAATGGCCAATTGTTATCTGGGCAATCTTCAGGCTGCTGTAAATGACTTTCAAGCAACTCTGGCGCTCGATCCTGATCATTTTTGTGCAAAGATTTATCTTTTCTACTCGCAAGGTAATTATGAGAGTATGAATAGAATAGCGCATTCGATTATTGCGCGTGAAAATGGTATGCGCCTGAGAGAAAAAATGCTAATAAGGGCGCTGTTAGGTATTGCGAATCATAACTTGGCTTGTCATGGAGAGGCATTATCTCATTATACTCAAGCAGTAGAGTTTCTCGGGCCAGTAGCGGATTTAGAGTCTAACAAACCAGAGCTTGAAAGAATTCATTGTTTGCGAGGGTATACCCTTGAAGCAATGGGTAGGCGTGCGGATGCAGTGCGTGATTATACAGCAGCACATGCACTTAATCCTGATAATCCGTTATATCTTATTCCTGATGCCGAAGCGGCTGCAGATAATAGCGTGAAAAGAGCAGCAAATTACAAAATTGCTATGGCCTATTATAACGGCAGTTATGCAATACCAAGAGATTATCAAAAAGCATATCAATCAATACAGGCAGCTGCAACATTGGGCCATACAGAGGCTCAGTATATTGTAGCTAAAGTTCTTCATTATGGTGCAGGAGGCATCGAGGTTAATATAAATAGAGCGGTGGTTTTATATGCTGCAGCAGCTCAAGCAAATCACGCAGAGGCAGCGTTTAATTTAGCAGAAATTTATCAAAATGGTCCGGAGCCACTAAGAGATCTTGCTGAGGCGAGAAGATATTATCAGCAGGCCAGTGATCTCGAGTTTGCAAAAGCAGATTATCCCTGTGCATTATCATATAAAGATGTTGATCACGTTGTTGCGGTACGATACTTTGGAAAAGTGCTAGCGCGTCAAGAAGATGAAAATAGAGCTAAAGCGGCATTTTATTTAGGCGAGATCTATAGAAGAGGCGAACATGGAGGGGCTGTTGATCTTGCGAGGGCTAGGGCCTATTACAAAATAGCCGCTGACCTAAATTACCAAGATGCTTATATGCCCTGCGCAGACTTGCATTATGGCGTAGATAATACAGTTGCAGCATTGTATTATAAAAAAGCCTTATCTGGCCAAGTAGGACAAGCCAAAGCAGAGGTTGCGTATCGCTTGGGTGAGATATATCGACATGGTGGTCACGGAGTGGTTTTTGATAAGCGTCAGTCTCAATCAAACTATAAAATAGCGGCAGAATTAGATTACGCTGAGGCCTATTTACCATATGCGGATCTTTGTTTTGGTGATGATAACAATGAGGCGGCGAAATACTATAAAAAATTAGTCGCTATTGTGCCCGTTCGACCTGACCGAGCAGCCTTAGCTTTTAAAGTAGCTGAAATCATTAGGGCAAGTTTTAACTCAGTAGAAATGGGTGATTATTATAGAATAGCCGCCGAAAGAAATTATCAAGATGCATTTTTCCCTTGTGCTGAGGCGCACAATGGTAATAATAATTTACTTGCTGCAGAGTATTATCTTAAAGTCAGGGGTATTGCAGATCATCCTAAAAAAGCTGAGTCAGCCTATCAATTAGGTAAGCTATATGCTGAGGGCGGGCACGGCTTGGCAGTCAATGGAGTAAGAGCAAGAGAAAACTTTACGATCGCCAGTAGTTTAGATTATCGTTCTGCATCTGCTGATATGGATGGTTCTTATTATTACCATCATACTACTAGTCCTCTCGCTATAACTCGCTTGACGGCAGTTTCCTCAAGCGACCCCGCAAAATATGGGATTGCATGTTTATATTTAGGGCGTATTTATGAGAATGCCTCTCATGGAGCCGCAAAAGATTTAGCGCAGGCTAAAATTTGGTATAAAAAAGGGATGGAAGTAGGTAATGGGGATTGTAAAGCCAAGTATGAAGAGCTGAATTCGTGGGGTAACACTTGCGCGGTGATGTAATCACCTTAAAAAATAAAAAAGCAGCCAGATAATTTTAGAAAGGCAGCCCAGGATTTTCTGCCAAAATTGCCCTGCACGCCAAGCAAAGAGACCAACGGTCTCTGATACTGCTAGGCAGCAAGTATTAGCGATACTGGTTAAGAATAATCAGCTGGTTAGAAAGGAAAAAAGCAAACTATCTCACAGCTCAATGTCTCTAAAATGTCCCCAGAGCCAATTTTTATAAATTAGAGAATCGCTAGAACCCTTGCTAACACTGGTGCACCCGGCGAGATTTGAACTCACGACCAACGGTTTCGGAAACCGCTACTCTATCCAGCTGAGCTACGGGTGCAGAGCGGCTATCATAGCATAGAATCAGCCAAAATAAAAAAACAGTGCTTGGTCCCTGAATCATATCTGCTATAATTTCTCCAAACTAAATATAGGAAACAGTGATGTCTACTAACAACCCCAAGCAAGATGCAGCCTACAAAGCCTTAGAATTTATCAAGCCCGGATGCCTTTTGGGTGTGGGCACGGGCTCAACGGTCAATTATTTTATTGATTTTTTAAAGGATATTAAAGGCAAAATTGAGGTCTGTGTTTCAAGCTCTAAGCAAAGCACAGAGCGCCTAAAGGCTCATGGTTTATCGGTGGTTGATCTCAATCAAGTGCCCAGTTTAGATTTATACGTCGATGGCGCTGATGAGGTGGACTCGTATAAAAATTTAATCAAAGGCGGTGGCGGGGCGCATACGTTAGAAAAGCTTGTTGCTGTTAATAGCAAAACATTTATATGTATTGTCGATGCCTCAAAATGTGTGGAGTTTTTGGGCCGCTTTCCTGTGCCCGTAGAAGTATTGCCGAGTGCCCGCAGCTACGTCGCCCGAGAGTTAATTAAGCTTAAAGCTCAGCCAGTTTATCGTGAGGGCATGATTACCGACTCAGGCAATATTATTTTAGATTGCGTGCATTTGCCCCTAGATAATCCATTAGAAATGGAAAATAGTATCAAAAGCATCACGGGTGTGGTTGAGGTCGGGATCTTTGCCAAACGTCGACCCGAGCATATTATTATAGGTCAATAGAGAGGATCAGTGCATCTTCATAGTCAGGATAATATTGCTTGCGCAGACCCACACGCGAGAATCCCATGCGTTCATAAAGGCGCAGCGCCACGGCATTACTTGGGCGCACTTCCAAAAATATTTTTTGAATATCTTTTTGCCGAAGGGCTTTGAGTGCCTCTTGAAACAACATCCGAGCATAACCTTGTTGCCGCACATCAACATGTGTCGCGATAATAAGTAACTCTGCCTCATCCACGACATAATTAAAAAGTGCAAAAGCTAATAGCTCAGAGGCTTGAAATAAACCTAGGGTGAGACTATTTGGATGCGCTAAAGTTTCATGTAATTTAACCGCATTCCAATTAAGCAGGGGGTAATGCTGACAAATAGCATCGATCTGCTCAAGATCAGCAATGCTAAGTGTTGTTATCTTTAAGGGGGTTGATGTCATTCATCACCTGGCGTTTACAAGAGGGGTTGGTGAGCATATCGCTGATAGATAAAGTCATATAGGGCTGAACATTAATAGTTGCAGGCAAATCTTTGGCGCCAAAGCTTAAAGCGAGAGCAACAGGAACATCTTCACAAGGATCACCATGATAAATTAAGCGATATTGAAAAATCCCCAAATAATCTAAGACTTTCACTAATTGCGCATGGTGATTTTCGCTAAAAGCAGATTTCTTTTCTGCCAAAAAAATCAAGTTTTGAGGCGACAAAGGCACCGCGCCACGCTCAATCCAGAGCGGAATGCCCATTAAATTAAGTAGGGTTTGAGGGGCTTGCATCACATTTACGCCTTAGCTTGACTAATCCACAAATAGGTCCTGAAAGAATATAAAGCAGGAAAACACCAAAGAGCATTTCAGCTGGGCGCCAGACAATCCCGACCAAAATCAGTACTAACAAAACCATATAGGTAAAACGAATGCTGATACGAGGATCGATATCTTTAAAACTCCGAAAACGAATATTGCTGACCATCAAAAATGCAACCACAATCATGGTGGCAATAACAACAATGGCAGAAGTAATATTTTGATAACCATGGAGTGTGCACACCCAAAGTAGACTAGACATTAAGGCCGCGCCTGCCGGGCAAGGTAAACCATGAAAATAGCGCTTAGCTTTGCGGCTATCCTCAGGGGCGTCGAGCTGGACATTAAAGCGCGCTAAACGCAAAGCTACGGCGGCCAAAAAGATAAAGGCTGAAAGCCAGCCAATTTTGGCAAAGCCTAGTGGATTTAAATAAAGGATGTTAAAATTATAAGCTAATAAGGCAGGGGCAACGCCAAAAGATAGCAGGTCTGCAAGGCTATCATATTGAGCGCCAAAAGCACTTTGTGCATTCAAAAGCCGTGCTACACGCCCATCCAAACCATCCAAAATCAGAGCAACAAAAATCGCAATAGCGGCGGCAATAAAATCCTGATTTAAGCTGCTAATAATCGAATAAAACCCAGAAAAAAGACTGCCAGTGGTAAAAAGATTAGGCAAGAGATAAATCCCCTTGCGGCGGTGACTCATTTTTGTTTCAGTCAGGTCTGCTACTTCCATAGATACCCTTTAAAAATTGTCCTGGCGCCTATTATGCATTATAATGCCTTCCAAATCCAGCAATAAGGGATAAAATGACAGAGGTATTTGCACAAGATTTTTATGTCATCGGCCAAACAGCAGCGGGCCATAGGTTTCAACCCAGTGATTGGGCCGAGCGCATTTGCGGTAGTTTATCAACGCTACGCGGGCGGCGTGTAATTTACTCACCCTTATTAATGCCAGTCATGAAAAATGGTGTTAAAGCCTTGCGCGTGGCCTCTGAGCTTCATGATCAATATCCAGAAATTTTCAAAGAAATTGTCGAGTTTTCTAAAAAAAATCAATTACAAGTTGAGGCTTGTCATGACCACGAATAAAAGTGACGTAGAATTAGATTTTTTTGCTAATCAGGCTGATGCCTGGTGGTCAAATAAAGGAGCCGCGGCTTTATTGCATCAAATCAATCCCGTACGTTTAAGATTTATTACCGAGGCTGTGACACTTAAAAATCTAAAAGTACTCGATATTGGATGCGGTGGGGGTATTTTAACAGAAGCCATGGCAAGACAAGGTGCGGTAACAACCGGTCTTGATTTAGCCGAGCCATTAATTGATGTCGCACAGCAACATGCCCAAAGCCAAAATCTAAATATCAGCTATGTCTGCGAAGCGGTAGAAGATTATGCTGAAAAAAATCAAGGTGCATTTGATGTTATCACCTGTATGGAAATGCTCGAACATGTTCCTGATCCTAGTAGCATTATCAAAGCCATCAGCGCCATGCTAAAACCCGGGGGTATGGTTTTTTTATCTACGATCGATCGCTCCGCTAAAAGTTTTTTAAAAGTGATTGTCGGCGCGGAATACATCATGCGCATGTTGCCCCGCGGCACGCATCACTATGATCAGTTTATCAAGCCATCAGAGCTCACGCACGCGCTGCGGGAACATGGTATTAATCCTATGAAATTAGGTGGCTTTACCTATAATCCCTTGTTCAAAACGTTTAAGCTTGTTGCCAAGCCAGTCGAAAATTATTTGCTTTCAGGCCAAAAGGTCTAATAATGCAAGCTTTATCCACCTATGTGCCAGAAGGCAGCGATATTTATTATGTCTTACGCCAAGTGCCCGCTGCAAAAAAAACGCCGTATTTAGCTTTACACGCTTTTGCTTTTGAGCTCTATAAAATTTCCGCCCATTACCAAGAGCTTAGCATTGCGCAACAAAAGCTAGCATGGTGGTTTGAAGAAATAAAGCGGATGTACCAAAATCAAGCGACACATCCCATCACACAGAGCTTGTACGATTTTATTGCCGTTTATGACCTAAAAGAAATTGAATTGCTGGCCATGATAGAGGCTACCGTCGTTGCCACTACCACGCAAATTTTTGCAACAACCAATGAATTGCGCCAGCATTATCAACATACCTGCGGTATTGTGACGGGGCTTAAGGCCAAAGTCTTATTGCCTGAGGCGCAAAATATTATTGTCATGATGCATCAGTTAGGTGTGGCTGCAGGTATTTTAAAACACCTGCTCGATTTTCCTAAATTTTTGCAGCGGCAGCATTTATATTTACCTTTAAGTTTATTTCAAGCACAGGGCATTGATCCCCAGCCTATGCTGCAGGGCAAGGACTTAGAGCGTGTAAAGCCTTTGTTTCAAGCAGAGTTCATCACCGCAAAGTCGATATATATAGAGACCAAAAATAAATTAAGCATCAAGCAACAGCAGCTGCTTAAGCCCTTATTGCTCGAAACCTTGCTGCTCATAAAGCAAGTGAATAAAACGGCAAATAAGGGTTGGCAGATTTTCAACTATCGCCTAGAATTATCGCCTCTCTATAAATTCTTTCTAACGGAATTTTTTCGATGAAGCGATCATTGCAGGCCGATTTTTTCCTTTTAGTGGTCACGTTAATTTGGGGTGCTACATTTCCATTGATTTCTGAAGCGCTAAAATTCATGAGTCCATTTTTATTTGTGACGCTACGTTTTAGCTGTGCTGCTATGTTTTTGCTTTTCTGGGTTTATAAACGATTAGGGAAAACTTCAGCGCCTTTATTAATGGCCGGTATTATTTTAGGCTTGTTAAATGCAGCGGTGTATTTGTTTCAAACTTTTGGCATGCAAATGGTTGATCCAGATACTTCCGCTTTTGTGGCCGCAGCAGGTGTGGTTTTTGTGCCATTCATTGCCCATTTCATGAAACTTGCTAAAGTGAAAGCCATTGAGTATGTTGGCGTATTTATTTGTTTATTAGGCCTGTATATATTGACGGGCGCAGATTTGCGTCACTTACACACAGGAGAATTTTGGATTTTACTCGCAGCGTTATTTTGGGCCATCGGGGTGTGTTACTTGCAAAAGGTCAGTCCGAAAATAAAAGAGCTGAATTTATTAGCATTTTATCAAATTGTATTTACCATCCCTTTGTCAGTCGTGATGACCGCCAGTGACAGTCACGTCATCGCCTGGGCCCCCATTGTATGGATTGCCATTATTTACAGCGGAGTTTTGGCAACAGCCGTAGTATTTTTACTCCAAGTGCGTTATCAGCAGCAAACTACAGCGAGCCATGCCGCAATTATTTATTCGCTCGAGCCAGTCTTTGCAAGTATTTTCGCCATTTATATCAATCATCAGGCCTTAACCATACGCATTATTTTAGGCGGGGCAATCATCCTTGCAAGTATAGTCCTAATCGAAGTGATGCCAGTATTGACTAAAAAATTAAAATAATTTTTCTAAAATGCGCTGATAAATTTGTGTCAGTGGCTCAAGATCAGCAATAATCACATGCTCATCAACCTGGTGAGCCGTTGTATTCAGTGGGCCAATTTCGACCACCTCAGCGCCAGTAGGTGCGATAAAGCGACCATCTGAGGTGCCCCCGCCTGTTGATAAAATCGGATCTAAGTGAACTACTTCTTTCATTGCTGCTTGTGTGGCCTGAATCAGTTTGCCGGGCGTGGTTAAAAAAGCATTACCCCCTAAGGTCCAATCAAGTTCGAATTTAAATTGATATTGCGTTAAAACTTCAGTCAGACGCGCTTTTAAATCTTCATGCGTCACTGCGGTTGAAAACCGAAAATTAAACAAAACTTCCATGGTGCCAGGGACGACATTGCCAGCACCAGTGCCGGCATGAATATTAGAAATTTGAAAGCTAGTCGGCGGAAATGCATCGCTCTTGGTTTTATCCCAAGTGGTTTTGGTTAAATCATCCAGGGCACGGAGGGCTAAATGAATCGGATTAATGGTCAAGTGTGGATAAGCAATATGACCTTGTTTGCCAAACACAGTAAGCTTACCGCTTAAGGATCCCCGGCGGCCCACACGGACTTGATCCCCAAGTTTGTATTCACTGCTAGCCTCGCCAATAATGCAGTAGTCTATTTTTTCATTACGTGCAGTTAATGTGTCCATGACTTTAACGGTGCCATCAATCGAGGGGCCTTCTTCATCACTCGTCAATAAAAAGGCAATCGAGCCTTTAAAGTTTGGATGTGCGACAAGAAAATTTTTGGTCGCAACGAGCATCGCTGCCAAGCCACTTTTCATATCGGTAGCGCCACGGCCATAGAGCTTACCATCACGTTCGGTGGCGCTAAAAGGAGGGCTTGTCCATTTATCAACAGGCCCTGTCGGCACAACATCAGTATGCCCAGCAAAAACCAAAAGCGGACCCTTAGTCCCAAAGCGCGCCCAAAGATTATCAACTACACCAAAGCGCATGGGTTCAAGTGTAAAGCCCAAGAGCTCTAAATACTCTCCAAGCAATTTTTGGCAGCCAGCATCATCAGGCGTAATAGAGGGGCGGTTAATCAGTTCTTTTAAAAGTGCCAGGGTTGCGGTCATGATTAGTCCATATTTCTTAAAAGTTCATTGATACTGGTTTTTTCACGAGTCTTAGCATCGACTTGTTTGACGATAACAGCGCAATATAAGCTATAAGTACCCTCTTTACTGGGGAGATTGCCAGAAACCACAACCGAGCCAGCAGGAATACGACCATAAGTAATTTCATTGGTTAGGCGATTATAAATGCGCGTGCTTTGGCCAATATAAACACCCATTGAAATTACTGAGCCTTCTTCAACAATGACGCCTTCAACAATTTCCGAACGCGCACCAATAAAGCAATTATCTTCAATAATCGTTGGGTTTGCTTGCAAAGGCTCAAGCACGCCACCAATGCCAACACCGCCAGAAAGATGCACATTTTTACCAATTTGCGCACAAGAGCCCACCGTCGCCCAGGTGTCAATCATACAGCCAGTATCAATGTAGGCGCCAATATTGACATAAGAGGGCATTAAAATCGTATTAGCAGCAACATAAGCACCTTTGCGTGCAATGGCTGAGGGCACAACACGTACGCCAGAAGCTTTAAGCTCAGCAGCGCTTTGATCCTGAAATTTTAAGGGGAGTTTGTCATAAAAATGGGTAAAGCCAGCATCAATCAATTCATTGTCAAAAATACGAAACGACAACAATACCGCTTTTTTTAGCCATTGATGGGTATGCCAAGCGCCATTAATTTTTTCAGCAATCCGAAGCTTGCCGGTATCAAGAAGCTGAATGATTTCAAGAAGAGCAGATTTTAGCTCGGGAGTGACATTCTGAGGGCTAATTTGCGCGCGAGTTTCAAAAGCGGTTTCAATGAGATTAATTAAGGATTCCATAGCACACACTAAAAAGTTGATGTGCTATGAATTTACTGTAATCAAGGGCATTGGTCAAGAAAAACTATTGGCCTGAAACAGTGCTGGTTGCTGGCGTTGTTGCATTGGCAGCAGGGGTATTCACTGGCGCAGTAACATCATAACCGGTCGTTGCTAATACTTTGTTGTCAACAGTATTAATTACTTTAGCTTCCCAATGGCCGCTACAATAAACAGTTGCGCCTTTGCTATTGGTGTGGACTACCGTACGATAAGCCCAGAACACATCATGGCTGCTATTAGGTCCGCGCGTTACTTTAAAAGTTGAGCTCTGGCAATAACTGGTTTTAGGTGCAATCCACTGAATCGCCAGTGTATCAGAAGCTTTAGGATCCCAATTAGTCACGGCAGTCGCCACAATTAGATTATCACGAGGTGCAATGCTAATGGTTGATGATGTTTTAGACTCATAAGTCGCTGCTGAAGCAGTAGGAGCGGATGCAGGGCCTGTGGCATCACTAACAGCAGGAGTAGTTGCAAAGGCAGAGCCGGCAGCACATAACATCAAAGGAGCTAAGGACAGTACTAACTTATTCATAATCATCTCTCTAGTTTGGTTGAAACATTACGCTTATTATAAAAGTATTTTTTGATAAAGCAACTTTTATTTACTCATTAAATTTTTTAATTTTGGTGTCATCAACGCCATCACTATGGCGATGATCGTTGTTACAATACCAATCTTCAAGAAAATATTACTATAAATATTCAGTGAATCCATGCCTACAGGAAGATTGCTTGGAATATCTGTGAGGCTTGCCACCATACCACCCAAGATCATCCCAATGGCAACTGCCATAAACCAAGCGCCCATTAAAAAGCCAGTTAAACGTTCAGGTACAAGCTGGGCAACCATAGCAAGACCCAGACCGCTAACAAGAAGTTCCCCAGTGCTTTGGAAGAAGTAGCTGGTGATAATCCAAAACGAAGATACGATGCCTTGGCTATTAGCAAAATAACGGCTCGACCATAAAATCAAGAAGCCGGCCGCGCATAAAAACATCCCAATCATAAATTTGGTCGGCATTTTCAAGTCTTTACCCTGTTTGCCTAATTTATGATAGAAATGTGCCAAAATAGGGCTCATCACAAAAATCCAGAAAGGATTAAGCGCTTGGAAGGATAAAGGATTAATCGCAAAGCCAAAAATAGAATGCTCAACATTATTGATCGCATAAAAATTAAGAGAGGTTGGCATTTGTTGATACAGAATAAAGAAGAAGATCCCTTGAATCATCAAAATCAAAGCCACAATCATCTTCGAGCGTTCAGAGGCATCAGCGCGCATAATTTCAAAAATAAAGAAGGCTAAGAGCCCAAGACCGGTTAAGCTTAAAATCCAGTGCGCCAAAGTAAGGTGTCTAATAATGTAGCTTAAAACAAATACGGCAATGACAGAGCCAACCACCACCGTGATAAAAGCAGGAAAATTTAGGGGCTTCTTGCCGACGGGTGAGTCATAAGGTTGTAAGGATTTGATGCTAATTAAAAATTTAGCAATCGCTAAAATTAAGCCTAGAGCACAAACATAAAAGCCAGTACCCCAGCCAAAATGATCGGCAATAGCAGGTACAAAGGACATACTCAGCAAGGAGCCAATGTTAATCGACATATAATAAAGCGTGAAGGCACTGTCAAGACGAGGGTCATCGGCATTATAGAGTTTTGAAAGCAAGTTAGAAGGATTGGCCTTGAATAAACCATTACCCACAATAATAACACCTAAAGCAATATACAAATAGCTAGGGTCTGCATAACCCAAGATCACATAACCCAGGGTTAAGAAGACAGCACCCAGCAGTAAGGTTTTTTTAGCGCCCAAAATATTATCACCCAAATAACCACCGATGAAGATTGCGGCATAGATAAGTGCAGTAAAGGCGCTATAAGTATTAAACGCCAAAGTATCCGTCATGCCGATAGCTTTAACCATATAGTAAACTAAAATGGCTTGCATGCCATAAAAGCCAAAGCGCTCCCATAGCTCAATAAAAAATATGGTCGTAAAGGGCTTTACTTGCTTAAACATTATTAACTCCTTGTTTCATTACTATCCTCGTTAAGCGAAAATTTCTTCAATCTCTTCTAAAGTCTTATTTTTGGTCTCGGGAAGTAACTTCCACGAAATTAAAAAGTAAATAAAAGTAAAGCCACTGCAAATCAAAAATACCATACTCGCCCCCAAATGTACAATCAGCGGCAAAAATACCGCCGCCAATATGGCTGAGGTAAGCGAGTTTAAAAATAAACCGATCCCCATTCCTTTGGAGCGAATTTTTAAAGGCAGTAACTCAGATAGGATCATCCAAATCACTGCGCCAGGGCCGATAGCAAAAAAGATAATAAAGCCAAAAAGACCTAGCATCAGCAGTTCGCCCTGCAAGGGGCTGGTCGCTACAAAATGCAGCACCGCTGCAGTATAAAGTAGCGCACAGGTAAGTCCTAGCGTGCCAACAATCATTAAAAATTTTCGTCCCAATTTATCCACTAAAAGAATCGCCAGAATCGTTGATAAAAAATTCAGCGCCATCATGCCCGTTGCACCCATCATCGCCACAATATTAGAATCTAAGCCGGAGTTTTTTAATAAAAGGGCAGAAAATTGCAATAAAGAATTAATCGCGGTCAGCTGCTGCACGATAGCAATCACGCACACTAAGGCAAAGGGTTTCCAGTATTGTTTTAACCGTAGCAGCTGCCAAAAAGAATGAGATTCTTGAGCATGCTCGCGCGTAAGCATTTGCATTTCTTGAAATTCAAGCAATGCTTCATCTTCATGGCGCGTTTTTTTAAGGATTGCTAAAGCTTCAGATTCTCTACCTTTTAAAATCAGCCAACGTGGAGAGCCTGGCATAAATAAGCTGCCTAACAAAAATAATACCCCCGGCACTAAAGTCGCCAAAAACATACCACGCCAATTACCACCATGATTAGTGAAATAGATGCCAATCAACCCTGCGAGTAAAATGCCTGCCGTCAACATGAGTTGAAAAGTTGCTAAGCCACGGCCGCGATAATGGCTAGGCATAAGCTCGGCAATATACAGGGGGGTGGCAATGGTAATAATGCCAATGCCGATGCCTTGAATTAGTCGCCCAAACAAAATGCCAGAATAGGACGTCGCCATGACCACGACAATCACGCCAAGTAAAAATAAAATCGCCGAGAGAATAATCATCGCACGCCTGCCAAAGATATCCGCAAGCGGACCAGTGACTAAAGTCGCAAAAGCGCCGCCACCTAGAACCGCTGAGCCAATAAATGAAATTTGCTGATTATCAAGGCCAATGTCATTTTTCATGAATAAGAGGGCACCGCTAATCACGCCAACATCAGCGCCGTAAAGAATGCCGCCAATCGCGGCAATTAATAAAACAAAATACACATACCTAGTGGGTGCTCTTGGCACACTGATAGACGATTTTACCATGATAAAAAGTTCCTTTTACATCAAAATTATTATTTAATACCACTAAATTTGCGATTTGACCAGAAGAAATATATCCTTGGTTTAAAATTTTTAAGATACTAGCGGGCTGAATGGTGATTAAGGGGATTAATTCTGTAAGGGGTAGTCCAGTATATTGATGCATGTTTTTAAGCGCTTTGTTAAGTTGCAAAGTGCTGCCGGCTAACTTGCCATTACTTTGCAAACGCGCAATGCCATAATCATCAACTGCGACATTTTGCCCGCCTAAATCATAAATCCCAGCCTTAAGACACTTAGCACGCATAGCATCCGTCACTAAAAGTAAATGATCGAGGCCTTTACATTGCACCGTAAATTGGATCATCTCGGGCGCTACATGCGCGCCGTCAACAATAAGTTCAGCAATCACTCGATCATCAGATAACAATGCTGCAGCGGCTCCTGGTTCGCGATGATGAACACCGCTCATGGCATTAAAAAGATGGGTGGCATGTGTCGCGCCTGCATCAATGCCGCATTTAGTTTCAGCAAAGTTAGCGGCAGTGTGTCCAATCGACACGACAATATTTTGACTGCGAGCGTATTGAATAAACTCAATGGCATGAGGCAGCTCTGGGGCAATGGTAATTAAGCGAATGAGATCAGGGAATTGTTGTTGCCACTTTTTTAATAATGCAATATCAGGTATTTTTAAATGATCGCCGCACTGGGCACCCATAAACGCTTGGCTTAAAAAAGGCCCCTCCAAATGCACTCCAAGTAGCTCGGCGCCTTGTGTTTGGTTTCTTTGAAATTCAAAGCAAGTCTTAAGTGCTGCTTCAATTTTAGGGATAGATTCTGTCATCGTAGTAGCCAAATAGCCAACGACACCTTCTTCGAGCAAGGCATCACTTAAAATTTGCAACGATGTTGCATTGGCATCCATAACATCTTGACCACGCGCCCCATGAATATGTAGATCCATAAAGCCAGGGACCAGTAGCTCATCATTCTTCAAGTGAAAATCAGCAGAGGCTAAGCTATTAGGCTGTACTGCGGTAATCAATCCATCTTTAATAACGACCTCATGGTCGGCAAGAAATTGATTGTGATAGTAAACTCTGCCGCCACGAATAATCATTTTATTGCGTCCTTGTGATTTTTTGAATTAACGGCGGTTGATCAGGGTTGAGATTTTTTGCGCGCGCTAAAGCTTCGATCATTAAATACAATAAGGCGCAGGAAAGTAAAGGCGTTAATAAAGAAGGCACGGAGGGTAGCAAAACCTTTTGCGAAAAATCTTTAAAAGTATCAGCCGTTTCTTCGGAGCAAAAAATTAAAGGGTTAACGCTGGTTGTTTTGATTTTAATAAGAGTGCTTAGCATCGACGGTAAGCTTAAATCATGTTGAGTGAGTGCAAGAATCGGCAAAGGCTCTTTTAATAAAGAAAAGGGACCATGTAAAATCTCTGCCGAGCTAAAAGCCTCAGCGTGAATTTGAGTCACTTCTTTAAATTTTAGAGCGATTTCTTGCGCAATACTAAAGCTAAATCCGCGACCTAAAATCAGCGCATTATTCGCCACAAAATAGCTAAAATAAAGACTAAGATCCATACCCAAAACTTTGGAAAAAGCACTTGGAAGCTGTGCGAGTCCATCTAATAATGAAGCATTATTTTTTATAATCGCCACGCCATGGAGGAGGGCGGTCAAAGTCAGCAAAAAACTTTTAGTCGCCGCCACAGCAAGCTCAGGGCCAGCATGTAACGGAATAACAAAATCAGCCAATGCAGCTAACGGCGAGCTCGTATCATTCACAAGTGCTAGTGTCAGTGCGCCCTGTGTTTTAGCATAACGCATAACCTCTAATAAATCCGGGCTTTGTCCAGATTGAGAAATAGCAACCACCAGAGTATCTTTTAATTCTAAAGGTGTTTTATAAATAGAAATAATTGACGGCGCAGCGGAGGATGTCGGTAAATGCAGTTCAGTTTCAAACAAATATTTGGCATAAGTAGCTGCATGATCGGAACTACCGCGCGCAACGGTCATCACTGATTTAGGACTGCGAGCTTTTAACGCTATGCTAAAGGCTTGCCAGATTTCAACATTCAGCATCAACTGTACTTGCAACTGCGCAGGTATTTCAAGGATCTCCTGGCGCATTTTGCTCATCATTATATTAATCCCAAGTACTGTTTTACCAGCATAATAGCGCCTACAGGCGCGTCAAATTTACGCTCAACAATATTTTTTTGTAGCTCTTTGGAGGTAAAGTGAGTAATAAAGGGCGCGACGCCGCCAAGGAGTGCTAATGGAAAGGTTTTAACTTTACTTTGTTGCCACAGGCCTGCAAAAATTTGATCCACTTCAAAAGCGGCGCTAATCAACAGTTTTTTCGCCAAAGGATCTTGCGCAGCAAACTCAAAAACAACCGGTGCAAATTTAGCATAATCAGAAGGCTTAGCGGTATTCGCATAGTCATAAAAAGCCTGGGCATTATTATTAAACTGCGCAAAAAAATGTTTCAGCATCGGCGTCCATAAAATCCGTTGATCAATGGCTTTAAACGTTAGGCGAAATAGCTCTAATCCAAGCCAGGCACCACCACCTTCATCAGAATGAGGAAAGCCATAACCACCTGCGCGATAAGTTTGATTATGATTAATAAGATAGCCAATAACACCTGTACCAACAATGATAATAGCGCCATCTTTGCCACCATGAACACCCAGGCAGGCCGCATGCGCATCAGAATCAAGGACCAATGTTTTAAAGCTGTGGGGAGTGTTTAAAAATTCTTTGGCAGCAGTGCTCAATTCTGTTCCCGCCATGCCCATGCCTACATGTACATCATAGTCTTTAAGGTTTATCTTCGCAGCAGTAGCAGCGGCATCAATAGCTGTGCGTACGGAATGCCAGCTCTCAGTAACAGAAGTGCGAATATTGCCAAGACCGCCAACACCTACGCCCAAGGTTTGCCCTGCAGCATTTTGAATCACAGCCTCAGTCTTAGTCCCACCACCATCAACACCAATGAATAAATTTTCCATAAAAGCAAGTATTTCGAGTCAAAAGAGTAATGTAAACTATTCAGATTTTTTTGTACATATGTTCATAATCACCTGGGGCTTAAAAATAAAAAATGTATACCCCCTTGTTTTTTATCTGATCCACTAGTACAATTAAGACACAGTAGAAAACAAATCACTGCTGAAATTAATAAATTAACACAAAAGGAGAGTCTGAATGCCAGCAACAATGCATTACGTAAAGCCCACCAACAAAACCAAAAAACCTGCGCTTAAGGAAGTGGTTGGTACCGTATTAAATGAGTATTTTGATAGCTTAAAAGGTGAAAAACCTGAGCATGTTTATAACTTAGTATTGACTGAAATCGAACATCCTTTGATGGCTGCGATCATGAGATTTACCAATAACAATCAAAGCCAAGCGGCTGCAATCCTCGGCATTAACCGTGGTACTTTCCGCAAAAAATTAGCATTCTACGGCATGCTTTAGTCTTTATAATCTTTAAAAATAGCCACCTTTGTAACAAGTCAAAGGTGGCTAGTTATCGTAGGCCACCATCCTATGACTGTTCTTCTTACTAGGGGAAAGTGGGTGCTAATCAAGTTTTTACATGTCATGATTGCGATAACTTTGTCGGGGCTTAGCTTGGCAAATGCGCTACCATCGGCTTTACCGCTATTGGTTTTTGTGTGGTTGGCCAGCAACGATAAGCCTGGTGACCGTATTCTATTTAATGGCCAATGGGCCACAGCTAGCAATTTAAAACAGTTATCTACACGACTCAGTGCGAATACGATTTAAAAGAACGCTAATCTGCGTAGTGACGGCATCAGTTGCACGTGGGGTTGTATTAAAGCCATTAATTTCAGTTTTATGTGCATAAGAGCGACTGCGACCATGAATACCACTGCGCTCAACTGTATTAACATCATTCATATATTTAGCTGAACTACGTATTTTTGTTATTGTTCTCATGATGCCAACTCTCCTCTGTGTTGCTTTATTATTGTTATGTGGAGTATTTACTCCTGGTCACCATTTTACATAAAAAATATAAGTTTTTCAATAGGGTAATAAATCTGATAATTCAATGGGTTATGAATTTTTGTGAATTTAATACTTAATATTAATCAAAAAGTACGATGTTAAATGAGTGGACTCTAAAATAACTAGGGTTAGGAGTCAGATGTTATTTTATAAGCCAAAATTATTAAATTAAGGTGAAATCGCTTTTATAAAAAACTGGATCAAAAAATGAAAAATGGAATGTTCAATGGGTAAGAGTTTTAATTTGACAACTAAGACTGCGTAGATTAATTTGTAAGAAACAAAAGAAGCCATAAGCAAAATATAAGTGGGAGGGAAATTATGTATAGTTCGAAGTATGCGCTAACACAAATCCAGGGTGCGGCGAAGGATTTTGAGAACATCTTGTTAAGCAAGGCGGGTGCGAATTTTAGCAGAGCAGTAGGCATTTTGAGGGGTGCTCATATGCTTAGTGATAATCATTTGCCCAATCATATTGCATCTTGTTTTGCTGCAGCAAGCGCAGAGAAAGAAATGGGTTCATTAATGGCCAGAGAGCAATCGCGTAATGCTATCGGTTATTTAATAGCGTTAGCCTATCACTTGGATCTAAGAGAAGTTAGATACAAGGCGATGGTGGCGTTATCTCGTTTGTCGCAAAACTCAGCATTTAGGGCTAAGGTGCAGGGCGATCCAGAAATATGGGGAATGTTATTAGACTGCTTTTTTATAGTGCTAGATGGCGGGTATAAAGCAAATAGAATAGCGGCGACATCTGCGCTTTACCATTTCGATGCCTTGTTCTTAAGTCATAGGGAAAAAAAGGGCGAAGGGGCGATCGATGAGTTTATGGCGGGTACTGATATGTTTATGCGCCCCAGGGCAATTAAATTAGCCCCGGATAAATTAGCGGCAGCCGCGGGAGTTTTAGAGAAGAGCGGCTCTGAGCAGCAATTGTTGGAGATTATGGGTGCGCGTTTTGAAAGGTGGCGTAGTGCAGAGGGTTTTAAAAATGCAGTAGATACAGCATCCTGGATCTATGGATATGAAACACGTGGAAAGAAAAATATGTTATCGATGAGAGTGCTTGCAAGTGCTTTTCAAAGACTGGCAAAAACAACGCAACCAGATTGGGTTGCTCAGTTTAAGTCAGGAGCGCTCATGGGTAGCTTAATAGCGCTCACGCATAATCCAGATAAAGAAGGCGTTAGGCGTTACGCTATGCTGGCATTTGGTCACCTGTCTGCAATTCGTTCAGTCAGGGAGGTAATATGCAGCTATGAAGGCATGAAAGAAGTGTTAGTGGCGCATTTAGCGATGCGGTTGACTGATGATGAAGCGGTAAAAAATAAAGAAGCCGCTATGTACGTGCTTCATAAGTTTGGTGCATTAGAGTCACAGCGTGGTATGGTGAGTAAAGAGATTCGTGCTGAAATTGATGGCTTTCTAGCAGAGCGAGCCAAAAAGGGAGTGGCGACACCTAAGGTTTCTGTGGGGGGTGGCGCAGGCTCATCCGTAAGTGCGCCTATGTTTGCGGCGGCGGTGGAGGTTATTGCGCCTGCATCTTCAGAGGTTGGTTTGCTGCCTTCTAGCACTCCCTTTTAAGCATAAAATAAGATTTTAAATACAGCGTCTCTGGGATCATCGGATGCCAGGGGTGGTCTGGTGCTTGGAAGGCGAGATCAAGTGTGTTGAGTTGAAATCTATTTTTATTCGCTTTGATAAGTGCCCGGTTTAAATCTTCACTGGACAAATGCATTGAGCAGGATGAGCTCACCAATATTCCTTGATCTTTTAAACAAGCCAAGGCTAGTTCATTAATGCGTTGATAGGCTAAAAACCCTTCATCCATGTCTTTTTTGCGTTTGATAAATGCGGGTGGGTCAACCAAAACCACATCAAATTGCTGGCCTGCATCTTTTAAATTTTTAAGTGCGGTAAAGGCATCTTCGCAGATAATGGTCGCACGATCATCTAGTTTATTTTCGGTAATATTTTTTTGAATATAATCACACGCAGGCTTGGAGCTCTCAATAAAGCTGACAGAGGTGGCGCCATAAACACCGGCGTAAATGCCGAAGCTGCCCAGATACGCAAAAATATCCAAGACTGTTTTGCCTTTGACAAAAGACTCTAGGCGTTTGCGATTGTTGCGCTGATCGTAGAACCAGCCCGTCTTTTGGCCATTGAATAACGGCACATGAAAAGGGATGTTATTTTCAAAAATTAATATCGTATCAGGCACGTCGCCATAGATAGTTTTAGTACAAGGCTCAAGGCCTTCGAGAGACAAGCTTTGCTGTTCATTCTTAAGTAAAATGCCTCGAGGGTTTAATAATTCAAGCAAGGCGGCAACGACAAATTCTTGCACCTGCCATGCGCCTTGGGTGGTGAGCTGCAGTACTAAAATATCGTTAAAACGATCAATAATAATGCCAGGCAGTAAATCGCCTTCACCAAAACATAAACGATAGTAGGGCGCAGAAAAAAACGTTTGCCGTAAGTTCAGTGCTGCTTGTAATCGCTCTTTGATAAGTGCTGCATCAAAAGCAACATCAGGCATATTGCTGTATAAGCGTAATGACAAAAGCGTATGCGGATTGATATAGCCCGATCCCAAAACGCTGCCCTGGGCGCCAAAAACACTCACGCATTCGCCAGGCTTAAATTCTTTAAGTGGGCTTTTTAAATTATCAATTTCATTGCTAAAGATCCATAAATGGCCCATCTTTACACGGCGATCTTCGTTTTTACTCAAATAGATTTTACGCATTAATTTCTGCCAATAGTTTGGTTTTTTCTTCTTGTAAGAGCGGGGTGATTACGGGCTCAAGCTCGCCTTGCATAATGTCATCAAGTTTATAAAGCGTAAGATTAATGCGATGATCCGTTAAGCGGCCTTGGGGGAAGTTATAAGTACGAATGCGCTCAGAGCGATCCCCTGTGCCTACGAGGCTTTTACGCGTCGCGGCTTCAGAGGCGCGTTGCTTTTCTTGCTGTGCTGAAAGTAAGCGTGCTTTAAGCAGGTTCATCGCCTTGGCGCGATTTTTATGTTGTGAGCGCTCTTCTTGGCATTCCACCACAACACCTGTGGGAATATGGGTAATACGAATGGCTGAGTCAGTTTTATTGACATGCTGTCCGCCAGCACCTGAAGCACGGAACGTATCAGTTTTTAAATCAGCGGGGTTAATGTCAATATCATTGATTTCTTCGCTTTCGGGCATAATCGCCACAGTACAGGTAGAAGTATGCACGCGGCCTTGAGCTTCTGTGGTTGGAATGCGCTGGACTCGGTGTGCACCGGATTCATATTTAAGTTGGCCATAGGCGCCTTCGCCCTCAATCCGCGCAATAATTTCTTTATAGCCGCCATGTTCACCAGCATTGCTATTCATGACTTCAACACGCCAGCCTTTCTGCTCGGCAAACTTTGAGTACATGCGAAATAAATCCCCGGAAAAAATTGCCGATTCATCGCCACCTGCAGCTGCGCGAATTTCAAGAAAGATACTGGCGTGGTCATTAGGGTCTTTAGGGAGGAGGTGGGTGTAGAGATTGCTGATAAGTCCTTCTTGATTAGCTTTAGCCTCGGCAAAATCAAGTTCAGCCAGATCTTTCATCTCAGGATCTTTAAGCAAGGCCTCAGCCTCTTGCATGCGCGTTTCATTATCAAGATAAGCTTTGTAGGCATTAACCACATCAGAAAGCTCGGCGTATTCTTTAGAAAGCGTGCGAAATTGATTTGAGTCATTGATGACGCTGGGCGTATTTAACAGCGCCGAAATTTCCTCATGGCGCTCGCTAATTCTCTGCAGGCGCGAAATAATAGTGGGTTGTAGCATAATAAAGTCAGTCAAACCTAAGTGGCAGTATTATAAACGTTTTGGTCCAATATATAAACTTTATTTTGCATTTAAGGCTGAGATCCTAAAGCTTGAAACTCTTCGGGGTCAAGGACTGAATTTTCTTGCTCCGAATCAGTGCCCTCGCCGCTCGAGAAAGAGCCAGTTTGAGTGGCGGCGCTCAACATTGTTGTTGCCGCTCCATTTTGGCGGCGGGGCTCGTTATCTATTCCCAATAAGGCTGTTGAATCATTATTATTGTCATTATCTGCATGTTCTGCAGAAGGTGCGGAGCAGATACATGCAAAACAACAGAGGCTAGTCAGAACACCTGCTGCTCCTATTGTGGTGTAGGCAATAGCTTGGGGGGTATTCGAATCTGAGTTCAAGTCGATGGCCCCGAGCGTTAATAGCGGTCCAAAAATACCTAGGCATAAAATGCCGCCGATGAACGCCTGTCCTTGCATGAAAAGCCCTTTTTTAAATAAATTGATTATTATTGTGCCTTTTTATTATATAATTTGCAAATTCTTTCAGAGGGCAGGTTTTGCGAGCTTAAATTTTTGGGCATCATGAGTGATAACGCTAAAAACGTTTCGTTGCAAGATCTATGCTAAACTTCTTATGCATATTAAAGTACTTCGCTAGCAATTTGCGGAGGGATATGCTAAAATGCCATTGATTTTGGAAGAAATTTTCTCAGCTTAAATTAATTTTAACAAAAAAGAAAAGGATTTATCTTATCCATGAAACGTTCACGTAATATTTTTTTGGTAGGTCCGATGGGGGCCGGTAAAAGTACGATTGGCCGCCACCTTGCTGACCTTTTAAAAATGGAATTCTATGATTCCGATGCTGAAATAGAAGAGCGCTGCGGTACTGATATCGCTTGGATTTTTGATATTGAGGGCGAGGATGGTTTTCGTCTGCGCGAAGAAAAAGTGATTCATGAGCTTACCGAGAAAAATGGTATTGTTCTGGCAACCGGTGGTGGTGTTGTAGATTCGCCCCTGAATCGCGCACGCTTAGCAGCACGCGGTGCTGTGGTTTACTTAAAAGTCACTGTTGATCAGCAAATGGAGCGTACGGTAAAAGACAAATCGCGCCCACAGCTGCAGGTCACTAATAAACGCGAAGTACTAGAAAAACTTCGCGATGAGCGCATGCACTTATTTGAAGAAATCGCAGATTATACCGTAAAGACTGACGAGCGCGGAGTCAAAACCGTCGCGGGCGACATCGTTAAAATGCTTGATGGTGAAGGGTGATGCGGTGTCGTTAGCCAACGATACGATCATCAAGGCACTATTACGTGAGCCTGTGACTCACACGCCTATCTGGATTATGCGCCAAGCAGGCCGATATCTACCTGAATACAAAAAAACGCGCGAACGTGCAGGTAGCTTTTTAAAGCTTTGTAAAACACCTGAGCTTGCCTGCGAAGTCACCTTGCAGCCCTTGCAGCGATTCCCATTGATCGATGCTGCCATTTTATTTTCAGATATTTTAACGATTCCTGATGCGATGGGGTTAGGTCTTGATTTTGTCGAGGGCGAGGGGCCGACTTTTAAAAAAAGAATTACCCATTTAACCGAAGTCAAAAAATTAGCGATCCCTGATCCTAATGTTGATCTTGCTTATGTCATGGATGCGGTGCGTTTAATTAAAAAAGAACTCAAAGGCAGTGTGCCATTAATCGGTTTTGCTGGCAGTCCATTTACGCTTGCAGCCTATATGGTTGAGGGTGGTAGTAGCAAAAATTTTAATCGCATCAGAAAAATGTTTATCGATGCGCCCAATGTGTTGCATCAATTATTAGCCAAGCTCACCGAATCAGTGACATCATACTTAAATGCCCAAATCGAAGCAGGTGTAGATATCGTCATGATCTTTGATAGCTGGGGTGGTTTGCTTAACGACAATAGTTATGTCAGCTTTTCACTGAATTATATTGAGCAAATTATCAAAAATTTACATAAAACCCATGCAGGTAAAAAAATCCCAAGCATTGTGTTTGCACGCGGGGCGGGTAATCGTTTATCACAATTGACCATGTTATCAAGTGATGCATTAGGTATCGATGAGCAAACTAATTTATTAACAGCAAAAAATACCTTAAGCGCGCAATTTGTGTTGCAGGGCAATTTTGCCCCTAATTTATTAAAAGAAAGTGATGCGGTAATTAAACAAGAAGTCACAAAGATTTTAGAGATGATGCAAGGTCAGCCTCATGTGTTTAACCTGGGCCATGGCATCACGCCAGAAATTGATCCTAATAAGCTAGGCTTTTTGGTCAATGAAGTTTTTGAGCAGAGCAAAAAAAGATGTGGCACGACGTAATCTACGGCTTGTTACTCGGCTACGGCGCAGCAGTGCCTATCGGCCCCATGAATCTAGAAATGATCCGGCGCAATTTGCTTTATGGTTATAAAACTGGCGTGAGCTTTGGCTTGGGTGCTTGTTGTGTCGATACGACTTTTATGATTTTTTTAGGCTTGGGCGCGCTTGAAATCTTGCAAAGCCCCAAATTTTTAAATGTCATCGGCTTTTGCGGCGCATTAGTTTTATTTTGGTTTGCTTATAAAGCCTGGGGCACAAAGGTTGCTGAGGTTAATATGGGCGAGCATCAAAAAATTGCTAAACCCTGGTGGCAGCACATGGCCGCAAGTTATATGCTGACCATGATCAATCCCTTTACGATTATATTCTGGTCATCCGTCAGCTCGCAAGCAGCGCTGCTCGTAACGCATGATCCTCATGCATTTTGGGTGCTGGCGCCGAGTGTTTTAGTGGCGACCTTGAGCTGGGTCTTGGGTTTAAATACCGTGCTTTATTTTACCCGCGATAAAATCTCAATAAAAACCATGAAGACTTTTAATCGCATCGGTGCAGTGTTGCTTGCTGGCTTTGGTATTTATGGTTTGTTGCGAGTATTTTTATAAATTCATTCATTTTTCAGATATAATCTCCCTTGCAAG
Source organism: uncultured Thiotrichales bacterium (assembly GCA_903870015.1). Classification (GTDB taxonomy): domain Bacteria; phylum Pseudomonadota; class Gammaproteobacteria; order Francisellales; family CACEW01; genus CAIQBE01. Next base: position 38,078 of record CAIQBE010000012.1, read on the forward strand.
TGGTACTGAACTATAGTACCATATACCCATGAAGCTATCTAAAAAGCATGCTACAACTTAAGACTGCTGCATAACCCCTTTCCGGCGTTATCCTTAAGGCTGCTTGATAACCCAGGTGCCCTCTCCCTGGCGTCATCCTTCGAATTTTGCGGAGCAAAATTGCGGAGGATCCAGTTTTTACTAGCATGCAGCGTAGCTGCATTCATTGCATGATTAGGGAAGGGTTGAATGCAGTTACGCTGCATGCGATTGGGTCCTGGTTCCTCCGCAAAAATTGCTGCGCAATTTTTCGAAGGATGACGCCGGGGGGGTGGGTTATGCAGCAGTCTTTAAAAGTTTTAGGATTATCTATTTGATCATATTTTGCTCGTATTTGCTGGTTAAATAAAGATCAGATAGGTAGTGCAAGCGGATGAGCTGTTTAGGCAGTCTGAAAGTGGCGTCTATATTAAATGAGTGGAAGCAATATATTCTCTAAAATACCCAGCAAGCCTTTCGCCATAAAAGGATTTTAAGGCTTGCGGATCAACAGCGAGCATTAAGCGATAATAAGCCAGCGCGGAATAAATGGGGAAGAGTTTTTGGATTAACACAAAAGCTTCTAGTAGTTTATTCTCCGGCGCAAACTCAAGCCAAGGTTCGCAACAAGCTTTTTGCAGTTGCTGATAAAGCGGACTAGATGCGGTAACGCCATGATGTTTAATAGCTTGTAGTAAATAATTATGCAAAGCAAAAAACGGATGGCTAATCACAATTTCACCCCAATCAATAAACGTCAGTTTTTGGGTGGCGGGATCAAAGAGCGTATTATTCGTATTAAAATCCGGTTGCACCAAAGTTGCTGAGATGTGATATTGCGAAAGCGCCGCACATTGCGCTGTAAAGTGTGGGGTTAAATCCAGCAAGACTTGCAGTTCTTTATCAGTCAGGCCTTCTGCTTTTAAAAACTCGGTTTGACTCATCAGTTGCTCATACAGTTGAGGCAGCTTCTCTAAGCGCCAATCAGGAACGCCTAAAGCTAAAAAGGATTCGAGATTACGCTCGACTGATCGTTGAATCTGGGCATGTTGGTCAATGGCCGTTAACAAGAGCTCGGGCTGGAAATTAGTTTTGAGATAGGAGCGGAGGGTAATCCCGGCGTCTTTCATCAGAAAGCCATAAAGTACATCGTTACTCGCTATCACGGTTGGGACATTGGCATGAAATTGCCCCTGCAATAATTGGATAATCTTCGGCTCTAAGAACAAAGCAGGCGGCGTTTGTTTTAAATAAACAGGCCCGTTGGATGTTGCAAAGCGGATGACCTGAGACCAGGGCGTTTCGACGACAACCTTGTAATCCTGAGAATTTAAGTAATCTGTTGCCCATTGTAAAATAGCGGTCGGATTCATGCTTGTTCCAAAGGGGTGAGCGCTCTGGTGATTTCCATGCCAGCGGGTGTGTAAATTTGTTGTATGATTTTGATGAGGGTGTCTGAAATATTTTTCATAAATTAACTGCACATTCAAATTTATAGCGATACTGAGTAATGGTAGCACAATTTGGGTCTTATGCGAGATTATTTTGAATTGCAATCCAGGTGTAATGGTCGTATTATTATCAGTATTATTTTTGACAATATCAAAAAGTCATTAGTGGAGATATATCATGAAAAACCTTACCGCAGTATCAAATGCACCTGAGTTCAAAGCGCAGTTTTCTGAAATTACTACCCTAATTACGAGCGCCCAGAAAAAAGCCTACCAAGCAGTCAACACCTGCTTAATTGATTTATATTGGGAAATTGGTGAATACATTAGCCGAAAGCTTGAAGCTGCTGAATGGGGAGAGGGGGTTGTCGAGCAGTTGGCAAAGCATATTAGCCAAGAGTATCCGACCTTGAGGGGTTTTACGCGCTCTAACCTTTTTCGAATGCGCCAGTTTTATGAAACCTATCGGAATAATGAAAAAGTCGCACCACTGGCGCGACAATTGTCATGGAGTCATAATCTGATCATTTTAGGTCAAAGCAAATATCCAGAAGAGCGTGAGTTTTACTTGCGTATGGCTAATACAGAAAAGTGGAGTAAGCGCGAACTTGAAAGGCAATTTAAGCTTGGGTCGTTTGAGCGTGCCGTTTTAAACCCACCCAAAGCATCAGCAGTCATTAAGCAGAATTATCCTGAAGCACTGTCAGTCTTTAAAGATACATATGTGATAGAGTTTTTAGACTTGCCAGATGGTCATAGTGAGGCTGATTTACATCATGCGTTATTGCATAAGCTAAAAAAGTTTTTAATTGAATTGGGTCATGATTTTTGCTTTATTCGTTCCGAGTATCCTTTGCAGGTAGGTGGGCGTGATTTTGCACTTGATTTGCTCTTTTTTCATAGAGGCTTGAATGCACTAATTGCGTTTGAGCTCAAAGTTGGCCGTTTCGAGCCTGAATACCTAGGCAAGCTAGAGTTTTACCTTGAGGCTTTAGATCGGGATGTCAAAAAGCCTCACGAGAATGCGCCGATTGGAATTCTCCTCTGCGCTAGCAAAGACAAGGAAGTTGTAGAGTATTCATTAAGTCGAAGTCTATCACCAACGCTAATAGCTGAATATCAAACGCAGCTTCCTGACAAAAAACTGTTGCAGCAAAAACTGCATGAATTTTATCAGGCTATGGTAAGTCAAGAAAATGAAGCATGAGCGGATCTGGAAGGGTATTTCGACCACAACCTCGTAGTCCTGAGAGTTTAGGTAATCTGTTGCCCATTTTAAAATAGCAGTAGGATGATTCATCATCGTTCCAAACTCACACGCACAGGCGCGCCATCAACGCCTTGCATCTTTAAAGGATAGATTTTGGCATCATAGCATCCAGTGGGAACATTTTTTAAATCAAGATTCTCGACAATTAAAATATCATGAGCCAAAAGTTCATGATGCACGGGAAAGCCCTGATCGCCATGCCGATCCACGCTCAAATAATCGATGCCCACAATTTTAACTTTTTTATCTCGCAGATATTGCGCAGCGGGAAGGCTAATAGCCGTGTAAGTTTCAGTATATTCGGTGAGGGCGGCATTGGCCGTCTTAAAGAAAATAATATCATTTGCCTGTATGGCGTGATCAAGAAGGTGAGAGGGCAGCACAAGCGGCGCATCGGCATCAATGGCGATCACAAGACATCGTCCCATCAAATGCGAAAGCTCAAATGCATCACTGGTTTTACCACCAGGAATAAAATGCGCGGGAAAATCAATATGCGTCCCCGCATGATTACTCATATGGATGCGCAGAAGATTGCAAGCATGGCCCTGGTCAAGGCTGTAAATCACTTCTTTTGCCGCATTTAGCTTGCTGGACCTTTGCAGAGCAAGTCGGGGCTAGCTGCGTTCCCTATGGCTTTCATCGTGCGCTAGATACTTGCAACTTGCATGCAATGGGTCTAAAATTACCCAAAGAGATATTAGAGTTCGAAATAGATTTATTAAGACCGCGCTTAAAGAGCGAGTATTGGCCTAGTATTGCGGAATATGACTTTGCATTTGCAGCGCTCAAGAACTTAAGTAGTAGATTCGCACCACCACCCGTAGTTGCCGATGCAGCTTTGGGATTATAAATTAAAAAGGCCAAGGACACACATGATGACAAAAGAAGAAAAAATTAGATATTTTAAAAATGCAGAGGAAATGCAGCCTATAGCAAAAATACCTAATAAGCTAGCCAGGATGATGGTGTGCAATGATTTGAATGATGCCGAAAAACTAGAGGTTCTCAAAGAGCATTTTGAATCTGCTGAGCCAGAAAGAGTGAGAGCTGCGGAGGCTTTGCTCGATGATCCAGATCCCATAACGGGTACGACTTTTTTTCATAAAGCGGCATCAAGAGGTTGCATTGCTTGTATAGCATATTTACTAGAAAAATATCCTCGCCTATATGATCAAAAAAGCAAAACGAATTTGGTTGCCTTACACTACGGCGATCGTCGTGCTGAAATAACTAATTATTTATGTGACGCTCGTTTTGAAGGAAGGCATCTAGCCTATATCGATCAAATTTCTTCTGCTACAGCAACATTTCAAGGATTCACACCTTTAGAAAGCGTTATAGATGGTTACTACACAATGGGGCCAGAGGCAACACTAGCGGCGACTGAAGCGCTATTATCCAACGGTGCACGATTATTTAGGCATAGTATATCCTTATGGAATAGAGGGGTGCGTTATAGTGACTGGGAGGCAACTCTAAGTACTGTAGCTTTATTAGTGAAGCATGGTGTCAATCCAAATCCTGAAGGACGTGAAGTTTTGCCAGCACGTGTGCGTGAAGCGCCAGAAGTAGCAGCTGTTTTAGCAAAATATGGTTTAAAGCTTAATGAGAAAGGCCAGCCCATTGTGGCTGCAAGTGTTGAGCGTGGTTCTATTGCATCAACGCTGACTTTCTCTTCGTTAGCGGCCTCTGCTGAAGGAAGGTCATTGTCTGGGGGAGATTCCGCTGATGAGGCAGTGCCGCAGTAGCATGCCGTTGATGAACTTTTCTAAGGAAAGCTAATGGAGCAAAAAACGTTGGCTAAAGTATGCCAAGCTTTTAATTTAGGTGCGCCAATGGCTGAGCCCAGCAAAGTTCATGGTGGCTTGTTGCATCGCATGTGGAAAATAAAAACCTCTGCAGGGCTCTTTGCTGTGAAGCAGCTATCATCCGATATGAATTTACAAGATGAGGCAATTAAAAATAACTATGAGCTCAGCGAAGACATCGCCGCACGCTTTGTAGAAAAAGGAATTCCCGCGGTTGCTGCTTTAATATCACAGGGCAAACATGTGTTTGAAGTTGAGGGGCAGTATTTTTTAGTGTATCCCTGGGTCAATGGCACTACCATCGATGCAAAAATTATTTCTGAAGCCCATGCGCTCAAAGTCGCAGCAATGCTGGCAAAGATTCATCAAATAAATTTAGCGGTGTCAAAGCCCAAAGAGTCTTCCACAGCGTATACCACTGCGCATGTATTAGAGACCTTAAAAAAAGCCGAGGCGCATCATTGCCCTTTTGCAGCAGATTTACGTCAGCATGAACAAGCGCTCATTGCCATCAATGAGGCTTATAACCATGCAGTGATGGCATTAACACAACATCAAGTGATGACGCACGGCGATTTAGATCAAAAAAATGTGTTATGGGATGAGTTTGATGAGCCCATTTTAATTGATTGGGAGGCGGCAACCTTTGTGAATCCAACCTATGATTTGATTAACATTGCATTCAATTGGTCCGGCATTATTACCGAACAGTTTGATCAGGCCTTATTTATTAAAATGATCAAAGCCTACAAAAAAGCCGGCGGCGTAATTGACCAAAATATTTTGCCAGCCGCATTTGATGGCGCCTGTAGCTGGCTGCATTGGCTGATTTATAATGTGGAACGTGCCTGTCTCGCTGAAGCTTCAGAACAAGAAACCATAGGCATTGCGCAAGTCACGCAAACGCTCGATGCGTTGCTGCATATGCGGCAGGTGACACCAAGCTTGCTGGCAGCGCTGGAGGTTTGCCGAGTGAGTGGTGAAATATGATTCTTGAGCTATCATCGTATGATCCTACTTGGCCTAAGCAATTTTTAGATGAAAAAATTAAGCTAGAAAAAGCCTTGAACTGTCCTTGTCAGATTGAACACATCGGCAGTACAGCAATACCGGGTATTGTAGCAAAGCCTGTGATTGATATTCTGGTCGGTATCCATCATTTGAGTCAGCATAAAGCCGAGTTGCTTTCGAAAGTTGAGACCTTGGGTTATCGATACAATCCAACCTTTGATGCGGAGTTCCCGAATCGTTGCTATTTCTTCAAAAATAATGAGGCCGGTCAGCGTACGCATCAAGTCCATCTGGTTAACGATCCCTCTAGCTGGTGGGCAAAGCATATTTTATTTCGAGATTATCTGCGCGCATATCCAGAAAAAGCCAAAGCCTATGAAGTGCATAAACAGGAGCTCGCAAAACAACACGACAACACGCTGACCTATGCCATTGCCAAAACTGATTTTTGTCAGGCGATCGATCGCGAGGCTTACTTCGATTTTACCGTGCATCCTCCAGATGTGGAAACAGAGCGTCTGTACGGCTATATCCCGCAACTGGGTTGTTTTGACATCTATCGCCAGATGTTTCAAGACCCTGATTTTATTGGTTGCTATGGGGTAAAGTTAAGTGATGATGATATTCGAAAAATTTTAGCAAGAGATACAGGCTATTGGAATGAATATGGCTTTGGACCTTTTATTTGGTTTGAAAAAGACACACAGCGCTTTGTGGGCGAAGGCGGATTAAATCATGCGATGGTGGAGGGGCAAGCCGTCATTGAGCTGACCTACTCATTGGAGAGGGATTCATGGGGAAAAGGGTATGCACCAGAAATGGGTCGATATGCCATTAAGCAGGCTTTTCAAATTTTAGGCCTCAAGACTCTAGTCTGTTTTACGATGCACACGAATCAGCAATCTTTGCGCGTGATGCAGAAGTTAGGCTTTGAGTATGAAAAAGATTTTATGCATGCGGGTTTGCCGCATTATTTGTATAGGTTGTCGGTAACGTAATCTGATCTTTTGCAGTCACATTTATCGTAGAATTAATATTTCTGCGGCGAGCCAGCGGCAGCCTCATAACAACCAATAGCAACTCTCAACTCATCCGCTTCTAAAAAGCAATGGGCCATGTGAGGGGTGATGATGACTGGGGTTGATGCTGCAACTAACGCATTGAGCGCAGTGCAGTTTTCAAGGTCAAAGCGGCTTTTAATAAGCGTGCAGCCCAAGTCTAATATGGCTTTTTCAACCCCAACTCGTTGGGCAAAGTTTTGAATATCATGCACATCTTTATTCTGTGCCAGGCCTGATACTCTGCGGATGCATTCAGTGCCTGCATACCCGAGTGTGTCATACCAGGTGCTGGTTAAAAAGCTTGTAGCCCTCTCAGAATTTGTACCTACCAGCGCTGTAAATTCTTGCGCAAAAGTTTGCCAAGTATCTTGAATTTGCGTGAGCAAGTAGGCCTGATAATCTTTACGCACTGCATCATCGCTGGATAAACCAAAATGCGCCAGGTAATTGACGACGAGATTGGCAATAAATACTCCCAAGTCAAAACCCACAGGGCCATACCATGCAAATTCACCATCCAGAATTTTCGTGCTGTCTTCATTGGTCAGTAAACTACCGGTGTGTAAATCGCCGTGAATTAAGGCTTCTTGGCAATGATTAAATTTATGTTGCAGGGCTGCAACTTCGATTTTTAAAGCCACATCTCCGGCAAGCGCCATCACTTGCAAGCATAGCGGGCTTGAAAATTTATTACTTGGTGCGCCATAAATATAGGGGTCGGTAAAAAATAAATCATTGGTGATTTTGCAGGGGTCGGGATTAATATAACGCGCAGCCGCGGCTGCAAGTTCGGTTTCAGAGAGTGAAAAGGCTGAGGTTTTGTAACTCATGTGGGCAACGAAATGGCCAATATGCCGGCCCAAAAGCGGCAATTTTTTTCCTGCGATGAGAGCATAGCGTGCGCTTTCATAACCGTGAATCGCTTCCATTACCATCGTATTTTCATCACAGAGATACACTGCGGGAACGCTGCCAGGAAGATGCACGCTGACCTCTTTAAGATACTGCGCCTCTAAACTATTTCTAGCTGTGGAGATAGGCCAAGAGGGCCCAACAATTCTGACAAAAGGCGGAGCATGTTTAACAATAATGCTGCGCGTGTCATCGGAAACCAAAGCCACTTGGTTCATATTACTATCGCTAAAATAATGAATGCTGGGGCTAGCCAAATCGGGAAGCAATCCCTCAGGAATTTTTGTTTTGTTTCTTTGCAAATAGTCAATGATATCAGCGTCAGTCCATAAACCTGCGCTAGTTGCTGAGAGGGCCATGAGGGATTGTCCAGGGTATTGTAAAATAATTTAAGTGTAGCATTGCGAGGTGTAGATTGCAAACAACCAAATCCCGAAATTTTTACCTATGCGCTGAGTCACTTTGGTCCAGAGGTCTACCAAACCATATGGGGACCCAGTGAGTTTACCGCAACAGGTAATTTGCAAGATGTGAGCTTAATGAATGAACTAACAAAAAAAATCGCGACACCAACACTCATTACCTGCGGCCGCACGGTTGAGAGGAATATCGCAAAGTTAATGCAGCTGCTAGGTTGTACTTCGAGCAAAGAATAGTTGGTGGCCTTATATCATGAGCAGCCTTAAGCGGGGGTTAATGCCTAATCATGGCGATTAATGACATTTAATATATATTGTTATATAATTTTCCATCGCAAAATAGTTTAAGAAATCCAATGGCTTTTAAAAGATTATTCCCCTACGCACCTGTATTAGCAGCAGGCAGTTTAAGTGGCGTTGCCGGCTGGTTTTTGAAAGGAGAGCAGGTTAAGCATGAGGCCCATACCCGCCCAGGTCCTTTTATTCAGGGTATGGCCGATAGCGCAGCAGACCCATCCAAAATTTATGCAGCGATGGTCGTGCAAGCTGCAAATCGTTCTGGCCGCTTACAAATGGCAGGCGCGACATTCACAGATGAAATAACCTCTGGCGTAACAAGGCGTTCGGTGGGCGTTAATGTGTATTCGAGAATTGCAGCAGGATCAACAGTGACGGCTTTGAGAGAAACCAGTGATGATGGCATTCAAATTTTATTGCTTAAAAATAAGCGTAAAGCTGGAAAGTTGCTGCCCTCAGAGGGTTATGGCAAGTTTGGTCCGCAAAAGCATACGGGCGAACATTTTTCTGACTTAGAAGGTGCTGATATTGATGAAGCTGAAGAGCTTATTTTAAGGGGCATGCCTGTAGATGAGGCCTATGAAAAAATAGCAGCTAAAACAGAGAGCGGTAAATATGCGTATGGTGATTTTGATGGGGATTTTACTGCAAATGCCTTGCGTGAATTAAGAGAAGAAACCGGTCTTAAAGTGAATGCCGGTGATATGATGCAGGTATGGCAACGGGTTGACTATAATGAACGCTACGGCCTGCACACGTGTGTCACCGGGTTTTTAACAGTATTGTCCCCCGACGTAGCACCCACTTTCGCACCCGATGCAACAGAAATCGAAAGCATTCACATGGTTAAACTCACTGACATTGAGGTACAGGCAGATGGCTCTGCCAAAGTGAAAGGCTTTACTGAAGTGATTCCCGCGGATTATGTCAAAAAATTTGAGCAAGGCATTATTGCCTACGAAGAAATGCAGTTAGCCCAAATCAGCGGCGGACGAATCACAAAAGTAGCAGCGTTAGAAGCGCATGCCGCAAGCATGGGCAGGGCATGTCCAAAGCTAGCACTTTTTGGAACTGAGCAACCGGTATCATCTGCAAATTTTAGAGAATTTGCCAGGTATGTCGTTGCCTCTACGGATCAAGCTTGCAGGCCTTTCTTGAGGGCAAGTGCGATGGTGGATGCTCCTAAAAACGAGCATACCCTACGCTAGGCTCAAGTATATGAGTGTCATGCTAAGTTCAGTTTAAATATACCACACTCGCATTAATCACAAACGCAAAACTTCCCCAAGCAAGATAAGGCAGGAGCAAGTAAGCGCAGAGCGGTTTGGTTTTGTAAAAGTAGTAAATGGCGATAACTAAGCTCATCCAAATCAAGCCCAAGTCAACCAACGCCCAAGCCAACTGATGCCAGCTAAAAAAGATAAAAGACCAAAGTGCATTAAAGCAGAGTTGAATGCCAAACCAGATGAGCGCGCGAGTGCGAAACACACTAGTGCTTTGAAACACTAGACCTGCAGCAGTGCCCATCAAAATATACAAACAAGTCCAGATTGGCCCAAACACATAAGGGGGCGGTGTGAACGAAGGTTGTTTTAATACTGGGTACCAATGAATGACTTCTGGCATCGTCGCCCAAGATGCTAGCATGCCAACCGCGAGACAAATGATAATGCTGATGAGGCAGGGAAGGATTTTTGTTTTAAACACTATGGCTCTTTGGTGGGGGTGAAGTAGAGATGATTGTATCATAAATTTATCTGCGGCATGGTATTTTCCAGTTTTATAAAGCCTTATTGTATCATTATTCCCTTGAATGCTGCGCATTATCAGGACGAAGGATCCGAGGCTAGGATGCCTTGATTCGTGGAGTAAAGCGATACAGCACATGTCGGGAAAGCTTATGATCTTTGGCAAGGCGCGGATGGTCAAAATCATCCAGAGGATCATGCGCCATGCCAATTTTTTCCATAATGCGCATTGAGGGCTGATTAATTTCGGCTGTAAATGACACCACTTCTTTTAAGCCATATTTTTCAAAAGCTGCTTGCAATACAGCTTTGGCAGCTTCTGTGGCATAACCCTGATTCCAATGCGGTGAGGCAATACGCCAACCGATTTCAACACAAGGAGTAAAATGCGCGGTAAAGCTAGGAATGAGTAAGCCAACAAAACCGATAAATTCCCCCGTGGCTTTTAGCTCAACAGCAAAGGAGCAAAAGCCATGTTCTTTGAAGTGCAGCCGTTGCCGCTCAATAAAGTTTGCGGACTCTGCTGGCGTTAAGATTGCTGGAAAAAATTCCATTACCTTTGAGTCTTGATTCATGGCGGCAAAGGCAGGAATATCCTCATCTTTCCATTCGCGCAGAATCAGGCGTTCTGTTGCTAAAATAATGCTCATGAATGAGTTCCTAAAAGATCAAAATTTTCATTTTCTAACATTCGAATGAGTTCAATGAGCGGCAAACCCACTAGGCTATTGGGGTCATCGGCAATCATTTTATCAATTAAAATAATGCCTAAGCCCTCGGCTTTAATGCTACCAGCGCAGTGATAGGGTTGGTCTTTTTGGAGATAAGCCTCAATCAGTTCAGGCGTTAGCGTTTTAAAATGCACTTCGGTGCGCACGACTTTTTGCTGCAAGTTTTTGGTGGCGGAATTATAGAGCGCGAGGCCCGAGTAAAAATAAATCACTTTGCTAGAGGACGCTTGCAATTGCGCTACTGCGACTTCATGAGTTTCAGGTTTGCTCATGATCTGTCCATTCAAAATGCACACAGAGTCACAGCCAATAATTAAGGCGTTGGGCATGCTAGCTGCGATTTTTAAGGCTTTTTCTTTGGCGAGGCGTAAAACATGAGCTTCGACCTCTTCACCATAAATAACAGCCTCATCGATATCCGGTTTCATCGTTTGATAAGGAATGCCTAGCTTGTCTAAAATCATTTTGCGCGAAGCTGAGGATGAGGCGAGGATGAGAGGGGGATTCATGATGGCTTCTGATGGATTTACTTAAAGCGTATTATGCCACAATACAAAGAGTATTAAAAACGGGGCCGAAATTATCCTTGACGATATGATGCCATTTGTGGAAAAATGCCGCTAACGTTTAGTAACAGGAGTTGAGCAATGAAAAAAATACTATTAGGATTAGCGCTGCTTTTAGGTGCGACCGCGGCTCACGCGGATATGGCAAATCAAATGGGGTCAATGAACGATAGCAAAAGCATGTACTTTGATTTTGGTCTTGGTGTAGGTAAGGCTAGCAATTGGGATCAAGGTTCTTTGGCAATTAATGCCATGACCATGGGGGTGAACCTGAATCAGAATTTGGCGGTAGAGGCAGGTATGGATGCTCTTCCAAATGGTGCGAACTCAGGTGGTCAGGCGATGACCATGGTTTATCACTTAGCAGCAAAAGGCATAATGCCGTTACAGCATAATTTTTCAGTATTTGGCAAAGCCGGTTTAGGCGTCAATGCTTATGAAGGCGAGGCGCCATCATCCAGTAATATGAATATGGTCAATCAGGCCAGTGTAGGCTTATATTATGCTGTGGGTGCACAATATCATTTCAATAAAACCTTTAGTTTATATTTAGAAGGCTCAGGCATCGCGGTTCCCAATATTGGTTCAAATGACAAAACTCAAAACGGTCAATTTGGTTCAACCTACATGGGTACGGTCGGTCTTGAGGTAACCATCTAGTTATTATTGACATAAGCTTTATTGCCATCTATGATCAGGTCTTAGCATGCAACTAAGGCGCGATCATGAATACTGCAATTTTCCTTAATTTGGCCTTGGCGTTTGTCGAAGGCTTTGCCTTAATTTTATCCCCCTGTATTTTGCCGATTCTCCCAATTATGCTCTCAGGCGGCATTGAAGGCGGGCGCACTCGGCCTTATGGCATTATCACTGGCTTTGTTTTAGTATTCGCGACCTTCACTATTGTTTCACGGATTTTAGTGCAACATCTTGGTATCAATTTAGATGTCGTGCGCTATGTAGCATTCGCCCTGATTGGCCTCTTTGGGTTAATTCTCATTTCAGATAGGTTATCCAATAAATTTGAGCACCTAACACAGCGATTTGCGAGTATTGGCATGGCGGCATCAGCCAAAGCGGATCAACCCTCTGGCGGTTTTTTCAGTGGTGTGCTTTTAGGTGGCTTGGTGAGTTTAATTTGGGTTCCCTGTGGTGGGCCAATTTTGGCAGCAGCGATTGTGCGAAGTGCAGTAGAAGACAGTAACTGGGGGAGCTTTTTTAGTTTTTTATTTTTTGCTTTAGGTAGTGTATTACCTATGATTATCATTGCGGTGTTGGGAAAAACCATTATGCAAAAATTAGCATTTTTGAAAAAAAATAGTGGGCGCTTACGTAAAATATTTGGTGTGATTATTTTGGCTGCAGCCTTGCTAGCATTGATTCCGATGCATGCTAACTCTATTCCGGCAAACACAGCCTTAAGTGAAGCGACAAGCAATCAACTCGTCGATGCTTTAAGCTTGCCTTATCCGGCGCCGGCAATTCTTGACGCGCCCAATGATTGGATCAACTCACCACCACTCGCCTTAGCTGATTTGAAAGGCAAGGTAGTGTTAATTGATTTTTGGACTTACTCTTGCATCAATTGCGTGCGTACTTTGCCGTATTTGAACAGCTGGTATGCCAAGTATCATGGTCAAGGCTTGGTGATTATAGGCGTGCACACTCCCGAATTTGAATTCGAAAAAAATCCCGCCAACGTGATACAAGCAGTTCAAGAAGATGGCATTCAATATCCGGTAGTCATGGACAGTAATTACGCCACCTGGTTGAATTATCATAATCAATACTGGCCAGCGCATTATTTGATTGATAAGCAAGGCAATGTGGTTTACGAAAGTTTTGGTGAAGGCGATTATGCCCAAACAGAGCATAATATTCAGGTGTTATTAGGGGTTCAGGACAGTATCACCACGCCACAACCTAATGCCGTAGCGCCATCGGCTTTTAGCAACCAAACTCCAGAAACTTATTTGGGAGGCGAGCGTGCCAGCGAATATCTGGGGCTATGGAGCAAACAAGGGGGATGGGCGTCACAAGATCAATATATCGTTTCAACAGCACCTAATGCCAGCATTACTTTGCATTTCAACGCCCAAAAAGTGTTTTTGGTCGCTGGCGTGGCGAATAAACCCGTCCTGGTTACCGTACAGTTAAATGGTAAAAATATGGGCAGCTTTACCCTAACGCATCACGATTTATATCCAGTGCTGGCTTTACCAAAGCAAACTTCAGGAACATTGACGCTGCAGTTTAATAGTCCGGGTGCTGAGCTTTATACTTTTACTTTTGGATGAAATACGCGCTTAGCCTAACCGACAAGTCTTCTGGCTTTTGTTAAAACGGCGTTTTGCAAAAGCTCTATACGCTAAGCTAGTTAGCGAGTAAATGACAGGCCACTTTATAAGGGTCGCGGGTATCTTCCAAAAACCTCCCAAGCCTCGCCAAAGTACCGCAAAGGCATCAACAGCAACGGCCATATTGCCAAGATCATCTTGCACGTGCATGAGCCGAAATCCCTCTATGAGCGAATATCCTAGCTGCGTAAAGGCGTCTGGTGTTTTTGCAAGATCAATCCATTCAAATCGACCCATCGGTGCTATTTTCATATAATAAGCAATTTCCTTAGAGCAAAGACCGCACGAGCCATCATAAAAAACGCGTATCATAATATTCCCCTTTTAAGCTTAAGAGCGTTAAAACTCAATTTTTTCGCCGCTCCAATCAAAGCAATTGCCAGAGTCTTCAGGGGTTAAGTTACCAAGTACTTGTAGTAACTGTTGCGCAGCAAATTCGGGCGTAAATAACTGTTCTTTAGGGACATTGGCTTGAAAGGGTTTGGAGAGTTTGCTATCAACCGTGCCTGGGTGCAGGCCTGCAATAATGAGGGATTTATGGGTGCGGTGATATTCAATGCTCGCAGTTTTTAAGAGCATATTTAATGCCGCTTTTGAGGCGCGATAGCCGTACCAGCCGCCTAAATGATTATCTGAGATGCTACCAACACGCGCAGAGAGCGCTGCAAAGATGCTACTTTTTTCAGGATCAAAAAGGCTCGCAAAATGTTTTAACACAAGGATGGGGCCAATGGCATTAATTTGATAGAGTGTATGCAAATGCTCAGGATCAATTTGTTTGATCGTTTTTTCGGGTTGTAGTATAGGCGTTTGCAAAATACCACTAGCGACAAATATCAAATCAAAATAACCCTGCGTTTTTAAAGCGGCAGCGGCGGCCATAATCGATGCTTCAGAAGTCAGGTCAATCTCAGGGCGTGATAAACGGACGACTGACATACCAGCGCTTTCACAAGCGGCACTTAAAGCAGATCCAATGGCACCAGAGGCGCCGATGATAATGGCTTTTTTCATAATTATCTCCTAAGGTTTTTATCGTACAGCATAGGCGATTTTTTTACAAAAAACTATAGATTCAGCCAAAAATATGTTATCCTATAAACGCTTCGATATAACAGGAGAAGTCTCATGGGTTTGTCAGCTGAACTGTTAGCACGCATACAATTTGCATTTACGATTAGTTTTCATATTTTGTTCCCTGCTTTTAGCATTGGCCTGGCCACTTTTTTAGCGATTATGGAAGGCATGTGGCTCACAACCAAAAACGCTATATACTTAAGTATCTGTAAATTCTGGATGAAGATTTTTGCCTTGACCTTTGGTATGGGCATTGTCTCTGGTATTGTGATGGAATTTCAGTTAGGGACCAATTGGGCGGGGATGACCAAAATGGTAGGGCCGGTCTTGGGTTCATTATTTACCTATGAAGTATTAACCGCATTTTTTATTGAGGCGGGTTTTTTAGGCGTCATGATTTTTGGCTGGAACAAAGTTGGGCCAAAGCTGCATTACTGTGCGACATTACTTGTATTTTTTGGTGTGACCTTATCAGCTTTTTGGATCTTATCAGCAAACTCGTGGATGCAAACGCCCTCAGGCGCGATGTTACAAGACGGACAGTTTGTGGTCACAAGCTGGTGGAGCGTGATCTTTAATCCATCGGTGATTACGCGCTACATCCACATGCTATTGGCAGCCTACGTGACGACGATTCTTGTGATTATGGCAGTGTCTGCTTTTTATCTGCTAAAAAAGCAACATATTCAGTTCGCACAAAAATGTTTGGGTTTTGCGAGCGGTATTTTGATTGTATTGATTTTAGCGCAAATTATGGTGGGAGATGATGCGGGCCTCATCGATCATGAGTATCAGCCCATTAAAACTGCAGCTATCGAAGCTAATTGGGAGACGCAGGCAGGTGCCCCTTTGATATTATTTGCCTATCCTGATGATGACAAGGCTCAAAATCTTTGGGTAGTGAGTATTCCCCATTTAGCGAGCGTCATTAACACACATCAGTGGAATGGTGTTTTACAGGGGCTAGATAGTGTACCTGCAAGCGATCGACCTTTTGTTCCCATTGTGTTTTACAGTTTTAGGGTGATGGTAGGCTTGGGCTTTTTAATTTTAGGACTTGCCTTATGGGGGGTAGTCTTGCGCTTTAGGCATAGATTGTATGACCATCCGTGGTTTTTAAAAAGTTGCGTGTTCTTAGGGCCATCAGGCTTTATTGCCCTGATCGCAGGATGGTTTACTGCTGAAACGGGTCGTCAGCCTTGGGTGGTTTACAATCTCGTGCGCACGAGTGATGCCGTGTCTGATGTGCTCATGAAAAATGTTTTGATTTCACTTGTGTTAATTATTGTCGTGTATGGCATCATTTTTGGATTCTTTTATTTTCGTTACTTTGGCAAGATTATTAAGCATGGGCCAGAAAATATCGAAGACATGAAAATGCCGTTTGCGTACTTACATGTGGAGGATAAGTAAATGCCATATTTAGCTTACGGTTGGGCAGGGATTATTGCCTTTTGCGTTTTGATGTATGTGGTGCTAGATGGCTTTACGCTTGGTGCAGGGATGATGATGGGCTTCTTAAATTCCAAAGAACGTAGCATCGCCATGAGTGTGTTATTGCCGACGTGGGATGGCAATCAAACATGGTTGGTACTGGGTATGGCATCGTTATATGGGGCTTTTCCTGCCGCATTTAGTTTGCTTTTGCCCATATTATATCTGCCGCTGATGTTTATGGTGTTATGCCTATTGCTGCGAGGCGTAATATTTGAGTTTCGCTTAAAATCGACAAAGGGCGTTGCCCGTTGGGATAGGCTTTTTATTGCAACCTGTATTTTTGTTACGCTCATTCAGGGCAATATTTTGGCGAATATGATCGAAGGGTTTGATGGTCACGGCTTTCGCATCAATAGCTTTAGCATACTAATTTCATTGTCCGTCCTGATTGGTTATGCTTTGCTAGGATCAACCCGGTTATTATTGAAAACCACGAAAGAATTACAGCAAAAGATGTATCGGATTACCGGGATATTATCTTTATTATTGATACCTGCTTTGATTGCAGCAAGCATCGCTTCATTGTATGCCCATCCAGCGATCGCTGAGTTTTGGTTAAATACCGCCTACTGGCCGGTATTGTGTATTTTTCCATTGCTGTCATTACTTGGGTTTTTCTTGTTATTTTTGAGTCTGAAGCGCCATTGGGAAGCTATGCCTTATTGGGCCATTGTGCTGATCTTTATTTGCTGTTTTGTAGGCTTTGGTTTAGATATATTTCCGTATGTTGTTCCACATCAATTGACGATTGTGGGGGCAGCAGCGCCTGCAAACACCTTGGCATTTATTATGGTGGGGGCCGTGATTATGTTGCCGGTGCTATTGTTGTATACGGGCTATGCGTATTATATTTTCAAAGGAAAAGTCGATGATGTCATCCACTACTAAAAAACAAAAGCATCAAAGGCCATGGCTTTGGTTTGTCGGGCTCTATGCAGGCTCTCTAGTCGCTTTTGGATTATGCATGGGGCTTCTGCATCTAATCCTAGCCATGTTGATGCACATATAAATTATAAGTGATCCAAAGCGCCCTCAAGCTTGGGATATGAAAATTCAAAACCATGCTTAATCAGCACACTAGAGCGCACAGCAATGCCATTGAGCAAAAGCTCCTGGCCCATTTGGCCAAATTGTAATTTAACCACTGCTGCTGGCAGTGGTAACACAGCAGGTCGATGTAGTATTTTGCCTAACATTTTGGCAAACTGCCGTTGCGTGACCCATTCAGGTGCGACAATATTGACAGGGCCTGTGATTTCTGGATGTTGAATTAACCAGGTAATCGCGCGAATTAAATCATGCAAACTAACCCATGAAAACGACTGTTGCCCAGAGCCGATGGGGCCACCTAAACCGAATTTAAAAGCAGGTAGCATTTTTGCTAAGGCGCCACCATTTTTGCTTAGGACTACGCCAAAACGCATTTTAACCACAGAAACTCCAGCTTGCTCTGCCGGTGCGAGCGCTTCTTCCCAAGCGCGGCCGACAGTTGAGAGGAAATCTTTTGGAGGATTTGAAATGGGGCTTTGTTCATCGTAAATTTGGTCCGGTTGAGCGCTCCTTCCATAAACACCAATAGCACTGGCATTGAGCAGGCGAATATTTTTATTCGCGCTGTGGGCGCAGGCAGTAGCAAGGGTATGGGTAGCATTGACACGGCTGCTGATAATCAAGTCTTTACGCGCAACACTCCAGCGACCTTCACCAATATTTTCACCCGCAAGATTGATCACGACATCAATGTCATCAAGAGGGTTATGAGTATCTAAAAATGCTTGCCAACCAATCGCGGTATGTTTGGCAAAGCATTGTTTTAGTTTTAAAGGATCACGGCCTAATAGCACCAAGGTATGATCTGCCTCTAAGGCTTTGACTAAGGCTTGCCCTACCATTCCCGTAGCACCCGCGATTAAAATTTTCATGGTCACTCCTATTTGATTGCATCAATGATTTGTTCGGCAATAATTCGATTACCTTGATAAGTCATGTGTGCCGCATTCCAATAAAGATAATCAGTACAGGTCACCAAATCCCCATGAACAATGGCCTTGTAAGTGCGCGCATCTTTATTTTGACAAGCTAAACCCAAATTATTAAAAAAAGGTGCGCCAGGAGAAAGAGATAACCGATTAAAAGTATAATCTAAATCAACATAATGCAGGTTAAGATCAGGGTAATGCTGTTGCAGCGCCACAATACGTTTAGCTAAGGCAATATTATAGCGTACGGTGAGCAGATCAAAAGCATAAGCACTAAGATAACGCCCCATAAAGCTACTACTCGTTCCTGCGACAAGACTGGCTTTAGGGGTTAAACCTAAATTTTGCTGTGAGAGCACGATAATATTTCTTGCGCCTAAATGGTAAAGTTGTAGCACTGCAGAGTCATTGAAACCGGCGATTAAATCAGGTGTCGAGGAAGTTAATCCTGTATAAAAGTCTTTAAGACTACCGCCCTGAAGCAAATCAAAAAAATGATCGGTCAAATCATTCGCTCCGGTCCAAATGATGTAAAGCGTATGATCATCAACGTGCACAAGGTGCGCCTGAAGATCAGTCCGAAATAAAGCAATTTGCCGCTGAACACCAGGGATAGCCAGTGAGTGCTGTAATTCATCATCATAAGAGCGTAAGCGATAAATATTCTGTGTATTAAAAATCGCCACATCCGTGCAAAAGGCATTAGGCATGGGTTGATAGTCTTCATCAGCGCAACGATCATTAGACAGTGCACCAGAAAAAGCATAATTTACCGAAATATTTTGAGAGATCGAAGCCTTGTCATAAAGCTCAACCCAGGGAATCAGGGCTGCGCTGTCAAGTCGTTCTTGGCCTTTGAGATAGCTAAATAAATATTGGCTCCAGTTAACACTACGCCCGGCGCGAATGCTGTGATTAATCATCGGTTGTGTTGGCAATGCATCAGTATTAAAAAGTTTTTGATAAGGCAGGTCAAGAGGAGTATTTTGATCGCCATAAACAGGGTTAGAAATGGGTACATATAAATTATAGGGTAGGCCTTGATAGTAGCTGGCATTGCGCGAGTTAGCATTGCTGGATTCAGGCATGTTACCAATATCGCTTTGGCTGTCACCAAAAATAATTAAATTGCTGTAGACCTGGGCAAACGCCTGGCCAATGCATATGTTGAGTAAAAACAGCAGAAGTAAGCGCATAGTAATTTTAACGATAACAGATTCAAGACACGTTATACCATCTTCATATGAAATAATGCAATGGCGAGCTTTTAAATAGGGCAGAAGATCGATATCATTAATAAGCACAAAACCTCATCAAGATAGGCATGCGTCATTTTTGGCAAAAATTTGTAGTATACCTTACACTGGCATCAAGCTTGTTATTGAGCGCTTCTCTATGGGCGGCAGGAGTCTCAGTGCCGCCAGCGTTCCCTAATAAACTTCCTCCCGATATTGCTTTGATTAAACACAACGGCGTACTCAGAGTAGCCTTTGTCAAAAACAGCGAGCCGCCTTTTTTTATGATCAATAGCAAGGGGCAGTGGAGTGGGATTGAAGTTGATTTAGCGCAAATGATTGCCGACGAGTTGCAAGTGAAATTAGTGATTGTACCCACTGACACGTATGATCACATTATTGATAAAGTCGCAAATGGACAAGCGGATCTGGGAATGGGGCTCATCAATATCATGCCAGCGCGCGAGCTACGGGTGAGTTTTACCAACCCTTATTACATCTATCACCCCCATGTTTTAGTTAATCGGATGCAGGCGGCAAAGAGAGGCTGGCCCATGTGGCAGTGGGTGGAAAAAGCTGAAACCACAACTGAGCCCTTTACCTTGGGATATCTGAAGGGCAGCGTTGGCGGAACTTTAATTCAAAAAATGGCGCCCAGTGCACAAGCAATTCCTTATAATACGGTGTACGCCGCGATGGATGATGTCGTCGCAGGCAAAATTTTTGCAGCCGGGGCTAACTCGCCCATGCAGGCACAAGATTACTTAGCAAGTCATTCCAAAGCTTCGTTGGTTGCCGCTGATGTAGAGGTGAGCCAAGTAACCTATCTCATCGGTGCAGCGATGCCCTGGCAGTATATTTATTTTAGAGACTGGCTGAATCTGTATATGGATTATTTAGTACAAAATGGTCTTGAGACAAAGTTGTTTCAAAAATACAACCAAACGGTAGATCCTAGTAATGAATTTTCTTATCCGAAATAAATGGTGTTTAGGGTGGGTGATACTTCTGGGTATCATCTTCACCCACAGCGCATGGGCATATAGTAGCGCAGATGCAATGCGATTACGCACACAAATACCCGTGGTGGATGGTAGCATGCCTCCTGATATTCTAGCGATTCAAAAGCGAGGCGTGCTCCGAGTAGGTATTTATAATGTGCCCGTGCCGCCTTTTACGATGGTAGATGCGAAAGGCAATTGGACTGGCGTTGAAATTGATTTTGGCCAAATGGTTGCGACAGAGTTTGGGGTAAAGTTACAAATTGTTCCCACCGATAGTTACGATGATTTAATCACATTAATTACAGAAAATAAAATTGATATGGCAGCAGGCATTAGTATTTTGCCCATACGGCAGATCAAAGTGAGTTTTTCGAACCCCTACTATATCTATCACCCCCATTTAGTGGTGAATCGCTTGGCTGCATCCCAGCGAGGTTGGACGACACCTGCGCTCATATTAAGTGGGATGCAAAAAACCACAGAGCCATTAAGGGTAGGTGTATTTGCAGGCAGTGCCGTCGCGCAAGTGATCAAACAAAACTTCCCTAATTTACAAGTAGTCATGTATCAGGATCGTGATCAAAGCTTTTTAGATGTTGCTAATGGTAAGATTTTTGCAAGTGTTGGTGCATCGCCCTTGAGTATTCAGGATTTTTTAAATCATAATCCCCAGGCAGCATTACGTGCGCAAGACATTGAAGTGCCACAAATACAAGATTTACTGGGTGTGGCAATTCCTTGGCAGAGTTTTCATTTACGAGCGTGGTTGAATATTTACATCGAGTATTTAAAACAAAATGGTGTCAGAGAACAACTAGCAAAAAAATATGGGTATTGATGGTATGATCAAATACATTAGGTATTTCATTTTAGCAACACTAATGTTGTGGAGTCAGGCATTGTGGGCCGATACAAGTTTACCGCCAGATATTGCTGCCATACAGCAGCGTGGAACTTTGCGTTTGGCCGTATATCAAATACCTATCCCTCCCATGACTATCAAAGACAGCAAGGGGCATTGGAGTGGTATTGAAATTGATATTGCGCAAATGATTGCCAATCAATTAAGTGTGAAATTGGTCGTGATTCCAACCTCAACCTACGACAATATTGTCAATCTGGTCGCAAATAATAAGGCGGATCTAGGCGCTGAAGTATATGTCACGCCTGAGCGTGCGCTGAAGATTAACTTCTCTCATCCCTATTATAGTTTTCATCCACATTTATTAGTGAATCGACTGCAGGCGACAAAATATAACTGGAATACGCAAGCTCAAGTAATTCAAAATTTGCAGCAAAAAACGCCAGTAACGATTGGTGTGGTTTTGGGGGGGGCGACGGTGCAAGTGATCCAAGAAAATTTTCCTAATATGAAGATTGTTGGCTACAACACCGATACGCAAGCTTTTCAAGACGTGGTAGATGGCAAGATTTTTGCAGCCGTGGGCGCAACGTCCATGTCAGTTCAGCAGTTTTTAAGCCAAAACCCACGTGATGCCTTGGTTGCCGAAGATATTATTTTGCCGCAAGCAACTATTTTAGTAAGCATTGCCATTTCCTGGGAAAATTTTCATTTAAGAGAGCTTATTGATTCCTATTTTGAGTATCTTCAAAAAAATGGCGTTTTAACAAGTGTATTTCAAAAATATGGAGTGACACCGTGATCAAAATTAAAAAATACGCAGAAAAGCCGCAGGTAATTCTTTTGAGTGTAGTGCTAGGTATTTTAACAGGAATGTACCTGCGCGAATATGCCAATTTGTATTCATCGATTAGTCATTTTTATTTGGCCTTACTTGAAATGTGCGTATTGCCGGTCATGACCACAGCGATTATTTCAAGCTTAGGGCATCTCATCCATAATGGCCATACGATATTTTATGTTAAGCGTATTGTCATCGTATTTTTAATTAGCTTAGTGAGTGCCAGTGGCATGGCCATGTTGTTAACGACATTGGCAGCTCCTGGTCATCATTTAAGTGATGCAGCATTGGATGCCATCAGTAAGGCCATTTTAAATGGTCAAAATGGTGTGGTGACGGCAAGCTCAGATGCGCCACTTAGCCTCTGGCAGTTCTTTACTAATCTAGTGCCTTCAAATATTTTTGGTGCACTTGCGACGGGTAAAAATATTTCAGTCCTATTTGTCAGCGTGCTCATAGGCGTCTCAATTGGCTTACAACGTAATGACTCTGCTAAGAGTACGCTGAATATGATTCACTCGATCTTTTTAGCCTTCATCGGCATTATTCGCTGGGTTATGGTGGGGTTGCCTATTGGTTTGTTTTTCTTATTTGCGAGCTATTTTGCCGAGGCGGGTCCCAGTATTTTGGGCGCTTTAGCTTGGTTAATTGGCGTGATTTTGCTGTGCGGTGTGTTAATGATGGTGGTGTTTACCTTGATTATTTCATACCGTACTGGTTTTTCACCTTTTAGGGTGGTTGCCATGTTGCGCCAACCTTTAATGTTGGCATTTTTTACTTCAAGTAGTTTAGCAACCATGCCAACAACACTGAATGCCTTACAACAGAATTTTAAACTCAATGAAGACCTAACGTCACTTGTGATTCCTTTGGGAACGAGCTTTAATCAGCAAGCCTCAGTCATTCGCTATACCTGTGTCGCTTTATTTGTCGCGCAAATGTATGGTGTGCATTTGGGTATTGCCGCCATTCCTTTATTAATGATTACGTCAATTATGGCAGCAATGGCAGGCTCTGGTTTGCCTGGAATTGCGGCGATCACCATGTCAGCCTTTGTGCTGCAGCCTTTGGGATTACCTGTCGTCGTAGGGATTGTCCTGCTCACCATCATTGAGCCGATTATTGATCCGGTCACCACAATGGTGAATGTTTTTGGCAATTGTATGGCAACCACTCTGGTAATTAGGCAGGGTGATACGCTCAAACAAGAGAAAAAACCCAGTGCAAAACCAAAGAAACGCTTGTTATCTGAGGCTTAATTTTTTGGTATTAAAAAACGCAATAAACAAAAACGGTAGGGCCAATAGTTGTAAACCAACGGATAAGATCACCATTCCTAAAATAGAGTGCTGGTACATAAAGCCCAAAGTGACGCTACCTAAAAACCAAGCCAGGCCAAAGCCCAAATTAAATAAGCCATAATAAGACGCGCGTTTATCAATAGGGGTGATTTTGCCAACGACAGCGCGCATAATCGAGCTTTGCGAGCCAATACCAATCGCCCACAGTGCAATGCCTAGGTAAATAAATACTACATCATGAGTTAAGAATACAAGCGGTGAAAACAGGGCGCTAATCACCGTAACGATGATCAACGTCACAAACCCAAAGCGATCGTAGCAATAGCCTAAAATAGGGGAAAAGATAGCATCCATCCCCATGGACAAGGCATAAGCCAAGGGAATCAAAACGGGTGAGAAGATATGTTGATCCTGAAAATGAAACGCCATCAGTGGGAAATCAATAAAGCCAGCAGCTACAAATGCTGCTCCCAGCAGATAAATCCAAAATAATTTTAAATGGGAGTGGATTTTAAGATGAACGACTTTAATTTCTAATTCACGTGGATTGGGATATTGTTTGCGCGCAAAAAATAGCATAGAAATCGCCGCCATGGCAGGCACAATTAAAATAATAAAGCTAAATTGATAGCCATATTTGAGGTACAGCGCGAGTGCCACAATCAATGGGCCCAGCATTGCGCCAATTTGATCAAGAGCCTCATGAATGCCAAAGCCTAAGCCCATGCCCACTTGGTGACCGGCATGCGAGAGCATAGCATCTTTGGCTGGGGATCGAATCGCCTTACCCACACGCTCTAAAATAATTAAGATCGCCACCAATTGCCAGGTTGTCGTGAAGCCAATTAAAGGCACAGCGAGCAAGTTAATAAAATAACCCAAAATCGCAATAAACCAATAGCGGCCAGTTTTATCCATCCAGTAACCAGAAAGCAAGCGTAAACCATAACCAAGAAACTCGCCAAAGCCAGCCACAAAGCCAACAGTCACAGCACTCGCCCCCAAAACCGCAAGATAAGATCCAGTAATACTGCGAGCACCTTCATAAGTCATATCCGCAAATAAACTCACAATTCCTAAAATCACAATAAATTTTAAGGCGTGATAGTTTTTGATATCAAGGTTTTTAAATGGGTTCATGCGCAATCAGCCTCACGTCGATTTTAATGCATTATAGGGTTATCTTTAAGGTTATGCCATGTAAGCGATGCAGAAATTCATCAATTAACTATTGACAAAAACAATTTTAATACTAGAATTGCAGCGCTAGCATTATTTAAGATTCAGGAGTGATAGGATGCCCACTGTTTCCAATAACTGTCGTGCGCATTCACGAGAGGTGTTTTCAAGTTTTATTATGTTAATGCTATTTTCTACATGGAGTACAGTATTATTAGCAAGATTTTTACAGGGCTTGTCGATGCAGCAGCCAGAGAAAAAAGCATTGCTGTCATTATTCAATATAGGGATGCCAGAAGGCGCCTTGCACCCTTGGTCAGAGCCAATAGTAGAGACCCTGGCAATATTAGATGCAGTGAATCAGGGATTGATATTTGTATTATCTGATTTTAGTCGTCATGTGAAGCATCATGGTGTTGCTATAAGGCCTTGGCTTTTATTTAAATATATTTCTTTTGGCCTATCTATGGCGATGATTGCAAGCATGTCGACATGGAATGGCACGATGGACGCTGGCGCTGATCTTGAGGATCATGACGCAAGGAAGACCGCTTTGTTTGGGGTGGGCATTGCTGTTGCAGTATTTTCAGGACTGGCCGTAACTTATTTTGCTTATAGCCGTGGCGTTGAAACAAATGATAGCGCTTGGTACCCAGGCCGGTTATCCAATAGATTAAAGTTTTGGGGTACCGCCATATTAAGTAATGCCGCTCAGGGCATTTTAAGTTTTTATCAAGTGCAGCAGGCAACAGGATCAGAAGCCGCAGGTACTGTATTAACACTATTAAGTTTAGTAGGGATGAACGGCACCCAAATGAGAGTATATGGAGTAAGCTTAGCAAGGTCTGAGGAGCTCACAGCAGAAGAAGCCCCCCAAGTGCAGACCTCAAAATTCGCAAGGCTCCTTTGCGGATATCTCACTATCGCGAATTGGTTTAACCTTATTACGGCACCGGCAATGTTGAGAATGAATTTAAGTCAAATTAAAAGCTATAAAGCACATCAAGATGAATTAGCAGTGCTCATTCCAACATTAATGATTGGCAGTGTTATTGGTATTGTCACGGTGGCTTTGGTAAATAGCTTTCGCTTAAATTCAATCAAGAAATTATGTAGCGAAGGCGTGCCGACTGAGTTTAAAGAGCAGATAGGGCTGCTAAAAGCAAAATTAAGTTTGCCCTGCTGTGAGATCGCTCAAGCACATGAGGGACTAGAAGAGGGCTTATTGCCAGGGGCTTAGCCGCTATTGCCACGATGAACTAAATAATCGAATTTCGATGTGGAATTGGTATTAATGGCGTTACAGTCGCTGCGCAAGTTTTAAAGAAAGTTTAATAAAATAAGGCGTGGTGAAGCTGGTAATCAAAGACACAGCAACAATCAGTGGATAAAAATTATCGCTGAGAATATTCAGTGCCAGTCCAAGCCCAGCAATAATAAAAGAAAACTCGCCAATTTGCGCCATACTCATTCCCACTTGCAATGAAGTGTCGAGAGGTTGGCGGCTTAACCACGCGCCTATAAAAGAAAATAGAAACTTCGCGATAATGGTAAAGGCGGTGATGGCGAGCACTAGGCCTAGATGATGCCAGATGAGCAGCGGGTCCACGAGCATGCCAACAGAGACAAAAAAGACTGCCGCAAAAATATCACGTAGCGGTTGGATCAGATGCTCGATGCGATTGGCTTCATTAGTTTCGGCTAAAATAGAACCCATGACAAAAGCGCCTAGGGCGGCAGAGTAATGCAGGGTAGCTGCAAGGGTAGCCATCCCTAAACATAAGGCTACAGCAACGACAAGCAAAATTTCATCGCTGGTTTTTTTTAACCAGGTTCTGAAGAAAATAGGAATAATATAATAGCCAATGATAAACCAGCTGGCGACGGTTAAGAAGAGTTTTAATGCTGCCAATAATAACCCAGTAGCAGCGCCAGAAGATGAGGTTGTGGCAAGGGTTGATAGACCGACGAGCAAAAGAATGGCGAGTAGGTCTTCAATAATCAAGATGCCAAAAATAAGCTGAGCAAAAGCATTTTTTTTAAGCTCAAGTTCATTGAGTGTTTTAACAATAATGGTAGTAGAGGAGATAGACAGTGCGGCGCCCAAGAATAAACTTTGCATATCGGACCAGCCCAATACTTTGCCCATGCCATAACCCGCAAGTAACATAAAAAAAACTTCGATAGTGCCAGTAATAGAGGCCGGCGCACCAACACGCTTCAGCTTGTGAAAACTAAATTCAATGCCCAAAGCAAACATTAAAAAAATCACGCCAAGTTCAGCAATAATGTGAATAGTCGCAAGATCAGAAATTAAAAGATGTGGTGGTGTATAAGGGCCGATAATAATACCCGCAAGCAAATAACCAAGGACGAGCGGTTGACGCAGTTGCTGACACACAATCATGGCGATACCCGCAATGGCAAGAATAATCGCTAAGTCTTTTATAAACGGTGCTAACTCCATAGGAAGCTCTTTCTGAAATCAATAAGCTTAGGCTAATGCAAAAAAAACGCAGGGTCAATGGCGGATTAGATCAACGGCTGAGGATAAAAGCTCTTGAGCATCTTTGAGATAAGCACCAAAAGCATCAAGATCCTGTTGGTGTTGCCCAGCCTTTGGGTCTTTAGTCCAAGTTTGGTAGACGCCAAGATAGTAGTTAAGATCAGTACTTAAATGATCCAAAATTTTAGAAAAAGTCGCTTGATCTTGATCCGACTCATAGAAGTGCATCGACTCATCAATGGCATTACAAAAGGCGGTTGAAATTTTTAAAAAATAAGGCAAGGCGCTCAATGGCATGATGGGATCTTCGATCATGGCGTATGCACCTTCTGGAAATTTAGGGGTGCAGTGTAGCAAGTTTTATTTCAAAATGATATAACTCCAAAAGAAATTATTGGGGGCCTCAAATGCAGCAAGAAATCATCAAGAGGCGGCCTTGATTATCATTTACAAGTCCTAATATTTTCGCTATATTAAGCGCCTCAGTGGGTCATTAGCTCAGTTGGTAGAGCAGCGGACTCTTAATCCGTAGGTCGTTGGTTCGATCCCAACATGACCCACCAGTTTTTTTGAGGCTTTTTTCCAAATCCTGTGGCGCGTTAATCACTCATATCGTCATTATGCTAAAAGCCCGACAGTGGGTTATGACTATTATTGAAAAACATATACAGAATGATAAAGTAAGCCATAATAAAAAATTTATTTATCAAGTCATTAAGGAGCATGGTGTATGTTAGCAACAGGCCCAACACATTTACATGTGCACGCCTACCCATCAACGTATGTAAGTCCGCCCATACATTTTCAATTGCCACCCGATAATCATTGGGTGTTTAAAGGGCGGGAAGATAAGTTATCCGAATTAGATTTGCACCAAGGCATGAGCGTGCTGTCAGGCCTGACAGGGGTGGGAACTTCTAGTATTGCCATTCGCTATTTATATCTCCATCAGTCGAAATACAAGCGTTGCCTCTATTTTGATGCGAGTAAAGATTTGAATGCACAGTATCGTAAGTTAGTCGGGCCAGAGGGGTTGAGTTTATTTCATTCAGAAGAGGCAAGGACAGATGAGCAGATTCGTAATGATGTCAAAACAATCTTAGCGCATCCTGAAGGTTCTTATCTTGTGATTTATGATAATGCAACCATTCAAAATGAGTTAGCACCATTTTTACCGGTGGGAGGAAAGGCAAAAATCATTGTGGCTTCACACCAAACAGAGTGGGAGTATTTTATTAAAGTCGAGGGGCTGAGTTTAGACGACGTCAAAAAATTTACATCTGAAAAGGAGATTTCGGATCGGGATTTAGGAGCGTTAGCAGCAGCATCAGGATACTTACCTATCGCGGTTTTACAGCGCATTAAATACTATCAGGATTCTTGCGGTAGTAAGGCCTCGCCTGAGATCATGTATCAACGAGAAATGCCGGCAGGACATCAAGGGGTAAACACTCTGAACAAATTTCATGTTGTATTAAGTCAGCAAACTCCATTAGGACGAGATATTTTGAGATGTCTAGCTGCTAGTCCAAAGACTCGAGCGGAGATTAAGGCATCGATGGCGATACCTGAAGTATCTCCCGATTTTGATACGGCATGGAGCCTGCTCCGGCGTTACCATTTGTTGTCGGGGGGAGATGTCAAAACTTTGCATATTGTGTTGAGAGAGATTGTGCTAACTTATACAGAGGCGATGGCCGAGGGAGGGCTGGCAATGCAGGCTGTTGAAGGCACAGCATCAAGCGCTGCGAGCGCGACAGGAGACCCGGATTTTGGAATGCATAACAGTATAGGAGGACTAACCATGCACGGAGGTATGCATCTTAATTTAGGCGGTGGTCATTTGAATGTTACATCGAGCTTGATACGTTTGGGGGAAGTTGATGCTGCCGATCTTCCTGCTATTCAAATAGCAGGTGTCGCCCTCGCGGGAGTTTATCCTGATGGCTTGCCCTCTGTTGTGGCAAAGGCTAGCGCGGGTTCTGCCAGTGTTGAGTCTAGCGTATTGAATATTGGTAGGGTTAGGCCTGCAGCAGCAGCTGTTGCGGTAGCGATTGGACATGCATCGACTGCCAGTATTTCCATGCCAGCAGCTGCACCAGCAGCTTTATCTGCTATAGCGAGCGCAGCACCTATTAATCTTATATTAGGATTACAAGAATCATTGGGTGAAAGTTGTATAGAGCTTAGTGGATACCTCCAATCTCCAAGATGGCGCGATGATCAAGCCTTAAAGTTATCTGCAGTACATTTAGGGAATTTTTTATCAGAGCCTGTATTTAATGCCGCTCTTGTTAAAGCAAAAATCCAGTTGGCTTTGAGTGCGTTAATCTCTGATGCAGGAAATTTTGCAAAACGAATTAGTCAACCCGAGGCAATGGAGCTGTATGCTTTTTTTGATAGAGTAATTCGCATTTTAAGTGCTCAGGTATTAAAGACCCCCCATGATTATAGTCATGATAGCGTCAATTTATTAGAGCAGTTTCCTCAGGGAGAGGCAGAGGTAAGATTTAAAAAGTTCTTAGCCGATTTAGTGTTAATGCTAGAGGGGGCATCAGTTGGTAAGACACCTTCAGCGATCCTTCTAGCCTATGCTTGGCCCCGTGAAGAAAATATATTTGAAGCATGGGTGCAACCTTTTTTGGAAAAATTGAGGGAATATCTTGTTGCGGCAGGGCTAAACCCTGAGCTTGATTTTATTGATAGCACACGAGGTATTCCTGACTTTCACAGCACTGCACTTGATGATCCCAGTGCCTTTGTTTTTTTATTTGGCACGCCATCATTACGGCAAAAACACGATCGAGGCGCGGGCAATGTTGTCTGTGAGGAAGTTAATAAAATTAGGCGCAAATTTAGGAAGCATAAGGATCACGTGAAAGCCATAAACTTGTTTCCAAAGCTTAAAGACTATTTTCATGTCTTGCCAGATCACTTTGAGTATTACACGATTATCAATACCTGGGAGCAGGATCGTTTTTATCAGAATATGAAAATGCTCATTGCGACGGTTTTAAAAGTTCCACCTGACCACGCAGCTTATAATAGAAAATGGGAGGAGTTTATTCCTACTGCAGGCCCGTACAACGTAGCAAGGACTCTTTCTGTTGCTGGGGGAGCTGGTTCAGGGCCAGGGCTCGTTATGGAGGGTGCAGGAGTATGATAACGATATATAGAGAGATTGAAGGGGATGCTTAGATGTTAGCAAGTGTAGCAAGTGCAATATCAGGAGTAACCGTAGCGACGCATCCACCGATCTTAGATCGATTAGAAATTAGATATCAGCTGCCACAAGATAATCGAAGTTTATTCGTCGGCCGAGTAGATATTTTAAAGGATTTAACAGCTCGTTTAGAGAAAGGAGGCCATCAAGTTGCGTTAACGGCGTGCAAAGGGATGGGCGGGGTTGGTAAAAGTTGGATTGCAGCCCATTATTTTCATGGAGCAGGCTATCACCATAAGATTTGGTTTAATGCAGAAAATCTAGAATCACTAGAGGGGCAATATGTTGATCTGGGATTGCAGCTACGATTATTTGGGCCAGAGGATCTAAAAACAAGATCAAAGCAAGCGCTTTTTTTAGAAGTTAAGACCTATCTAGAAAGCTTAACTGATTCACCTCTGATTGTTTATGACAATGCACCGAGCTATCGTAAATTAGAATATTTTATCCCAAGAAAAGGCAAAGTCTTAATTACAACAAGGGAAGTAGATTGGCCAGCTGCAACAAGATTAGACGTGGATATGATGACTGAGGAAGATGCGGCTGCTTTAGTTGTCAAAATGATAGGCGCGCGAAGTCCTGTAGAAGTGAAATCATTGGTAGATACTTTAGGAAGGTTGCCGCTAGCAATGACGCAGGCCTGTGCTTACATACAGTACGCTGAGGTTTCGGTTCAAGAATATTTAAGTTTGTACGAAAGTCTGAAACAAAGGATGCTTGCGGATGGCAAGTTATTGCCTGGACATACGCATGAGAATGTATGGGTAACTTTTATCTTAAGTGCAGCCAAAATTAGGGAGTTGAATCCTGCCTCTGAAGTATTGTTAAACTATACCGGGTTCTTAGCGCCAGAAATACCGCGAGCTTTGTTAGAGGCTGCCTTTGCAGATCCCCCCAGATTTGATGCCTCGCTCGAACTTCTTCATCGCTATTCTTTGATTCAATATGAGCACTCCAGGCAGCTGGTTCTGATTCATCGTGTTTTACAAGATGTAGTGCGTGAGCAGGCCACGCACATTGCAAAGACAGATGAAGTAACACTGCGTAAACTTTTAGAGGTATTGCCGCAGTTCATTCATACGGGCGGTTACAGGATGGCAGATATCGAGCGAGTGGTGCCTTTCATTGCAAGTTTTGAAATTATGTTAAAGCATTTTGATCGGGCTGCGGTAGGGGCCAAGGTTTTGAGTGATAAGCTTTTGGCAAAAGAAATGCTTCTATTTTTAAATAGCTTAGTGTGTATTTATACATTTTTCCAGAATCCAGTACAAAAGGGTCAAATACTTGAACGTGTAAAAAGGTGCGAAAATTTTCTTTACGGAGGCCAAACCTTAGATAGTTTGCAAGAAGAAGCAGCTCAATACGGTGCACAGGGGAACTTGCCTAAGGCGATTCATCTTTATGCCAAGGCTGTCAAAATAGAGCGTGAGCGTGAGGCCTATCGAAACTTGCCTTATTCACTACAATCTTTAGGGTTAGCCTATGGTGAACATGGGCTGGTTGAGATTGAGCGGGATTTGTTAAAACTTTCTTTACATCTGCTTGAAATCCATGGGGGCGCGCATGAGGGTGGTGTGATTATTGCGCGCATGAATTTGACCTGCCCTTATTCTAAGTTGAGTGAGTTTGAAAAGCAAGCGCAGTGGGCTAGTCGTGCGGTTAGAGAATTTAAAGAGCACTTTCGTGACGAGCCCAATCATATTTTTACCTTGATTGCAACGACCATTTTAGCAAGCGCAGAAGGACATTTAGGCAGACCGGAGCGACAAGTCGAATTACTAGAGGCTTGTATAAAAGCGTTGCGAGAACAATATGCCACAAATCGAATTTTTAGTGGAATTGCGATAATAATTAACAGGCTTTTTGAAGCCTATAAAGCTTATCCGCCAGAGCGGCGGCAGATTCTTTTAGATCATATATTACTTACTTTTGAAAACGAAATTACCCCAGGTCCAAAGATGCTTTATAGGCTTGGGTATATATTATGGAATCAAAGAACCATCGAGGCAGCAAAAAACCGTATATTTGAAGTTGATGAGCATATTCATCATCTGGAGGAGTTAATAAAAATTTTACCAGGTTTTCATGCGCCCTTTGGAATTTTAGCCTGTTACAAGCAGATCAAGGGCCTGTTCGAGGAAGCAAGAGCTTACTTTGAGAGTAGCCTGGGATTGAGCCTAGACACAACGACTTTGGCAATGTATGCCAACTTTTTATATCAACAAAAACAGTATGTAGAGGCAGCAAGATTTGCACAACAGGCACTGCAGGCGTTCAGGTTAGAGGATGATCTTCTTTGGTTTGATGAAACCAAAAAGGCGGTTTTGCCAGAAGCTTTACGTGAGTGGTCAAAGCAGTCAAGCGAGTTGGTAATATCGCCAGGATTAATGGCTCACTATCTGCTGATTGCAGCAACATTTGCAACCGATCCGGTAGCAGCAAAAGCACTATTACCTGCGCTGCAAAAATTTGTGGCACAAGAATGGGCGATAGGAGAGCAACATGCTTGGTATATATTAGCAAAAGCAGCATCACTTGTAGATGCGAATCAACTGGCATTACAGGCTTATTCTTGTGTGGGGGTGTTGCCGGAAGAAGATATATTATTGAAAATGAGTCTGGAGTTAATATGTGATGCAGATCCAGGCTTTTCAGGCATGGCCCTTGATACAAGGCGCTTATTGATGCGTGCAAAAATGATGAGTCAAGAAATATCACCAGCTGCGGCCTATCAAGTTGCAGGGGTAATGGGGGGAGCGGCAGCGGTAGGTGACGTCGGACACGAAATAGTGTTCAAGAGGTAGTGGCGCTGTAATAAAACACAACCATGTGGATTCTTCGCTCCTTCGTTTTGGGTTGAGCAGCAATTGCCTGCCACTGAGTACCGACTTAAATGTTTCCATAAATGATCACGCAAATCTATACCTAAATCTATACCTAAATTTGTCACAAAAGCTATTGCCTTGTCCAGATTCAAGTTTGGATGAGTTTTCCCTCCGTAAAAATGCGGAGGTTGCCTGCCATATGTATTTGATATATTAATCAGGAAGGTAGCAAATCTTCAAAATGACTAACTAACAAAGGAGAAAGATTATGAGTGGAGGTCTTGTAGATAAAGCAAAAGAAGCCTCTGGCGCTATTGCAGATTTTGCCATCTCTGAGGTGGTAACACATGCGGTAGAAAAAGCTGCAGTGGCAGCTGCGGGCAAAGTTGGGGGCGCTGTTGTTTCCAAGGGAAGTACGCTAAGTGGTATTTTTGAGGCAAGTGAGTTAGGTCACTGTGATACTATCACCAATAGACCTAAAGACTGCCCGCCGGAACATCCACGTCAAGCAACAACTCTACCAGAAGTGCGAAGGGATTTTAGCGCTAAACCTGCAGATACCAGACCCAGTATTAGCAGTGCGTTTGGTCGTCCATATGGAGACATACCAGAAACCCGTCGAGATAACAGAAACTCAGGCGATGCTGGCTGTGTCATTGCTTAAACAAATTATAAATAGGAGAAAAAAATGTTTGATAAAAAAACAACCGTTGATGTGAAAATTGTAGATGTGAGGCCAGTGGGAAAAGGAGTCGATGTTGATGTTACTACGAGAGCTTCTGTCACAACAAGTTCAGGGACATCATTTTATGCTCAACATACTCATGGCACTGATGGTGCAAGAGGGGCAACATCTGTAGGGGTGTCAATCCCAACAGGCGGTCCTAGACGCTAAAAAAATATGGTTGGGCATGCATAGGCTGCTCAACCTTTCTCATAGGCGAGGATTTTAATATATCACTTTCGGCGCAATGTATTTTTTACCAAGTAGAGCAGGATATGAAGCACCAACAAGAAGTCCTGGAAATCCTACTAGAAAGCAACTATCTACTTCAGCAAATTTTATCAACTACTAAAGCACCATTATTTACTACTCCTAGTATAGCCTAATGCTGCCAAACTGGTTTTTTCTAATTTGGTGGGACAGCACAATTACCGTGGGGGATTAAATCATCATCTATTTGTACGGATAAAATTTAAGGAGTTAAGCTTCAAAACATCCATAAAAATACGGATGTTTTTGTTGACAAGTATATGCCTTGAGTGCAAAATAAAATTTATTTGTAATGTTTTTCTTGATGGGTATATGACTAAAGTCTCAGATAATAACACCCGTTTTTTTATTGAGTCTTCGCAAAGAACAGCCGAGATAGCATCGGTCTTGCAGCAGCTAAAAATTTATCACTTTACTTTTTTAGAGCGCTTTAATAATGGCGAGGTGATTTATTTTTCTAATAATGCTAATTGGGTCAGAGATTATTTTGATAAAGAGTTGTATAGAACCAGTCAGTTTGATACAGCGACCCCAGAGTTTCAGAATTTTGATTATGTCATTTGGCCAGAAGACAGTACTTTAGATGTTTATAAGTATGCACGGGACCATTATGATAGCCATCATGGCATCACTCTGGTGCGGAAGTTGCCGAATTCTGTACGTTACTTTTTCTTCTCAACGACGCAGGATTTAGCGATTGTTAAGCAAATTTATGTCAATAATTTAGAGGCGCTCGAGCGGTTCGCCAGTTTTTTTGAACAAGAAGCCAAGCAAGAAATTCAAGCAGCCAGTAAATTTTTTAAGACCCCAGAAAAAAAAGTGCAGAAACAGCACGGAACCAAAGTAGACAAGGGCCTCCTTAATAGGTTTTATGAGGAAACAAAGCTTGATTTTCCTAATGAGATTTTTATGCCTGCTTTTGGGCTTGTAAAAATTTCTCCACAAGAGTGGCGCTGTTTTGCATATTTATCAAAGCACTATACAACACCAGAAATTGCAGAAAAGCTGGGCCTCTCCGTTAGAACGATCGAGACTCACCTTAATAATTTGAAAAACAAATTGGGGTGTTTTAGAAAAACAGAGTTGTTTGAGTTGGCCCTTCGGTTTAAGTATATGTTTAACTAGTCATTTTTTCATATGGGTGTGTAAATTAATTAAATCCACAATGCATCATTCCATTTTTCCATGGGCCACTGGTGGGCCAAACAAGCCGAAAAAAGGCGTATAAAGACACGCAAAGGCATATAAAATTTCGCAGACAAAAAGGAGATTGCAATCAGCGTGAAAGTGTTTTAAAATCTGGATGCTTATTGATTTTAAAGCTTTGTAGCTATGTTAGGAGAATTTACGGCTCCTCGGTCTCTTAATCCGTAGGTCGTTGGTTCGATCCCAACATGACCCACCAGTTTTTTTGAGGCTTTCGGCGATTTCAGTAAATTTATAAAATCTAGAGGTAGTCTATCATGAATGCCGAAAATAAACCCATCATCCATTTTAAAAAATGCGCATGCAAATGAACTGTGAAAGAGGGCTTGGCTCAGTTAAAATTAAGCTGACGGTGTTGATTTTTCAACTAATTCAGCATAAATGATCTTGTTTTCCTGATCTAGGCGGGTGGTTTTAATGAGTATTTTGTCTTTCCACTGAACCTGTGACATGTCTTCCAGTATGACCTCAAAACCATGGTAGCTCGAAGGCCATGAGCCATCTGGATGTAGTGCCAGGCCACTTGCTGTTCTTTCGGATTTAAATACTTTGGCGCGAATTTTTTTATGTAATGCTGGTTTTAACTTGCTGGCATTTCTTGCTGAGGGAAATAAAAAAGTTTCAGTAAAAAGATCAATGCGGGGTTCTGTGGCAACGCCTAAAAAATGATGAATGCGCGGGGTAACTACGATAACAATCGTGGGGAGTGATTCTGCGAATTCTGGGCTTGCATAATCAACTGCATCCACATAATAAAAAAATAGATCATAATCACCTACAGGGAGCTCAATAAATTTTCCGTCATTTGAAGAAGTTTCTTCTGGAGAAGTTGAATAGCCACCACCAGGTAAGTATTCGCCTTTTCCAATAAAGACTTTCCCGGATTTGGATGTAACACCTAAAGGGCCAATCAAAGATCTGGAAAAGTCTTGCTCATCTTGTGTTAAGGCTTCATTGGTAACTCTTATTTTATAGTAACCATCGTCAATTAGGGACACCAATGAAATCAGTCCCTGGTTAAGTTCTTTTAGCTCAGAAAAGTTGCCGCACCACCAGTCTGGATTATCATCAATGCGTTCTGCAATAGTGGTGGGATCAAAAATAGCAAGTGTCGCCGTGTCAGTAAAAAATTGAATAGTTTGATTGAGGGTATTTGGGTTCATTATTTAAGCGGTCATTTGTATGAGTAATTGAAATAATATCATAATTCATAAAATTATATAGTATTAATTTTATGTCATGCTGAAGCAAGCATCCTCTTTAGCAAACTCACTCATCACAATGTGCGTCGTCGAGGCAAGAATATCATCACGCTTCGTGGCATTTTTTTGGTTTTGCACCGTGTAGATAGCAAGAACAATAGGCTTGCAGGCAGGTGACCAGAGGATGCCAATATCATTCGCAACGCCATAATCCCCGGTGCCAGTTTTATCCGCGACATTCCAACCAAGCGGAGTGCCTGCACGCATGCGCTGATAACCTGTGGTGTTGTTTTGCATCCAGGTGGTTAATTCATTGCGATCATTAGTGGTTAGTACATTGCCAAGTAATACTTTTTGTAGGCTGATCGCCATATCATGGGGGGTGACAGTGTCATCAGTGTTTTTAGGATTAGAGTTTAAGTTACCCTCGTAATGTTCGACATTAAAAGAAGCATTGCCAATAGCGTGGGCAAATTGTGTGATAGCCTGTGGGCCCCCTAGGTATTTGATCAAAAGATTGGCGGCAGTGTTGTCGCTATAAGTGGTTGCCGCCTCCGCCAAAGCCTGAAGCGTCATGCCGGTATTTACATGTTGTCCAGTCACTGGGTGCCAAGGCCAAGTGTTTAAATCATTTTGGGTATAGGTGATGTTTTTTTGTAATAAGCTGGGCTGGGATTCACTTTGTTTTAAGAGTGCGGAAACCACCATAAACTTCAGGGTGCTTTGCATGGGAAAAGCTTGGTCGGCACGATAGGCAATAATTTTATTATTATTGGTGTCAATTGCATAGACCCCAATCTGGCCATCAAAGGTTTTTTCAAGAGCTTTGAGTGCGGCGGTGTTATCCGCGAAAGCTGTGGTGGTGCATAAGGCCATTGCTGTTGCAAATAGGGATGATCTGAGTTTCATAAAGTCTCCGTGATGCTGATAATAAAGCCTAACCTCTCGTGAAAGTGAAGTCAAGGATAGTCATTAAGCATTATGTTTCATTAAATTCAAAAATTTGCTATAATAAACCAAGGTAAATCACTGATTTTTTATTTTTTTAAACGCTCGTGAATAACAAGGATTGAAATATGAGTGTCACTGCCGCCGCAACCGCCAAAAAAAAGCGAGTATCTACCCGCGCACCTTTACCCCAGGGCGATCGGGTGTTAAGCTCGAAAAAATTTGTGTACATCACTCAAAAGCATGGCGCAAAGCAGGTACACTATGATTTTCGCTTGGCATTGCATGGCGCTTTGAAAAGCTGGTCAATTCCGAAGGGACCGACGGTACATCCGGGTGAAAAGCGCTTAGCTGTTGAGGTTGAAGATCAGCCTTTAGAGCATGCAAAATTCGAAGGCATTATTCCTGAGGGTGAAGAGGGTGCGGGTACGGTGATGCTTTGGGACAAAGGCACCTGGCAGCCGATCGGTGATCCTGAAAAAGGCTATGAAAATGGCAAAATTGAGTTTTTACTGCACGGCGAAAAACTAAAAGGTCAGTGGGTACTCATGAAAATGAAAACCCATGGCAAAAAACCCAATTGGATGTTAGTTAAAGTTAAAGACAGATATGCTAATATGTTGGCAGAAGATAAACTATTAAATACCAAAAGTGTTAAAACAGGTCGTACGCTTGATGAAATTGCTCAGAGTCACAAGTGAAAAAATGCGCGCTTGGCGAGTGGGCATAGTGCTAGGTTTGTTATGCTCAGCATGCTGGGGCAATATGCAGACACAAATACAGCCTGAATTTAAAACCATGGTCATTGTCAGTCCTGCTACACCACCGGGTGCTAACTCGGGCAATGTTATTGGAACCAATCCCGATTTGTCCTATCAGTTATTAAACAACGAGCATGGTGTGGGTACAGAGTTAACGATTTTAAAAGCGCAACAAGCAGGAACTTTAAGCCCGGTCACCCTCGGTGGTATGATCGAAGCTGATGGCACAGCCAGTCAGCAGTCAGGTGCGCATTAAAAGTAAAAAATAATATCGCTATCATCTTATCAAACCCATCAAGAATCTGTTATCATAGAATGTCCTAAAGAAATTTATTTAGAAATAGTAGTAATAGTATTATGACTTTGTGGGAGCAGTGTTTAAACATTCTTCAAAATGACACGCCAAGTACAGATTACGCCACTTGGCTCATGCCATTACAGGCGGAAGAGGGTGAAGCTGATTTGTTATTATACGCACCTAATCGTTTTGTGATGGAGTGGGTGCGCGATCGTTACCTGACAAAGATCAAAGACATTGTAGAAGGATTAGCCCCCAGTAAAGTGGCAAGTTTAAAAATTGGGTCAATGGCAGTGCCCGTGCTGAATAAAAAAATAAAAACACCAAGCACAGCCAAAGCGCCAGGCATGCAAGAAAATGGCTTAAATGTACGTTTTACCTTTGATAATTTTGTGGAGGGTAAGTCAAATCAATTAGCCAAAGCAGCAGCACAACAGGTTGCTGAAAATCCTGGGCGTGGCTATAATCCCTTATTCCTATACGGTGGCGTGGGTTTGGGGAAAACGCACTTAATGCACGCGATGGGTAATTTGATTTGCCAAAAGAACAAAGACGCCAAAGTTTTATATTTGCACTCAGAGCGCTTTGTCGGAGATATGGTCAAGGCTTTGCAAAATAACGCCATTAACGAGTTTAAAGAGCGTTATCGTTCGTTAAATGCACTGTTAATTGATGATATTCAATTTTTTGCAGGAAAGGATCGTACGCAGGAAGAGTTTTTTCATACCTTCAATGCTTTGTTAGAGGGGCATCAGCAGATCGTGATTACCTGTGATCGCTACCCCAAGGAAATTAACGGATTAGAGGAACGGTTAAAGTCTCGCTTTGGGTGGGGTTTAACGGTCGCGATTGAGCCCCCGGATTTAGAAACGCGGGTTGCGATTTTGGTAAAAAAAGCCCAGGAATCTGACATTGAGCTCAGTCACGAGGTCGCATTTTTCATTGCCAAGCGTTTGCGTTCCAACGTGCGTGAGCTAGAAGGCGCATTAAAGCGGGTAATCGCCAATGCTAACTTTACAGGACATGCGATTACGATTGATTTTGTGAGAGAGGCTTTACGGGATTTATTATCTTTGCAAGATAAGCTGGTGACACTAGATAATATACAGAAAACCGTGGCAGAATATTACAAGATAAAACTGGTAGAGCTATTGTCATCAAAACGGACGCGATCATTAGCGCGTCCACGCCAGATGGCGATGAGTTTAGCCAAAGAATTAACCAACCACAGCCTGCCAGAAATAGGCCATGCTTTTGGAGGGAGAGATCATACCACAGTGCTCCATGCCTGTCGTACGATCAAAGACTTACGCGAAGCCAATTTAAATATTGCGGAAGATTATCAAAACTTATTACGAATATTATCAACATAGGGAGCGAGATATGAAGTTTACAGTCGCAAGGGAAACCTTACTAAAACCATTACAATCCATTATTTCAGTGGTTGAAAAAAAACAAACGATGCCGATATTAAGCAATCTTTTGGTCAACGTTACCGAAAATACAGTCGAGCTCACTGCAACGGATCTTGAGCTTGAGCTCATTGCCAAAGTCAATTTAGATAATGTTGCAGAACCAGGTCGTCTGACCATTCCTGCCAAAAAGCTGTTTGATATTTTCAAAAGCTTGCCTGAGGGTGCGACCGTTGAAGTCAAAAGCGAAACGGCCGAAAAAATTATTGTAAAATCGGGTAAAAGCCGCTTTACTTTATCAGGCCTGCCAGCAAATGATTTCCCGAGCATGGAAACCCAATTGGGGCAAGTAGCGATTCAAGTGTCACATAAGGTGCTCGCGACCTTAATTCGCAAAACCCATTTTGCCATGGCGCAACAAGACGTACGTTATTTCCTAAATGGCATGTTGTTAGAAGTCAGTGAAAAAACCTTACGTGGTGTTGCCACAGATGGGCATCGCCTGGCACTAGCGAGTGAAGAGATCGAGGGGCATGCTGGGGTCAATCAAGTCATCGTTCCCAGAAAAACCATTATGGAATTATTAAGAATTTTAGAGCCTAATGATCAAAGTCTTTCGATTATTTTTGGTACGCACTTTATTCGCGTCGCCATGACCGATTTGGTATTAACCTCAAAATTAGTCGACGGTCGTTACCCTGATTACAACCGTGTGATCCCAACCACGGGCAAAAATATTTTAATTGCCTCCAAAGACGCCTTAAAACAATCGCTACAACGTACTGCTATTCTTTCCAATGAAAAATACCGCGGTGTGCGTTTATCAGCAAGTAACAATGTATTAAAACTCATGGCCAATAACCCTGAGCAAGAAGAAGCGCAGGATGAGCTAGAGGTAGCTTATGTTGGACAAGAAATTGAAGTTGGCTTTAATATTAGCTATCTCTTAGACGTCATCAATGTCCTTGAGAGCGAGAATGTGAAAATTTCTTTGACCAATAATGTCAGTAGTATTTTGCTCAATGACCCAGAGGACTCAAAAGCTGTTTACGTAGTCATGCCTATACGCTTGTAAAATGAATACTCTTAGGCTTGCAACCCGTCAAAGTAAACTAGCGCTATGGCAGGCTAATTTTGTCAAGGCGCAGTTAGAAGCAATAGTGCCCAGTTGTAGTGTGGTATTGGTGCCTTTGCTCACTGAGGGCGATAAAATCACCCATTGCGCTTTGAGTGAAATCGGTGGAAAGGGCTTATTTATCAAGCGTCTAGAACAGGCCTTATTAGATGGTGAGGCTGATTTTGCCGTGCATTCTATGAAAGATGTTCCGCCCGCATTAAGCCATGAATTTTGTCTCCCCGCAGTTTTACAACGTGCCTCGCCGCTTGATGCATTAGTCTCAGTCAAATATAAAAATTTAAAAGATTTGCCTAAGCACGCGGTAGTGGGCACAAGCAGTGTCCGCCGTACAGCGCAGCTAAAGCACATCCGCCCGGATCTGCAGATAAGATCAGTGCGCGGCAATGTCGATACTCGTTTAAGTAAATTGCACGAAGGCCAGTTTGATGCGTTAATTTTAGCTGAGGCCGGCTTGGATCGTTTGGGCTTAGCCAGTCATATTAGAGAAATATTTTCAAGCAATGTGTTTTTGCCCTCAGTCGGTCAAGGTGCAATTGGCATTGAGTGTCTGGCAAATCACAAAGAATTACAGACAGTTTTAAGTCAGCTCAATCACCTAGAGACCCAAGCCTGCATCCACGCCGAGCGTGCAATGAATGCAGCAATTGGTGCAAGATGTGATTCCCCCGTCGGCAGCTTTGCTGAAATATTATCAGGGCAATTAATGCTGCGTGGCGAAGTGTTAAATCGCGAAGGCAGCAAAAAAATTACCGCAGCAGCAGAGGGAAATATGCTAGAGGCTGAAAACCTAGGCTTTGCAGTAGCACGCATGCTGCTCGAGCAAGGTGCTAAAGATCTATTTTAGTCATTCTTGGTATAGGCAAAATAAGCGCCATAAACAAAAATCACCAAAGACAATGCCGCTAACAAGGACAGGCTGGTAGTGGTTGATAAGTAATTTTGCCCTGGCGTGGTGGCATTATTACCAAAATAAGTAATCAACATAAGGCCAATAAAATACAGCCACATCCACGAAGCGCCTTTCAGCATTTCTGCAAAATCCTCGCCTTTGAAAAAAGTAAACTCATAGTAAGCATAGAAAAATAATCCTGGGATGATAAAAATTAAAATTTTGCCGATCAAGGGCCAGGCTACATAAAACAGGAGCAGTGACAAAATAAATAACAAAATCGGCGCAATAAATACAGCCATGGGCACCATAAATTGGTCACGCGCTTGCAAGAGGCCTTGATGTTTTAAGCGATTAGCAATGGTAATGATCGGTGCGGGAACATAAGAGAATAAGTGAATCACTGAAATGACTGCCACCAATTGATACCAGCCTTTAAAAATAAATAAAAGCAGGGAGCCCACGAGCGTACACATGATAATGGCATTGCGTGGATTATGGTACAGCGGATGTAGGCGACTCAAAGCCTGGGGTAAATGATGTTCTTTAGAGAGCGAAAACATAATGCGGGAACCCGATGCTAAAAATGCCGTACCACAAATACCCGGGGTAATCGCAGAGTTAATGTAAATCAAGGTGACCATGATTTGGAGATTAGCCAGCATCAGGAGTTCAACATAGGGCGAGCGATAGTTAATACCTGCCCAGCCTACCTGCGCTAATTGTGTAGGATCAACTGCGCCAATAAACACATATTGGAGCAAGATATACACCACAAAACAAAACACGATACTGCCAATCACTGCAGTAGGAAGCATGCGCTTGGGAGATTTAATTTCTTCAGAGAACGTCAGGGGCGACTGAAAGCCATTAAAAGACATGACCACGCCGCAGGCAACCACGCTGACCAATACGGATTTCCAGCCAAAAGGCATAAAGGTTTGCATCGAGTTGCCGAAATTTTGATGATGTAAGCCCGTGACAAATAAAGCGATGATAGTCAAAATAGGGACGATAATTTTAATCACAGTAAAAAAGTTATTAAAGCGAATAAAAAAGCGCACGCTCCAATAGTTGATCAACATAAATAAGAGCATTAGACCTAAAGCGCAGAGCGTGCCTACGCTACTTAAGTTGTGAGAGTCAGTCTGATAAAGCAGCTGTAGGCTTGGGCTTAATTGGCTTAAATATTGGATAATTGCCTGGGCTTCGATTGGGGGAACCGCCACAATGCTCAGCCAATTAATCCACGAAGTTAAAAAGCCACAAAAGCGACCATGGGTACGGTGCGAGTAGTAACCAATGCCACCCGATGAAGGAAAGCAACTGCCAATTTCAATATAAAAAAGCGCGACCAACAATGCCACTACTGCGCCAATAACCCAAGAGAGTAATCCCGCGGGTCCTGCGATTTCAGCAATTTTTTGCGTGCCCAAA
Organism: uncultured Thiotrichales bacterium; assembly: GCA_903870015.1. Lineage (GTDB taxonomy): Bacteria > Pseudomonadota > Gammaproteobacteria > Francisellales > CACEW01 > CAIQBE01. Next base: position 81,544 of record CAIQBE010000012.1, read on the forward strand.
AGCCAGCCCGAGCCAATGATCGCAGTAATACCCGTCATGGTAAGCGAGAAAATAGAAATATTTTTGTTAAAGCTAACTTTGTGATGCGTGATCTCTGCGGCCATAACGCTCTCCGTATATGTTTAAATTTTTGTCTTCAAATAAGCAATGATATCAGCCAGGGCCACCATGTCAGGGGCTTCAGCGCTACGAGCTTTGTACTCAACTTTTTGTTCGGCTAAGAGTTTATCGCCAATCACAATACGGTGGGGAATGCCGATCAAATCCATGTCTGCAAATTTAACGCCAGGGCGCTCATTGCGGTCATCTAAGAGCACCTCTAGTTTCAGTGCTAGTAAAGCTTGGTACAGTTCATCGCTAGCTTTTTTAACAGCATCACTTTGCTGATAATTAATAGGTACAATCACCACTTGAAAAGGCGCCATTTCTTTAGGCCAGAGGATGCCCTTGCTGTCATGATTTTGCTCAATAGCAGCCGCAATGACACGAGTCACGCCAATGCCATAGCAGCCCATTTGTAAGGGCACAGATTGTCCAGCTTCATCAAGGACAACACAGTTCATCGCTTTTGAGTAGCGGTCCCCTAGTTGGAAAATATGACCGACTTCAATACCGCGCGCATGCTTGAGTTTGCCCTGGTTATCAGGGCTGGTATCGCCAACAACAACTTTGCGTAAATCTTGTACGCTATAATTTTTGACATCACGATCCCAGTTAATGCCGCGATAATGTTTGCCATCAATATTGGCGCCGGCAACAAAATCGGCCAATATTGCCGCATCACGATCGACAATCACGGGGGCTGGGCAGTTGACTGGGCCTAATGAGCCAGGGTGGGCTTTGAAAATTTTGACAATATCTTCTTCATGCGCAAGTTCAAAAAAATCATCCATGCCCGCAATTTTTTTGGCCTTCACTTCATTAAGCTCATGATCACCACGCAGTACTAAGGCAAAAAACTCGCCTTTGCCATTTTTGCCGATCATGGTTTTGACTGAGGTCATCGCTGCGATTTGGTATTGTTCTTCAAGCGCTTTAATTGTTTTAGCATTGGGGGTGTCAAAAAGCGCTAAGGCTGCTTTTGCTTCTGGGCGCGCTGCGGTGGGTGCAAGCGCTGAGGCTTGTTCAACGTTAGCGGCATAAGTACCGACATCAGAGTAAAAAATATCATCTTCGCCGACAGAGGCCAGGACATGAAATTCATGAGTGATGGAACCACCAATAGCACCAGGGTCAGCCTCAACCGCGCGTACTTCTAATCCTAAACGTTTAAAGATACGCAAATAGGCTTGATAAACATCATCATAAGTTGCTTGTAAAGAGGCAAGATCGATATGAAATGAATAGGCATCTTTCATCACAAATTCACGGCCACGCATCACACCAAAGCGCGGTCTAATTTCGTCACGAAATTTGATTTGAATTTGATAAAGATTCATCGGTAATTGCCGATAGCTTTTAATTTCACGCCGACAAATATCGGTAATCACTTCTTCATGCGTTGGACCAAAACAAAAACTGCGATCATGACGATCTTGTAGGCGCAAAAGCTCTGGGCCATATTTATCCCAGCGCGCTGATTCTTGCCATAGCTCTGCTGGAATAACATTGGGCATGAGCAGTTCTTGGGCGCCGATAGCATCCATTTCTTGACGGACGATGTTTTCAACTTTGTGGAGCACACGCCAACCCATGGGAAGCCAGGTGTAAATGCCCGCAGCAACTTTGCGAATTAAGCCAGCGCGCAGCATGAGTTGTTGGCTGATCAGATCAGCATCTTTGGGGGCCTCTTTTTCAGTTGCAAGGAGATATTGGGCTAGGCGCATAGGTATAGTTTCCCATAAAAGCCTTATTTTGCCAGATTTTTGAGCGTTTGTCATCCCGCATTTTTTAGCAGAAGTGTTTGTCAAGGAGGGTTAATACAGTGCCATGCAAAGTTTCTTAAAAAAATATATTTGTGGTAATGCAAGTATTTTCAATAGGTGTAATTAGATCCAGAAAATTTCAGGAGAAGTGATGCGAATATTTTGTTGTTTTTTTTAAAGCTTGTGTTAGGATAAAAAAAATAACATTATGAAAATGGATTCATGAAAGATTTTGAGAGCGACCTTCCAATTGAGGCTCTACCTAGCATGGTGCGTATCATGAATTATTTTCATTTAGCCCTGACCGACGAAATTAAAAATTACGAAGAGTGTGGGGATCAAAGAAAGTTTCACGCTGTATTAATCGGATTGCGAGATGATCTTAGACGCTTTGAAGAGCGTTTTTTCGATTGGCTTGATGAGGTGACGCCCCATCAAGAAAAAGAGTTGCGCGAATTTGAAAAGCGCTTAAGTGATGCCAAGGATTTGGTGTCGTTAGCAGAGCAATATTTAATACCAATGCAGTAGATCAAAATAAATACTGTTGGCATAATAGCCTTCTTTGAGTGTATAATGTGTTCATGATGAATCAGTGCCCGAGTCATGAAGCTTTCCCAGGCCTACGATATCACAATCAATCTTGTTAGAACCATGACTCATCAAGTCTTTGATGTACTCGATTTGTCCTTCACGACGCGCATTCACGAAGATTACACAATCATTGTTGAGGTTGTCTCGAGCGATAGTGCTCGCAATGCTTTAAGCGCAAAGCGTGGCCTAGTTGTGGGTGAGTGGTATGGGGTTGAGGTGTGCTTCCATCAGCATCAAAAATTAATGTATTTGCAGGGGGTGTGTACGGAGCTGGTGGCCACAGGCAGATATGCCAATGATAGTGAGCTACAGGTTTTAACCTTGCGCTCTGAGTTCTTTCCTTTATTTAATAATCAGCGGGCGGGCATTTATTATGGCGGCAGTATCAATGATGTGATTGATCGGGGTTTAATAAATTTAACGAGGGAATATCATCTCAATCTGCATACGGATATTGAAAAAAAGCTAATGCAAAATCTGAGTGTTGCGTATCCAGCTCAGTTATCATTAACCCAGTATTTTGAAGCAGATATGGCCTTTGTTTTAAGGCTGTTGCGCCAGTCTGGTGTCTGGTTTAATTTTTATCATCCTGTGGTTTTAGCAAATCAGTTCAAGTCCGGTAGCTCAGAAAAAGTAAAAGTCATTATCGGTGATCACAACGCTGTGTTGATGCGTTGCCCTGATAAAATAAAAATCTTAAAGAAGACAGAGAGTCAATTGGATGGCTTTTATGATATTGAGTATACGCAAGCGGGCACGGCGATTGGAGAGGTGGCAGGGGTTTACTATGATGAGATTATGGGTGAGATGCTCACGTGTTCTGCCAAGATACCCGGGGGGCAAGGGTATCGTGTACTCAAATATATATTGCCACAAACGGTATTGACCGAGGCCCAGATGCAGTATCAAACCCAGGTGGTGGCGGATAGCTTATCTTTGCGTCAGCAAATATTATCTGGATCATTTCAAGGTTTATTTATTCAGGCGGGGGTGGTGATTGAGCTTGAGGGTGAGCATCATATTGCGGGTGAGTATATTTTATCTGAAGTGCAATATCATTTTAGTAAAAAAGCCAATGGCGAGCATGTGGGTTTGTATCAACAAAATCACCGCTTTAAAAGCTATCCCCTAAAAGTTAATTATCATGAAGCGGTGGTCGATGATCAGGGGCAAGAGCCAAAATTATACCGTGCGCGCAAGTATCAGGGAGTGATGCCGGGTGTTTTTGCTTTAACACAGGGTTCGCAAACGGTGGTGCCGGATAATTTGGGTAGTATTCCTTTGTGGTTTCCTTATAATTATTGGTATACCTGTCAAGGTCAAACCTGTCGGTATACGCGCGTCATTTCGCACGCAAATCAAGGCGGGCGGGCGGGGGTGAGTTTTCCATTTTATCAAGACACTGAATTTATTTTAATGTTTGTGAATGGGGATCTTGATCGCCCGTTAATTAAAGGCACCGCGGCGAATAATCTGACCGGACATTTGCATGATCAGGGTGTCCAAAAGCGCTCAGCACTCGCCTTGCCGCAGGGGCAGCATTTATTATATTCCAATGTGTCTGGTGATCAAAATTTTTTAAAATGGGGTGCGACCCATAACGAAGGGAGCGATGAAACCCATATGCTTTTGAGTAACTATCCTAATCCAGAGCTTCCAGGGGTAGGGAAAATGGACTATCAACAAGCCAGTACTCAAAGTTATGAGCGCGTGGTCAATAGCAATTCTTGCAGTAAAGCAGGGTGCGTGGATACCACATAGCAGGGATTTTTGCAAAAATCTCTTGCATAAAGCCAAGAATTCTATATAATAGCGCCCTGGTCTGGTTGTTTAATTCAGTCAGAGCAGCAAACTTCTGGGGGTCGTTAGCTCAGTCGGTAGAGCAGTAGACTTTTAATCTATTGGTCGCAGGTTCGAATCCCGCACGACCCACCATTCACGCAGTTCAGATACATTCATCGATCTTCAAAAAAGTTTAATTTCAGCCTAAAGCCCTTGAGAATGCTCAAGGAACTTATATCAGTTGCTTTCATGAGCTCCTATATGCAACCAAAGATTTTGGGGGCCTTATTGGGGGCCTCGTGAAAGCGATAAAATAGGAGGCCCCAAAATGGCTCTAAATGACCTAATATGTAGGACTGCGAAGATTAAAGAGAAAGATTATAAGTTGACGGATAGCGATGGCATGTATTTGCTCGTAAAAGCGAGTGGCGCTAAATGCTGGCGTTTAAAATATCGAATTGCGGGCAAGGAAAAAAGCTGTCAATGGGTATTTACCCTGAGGTAACGCTGCAAGAAGCAAGGGAGGCGCGAGCCCAAGCCCGTAAGCAGATAGAAGCGGGCATTGATCCCTCCCAGATGAAAAAGAATGAAAAGCGATTAGCGGCGCTTAAAGTCCAAAATAGCTTTGAGGCCATCGCCAGAGAGTGGCATAGCAACAATCAGGAGCGATGGACGGTTCGCCATGCGCAATATATTATGCGCAGATTGGAAAACGATATATTTCCCAATATAGGCAAAAGGCCAGTGACTGAAATTACGGCGCTTGAGTTGCTTGATGCTATGAGGAAGGTTGAGAAGCGTGGCGCGCATCATATCGCCCATCGTCTCTTGCAAAGTTGTAGAAAGGTATTTCAATACGCTATTTTGACGTGTAGAGCTGATAGGAATCCGGCT
>CAIQBE010000013.1 GCA_903870015.1 uncultured Thiotrichales bacterium
ATATCAATAATATTTAATACGCGCGCAACTGGGCTTTGAGCAACACTAAACAGCCTTATGCTTCTTGAGATACTTCTTGGGTAATTTCCCACAAATATAAATATTTCATCCAAGTCCCAAGAAACCACATCATCGCTAAAACAAATCCGGGAAGGCCATCTAAAAAGCCACGTTTGATGATATAGCTTTTAAAAAAAGCTACTGGCGGACGAAACAGCAACTTCATCAACGAAAAGCGCTCGCCCTTTTGAGCTTTCTGCTGTGCGCTAAGCCTGGGATATTTAATGCAAACTTCAAAATGCTCCGTGAAATTAGCATAAGAATAGTGTAACAGCGCAGGATTGAGCTTCGCGACTTTACCAGTAATATGCAGCTGTTCATGAACCAAAGACGTATCCCAAATAGGATTTGCAGATTTTTTTACAAGCCGTAAAACCTGATCACATGAGGCATACCTAAGAACTTTGCCCATATACACCATACGGCGCCTCAAAATATACCCACTGATCTCTGAGGGTCCTGAAATCACTTGACGAATAGCTGCTTTTAGCTCAGGGGTCAAAGCCTCATCGGCATCTAAACTCAAAATCCACTCGCCCTGACACTCCGCAAAGAGCTTATTTTTTTGAGCACCGTAGCCCAACCAAGGCTGATGAATAACCCGAGCACCAAAAGATTCCGCAACCGCACAGGTCCTATCGATTGAACCCGAATCCATAACAATCACTTCATCAGCAAAGCCCCCGGCAGCAGAGAGGGTCCGGGCCAAATTGACTTCTTCGTTCAAGGCAATAATCGCTAATGAAAGTTTGGGCATAAAGCGCTCGATGATCAAAATAACCTTAGTCTAACATTTTGTACTGCTGAATTCCAAGCGTAGCTTCAGTAATGTTTTGATGAATCCGTTTTTGAAAGCGCTGCCAATTTTGATCATGCTGACTGCGATCATTTTCAGCATGCCACAGATGAAAGACGTAACTAGCAAAACGACCATCTTTACGCTTAATGCCATGATGAAACAAACGCACGACTAAATCCGAATCCTCGAAGCCCCAACCCTGAAAGGTCTCATCAAAACCATTCACCGCAATAAAATCCTCACGCCAGACACCAAGATTACAAGTTTTAGCGCCACGCCAACGCTGAGGCTGCAGATAGCGGGGATAAAATGGCAAATACCATGCGGCATGAACGCGATTAACATGCCCTTTTTGATAGTCCACACGCAAAGCCCAAGGACTCTTCTGACTAAGACCAATATCATGATTCGCTTCGATTTCAGCGGTATATTCTTTGCTAATTAAAATACGATTACCCGGCACCAAATAGCCCCGGCGCGCAAGCGATAAATGCCGGACCACAAAATGAGGTGGCGCCATACAATCGCCATCAGTAAAAATTAAATAAGCACCCCGCGCCGCTGCCACTGCTTTATTACGAATTTTCGCAGCCTGAAAACCTGCATCTTCCTGCCAAATATGAGTGATTGGAATGGGTGAGCGCGCTTGAAACTCGCTAACAAGCTTGGCCGTTTCTGCTGTTGAGCCATCATCAGCAACAATAATTTCCCAACAATCAGGAGCAATATTTCTTTGCTGCAAATAGCTCGCCAAAACCAATCTCAAGGCTTCAGAGCGATTATAAGTCGTAATAATAACCGTGGCTTTCATAAAAATAGCATGTAAATAGATATTCACAAGAATATACTATTGCAATGAGGCATGCAAATAACTTAGTATTTTGGCCTGGCAGCACCATAATCCACGACTTTTGCCGCAGCCAATGCCTGGGCTTCTGGATTTACAACAGACTGATCATAAGTGCTTTTCACCCTGTACTCTATGGAAAACTTCGGAGCCGCTTTTGGCAGTGTCGGGACTTTGTTATGTAGCATGACCATGGCAGGCGACCGCCTCCAAAAAACACAACAACTTTGGGTGACCGGATAAACCACTCGAAAATTAGATAAGTCAGGCTTCAGAGCATGCATTTTTACCAAAAACTCCTCTACCATCTTCTGCCTACGGTTTATATCTCGGGCAGGAACAGGCTCAATAATAAAAATATCTACATTAGATTTTGGACGATAGTCATCAGAGGTTGCAATTCTTAGAAAATCATCAAGTGCATATTGGTGTAAAGTAGGTCCTAGCATTGTCATTTTTCCATGATAAAATTATTAGGGAAGAAATTATAGCGACCCTTAAAAAAAAAACAAGCTGAATATTTAGGGACAATAAAATTATTCTTGATCAAAAATTTTAGGCAAAGCGTATACACTGGGCGACATCACCCTGATAAGGCACGACGCCCAACAAAGGTGCTGCAATTGCTTGCTTTAGGGTATTGATATTATCAATACAATAATCCATCAAGGGATCAATACAATTAGCCACCCAGCCTTTTAAAATACAGCCGCGATTTTGAATGGACTCTACCGTTAACAAAGCATGGTTAATACAACCTAAACGCATACCCACCACTAAAATAATTTGAGCATCAAGCGTCTTTGCGAAATCAGCTAAAAATTCATAGTCGTGTAAAGGAACAAGCCAACCGCCAGCACCCTCGATCAGATGAATATCAGCCCGGGTATTCAGCGCCTCACTGCATTTTTCTAACATATTTTTTTGGGTCAAATGAAAACCCACTTGCTGCGCAGCGATATGCGGCGCAATGGGCGGCTCAAAGGCGATGGGATTGATGACATCATACGGCAAAACCACACTCGAATGCTGTTGTAATAACAACGCATCTTGACTACGCAACCCCTCAGGCATCTTGATACATCCAGAAGCTACAGCCTTGATCCCAATAGTCGATAAGCCTTGAGCATTAAATACATCGAGCAAACCACAACTAACATAAGTCTTACCAACATCAGTATCCGTGCCTGTCACAAAATATCTCATTTTTGCACTACTCCATAAATAATGTCATAGGTCGCTGGCAATTGTTCATTCATTTTAAAAGCTTGGTAATGCTTGACCAGTTGTTCAAAATAATATTTATTACCCAAACCCGTAACATCTTTATTAACGACATGATTCGCACCAATTTTTTTTAAATTATGAATGAGCTCAAGCAAATCATCGAAGACTAACGCTTGCTCATGACTGCTAAGTGTTATAATTTTAAAGCCACAAGCCTGAAGATGATCTTGCACTACAGACATCGACAAAAAATCATTAAGATGCGCTGAATCATCAATCTTTTTTGATGCCTCACGTAACTCATATAATGTTTTAGGCCCCAGGGTTGAAAACACCATATGACCGTTGTGCTTCAGCACCGCATAAGCCGCAGCGAATGTCTGCGCTAAATCCAAACTCCATTGAAACGAAAAATTAGAGTAAATCAAATCAACACTAGCGTCCTTCAGCGGCAAATAATCAAAGTCAGCGCAAAGATAATGCGTTTGTGGCCGCATTTTTTGTTTGGCCACCCCTAACATTTTATCAGCAAAATCCAAACCAATAATATTGGCCCCTGGATACAGCTCTGCTAAAAGATGAGTGCAATAACCTGTACCTGCACCAACATCTAAAATATGTTGCGGTGCTAGGACTAATGGTAATTGTGCAATCAGCGCCTTACCCGTTTCATGCTGGAGGATAGCCGCTTGATCATAAGTAGCGGCCGCTTTATTAAAGCATTGTTGTATTTTTTGCTTTTCAAATAACATACTGCACAACTGCATCAATATTAAAAAGCACGGGAACATGACCCGCGTCTTCGATAATAGAAATTTCCACCTCAGGCATCAAGGCTTTAATATGCTCATGAACCTTAATGGGCACCAGGGGATCTTTACCCCCTAGAATAAACTGTACAGGACAATTCGTTTTTTTAAGCCCTCCCCGCATATCTATCTTTAAGATATCAAGCAACATGGGCCTGGATAATTCTTTGGACAAATAGTTTTTAATCAGCTTAAAGGCATCACGCTCATCCTCCATACCCTTCACTTGTAAATAGCCAAATTTTTGCAAGGCCGCATCAGGATCAACTTTAAGCTCATTCACAAATTGATTAAAGAATTCAGGATCAATACCAGGCCAACTATCTTTCGCTAAAAAGCAAGGATTACTCGCAACTAAAACCACTTTTTTAGTGGGAATAATACTAGCCAATTTAAGCGCAAATAGCCCACCCAAAGACCAGCCCATCAAAATCGCATGATCGGGAATGGCATTTCTGATGACATCAATGGGCTTGTTTAAATCAACAATACTAACCTGATATGTTTCTGATAATTTTTTGCTTAAAGGCTCCATAACATCGGGGGTAAAGCCCCAGCCATGAAATAATACTAAATTTGTTGGCATTGATCTCTCCTGATATGACTAAGTGTAGCAATGAGCTGGTCAATATGTGCCTTGGTATGCAATACACTTAAAGTAATACGTAAACGTCCAGTATTTTTAGGGACGGTAGGCGGACGTATACCTCCTACTAAAAAACCTTGATCTTTTAATGCCTCTTGTAAGGCCAGGGTTGCATCAGCATCACCGACGATCAAAGATTGTATCGCAGTATCTGAACTTAAAAAAGACAACTGATGAGCCTCTACACAAGCTTTAAAATACGCAATTAAACTTTGTAAATACTGACAACGCTCCGGCTCTTCTTGAATAATGCTAAGACTAGCTTGTACTGCATACGCCAACGCTGGAGGAATGGCAGTCGTATAAATATACGTGCGAGCAAATTGAATTAAGCTATCAATCATAATGCTATTGCCCGCAACAATCGCACCAAAACCTCCAAAGGCTTTCCCCAAGGGGCAAATCAAAACCGGAACATCCTCTTGGCTTAAATTAAAATGCTGGAGTATCCCACGCCCGGCACCCAAAACACCAATGCCATGGGCATCATCAACGATCAGGCAAGCATCATATTTTTTGGCAAGTGCAACAAGTTTTGGCAAAGGAGCTAAATCCCCACCCATACTAAAAACCCCATCGGTTACAATAAATTTTTGACCAGCCACAGGTTGCCCTAACAAAGCTTCTAAATGATTTAAATTATGATGAGCATAGCGCAACATCTTAGCCGAGCTTAACAAGCCTGCATCAATGAGGGAGGCATGATTAAATTTATCTTCATAAATCACATCATTTTTTTGAGTCAGGGCTTGTAGGACACCGACATTGGCCATATAACCATTATTAAACAATAAGGCACGATCACGCCCCAAAAATTGCGCAAATTGTTGCTCCAGATCTCGATGTGCTGCAGAATGACCAGAAATTAACTGAGAGGCACCACTGCCAACACCATAGAGCTCTGCACCTTTTTTAAAAGCTTCTACCACGCGTGGATCATTGGCAAGCCCCAAATAATCATTACTGCAAAAGGATAGCATGGATTGGCCATTCACCTGAACGGCCACTTGCTGAGGTGAAGTCAAAACCACACGCTCACGCACAAGATTTTCTGCCGCATGTTGTTGAAGTCGAGAACTTAATCGTTGGCTAAACATGCTTACAGACTGCTAATACCTAAAGTTTCCATCAGAACTTGATCACGGCCCAAGCTTGAATTTTCTTCGGTCAAAAGCTTATCCCCTAAGAAAATAGAATTAGCCCCTGCAAGAAAGCATAAAGTCTGTAATTCATAACTCATATCATGACGCCCTGCACTTAAGCGAATAAACGATTTAGGCATCATAATTTTAGCAACGGCAATCGTACGCACAAATTCAAATGCATCCACTTTTTCATTATTTGCCATCGGTGTACCAGGCACAGGGATGAGATTATTGATGGGCACGCTTTGCGGGTGCTCGCATAAATTGGCAAGATTCAAGAGTAAGCTAATGCGATCCGCGCGAGTTTCGCCTAACCCCAAAATACCACCACAGCAAACTTTAATACCGGCCTGACGTACATTTTCTAAGGTATCTAAACGATCTTGATAGGTACGTGTGCTGATGATTTTTTTATAATGCTCGGGAGAGGTATCTAAATTATGATTGTAATAATCTAAGCCCGCGTCTTTGAGCACTTCTGTTTGCTCAGCATCAAGCATCCCTAAAGTCACGCAAGTTTCCAAACCCATGGCTTTGACTTTTTTGACCATTTCAGCAACCTTAGCCAAGTCCTTAGCCGGCGGCGTACGCCAGGCAGCCCCCATGCAAAAACGTTTTGAGCCCTGCTCTTTGGCAACCTTAGCAGCAGCTAAGACATCTTCGATACACATGAGTTTTTCTTTTTTAAGACCGGTATTGTAGATCCCCGCTTGCGAGCAATATTTACAATCCTCAGGACAAGCACCGGTCTTGATATTTAATAGCGTGGCAAATTGCATTTTATTGGGTGGAAAATATTTACGATGCGCTGTTTGCGCTTGAAATACCAGCTCCATAAACGGCAGCTCATATAAAGCAGTTATTTCATCGGTAGTCCAGTTATGGCGAATATCAGTCATCCTCATTCCTTGTCAGTAAAAATCTTAGTGGTAGAATAGCAGTTTCGGCTATTTTGTCAATTTGGAGAGGCTATGGATCTCGTTAAACGCAGCTTAAAACACATCTGGAACCCATGTTCACAAATGAAAGATTACGAGCAGTTTCCACTGCTCGTCATTAAAAGTGCGAAAGGTTCTTATGTAGAACTTGAAAATGGCCAAAAACTCATTGATGGGATTTCAAGCTGGTGGTGCCACTCCCTTGGGCATGGGCACCCAAGACTCAAAGCGGCTTTACTTGCGCAAATGGAAAAATTTGAGCATGTCATTTTTGCTGATACCACGTTTGAAGCCATTGTTAAGCTGTCTGAAAAACTAGCGAATTTGACCAAAACTTTAAAGCATGTCTCTTTTGCCAGTGATGGCTCCTGCGCGGTTGAAATTGCCATGAAAATGAGCCTACATGCGCGTTATATTTTAGGCGAACATCAGCGCTGTAAATTTATGGCGCTTGAAAATAGCTATCATGGTGAAACTGGCTTAGCCTTATCCGTGAGTGATATGGGCAGATTTCGCGCACCTTATGAGGCTAGCATTTTGCCGCAAGCATTTTTAAAGGGCGTGCCGTATGTTTCAAGCACCGATGACCCTTTGTGGCATGATTGCAGCGCCGTATGGCCTGCGCTTGAAGCACAGTTAAACCCGCATGCAGCAACACTCACGGCGTTTTTGGTTGAGCCCATTGTTCAAGGCTCGGCCGGAATGATGATTTACTCACAAGATTTTTTGAAACGCTTACGCCAATGGACCAAAGCCAACAATATTCATCTAATTGCCGATGAAATTATGACAGGCATTGGTCGTACCGGACTGCCCTTAGCATTTCAGTACGCCGATATTGAACCTGATTTTATGTGCTTATCCAAAGGTTTAACCTCAGGTTTTTTACCTTTTAGCGTGACTTTGACAACCGATGCTATTTATGAATTATTTTATGATGATTACGCCACTGGCAAGACATTTTTTCACTCACATACACATTCGGGTAATGCCCTGGGTGCCTCTGTAGCTTTGGCATGCCTTGAAGTCATGGAGCAAGAAAATATTTATACGCAGGTACAAGATAATGCCCTGTTTCTTAAAAACTTGATGCAAGAGCTGATGGACGAGACTGGACAGCTAATCAATTTAAGACACCTGGGTGCTATTGTAGCGGTTGATTTAGTCAATCCTCAAAATATTCCGCGCCTAGGACATAGGGTTTTTCAAGAAGCACTAAAGCGTGGTGCTATTTTGCGCCCCCTAGGCAATACCCTCTATTGGTTACCGCCATTAAATATCGAAAGAGATACTTTACTGGATCTGCAGAAAATTACCAAAGCTGCTATTGTGGCAGCTCGCGTTTAGTAATTTTAAAGTCATATCATGATACAACACACCCACACCCAGCACCCGATGAATGGCCCGCCTTGGATTGACGACCGACTAAAGGTGAGGTTTCAGATGCGGTTGCAAAAGGCGCTGAGGTCATTGAATCAAACTGACGAGTAGCAAATGATAACGTAGCAGGATAAACAGAAGAGACTTCCCGAGAAAAAACTTGACTGGACAAAGGGCGTAAAAGAGAACTTGATGATATGGCTGAATCAGAATCACGGACATAAGAAGAACTACTGCTACCTGCAGAAACAGGAGCCTGCGGCAAGGCAGGCAAAGATGCTACGCTTTCGACAAAAGAACCATCAGATATAGTCCGTATAACTTCGCCACTCTGGACATAATAAGTAACAGTTCTATCTCCTGAAATAATAAAAGTACCTGTATATTTTAATGCTTCAGTACTAAGCTTCTGCCCACCTGCAATAACACACAAAACATAAGAATGCCCAGGGTGATATTTAGTTAACTCTAAAATATTTGCTACAGGAATGGGACTACGATTAAACCGACAGTCAATGACATCAAATGTTGGCCGGCTATAAGCATGATCCCATAAATGTTCAAACAAACAAGAAAAATCACCAATAATAAAGTTATTACCACTTAAATTAATACTGCGAATATGTTTATTCAAACGAGAAAGGCTTTTTAAAGGCTCATACTCATGAGTAAGATGACAAAAAGATAAATCAATTTTAATATTATTAATTGAGTCATTCTGATTAATCGCATAAACCAACATCGCCACACCGGTTTGCCACCCTTGAGTACCTACGATAAGAGGCTCCTCACCGATACCCCCAAGGGCCTTATAACGTCGCTCGGCTTCACCTCTTAACTCATGCGGAAGCCAATTATCCAAAGAGTGCTCCAAGATTAAATGTGCCGTCAGCTGATATATCTTCAGCCGCTGAAATAATTCATGATGATCGCTGAAATCAAAAACGGATCCAAACTTAATAGCATCAAGAATTACAGTATAAGGACGCTCTGACCTCGCAGATGCCATAATTTTTCCACCTATAGATTAAAACGAAAATGCATCACATCACCATCTTTAGTAATATACTCTTTGCCCTCTAAACGCCATTTGCCAGCATCTTTAGCGCCCTGCTCACCTTTATTTTGAATAAAATCCTCGTAGCTAATCACCTCAGCGCGGATAAAACCTTTTTCAAAGTCGGTATGAATAGCTGCAGCAGCCTCGGGCGCAGTTGCACCAATTTTGACAGTCCAGGCGCGTACCTCTTTAACGCCAGCAGTAAAATAGGTTTGCAAACCAAGCAAACTATAGCTTTCACGAATAACGCGATTTAAGCCAGGCTCAGGCATGCCCATTTCTTTTAGAAAATTTTCTTTCTCAACATCCGCCATATCAATGAGCTCTGACTCCATGGCAGCACAAATGGCAACCACTTTGGAATTTTCTTTAGCCGCAAAGTGCTCTACCGCAGCTAAGTGAGGGTTATTGGTAAAACCATCTTCGTGGACATTGGCAACATATAATACGGGTTTTGAAGTAATCAATTGAAAACTTTTGATAATCTTTTTTTCATCAGGCGTAGCATCCAAGGTTGATGCTTTCTTCCCTTGATCCAATAAAACTTTTATTTTTTGCGCAAGCTCTGACTCGATAACCGCCTCTTTATTACCACCTTTGGCGAGCTTTTGATTGCGATGAATGACTTTTTCAATCGTTTCTAAATCCGCGAGCATGAGCTCAGTATCGATGGTTTCGATATCTGCCAAAGGATCAATTTTATTGGCAACGTGAATAATATCATCGTTTTCAAAACAACGCACCACATGCAAAATAGCATCAGTTTCACGAATATTCGCTAAAAATTTATTGCCCAAGCCCTCGCCTTTTGAGGCACCGGCAACCAAACCCGCAATATCAACAAATTCCGTCGTCGTAGGCAAAACACGCTCCGGCTTTACGATATCAGCCAAGGCTTGTAAGCGCTGATCCGGAACCGGTACAATACCAATATTAGGCTCAATGGTACAAAAGGGATAATTTTGTGCCGCAATTTGCGCTTTGGTCAACGCATTAAATAAAGTTGATTTGCCTACATTAGGTAAGCCTACGATGCCACAACGAACGGCCATGATCACGAACTCCTTATCATTTGGGCAATATTGTACTACAATATTTCAGAGCAATGTAAGAGGATGATTGAAAAATGTTTCATGCCGTGCCTATGCAATGCATTAATCAAGCTGTAGTCACTTATGCACTTCCAGCCTCTTTAATTATGGCCATCATTTATGTTGAAGGTGGCAAAAACGGCCTACGCATCCCTAATACGAATGGCAGCTTTGATTATGGCGTCATGCAAGTAAACAGCACCTGGCTCCCTGAAATTGCCAGAAAGTTTGCCTACACGCCCAATGACTTACAATATGATGCTTGCAAAAACGTCATGGCAGGGTCATGGATTTTGCGCAAAAACCTCAACCAAGAAAAATACAAATCAATTATGTACGCAGTGGGCAGCTATCATTCACTGACACCCAACTTAAATTATATTTACAGTATCAAGGTTTTATCGGCCTATCAGACTATTCAAAAAGCTTTTGCCGGTGACGATACTAAATGCGGCATCGGGCAAATTTGCTGATTTACTGCAGTTTTTTTGCCAACATGGCCACACGCTCACCCTGCTTAAAACACAGCGTTATTTCATCTTTGCTCAGGCCCAATTGACTCTCTGGACCAGCCAAATGTGAAGCACCATAGGGCGTTCCCCCCGAGGTCGTTTGCGTCAAAATGGTTTCAGTGTATGGAATACCAGCAATAACAGCACCGTGATGCAACAAAGGTAACATCATCGTAATTAATGTACTTTCTTGGCCACCATGCATACTAGAAGCTGAAGTAAAGACACCCGCAGGCTTATTAACCAAACTCCCAGCAAACCATAAATCACCCAAAGTATCTAAAAAATATTTTAACGGCGCCGCCATATTGCCAAAACGGGTAGGGCTTCCCATAATAATGCCAGAACAGCCTTTCACATCCTCTTTGCTCACATAAATAGCACCATCGCTTGGAATCGCTGGGATAAGTTGATCAGTGCTAGGCCCGACGGGCGGCACAGTGCGTATACGGGCCTCGATATTTTGCGATAATACCCCTTTGGCGATTTCTTTTGCCATCTTCTCTGTTGCACCGTAGCGGCTATAGTATAGAATAAGGACATATGACATGAATAAACTCCATTGTATGCGTATTGCAAATAGTATAACACGTTTTTTAGTCCATCTCACTCGGATTACTTATTGGGTCAGCCGGGATTTTTATGTGCGTAATGGCTTTACCCGCGCCGGTAGTCTCGCTTATAACTTACTACTCTCTTTTGTACCCTTTGTAATCGTCGCCTTGGGGATTGTCAGTTTTTTCCCAATTTTTGATCAAATTATTCATCGCATTGAAACTTTTGTATTTTCAAATTTTGTGCCTCATACCGGCAATATTATTTTAGGTTACTTACATGATTTTCAGGATCATGCGCTAACATTACCAATAATCAGCTTTATATTTTTATTCATTACTTGCATGATGATGCTGATGACCTTAGAAAGCAATGTCAATGAAATGTGGCAAATAGTAAAGCCCAGACGCTTTGGTTTTTCATTATTACTCCATTGGTTGCTCATGACGGTGGGGCCAATTTTTTTATGCACCAGCCTGTTACTAACCTCTTTTATTGTGTCTAGCAGTTGGTTTAAGTGGCATTTTAGTGAAGCCTTTACCTTACTTCCCTATGCTTGCTCAGTCCTGGCTTTTACTTTTTTGTATATTAGTGTCCCAGGGTGCCGCGTACGGCTACGCCCTGCTTTTATAGGTGGAGTTTTTGCCTCAATACTCTTTGAACTCGCTAAAACCATCTTTAGCGTATATACCGAATATTTTTCAACATACACACTTCTTTATGGCGCCATGGCCACCATTCCTTTATTTTTGATATGGCTGTATTTTTGCTCGTTAATTTTTTTACTGGGAGCACAAGTCGTGCACGCAATACACACACGTCAAGCATACCAACCTTTATATAGCCCCTCAGCACTAATCAATAGGCTTTTCGGGATCATTGAAAATTTTTACAACAAAACCTTTCAAGAAAATAATCGCTTGCATAAATAAGGCCATCATGAACACAAAAGGATTTTCTGTACTAGAAATACTCATCGCCCTAGTATTATTAAGTAGCTTTATGATGACAAGCTTTCAGATACTAGAACATTTTAATTTACTTGAAAAAAGTATTCATGCTGATTATGCAGCCATGAACCTTTTAGCATAAAAGGTTTTTTTAAAGGCATGAAAACTATCTTGCTCAATAGCGGCACGCATTTGCTGCATTAAATTTAAATAGTAATGCAAATTATGAATGGTATTTAAATGCGCACCCAAAATTTCACCACAACGATGAAGATGATGCAGATAGGCTTTAGAGTAATTTTCACAAGTATAACAAGCACACTCTGAATCTAAAGGTGTGGTGTCAGTTTTATATTGGCTATTTTTAATGCGCACAACACCACTACTTACAAATAAATGGCCATTGCGAGCATTACGCGTTGGCATGACACAGTCAAACATATCAACACCGGCCTCAACACACTCGACCAAGTCCTCTGGCGTGCCGACACCCATCAAATATCTAGGTTTATCCGCTGGCATAAAGGGCATCACTTCTTTTAAAGTTTGCAACATTAAATGCTTAGGCTCACCTACTGATAAGCCACCAATCGCATAACCATCAAAGCCAATTTGGGTAAGCCCGAGAATCGAACGCTGACGCAAGTGGGCATACATTCCACCTTGGACAATACCAAAGAGTGCATTTTTATTGCCTTCATGCGCTACCTTGCTACGCAATGCCCAACGCAAAGACAGCTCCATTGAAGCCTGTGCTTCATACTCTGTTGCGGGATAAGGAGTGCACTCATCAAAGATCATGACGATATCTGAATCCAAATCTTTTTGAACTTGCATGGAAATTTCTGGGTTTAAAAACACCCTTTGGCCATCGATAGGAGAATTAAACTGAACACCTTCTTCGGTCAGCTTTCTTAACTTGCCCAAACTAAACACCTGAAAGCCACCAGAGTCCGTTAAAATAGGATGCGTCCAATGCATAAATTGATGCAGACCGCCGTGCTGCTTAATAACCTCAGTACCTGGACGCAACATCAGATGAAAAGTATTTCCTAAAACAATTTGGGCCTTGAGCGTTTCTAAATTTTCTGGCGTTACCCCTTTGACCGTACCATAGGTACCTACGGGCATAAAAATCGGCGTTTCAACGATGCCACGAGGAAAGCTTAAACGTGCGCGACGGGCATTTTGGTCGGTATGAAGTAGTTCAAAGTTCATGTCAACTCACCGGTATGAAGGGTTTTCATGACTTTATTGAACTCACCATCAAGCAACTCTGGCAGCAAGGCAACGCTTTTATCAATCGCTAACTCAATCGCAATTTTGTCATTGACACTAGGTCGATGCAACACATAATCATGCACCAAATCTTTATGTCCTGGATGGCCAATACCCAGACGCAAACGATAAAAATCAGGTGATCCCAAATGACTTAAAATACTACGTAAACCATTATGCCCGCCATGACCACCACCTATTTTTAAGCGCACTGCACCAGACTGTAAATCTAGCTCGTCATGAGCAATTAAAATTTCAGAAGGCTGGATTTGGAAAAATTTAGCACAAGCGCCAACCGCTTGGCCACTTTCATTCATATAAGTGGTAGTTTTTGCGATAATAACGTTATGACCACCGAGTTTAAGCTCAGCGAGCTCAAGGGCAAATTTTTTTTCTAGACGTAAGGTTAACTGATAATGTTGCAGCAATGCCTCAATGAACCAAGCTCCCGCATTATGACGCGTTTGCGCATACTGGGAACCTGGATTACCGATACCAACGATCAGTTTCAGCACGAAAGCTTACTTTTGTTCTTTAGCATCTGCAGCCGCTTCACCTTCAGCAGGCTCAGCACCTTCAGCGCCTTCAGCAGGAGCCTCCTCAACAACAGCACGTGGAACATGAACGTTAGCAACAGCAGCATCATTCTCATGCTCTAAAGCAACGATTCTAACGCCTTCTGGCACAGTTAATTGTGATAAATGTAAGGTTTCATCAAGCTTTAAGCCAGAAATATCTACTTCAAGGTATTCAGGCAAGTTTCTTGGTAAACAGATAACTTCCACTTCATTCATTAAGTGGTTAATAACACCACCCTCATCTTCAACTGCAGCACAAGTACCCACGTAGTGTAAGGGCACGTTCATGGTAATTTCGGTATTTTCATCCACACGTAAAAAATCGATATGTACAAGCTTCGGTTTATAAGCATGGCGTTGCAAATCTTTAATAACCGCTTTTTGCGATTGACCATCAATTTTAATCTCAAGAATCGATGAGTAAAATGCTTCATGCTCAAGTGCATGCAGCAATTCATCATGGCTAAAAGTAAGGGATTGGGCTTCTTTTTTAGCACCATAAATGACACCAGGTAATTTCTCTTGACGACGTAGGCAGCGGCTCGCACTTCTCCCTGACGTTTCACGAGTTTGGGCGTTTAATACAAAATGTTGACGGCTCATGATAGTTCCTTTTAGTTAAATTACCCCTGCCGCGACCAGCAAGGAGGCGCTAATGTACCACAAGGCCTTGAGAAATGCAAATCTTAACGCTCAAGCAGATGCTTTTTATCCTTAACGTCTTTCCATTGATCAGCATCGATAGGCGCGGCTTTGCGCTTGTTAATATTAGGCCAGGTGGCTGCTAATTCTTTATTTAAGGCGATAAATTCCTGTTGACCCTCGGCAACATCATCTTCGGATTTAATCGCATCAACAGGACATTCTGGCTCGCACAGAGCACAGTCAATGCATTCATCAGGGTTGATCGCCAGCATATTGGGCCCCTCATAAAAACAATCAACGGGACAAACTTCAACACAATCGGTATATTTGCATTTAATGCAGGACTCGGTAACAACAAAAGGCATGGATGACTCCTATAAATATGATGCTGATCATTGTATAATGACTCAATCAGCAAGACAATTGATATTATTATGTATGGCAATGAGCGCCAAGCGTATCGAAAATTATTTTCAGAGGTTTATCACAAAATGCAGAACAATGCGGTGTTAACACCGCTTGAGGCGCAAATTGCTGCGGTATTAGATGAGCACCCCTACTACCATGTCTTATTTCAAAATGATCAAAGCCTAGCCCAAGATTTTTTAGCTGCTCAAGGTGAAGAAAACCCATTCCTTCATATGAGCCTACACCTAGCACTACAGGATCAAATTAAAACAAACCGGCCCTCTGGCATAGCACAAGTTTATCAAGGACTATTGACAAAAGGGCTCGATGCCCATGAGGCCGAACACCAGATGCTAGAAATTTTAGCTGAATTTATGTGGCAGTCGCTAAAGCACCAACAGACCAATAATGAACAAGCGTACTTAGAACAGCTCAAGCGGCTATTGACTCGACACTGATACTAATGATACTGATGGAACGGTTAACGCTGGAGCACCTGGGGTTGGTAACATTACCGAGGCTCCTGGGGCTTTTGCACCAACACAACCCTTCATATTAGGCTGATTGATGACAGCACCATTTTTCCAAAGGTATTGACAGATTTGATCATTATCCGCTTTAAACCGCATAAACCAAGAACCGCCTTCATAAACAAAGGCTGGCTGGGCTAAATTACAGTACCAGTTTTTACAGGGAACAAGGGGTGAACTAACCCCCAAGGATTGTGCAGCAACTCGATCAAAGCCTAAAAAATGAATTTCGTTGTTATGCATTTTAAAAACATCAACCACTCGAACAGGAGGAGCCACATTGGTAGGAGATTGCGTAATCACATACTCAAGACTACCATCGTTATTAGCATCGACATAAAATATTTGAAAATATTGGTTTTGCCCATCACTGTTGCGAGCAACAATATAGCTGCGGCTTGAGAGCTTTGCATTTTTTAGCATGTGCAAATCAGGAGGCAAGGGACTCGTTTGAAAGGCAACTGCAACCCCATTAAGATTATCACCTACAACAGGCTGAGCTGCCATCACCACAGCATGAGCACTGAGCGCAAATAAGCTTAGAACAAAAGTACTAATGATGCTTATATTTTTTTTCATGGCATACTCCGCTATTATGTTAACTAAAGGTATAATAGGCTTTTTCATTGAGAGATTTAAAAAATGCCCAAGATTGCCTTTCTTATCGATCCGATTGATACTTTATTACCCCATCATGATAGCAGCATTGGGATGATGGCCGCAAGCATACAACTAGCATGCCAAGTATATTTTTTTGAGACACAGGATTTATTTTTACAAAATCACGAAGCCTATGCCCACCTAACCCCTTTACTAAGCACTAATCTAAATCAAGATATTTGGTATCAGCAAGGCCTAACCAAAACCATGGCACTCTCAGAAATGGATGCAATTATCGTTCGCAAAGACCCGCCCTTCGATATCGATTATGTATTTATGACGTATTTATTAGCACAGGCTGAAAAAGCCGGAGTTTATGTCACCAACCCACCAAAAACACTGCGCGACTTTAATGAAAAATTGACCATTTTAAATTTTCCTGAGCTCATCCCACCTACCCTCATTGCTGCCAATAAAGAAGATTTACGCAAGTTTTGGGATCTACATCAAGAAATTATTTTAAAGCCACTGGATGGCATGGGCGGCGCCAATGTATTTCACATTAAGCCCCGCGACCCAAATTTTCCCGTCGCCTGCGAAGTTTTAACAGGACATGGCAAACGCCCCATTGTGGCTCAAAAATATTTGCCTGAGATTACCCAAGGCGACAAACGCATTATTTTATTTTACGGCGAGCCCGTTGAAAAAGCCTTAGTACGCATTCCTAAAACAAATGAATCACGGGCCAATATCGCTGCGGGAGGATCTTATATTTTTGCAGACTTAAGCGAACGTGATCGTTACATATGTGAGCAAATCAAGCCTTTTTTGTTAGAACAAAACATCAGCCTGGTAGGATTAGATGTGATTGGCGATTACATCACAGAAATTAACATTACGAGCCCAACAATGCTTAGAGAACTAAGCATTGAGCTTGGACATGACCTGACATATGAATACATGCAAAGCGTTTTGAAATACTGCGCTTAAATGCTATAATTTGAGCATTATTTCCAGAAAGTATTTTTTCATGGTAGCGTACAAATCTTTTATTTTAAAAATGATAAAGCCCATACGCTGGCATTTGTGCGGCATTTTATTCATTGGCTTTTTATGGTCACTCGACCTATCATTTCGACCCTATTTAATCAAAATGATGCTTGACCGGATCAATATTACAGCCCCCAGTGACATTGTAGCCTCGACTGGCTGGATTGCAGGGATTTATATTGCCGCCTCATTAATAATGAGCCTGCTGTATCGAGTATCCAATTTAATCCGACGCAATTATGTCCCGCGATTAAAAGGTAATATCACTCAGTATATGATGCAGCATATGCTCAAGCACTCCTATAGTTATTATCAAAATAATTTTGCTGGAAGCTTGGCCAATAAAATTAACGATGTATCCTATGGCGTGCCCCAGGTCGTTGAAATCACCATGAATTCGTTCATCACCAATTTAATGGCAATTGCGATTGCAATGATCGTTATGTTTACCGTGCGCCCAACCATTTGCTTCATGTTTGTACTTTGGATTATTATATTTTTACTAGGCTCCTATTATTTTGCCAAAAAAGCCCATGCTTTATCAGATCATACCTCGGATTTACGTAGCCAATTAACTGGTAAAATCGTAGATATTTTAGGGAATATGAATGTCGTAAGACTCTTTGCCAATCGCAATCGTGAAGAACAAAATATAAAGCACTGGATCAATGACAACATCACCGCCGAGCGCGCCTTTGACTGGGTATTGATTAAAATGTTTGCCTTACAATCTTTATCTTTCGTGGTATTACAAGCACTCACCCTCGCCTATCTGATTTATGCTCGAGAGCATAATTGGATCACCATTGGTGATTTCGCCTTGGTTTTGACCATCAATATTTACATTGTCGATAGCCTTTGGAATATTGGCCAACAGTTCAATCAATTTTCTGAACAACTAGGCAAGGTTAGCCAGGGATTACGTATTGTATTTAATGATCATGAGATTAAAGATCTGCCACATGCCCCAGCTTTGACAGCACCTCAAGGCAAGATTCAATTTAATGATGTCGGCTTTTTATATCAAAAAAGCAGCCCTTTATTTGAGCACTTAAATGTGGTGATTCAAGCAGGCGAAAGCGTAGGCTTGGTGGGATATTCTGGCAGCGGCAAAACCACGTTTGCTAACTTAATCTTACGCTTATTTGACGTGCAACAAGGAGTTATTTTAATTGATGGTCAAGACATAAAAACCGTCGAACAAGATTCTCTACGCGCTCAAATTAGCCTGATTCCACAAGATCCGACGTTGTTTCACCGATCACTAATGGAAAACATTCGCTATGGCAATATCAATGCCACCGACGCTGAAGTGATGAACGCTGCCAAACAAGCCTATGCTGATGACTTTATTATGAGCCTCCCCGAAGGGTATCAATCTCTAGTTGGTGAACGCGGCATCAAACTCTCTGGCGGCCAACGCCAACGTATTGCTATTGCCCGAGCGATTTTAAAGAATTCCCCTATTTTAATTTTGGACGAAGCGACAAGCGCCCTGGATTCGGTCACCGAAGGCTTTATTCAAAAAAGCATATTAGCTCTCATGCAAAAGCGTACTACCTTGGTCATTGCTCATCGACTTTCAACTTTATTACATATGGATCGAATCCTGGTATTTAATGAAGGCAAAATCATCGAAGAAGGCACGCATACCGGGCTGCTAGCACAAAACGGCTTTTACGCAAAATTATGGCAAGCCCAAATTGGCGGCTTATTGCCAACGATTGCCGTTAATTAAAAATGTGTTTGCGTGGTTACGGCCTTTACTTGCTGCACACCGGACTGCACCATGGACTTGCCTTGCTGCGTGGCCTGTGTTGCACTTTGCACCGTCTGATTAGTACTGAGCGAGCTCAAGGCACTCTGCGCAGCGGCGCTAACCGAAGGAAACATCGTTTCAACAGTAGAGAGTAAATTCTGAAAAAACGGCATCAGACGCGATGCTTGAAATGCGGCAGTTTGATTCATCCCCACCAAGAGCGCAAACCATGCAAATAATACGATGATGATCGCACCACGTACGGCGCCAAATAAAGCACCCAAAAAACGATTAATAACACTAACACCACCACCTGTTAATATAAGATTCAGAATAAGCTTGACCACAAAGCCCACAACAACTGCGACAACAAAAACCGAGCCATAAGAGAGCCATAATTGCCACTTCGGATCGCTCGTCACCAGGGAAAAAGTGGTAGCCAAATGCGGGCCATAAAAAGCCGAAATGAAAAAAGCTGCAACCCAAACCAATACCGATAAAACCATGCGAATAAAACCATGGATAAAACCCAGAAGCACCGAAATGCCAATCACAATTAAAATAAAATAATCGATAAAATTAAAGCCATGCGCCATGTCGTACTTCCACTTAGTTTTTTAGAAGTTTACGGGATTGAGCGTTTTTCTGCAAGTTTAATGTGCAAGACCATGAGCCAAAAATTGGTGTATCGCCATGAATGACCCAAACACCACAAGGCGATCATCACCGCCAAGGATCGTGCTGAAACCATTTAGATCATTGACTACCAACACCTCTGCTAACGGGTATACACTTAGAATAATTTCTTTAATTTGCGGAGCTGGTGCCGCTCTTGGATGATTAATTTCAAACACATACCAGGTATGTATTATATCACTCAAAGGCTTTACGATATCAGCAATATCTTTATCTTGAAGCGCTGAAAATAAACTTAAAGTCTTTCCCACAATCGGCTGCTCAACTAACTGCTTCGCCAAATATCTTGCGGACTCTGGATTATGGGCAACATCGATTAAAATTTGCGGATGTTCTTGCAGCACTTGCATACGCCCCGGAACGCTTAAATTTTGCAGCAAATCTTTAAAAATTGCCAAATCTAGGGCTAAGCCAAGCATAGGTGAAAGCAACGTCAAGCTCATCAGAACTGTGACAGCATTTTGCTGGGGAATGTATTTGGCATAGGGCAAAGGCGGTGAAATATAAGAGTCTGTTTGTAACTGCCAAGTATCTTGAATAGCAATACTATCAAAATGCCTAGAACGAAAATAAATGTTATGCACCGATGCTAATAAGCTGATAGGCGGATTCAGATCACCACACACACAAGGCACGCCAGATCGCATAACCCCTGCTTTTTCAAGAGCAATCAATTCACGGGTCCGGCCCAATTGCTCTTGATGATCAAGATCAATCGTCGTAATAATAGTAAAATCAGGATCAATGGCATTAGTAGCATCCAAGCGCCCACCCAACCCAACCTCAAGACAAACTAAATTAACATGATGTTTTTTAAAAATAAGTAACGCAGCAAGAAAGCTATAATCAAAATAAGTCAGCGCCAATAAATCTTGCACCGCAGCAATACGCTCAAAGGCCTCAACAATTTCAGCATCACTAGCAAAAATATCATTAACCGCAATACGCTCATTAAAATACATCAAATGCGGTGAGGTAAAACGGCCAACGTTAAAACCCTGAGCTTTAAAATAACTAGCAAGAAGATGCGTGGTCGTGCCCTTGCCATTTGTCCCCGCAATCGTAATCGTAAAAAACTGCTTGGTAAGACCCAAGCGCTGCATCATGATTTTAATACGCTCAGGTGCAGTGGTATTTAGAAAATGCGGCGTGGATTCTAATTGCCTGAGCCAAGCATTTAATGCCGACATTTATTTTGCCGACTCGGGTAACTTTAATAGCTTTGACAGCGAGCGCGCTAGGGATTTTTTTAACTGACGACGATCGACAATAAAATCAACCATGCCTTTGTCTTGCAAAAATTCACTACGCTGAAAACCTTCAGGAAGTTTTTCACGTACAGTTTGCTCAATAACACGAGGCCCAGCAAAACCAATGAGCGCACGAGGTTCCGCAATATGCAAATCACCTAACATCGCTAAACTCGCAGAAACACCACCCGTGGTTGGATCGGTAAGAATCACAATATAGGGGAGCTTAGCCTCACGCAGCTTAGCAAGCCCAGCACTAATTTTCACCATTTGCATCAGTGAATACAAGGATTCCTGCATACGCGCTCCACCACTCGCAGACAAGCAAATTAAAGGCAACTTATGTTCAAGCGCATGATTAAGTCCACGAATAAAACGCTCACCCACAACTGAACCCATAGAACCGCCTAAAAATTCGAAATCAAAAAAATTACCGACAACTTTAATACCATCGATCGTCCCAGCAACACTAATAAGCGCATCAGTTTCACCGGTTTTTTTCTGCGCTTGAGTCAAGCGCTCGCTATAGGCCTTGGTATCCACAAATTTCAAAGCATCAACAGGCCAAATATCGGCACCCAATTCAACGATCGAGCCTTCATCCATAATTTGACTAATACGCTCACGCACACCGATACGAAAATGGTAGCTACACTTTGGACAGACAAATAAATTATCAGAGAGCTCAGCACCATAAAGCGCCGCATGACAACTAGGGCATTTTTCCCAAACGCCCTCAGGCACTTTTTTCTCACCCAAATTGATATCAGTACGAATCCCCTCAGGAATAACTCTTTTTACCCAACTCATGCATACTTCCTATTACAACCAAACTGACTGAATATTATAACTTGCCCTAAAAATTATAACAATGGAGGATATAAAAAGCAGATGGGACATCAAATTTTTATCGATGCGCCATCCCACTCGATGCTGCTCCACCTGCGCACGGGGCGGTAGAATCCCCCCCCCCCCCCTCCCGATGGCAAAACACCAAAGACCCAGAACCTGCAGCAACAGGAACTAAGCCAATGCCTGAAAAAGGGGATTGAGTATCTTTAGGATAACAACGAGACGTCAAATCAACACAAAGTGCTTTAATGACTTCCTTACACGCCTGCTTAAATGCAGAGACATCACAACTCAATAAAGGATTGCCTGAGAGAGGTGTAATATAATCAATAAATAAGTTAAAACCAACCTATTTTATGAAAAACTTAATGCGCTAAATTCATGCATGAATTTAATGGTATAAATTTAATATTTGTTTATCAGGAATCTTTTATGCTACTATTGCCGCATGATTTCAACAAGGAACAGGTCAGCATGCCTACCAACCAAAAATTAACGCCATCTTTACACAAAGTAACCTGGAGCGAAGTAAGTAAAAAAGTCAGAGCTAAAAATCCACAACTAGCTGAAATTATCGATAATCTTAACCCAGGGCCAGAATATTATTTATACAAAGCAAACTACCCCTTTGGCAGCGAAATTTCAAGAGAAGGCCCCCTATATCTGCCAAATAAAAAACATCAACTGATCTCGCTCAATGACCCCAGAACCAACTCAGAGATTAAAAAAGACTTAGATTATCATCTAAACAATAGCCCCCTCACACTTATTTTAGAAAACTCAGTAGAACTCTTTATTGCACAAAACAATCAAATTTTACCATTTTATGCACTGCTATCAGAGGGAAGCATTTTCGGAACGTGGGGAGTTTTAGCCTCAACGCCCGCTTTACAACCTTTTTGCATTTATAGCATGACCGCAGGAGCAAGATCTTTATTCATGCTGGCCAAAATTTCTGAAAAAGGCAAACACAATAAACTCATTAAAGCCTTTGGACTCAACATGAATCCGCCAAAAAACGCTTTAGATCATTGGCATGCCTTTCGGGAAATAGCTCAACACCCTGAGTTTGGAGAAGCATGGTATAGCGAATTACTATTTTTCCCCAAAAAATGGATCGAAAGCATTCGTAACGATCCAGCCTGGAAACCTCTAGAAAACTTTTTACTACGCAAAGCCTGGGACGACACCAATGGGACTCGCAGCCAATATACATGGGATTTATTTTTAGCCATGATTCAGCATCGACGAAAAATCAATGCGGATCAATATATGACTGAAACCGTAAAAAACTTATTATGCTTAGGAGCAAGTCATGCAACAGATTTTGGTATTGCCCCAGGCTTTGCCCCTGCCATCGACAACTTAGCGGGGCCAATTCAGCGCTTACAAGAAATTTATGTTGATATTTACAAATTAAGCAACTACGCTCCCATTATTATGCAACCAAAAACCCTTGGCACAAATAACGACCAACCTATTTACTACTCCTTATCACATAAAAACACCACAATGCCTTTTGCCAGAAAAGGCGAAATCAGTAAAATATTTGATATATATAACTTAAAAAATCTACTGCAAAAATATTTGGACAGCATCCTAGATATGAACACAAATTTCTCTCAAGAAACGCTGCTCGATTTGCCAAATATCGACCAATACACATTCTTTCACGCTGACCACAAAGAGTATCGAAGCATATATGCGACAAACAACATTCCATACGAGGACGTTAATTTTAAAAACATACCCCATGGCGGAGAACGAGAGTTTCCAAGCAACAGCAGCTTCATTAATGGCTGCATCAGGATCAAGAAAAAATCCAAAAAAAAGCAAACTGTTATTGAATGAAGCACCACAAGATCTACACCAAGAGCGCCTGTAACAAACTGCTAGCTCCAATACGAAAAGTTTTGGGACGCAAATAATCTTTGCCGAAATAACTAGAGGCCATCGCCATATAAGATTCGGCCTGAGCAATAGCCCTAACACCCCCAGAAATCTTCAAACCCTTAATCACGCCAGTTTTTTGGGCATGTTGAAGCAAAGCCTTGAGCATCGCATCTACCGCATCTTCCGTAGCACCCACAGCAACCTTGCCAGTAGAGGTCTTTAAAAAATCAGCACCCTGCACTAAGAGCACTTCACTCACACGAAAAATTAAGTCAGGATCCGCTAACACGCCAGTTTCCAAGATCACTTTAACGAGGCGATCACCCACTACAGCCTTAACCGCGGCAATCAATTCACCACTATGATGCAAATCCCCTCGCAGTACTTCCTCATAAGGGATAACGATATCAATTTCATCAGCACCTAAAGCAAGCG
Source organism: uncultured Thiotrichales bacterium (assembly GCA_903870015.1). GTDB lineage: Bacteria > Pseudomonadota > Gammaproteobacteria > Francisellales > CACEW01 > CAIQBE01. The sequence goes on from CAIQBE010000013.1 coordinate 23,994, forward strand.
CAGATTTGACCTCAAACAAGATCACATCCCGACCTCCCAGACCCAAGGGGAAATTCACCACCGTAGCTAATTTTACCCCAGAAGGCACATGCCTTTTTGCAAGACTCAAATATTGAGGATAAATACAAATAGCCGCAACGGCACCTAGCGGCGTCACCGCATCTTGACAGAGTTTAACAATATCAGCATCAGACTCTTGGCCTGATAAAGAGGTTAAATCAATACAACGAACAATATCAGCAGCCTGCATATTTAATCCAATACAATAATCTTTGGAAAATTATAACAGAGTACCTTTAAAAACCAGAAACGAAAGAACTACGGAGATGTATTTTTAAGGCAACACTATGGATCCATATTCACCAAGTCTTAACACAAATTTTATATTTAGCATTATTTCATGAATAAAAATCAAAAATTTAATAATCCACTATTATTTATTAACAAAAATCATTGATTTTAATTAAAAATACAATAAATTAAAACTAAA
>CAIQBE010000014.1 GCA_903870015.1 uncultured Thiotrichales bacterium
ATTTTAAAAAAATAAGAAGGCGAGAAAGAATTAACATTTTTTGACAACTTCGTCAGCTCACGATCAAAAGCATCAGCAAAATGCTGCTTGTCTTTATCATTAAAAGGCTTAGGGCCCTGGGTTTTGCCACCACAATCGCGGATTTCTTGTAAAAAATTGCGGATAGCTAAGCGCTCGCCGATATTGGCATCAGTAAACAAAGTACCGTGAACGCTGATGGCATTAATACCTTTGCGTACTAAAATTGAAGCCAAGGGAATATCTTGTGTAATGACCAAATCACCAATAACTGCATGCTCCGCAATATACTGATCCGCGACATCAGCACCCGCACCGACCTGCACGGCCGTAATAAAATTTGATGCGGGGAGCTTTAGATATTTATTGGCAACAAAAATCGTTGGAATAGCTCGCTTCACAATGGCACGCAGAATGATTTCTTTAATTACCTGCGGGCACGCATCGGCATCAACCCAGACTTTCATTAGGGTAACTCTTCAAGCTGAGTCATCGCGACCAGCAACGCCTCTTCAGCATGATGGATTTTTTCTTTGACACCCGCCTGCTCTTTTAAAATTTGATTAAGCTTGTTTTTATTTTCTGCCTCGTAAATATCCGCATGGCTCAATTTAGTTTCAAGTTCAGATAAATGCTTATGCAGTTCGCTTAATTTTTTTTCCAACACTTGGCAGGTCTTGATGTATTCTTGCTTGGCCTGACGTGCTTCTGCGGCTTCACGACGCTCATCTTTACGGCTATTATTTTTTTTGACACTCTCTTTGGGCGCGTTTATTTTTTTTTGCTCATTCTTCCACCATGTAGGATACTCATCAATACTACCTTCAAAAGGTTTCACTGCACCGTCATAAACGAGATAAAGCTCATCGGTGGTAGCACGAATTAAATGACGATCATGTGAGATCACAACCACCGCACCATTAAACTCTTGCAATGCGAAAATTAACGCCTGGCGCATTTCAATATCTAAGTGGTTAGTAGGCTCATCCAATAATAATAAATTCGGCTTTTGCCAAACAATCAGCGCCAAGGCAAGCCTGGCTTTTTCACCACCGGAAAAATATTTAATCGCTTCAAAAATACGATCGCCACAAAAATCAAACTGTCCTAAAAATTTACGAATGGTAGGCTCTGCTGCCGTGGGCGTTAATTCACGAATATGCCAAAAAGCAGATTCATGCTCGACCAAAATATCCAATTGGTGCTGTGAAAAATACCCCATGCGCAAATGCTGATTTACCTTACGCTCACCACCAATTAAATCAGCAGTTCCTGCCAGTGCTTTAATTAAAGTCGACTTACCAGCACCATTAGGACCCAACAAGCCAATACGCTCACCCGCCGCAATTGAGAGCTGCACTTTATGCAAAATAACTTTTTCATGATAGCCCAAATCAGCATCAATCAGCTGCAATAAATTGGCACGCGTTGTCAATGCAACCTCAGGAAACTCAAAACTAAACGGCGAGTTTTGGTGCGCCGGCAACATATCACCCATACGCTCGAGCGCTTTAATACGGCTTTGTGCTTGTGTAGCCTTGGTCGCCTGAGCGCGAAAACGATTAATAAAACTTTCTAAATGGGCACGCTGACGCTGATGCTTCTCAAACGTCGCTTGTTGCTGCATGAGCTTCGTCGCACGCTGCACTTCAAACTCAGAATAATTACCAGTAAAACAAGTAATCTCACCGCGCTCCAGCCATAAAATCCTCTTAACAACATTATCCAAAAATTCGCGGTCATGAGAAATAATTAACAAGATACCCGGATAATTCTTCAACCAATCCTCTAGGAAAAACACAGCTTCTAAATCTAAGTGATTGGTTGGCTCATCAAGCAGCAAGACATCAGAGTCTGCAATGAGCGCTTGTGCCAAATTTAAACGCATGCGCCAACCACCAGAAAACTCCGCCACCGACTTTTTTTGCTCTTCAAAATTAAAGCCCAAACCATTTAATAAACTGGCAGCTTCACTAGGACGTGAATAAAAGCCGGTTTGCCCCATCCATTCGTGCAAGCGCCCCATCTCTTCAATATCTTGATTTTCTTCAGCCTCATAAATCTCACGTTGCTGTTGGCGATAAATTGGATCCCCATCGAGAACATATTCAATCGCGGGCATGGGCAGCGCTGGAGTTTCTTGCTTAACGGTTGCGAGGCGTAAATTTTTCGGCAGCTGAATCTCGCCTTTATCAGCATGGATAATGCCTTGGAGCATAGCAAACAATGTAGATTTTCCCGCACCATTTTGACCAATCAAGCCTGCCTTATCTTTGGCATGAAGCGTAAAGCTAATATTTTCAAATAAAAACTTGGTGCCAATTTGTAGAGCGACTTCGGTAAATTGAATCATGTAAACAGGCTTAATTTTGTTTTAACAATAGTACAAATTTTGCAGCTAAAGCGCAATGTAAATAAATTTATTATTTTGTCGGAATTTTGCCATGATCTTTAGACAACAAATGCCCTTTAATTTTTTCTTCTTTAAAGGGAACGACAGTTTTCGCATGATCTTTTGTTTTAGCTTTCTGAGACTGCACTTTAGTTAATGATATTACTTTCGTAGGTTGTCGCTTAACAGAATCAGCGCTTAGCTTTGTTTCTGTGAGGCCATTTTTGCCAGAAAGCGCATCCGCACCCACAGCATATGATGCCGATGCTGCAACTTTATGACCATACTTGGCCTGTTGCTCAAAGGCCACATCTTGCGTTAAAGGCTTAGTATGCTGCGTAAACACCCCACCTTCAGCCAGAACAATCCTCAAAGTACTAGGAATGCTCTCAGGTTTTTCAACCAAAGCTTGACGTAATGCTACCATTTGATCGGCACCTGTATTTGCGGTATTAATAATAGTAAGTTGTTCACCCTGAGTGATGGCTATGTGCATCTGAGCAATATCTAATTCCATAACCACAGGACTAGAGGCTTGAAGATTTTGGGCTTGAACGCATTCAGCATAATACAAATATAGCCCTGCATTAGAAGGCCTGTCATCAACATAGCGATCCAAAGCCGCTAGGCAAGTTTTTGCATGCTCCCCTGATTCTAAGCCATTAGTTAAGTCAGTCATCGTGGTATAGTCCGCTGCAAACAAAGGTGGAACACCCGCTTGCTGACACTGACGGTTCAATGTGGTTTCAACCAATCTTAACACTTGGAAAGCAGAGGGTGTAAACCAACTATGATTGAACCCATCTTTTTGTTTAGCTTTGTGCATCTGGGCCAAATCTGCCGCACCACTTTGTCGAAGCGACCCTAACAGCACAATAATTTTTTCACAATCCGTTTCAAGCGCTTTGTTGAAGATGCGCTCTAGTAATTTGTGATTCATCTCGGGTAAAAGCATCAACAGCTCTGTCGGATCACCCAAACTTGAAGTAATTTTTTCAGCATTCAGATGAAATAATTTTCGACCAAAATCATTTAATAGACTTTTGGCATATTCAAAATCTTTTCCAGCTTTTAGCTTGGCGAGATCAATAATATTAGGAAAATTTGAGTTTTTTTTTGCTGCATCAATTAATTGCCAAAGACGCTCTGGCGATCCCGGCACGGTCTTTGCAAGAACCGAACTAATAAATTCAATATAGCCTAGCAAGCCCTCATCATTAATACTAAAACTTTCCGTGCATTCTGGCCGTGGACTATAATATTGGCTCATCGCATTTTTCAAAATAGCTTTATCCTGCGCACTTAAAGCAAGCTCATCAATTAACTGATGCAGCGCTATCATTTGTACATCAATAGAGTGCGCTCTAAAGGTAGTTACGGAGCTGATTTTTTGCCTTAAAAATAATTGTCGAATCAACGTCTCGCGTATTTGGTGCTTATCCTTGAGGCTATAACTCACGATGCTTAATGACCTAAACTTATTCAGCAAAATAGATAAGGCCTCGCCATAAGCAAGTTGCGCGCGCTGACGATGAGGCTTTGGATAACGTCTTAAATGGGCATCCCCACCTTGCAATAAAGCGTTAATGCGGTCATCAACACTTTGCTGTGAATTTCTAGTAAGCTCAAACGCCATAGCGATATTTAATTATAATTTTATACATTATACATTATATTTTAATATATATCAATA
>CAIQBE010000015.1 GCA_903870015.1 uncultured Thiotrichales bacterium
AATATTTAAATAATTTAAAATAAATAAAAACATGGAGGTTTTTTATTATGTATTATCTAGTGGTCCCTAAAGTCTTGCCTTATCCAGAGGATATTGAGCTATTCAATGGGGGCGATCATCTGAATTCATCGGCAATGCAGAATCCGGTAGCATATATCCAAAAAGCACTGGATAGCATTGGGCTTAGGCAATGCCTTTTGGTTTACAAGACTTTGACAGAGGCTTTAGCGGAGCGGGAAAAATCAATAGAATATGCACATGCAGTGATGTGTCTTTCAGCGACAGATTTAAGCAGATATTTTGATTGGTATACACGAGAAGCATCAGTCATGCGAAAACTAGATATTGATGCCCCAAAGGTCAAGGCTACAAAAATTTATAGTCAGCGTGAAACAATCCCGGAGCCAGAGTCGCTAGAGTTGATTATTCAAGACGATTACGTAAAGCTATCCCAAGTATCACGCCTTACAACGCCTATTAAAGAACCTCTAAGATTTGATGAAAAGGATCTTATCGCTGCTTGTCAGGAAAGTCGGTTAAACATCATGTGGATTCATTCAGAAGTGATGGCTCTAATTGCAAAGCGTGCAGTGCTTTCACCCGAAGCTTTGGTGCAATTATTTCAAGGAGATAAATTATCACGACTGCCAACAGCGATTGCGGTTGTCATGATTACAGGTCAGCATGAATGTCTCTACAATGATGAGGTTTATCAAGTCTTATGTAGTCTAATACCTGTGAAGCATGGTAAGTGGCTTCCCAGGTTTTTTGAGCAAATGCGAGAGGCAGTAACTCATGGTGGGTTTTCAGCTAAACGCTATGCGGAATTACTAACACATGCTGATAATGAAGACTTCAGGGGGTGTAATAGTGTCCTCGAATGTGCGCTTATCGAGTATAGACGGCGAAAAATTGCTATCCTCGATAAATCCATAGAAAGGGAGTTGAGTACAGCATTTACATTCTTAGCAGCAACAAAAGACAGTGCTTATGATGCAAGAACCCCTCTCCCCAGTAAAGAATCATGGAGTACCATCGCGCAAGAAGATGCAGAGCCTTTGGATCTGAGTGCATAAACATGCTGCAAAATTAACAAAATCCCTTTAAAATAGCTAAAATACTCAAATCATTAGGCTTCGTATGAGTTTGGCCATCTTAAAAACCCGTCAAGATCAAGTCCGGCATCCTTTGGCAAAAAAACTGCTGGATCTTGCGGTACGTAAGCGTAGCAATTTGTGTTTGTCTTTGGATGTCACGAAAAGCGCAGATTTTTTAAAGATCGCTGACATGCTGGGTCCCTACATCGTGATGTTAAAAACCCATATTGATATTCTTGATGACTTTCGTCCTGAATTAATCGAGCAGTTACAGCAGCTTGCGCAAAAGCATGAATTTTTTATTTTTGAAGATCGTAAATTTGCAGACATTGGTAATACCGCGAAATTACAATATGCTCAGGGTATTTATCATATTGCCACTTGGGCGGATTTTATTACCACTCATGCGCTGCCGGGCGAGGGGATGTTGACGGCTTTAAAAGAAGTCGGTCTGCCTTTGGGTCATGCTAGTTTGATGCTAGTACAAATGAGTTGCGAGGGTAATTTATTGAACGCTACCTATCAACAAGAAGCGATTCGTATGGGGCAGCAGCATCCAGATTTTGTTGCCGGCTTTATCGCCCAGCAGCGTTTCGCGGATACAGATGCCTTTTTGTGTTGCACACCTGGAATTAGCTTGGTGGCAAAGAATGATACCACAGGGCAGCAATACAAAACGCCTGCCGAGGCTATTACCCAGGGTGCGGATATTTTAATTGTCGGTCGTGGGTTATATCAGGCGCAAGATCCAGTTGCTGAGGTTCAAAAATACTTAGCACCGATGGTATAATAAAAAATAGCAATAATTTCAGAGAATCTTCTAAAGGACTAAAACCATGCTAATGCCTTTCATCACTTCAATTTTTTTACGTTTATTGCTCACAAGTTTGCTGGCCTTTGCCCTCATGATTATTTTAGGTAAGCCCATGATTAAGTGGTTGCAGCTGGCGCAGATTGGTCAAGTCATTCGTAATGTCGGGCCAGAGTCACACTTCAGTAAAAAAGGCACGCCAACCATGGGCGGAACCTTATTAATCATAGCGATTACTTTAAGCAGTTTGTGTTTTGGGGATTGGCATAATCCTTTGTTAATCATGGCCTTATTAACGTTATGGCTATTTGGGGGCATTGGATTTTGGGATGATTATAAAAAGCTTATTCTCAAGCATCATGGCGGCTTGCCCGCACGGCAAAAATATTTTTGGCAAACACTATTTGCCTTGGGGTTAACGTTTTGGCTTTATCATCACCTTCATAATGTCTTGGGTGGAACAGGTGTGTTTATTCCCTTTGGTCATAGTATTCCTTTAGGGGTGGGCGTGTTTGTATTAGCGTATTTTACGTTAACGGGTTCAAGCAATGCCGTCAATTTGACCGATGGTTTAGATGGTTTGGCAATTATCAGCGTGCTTTTGGTGGCATTAGGCTTAGGCACAGTTGCCTTGATGGAGTCCAGTGTTTTTCCAACCAGCCATGTCATGCCAATTCCCCAGACGGTTGATTTGGCAATTCTTGCAGCTGCAATTCTCGGCGCAAGCTTGGGTTTTTTGTGGTTTAATAGCTTTCCCGCTTTAGTATTCATGGGTGATGTTGGTTCCTTGGGCTTGGGTGCCATGTTGGGCTTTATGGCGGTTTGCCTACAAATGGAATTGGTATTAGTCATTATGGGCGGAATTTTTGTGTTAGAGACCGTGTCAGTGATTTTACAAGTAGGCTCATTTAAGTTGCGCAACAAAAAACGCATTTTTAAAATGGCGCCGATCCATCATCATTTCGAATTAAGTGGCTGGCCCGAGCCCAGAGTCGTCATGCGCTTTAGCATTATTACGGCTATTTTGGTAGTGGTGGGTATCTTGAGTCTATTAATTTAAAGGATTCTTAGTTACCATCATCATCGCCTAGACTACCTTGGTCGAAGGCCTGGTTCGCAGCCGCAGGATCGGTCTGATTGAGTTGAGCGCCCGGTGCCTGCATGGGAACCGCTTGGGGCATCGCCTGTAAGGGAGAAGGGGTTTTTGCCGGTTGTATAGGTAAATACAGTGGGCCACTCTGACCGCAGCCACTTAAGCCTAGGGTGATTAAACTTAACGCTACCAAGTTAGTTATATTTTTCAAGAGTGACTCCTCGTAGTTTTTTAATATGATAACGCGCTTTCGGTTTTACAGCTAGAGCAAGATCAGCTAAACTTAACATCAGTTCCATTAAAAAGTTTGATATGCGCAACTCTTTATTTTCAGCGTTTATTCCATGGATTTTCTTTTCGGTATTTTATGGCAGCACGCCGGATGCAATGGGGTTTGCAAGCATAACTGCTTTGATATTAATGATTCTGCTTAATTTTGATGAGTTGCGCAAAGGCTTTGTGCTGCCTTGGGGCTCGATCATTATTTTTATTTTTTTTGCGCTCAATGATCAATGGTTTTTCATTCCTTGGGCAGCAGATCATCTGCGAATGTTGATGAATGTAAGTCTAGCAGCGCTGATCTGGCTTTCGATGCTCATCCTCAAGCCGTTTTCAATGCAATATGCACGTAGGGAAGTCGATTCAAGATATTGGCACAGTCGGGGCTTTGTGAAAACTAACTGGATGATTACTTTAGTATGGGGGCTGCTATTGATGTTGGCGGCGCTGCCAAGCATCCTGCTGCCGCAAGATCAATTATTGGATGCTTGGTTTTGGAACTATGGCTTAACCATTTTATGCATCGCTGTGGCCTTGGTGCTCACCAAAAACATCCCCAGCCTCTATATCGGTCGAATTTTTTGGAGCAAGGTGAAGCATCTGCCACCCCTTGAGACGCCGTATCTCCAAAATAATTTTGCGCCCGTTAAGGATGAAGTGGATTTAGATGAGCTCAAAATTGAAGGCAATCTACCAGTGACCTTGAAGGGCATGTACGTGCGTAACGGCCCCAATCCGTTGTTTTCACCTTACACTTATACTTATCCTATTGATGGTGATGGCATGATTCATTGCGTAACTTTGGCTCATGGTTGGGCCGCTTATAAAAATCGTTTTGTGCACACCAAAGGTTTAGTTGCCGAGAAGAAAGCCGGTAAAGCACTTTATGGCGGTATAAAATTACCACTATTGCCCGATCCCAAATACGTCAAAGACCTGCCCACAAAAAATACGGCATCCGTTCATGTCGCCCTATTTGGTAAGCATCTTTTGGCTTTATATGAATCGATGCCCGCGTACATCTTGGACAAAGACTTAAAAACCCATGGCGAATGGCAACCCCAGGGGCATGCGCCTTTCAATATTAACGCCCATCATCGCCATGATCCTAAAACCGGGCAAATTTATGCCTGTACTTACGATGTGGATCATGCGCCGTACCTAACTTTGTATGAGTTCGATGCCAATGGCATCTTACAAAGAACAGCGCCGATCGCCAAAAACACACCAACGATGATTCATGATTTTGTGATCACAGAGCACTATATTGTCGTCTTTGATGCACCGGCAGTTTTTGATGTAAAAAGTAAAGATATTTTAAGTTATCATGAGAATCAGCCAATGACGATTTTGCTGATCGAGCGTGCGACCTTTGAAGTTAAAAAAATCGAAACTGAAAGTTTTTTTGTGTACCATTTTGTCAACGCCTATGAGCAAGATCATAAAATTATCGTTGATTTTGTGCATCACGAAACGTTAATCCTAGACCCATTGTTACATCAAGGAGGGCGTGGGCCAAGATTATATCGCGCTGAGATTGATATCTATCACTTAACCTACCAGCATTATTGTTTATGCGAGGCCAGCCTGGAATTTCCCACCTATGCGTTGCCTTACACAGGGCAGCCGTATCGTTATGGCTATTTTGCTGCCAAGTCCTCAGAAAAGCTTGATCATTTTGACACAGTACTCAAATATGATTTTATAGAACGCAGCCATCAGCATTTTAAATTAGGCCATGGGGTTGAGATTGGCGAAGCGATCTTTGTGCCCGAGATCGACAGCACGGCCGAGGATCATGGTTATCTCATGTTGTTTGTCTATCATGAAGAGGCCGGCACCAGTGATTTTGTGTTGCTGGACGCTCAAAAGCCCAAAGCAGAAAAACCGATGGCGATTATTAAATTAGGCCGGCGGGTTCCTAATGGTTTACATGGATCATGGATCGAAACCCCTTAAGCTTTTTTAAGCGTCAAATACATGCCCACGAAAATAATCAGCCCGCCAAACAGGTGAAACAGATGCAGCTGCTCGTGTAAAAATACAGTTGCAAAGAGCGCGCTAAAGATCGGGGTTAGGTAAAGAAAAACACCAGATTGTGAGGCGCCAACAATTTTGACACCACGATTCCAGCCCCAGTAACTAATGAGTGATGCGACAATGCCCATATAAATCAGAGCGCTGATAATATCAGGTTTCAGTAGATCCGAAGAAAAGGTCATGCCCACAACATGCGGGCCGCCAGCAAAGAGAACCAGTGTAATTAATATCAGGCCGATTAGCCCAACTGCTTGAATCATCTCCCAGGTGCTGCAAGGAATTTTAAATTTTTTCACAAGGGCGGTGTACACTCCCCAGGATGCCGAGGAGATGACGGCAATAAGGTCGCCAAAGTTAAAATTAAGATGCCGAATATTGTGCAAGCTACCCTGGCTAATCAAGGCTAGTGCGCCGATAAATCCAATTAACATGCCAGTTTTTTGCAGGCCTGAAGTTTTTTCTTTGAGAATTAGCTCAGCAAAGAGGGCGATAAAAATCGGCATTAAGCTCAGCATAATGCCAACATCGGTTGCAGAAGTATAGCCAAGCGCAACATATTGAAATGAGGAGGTAATGACGAGGCCAAAAAAGCTTAACAAAAAAAACTGATAAAAATGGCGTTTGAGTAATTTAAAAAAAGCCAAGGTATGTCTGACATTAATTAACATCAAAATTGCAACAGCAATCCCCCAGCGCCAAAACGATAAGCCAAAGGGCGGCAAAATATCATGCAAGTAGCGCCCAAAGACAACATTCCCCGCCCAGCTCAAAACGGCAATGAGTAAAAAGAAATAAGCGCTGTATTTTGAGTGAAGCATGGAGTGTCTCAAAGTATTTTACAGCGTCATGTTAGCAAATATAGGGCGTATTTGACAGGGGTTATTTGCCACGCCCTGGAGTGGGGCTGTAGAGGGGCAGTCCGCACGTGCAAAAGTTGACTGATTACTTAGTTCTGGCGTGGCGTAGTCAGGTCTAAGGTTAACGGAAATTAGCAGATGCATCAGTGTTGATAAGGTGTGAGAGGGCCCCATGAGTTTTAAAAGGCGTGCTGCTAGGTTTCACCTCAGTACCATTTGAGAGCACTCTCTTCGGGGCTCGTGATTCCGGGATAGAGAATAGTGATCTTTGACCAGCAGCGGCAAGTGCAGGTCTTGAGTCTGATTTAGGCTGGCTAAGGATTGTTGGGGCTGATTGAGTATGGGGTAAGGTAGGCGTGCTACGGATTCTTGAGTCTGATTGAGTATGGCGTAAGGTAGGTTGTCCATGTAAAAAAGCATCTAACGAGTCGTGTCCGCCCTGACGGGGCAAAGAATGAACATGTAATGGCTGTTTTTTTTCCTTGGGGGCGTCAAAGTGTCCTTGTATGACTTCAAACTGCTCTTCTTTGACTGGGCCCTCTGTAATAACTAGAGGGCCATTATCATCATGATAGCGTGAGTGGGAGCCGGGGGCATAAGTAGGGACGCCATAGGGGCCAAAATAAGCAATCGGCGCTGCAGGGTTGGGTCTGTGTGTGGGTGTGGGTGCAGCTGCAGAGCCAGATCCGCTCAAACCCTTATGTGTGCCATGGTGCCTGAGGGCCTCAACTGTCACTTCAGCTACTGAGGTCCCTGTCTGGATAAATAATTCGAGGAGTAAAGCGCCTAAACCGTTAGCCATTTTAAATAACCTCCATGTTATTTTTTATGCTTCAGTAATTTCTTATATAATATATAGATTCCATTTAATATATTATATTTTACAAGTTAA
>CAIQBE010000016.1 GCA_903870015.1 uncultured Thiotrichales bacterium
AGCCTTTGCTTCTCCACCAAACTTCTTCGCCATTACTGAGGTAATCGCTGCGGTTAATGTTGTTTTACCATGGTCTACGTGACCAATAGTTCCTACGTTGACGTGCGGTTTCGTACGTTCAAACTTTTCTTTTGCCATTGCAAACTCCCCTTAAGTTAAATCAAATTACTCTTTAGTACTACGTTTTTCAATAATATCTTTAGCTACGTTGGTAGGCACTTCTGAATAATGCAAGAACTCCATAGAGTAGCTCGCACGACCTTGTGACATCGAACGCACATCGGTTGCATAACCAAACATTTCAGCCAAAGGCACTTCTGCAGTGACCACTTTACCGGAAGGACCTTCATCCATACCCAAAATCATACCACGACGACGATTCAAGTCACCGATCACATCACCCATATAATCTTCTGGAGTGACGACTTCAACCTTCATGATTGGCTCAAGCAAGACTGGATTAGCTTTACGCGCACCTTCTTTAAAGCCCATGGAACCTGCAATCTTAAACGCCATTTCACTCGAGTCAACATCATGGAAGGAACCATCAAATAAGGTAACCTTAACGTCAATTACTGGATAACCAGCAATAACACCATTTTGCATTTGCTCTTCAATACCCTTAGATACTGGGTTAATAAACTCTTTTGGAATTGCACCACCAACGATTTCGTTGAAAAATTCAAATCCTTTACCCGCTTCATTAGGCTCAATCTTAAGCCATACGTGACCGTATTGACCACGACCACCTGATTGACGCACAAATTTACCTTCTTGCTCAACAAATTTCTTAATGGTTTCACGGTAAGCAACCTGAGGATTACCTACATTTGCATCAACACCAAATTCGCGTTTCATACGATCGACGATAATTTCAAGATGCAACTCGCCCATACCCGCAATAATGGTCTGACCACTTTCTTCATCGGTATGTACACGGAAGGAAGGATCTTCAGCCGCAAGTTTGCTTAAAGCAATACCCATTTTTTCTTGGTCAGCCTTAGTTTTTGGCTCAACAGCAACAGAAATAACAGGATCAGGAAACTCCATACGCTCAAGGGTAATAATATGATCAGGATGACACAAAGTATCGCCCGTGGTCACATCTTTCAGGCCGATCGCCGCAGCGATGTCACCTGCACGTACTTCTTTAATTTCATCACGGTCTTTTGCGTGCATTTGCACCAAGCGACCGACGCGTTCTTTTTTACCTTTTACTGGATTAAAAACTGCATCGCCGGTTTGCATAACACCGGAATAAACACGAATAAAGGTCAAATTACCCACAAATGGGTCGTTTGCCAATTTAAATGCTAAAGCTGCAAAGGGTGCTTTATCATCAGCAGGACAAGAAGACTCATCGCCATTCTCCAAAACGCCTTTGATAGCCTCAACTTCATTAGGCGCAGGTAAAAATTCTACCACACCATCAAGCATCGCCTGCACACCTTTATTTTTAAAGGCTGAACCACAAAATGACACCACAATTTCATTCGCAAGTGAACGTTTACGCAAACCTTGTTTAATTTCATCAACAGTAAGCGGCTCACCGCCAATGTATTTATCCATCAAAGTTTCAGAAGCCTCAGCCGCTGCTTCAACCATTTTGTCATGATATTCTTGCGCGGTGGCTTGTAAATTCTCAGGAATGTCTTTTAATTCAAAGGTCAAACCTTTATCAGCTTCATTCCAATAAATCGCTTTCATGGTGATCAAATCAATGACACCTTCAAAGTTTTCTTCTGCTCCGATAGGAATCTGAACCGGAATGGGATTGGAACCTAAACGCTTTTTAATTTGCTCAATCACACGGAAAAAGTTAGCACCTGCACGGTCCATTTTATTCACGAACACAATACGAGGAACACCGTATTTATTAGCTTGACGCCATACAGTTTCTGACTGAGGCTCAACACCTGAGGTACCACAAAACACCACAACCGCGCCATCAAGAACACGCAAGGAACGCTCTACCTCAATGGTAAAGTCAACGTGGCCCGGGGTATCAATAATGTTAAAACGATATTCATTGGGGAATTGTTTCGCCATACCACGCCATTTAACGGTGGTCGCAGCAGCAGTAATAGTAATACCACGCTCTTGCTCTTGTACCATCCAGTCCATGGTAGCATTACCATCATGAACCTCACCCATTTTGTGGGTTAAGCCGGTATAATACAGAATACGTTCAGTTGTTGTCGTTTTACCCGCATCAACGTGGGCAACAACACCGAAGTTACGATAATGTTCAATAGGAGTAGTACGGGCCACTTTTTTCTTCCTTATTAATAATAATTTAAAACACTACCAACGATAATGCGCAAATGCTTTATTGGCTTCAGCCATTCTATGAACATCTTCACGTTTCTTAAAGGCATTACCACGACTTTCCATCGCGTCCATCGCTTCAGCAGCTAAACGCAAAGCCATGGTCTTTTCACGACGCGCTTTCGCAGCATCAATGAGCCAACGCATTGCCAAAGTCACGCTACGATCGGTACGGACTTCAACAGGAACCTGATAAGTCGCACCACCCACACGGCGAGATTTAACCTCGACCATAGGACGTAAATTTTCTAAAGCTTTTTCAAATTTTGGCACAACATCGCCAGCATTAGCTAATTTAAGTTTATCTTTAATGGTATCAAGCGCGCCATAAACAATCTTTTCTGCAATTGATTTTTTACCACTACGCATCACTTGATTCATAAATTTAGCCAGAGTTACATTGTTATAAACTGGATCTGGTAAAATTTCTCGTTTCTCTACTACTCGTCTTCTAGGCATATTGCTTCCTGTATACTACTGATTAAGATTTGGGACGTTTAACACCATACTTGGAACGACTTTGCTTACGATCTTTCACGCCAGCACAGTCAAGCGAACCACGTACAGTATGATAACGCACACCAGGCAAGTCTTTCACACGACCACCACGGATCAAAATCACCGAGTGCTCTTGCAAATTATGGCCTTCACCACCGATATAACTTGATACTTCAAAACCACTTGTCAAACGCACACGGCACACTTTACGTAATGCTGAGTTTGGTTTTTTAGGTGTAGTGGTATAAACACGGGTACAAACACCACGACGTTGTGGCGATCCACCTAATGCAGGCACCTTAGATTTTGTCGTAATTTTGGTTCTAGGTGAACGCACTAATTGGTTAACTGTTGTCATAAAATCTCCGAAATAAATCTGCTTTTTAAACTTTGCTTCAGCGAAAAGAAGGGCAATTGTATTCGAAAACAAAGCGCTAGTCAACAACTTTGCAAAGATTTTTCAAGCAGAATCGCGCTTCTTCGCAAAACCAACGGAAAAAAACAAAAATAAATGCTCTACAAGCCATGATATATAAGCAAAAAACCGACATCACATCAAAAAAGGCGAAGGTGTCAGCCAAGCATAAACATAAACTCCTGAAAGCGCCAAAAACAACGAAAAAAGCACATACCGCAAACAAGGCTTATCCTTAGTAATCAACACCAAAGCAAAATAAAACGTAAATAAACAACCACTAAAACGCGCCAAAGACATAAAAGATCCTGAAGACAAGGCAGGCCACAACATGATCACAAAATATATCGCTTCAGGCCAATATTTTGCTCGAATTGTACGAACAATTAAAAGCGTCGCAATAAAAAACACCAAAGTATCATAGGGAAAGTGAAGATAGTTATACCCCAATTGCAAAAAAAACACATGAAAGTTCCAACCAGAGCGGTGCCATGACGCTTGCTCATTATGCAAAAAAGCCAAGGCATCCCCAAAATGCACATATAAAAACGACATATAGATCAAAGCACCTAGTGGCGCCAACACCACAAAAAGCATACTAGGCTTCAACGCCTTATCACGAAAGGCCTGGAAAATAAAATAAAGCAAAGGCACTATCATCATCACGCCATTAGGCCGAGTTGCACTTAATAAAGCCGCTAACATACCCACCACCAACCACCGCCCTCGATAGGCAGCAAACCATACCCCTAAAGACAACACTAAAAACAAACTTTCGGTATAGAAAGAAGAAAAGTAAATGTTAAATGGGCTAAACGCCAAAATGATCACACCCCATCTGGCAGCATCTTCACTGATACGTAGCTGTACCACTTTATAAAAAAGCCATAAAGATAGGCCAAAACAACACTGACAAAAAATTTGCCCCATCCAACCCACGGAAATATGGGTTAACTGAGATAAAACACCGACAACGAGGGGCAATAGCGGGAAAAAAACATAATTCACATGCCCCTCAAAATTCGCAACGGCACTATAACCATGAATAGCAATATCTTGATACCAAAAACTATCGTAATGATAAAAAAAATGCTGCGGCTGCAATGGAAAACCAAGATAAACATCGGCAGAAAAAGCCAGCAACCAAAATAATAGCCGTGAAAACAAAAAAGCAGAAAGGCAAAAAACGACAGGAGAACGTAAAGACCAGGATTTTAGCTGGCACAAACCACGTTCAAGAACATCATCAATCATCGCTACCCCTCTTAATAAATTATATAAGCCATAAACTCAGGCCTAACCACCCTAAAACATAGAGCCAAGAAAAAGCCATACCCAAATAAAAAATGGGATATTTTAAAGAGGGTCTATCTTGAAGGAATAAGACCAGCGCAAAATAAAATGTAAATAAACATCCACTAAAACGCCCCAAAGACATAAACGACCCGGAAACGAGCGCAGGCAAAAGCATGGCTATAAAATATAAAGCCTCAGGGAAATATCGCTTTTTAAGCAAAATTTTTATTAAAAAAACTGCTATTAGCAAAATGATCGTATCAGAAGGAAAAGTACTCATATTAAAAAACATTTGGGAAAAAAAATCATCAAGAGCCCATCCCCTGCGCTGCCAAGCTTGCTCAGCATGCAAAAAAATAAAGGCATTACCAAAATGAACTTGTAAAAACAACATGTAACTCAAAAGGCCCAGGGGCGCTAACGCCACAAAGAACATACTAGGCTTTAACGCCTTATTCTGAAATGCTTGATAAATAAAATAAAGCAGCGGCACAAGCATCATCACCCCATTAGGCCTGGTAGCACTTAATAACGCCGCTAAAACACCCACAACCAGCCAACGACCGCGATAAACCGCAAGCCATATACCCAAGGACAAGAATAAAAACAGGCTTTCGGTATAAAAAGAAGAAAAATAAATATTAAAAGGGCCGAATGCTAACAGCAACACACCGATGCGCGCAGCATCTTCATTAATACGCAACTGCACAAGCTTATAAAAAAGCCATAAAGATGCACCAAAACAACATTGGCAAAAAATTTGCCCCATCCAAATTAATGAAATATGCGTAAGAGCCGATAAGCCACCCACAATCAAAGGCAATAAGGGAAAAAAAACATAACTAACATATCCATAGGCATTGGGATGCAAACTATAACCATGAGCAGCAATTTTTTCATACCAAAGACTATCAAAATGATAAAAAAAATGAGCAGATAGCCATGGATATCCAAGATAATAATTTGACCAAAACGCTGATAACCAAAAGAACAGCCGTGACAATAAAAAAATAACGATACAAAAAGCCACAGGAGAACGCATAAGCGCAAATTTTAGACGGAAAAAAGAACCCTTATTAACATCAATCATGAAAAACCCTTAATTTCACATCAACCAGCTGCTCTCACATAACCACCCAAAAACATAAAATATGGAAAAGACAAAGTATAGGCCAAACATCAAAGATTTCAAATACGGCCTCTCTTGAAGTAACAACACTAACGCAAAATAAAACGCAAACAAGGCCCCGCTAAAACGCCCCAAAGACATAAATGAACCTGAGGCAACTGCGGGCAAAAGCATCATGAAAAAGTACAAAGCCTCGGATCGATAGTGCTTTTGAAGTAAAGACCAAATTAAAAAAACCGCAATTAAAAACACAACGGTATCATAAGGAAAAACCATGATATTAAACAATAACTGTGACACAAAGACTGCTGGGGCCAAAACCCAACCAGAACGATGCCATGAAACTTGCTCGCTATGCAAAAAGACAAAGGCACCACCAAAATGAATATGCAAAAACAACATATAACTCAAAAGCCCAAGGGGTGCTAACGCCACAAAGAACATACTAGGCTTTAACGCCTTATTCTGAAACGCTTGATAAATAAAATAAAGCAGCGGCACAAGCATCATCACGCCATTAGGCCGTGTAGCACTTAATAATGCCGCTAAAACCCCGACAACCAACCACTGTCCGCGATAAGCCGCAAACCATACACCTAAAGACAATACCAAAAATAGGCTTTCGGTATAAAACGAAGAGAAGTAAATATTAAAAGGGCTAAATGCTAACAACAAAACACCCAGGCGCGCAGCATTTTCATTAATGCGTAATTGCAGCACTTGATAAAACAACCACAAAGCAACACCGAAACAACACTGACAAAAAATTTGCCCCATCCATATCACCGAGATATGGGTAAGCGCCGATAATACCCCTACAATCAAAGGCAATAAAGGAAAAAAGACATAATTCACATGCCCTGCATAATTGGCAACAGAACTATAACCATGAACAGCAATGCCCTCATACCAAACACTATCATAATGATAAAAAAAAGCGATGGGCTCTAAGTGAAGGCTAAAAAAAGCATTTCCTAAAAAAGCCAGGAACCAAAAAAAAAGACGTGACAAGAAAAACACAAACACACAAAACATCACCGGATAGCGACATAATAACGCTCGTAACAAAAGCCCATGACGTGCAAAAGCATCGCTAAACATAAATACCTGTTAACGCCCGATGTAAGTCGACAATTATATACACTGGGCCGGTTTTGGTAAACCAGAAAGCTTAGCAAGCACCCATAAGGGCCGACGCGTATAATTTGCCTGTAATTGTAAGCTATCAAAGCCATCAATACTCATCCGAGCATAACTAACAATACGCCGCGTCAAAGGCATCATGTGATGCAGCTGATAAAAATCACGAACAAAGGCAATCATGGCCCAATCAAACTCGGAAAGTATTTTATCAAGATCACCCAGAGCAACCTGCACTGCAAAATCAGAAGTCCACGTAGTTGCGTCTAAAAGATAACCTTCTTCATCACAAACAAACGCCATAAACTCATCTCATATCGAATTATTTAAATATCCAGGGGGCTAATAAGAACAAAGGCTATAAAGAATCAAGATCAATGCTCAAGGCAAAATAACTAATGATCGCCTGCGCACCTGCACGCTTCATCGCAAGAAGACTCTCACGCACAACGCTCTGCTCATCAATCCACCCATTTTGGGCCGCTGCTTTTATCATACTATACTCACCACTCACCTGATAGGCAAAAACCGGAACATCAAAATGCCCAGCGAGATCACTGATAATATCCAAATAAGGCAAGGCTGGTTTCACCATTAAGATATCAGCACCTTCTTCCACATCAAGAGCCGCTTCCAGCACCGCTTCTTTTCGATTGGCCGGATTCATTTGATACCCGCGACGATCTCCTTGCTTAGGGCTACAATCTGAGGCCTCCCTAAAAGGACCATAAAAACCAGACGCATATTTTGCAGCATAAGACAAAATCGCCACATGATCCAAATCATGCTCATCCATTGTCGCACGAATAGCACCAACCATACCATCAACCATGCCACTAGGCGCAACGATATCAGCACCCGCTTCAGCATGGCGTAATGCCATTGTGCTAATGATTTCAAGAGTCTTAGCATTATCCATCAGCCGCTGACCATGAACGCTTTTAAGAGGTCCGCAATGCCCATGATCCGTATAACTACACAAACACACATCCGTGATTACAGTCAGGGCGGGATTAAGTTTTTTAAGCATCGCAATCGCTTTCAATACTGTATTATCATGCGCATAAGCGGAATGCCCACAAGCATCCTTAGACACCGCTTGCCCAAACAATAAAACCGTATTAACTTGACGAGCAGCTAGTTGATCAACGACTGGCGCAAGCGCATCAACAGAATAAAGAAACTGCCCAGGCATGGACTGAAGTGGCGTGACCTGATTTTTCCCAGGAACAATAAATAATGGATAGATAAGCTCTCGAGCGTGTAATCTAGTCTCTTGAACGAGATCTCGAAGCGCGGTGGTTCTTCGAAGCCTTCTGGGCTGATGCAGCGGGTAGCTCATCTTGCTTTTCCTTATAAATGGTGACAATGCGTCCCATGCTCTGTACTAAATTAGAATCTGTAGCACCAAGAATTTCTTGAACCAACAACAAGCGAGCATCACGCTCAACCTGCGGTAATTTTATTTTAATGAGCTCATGATGATTCAAGGCAATTGCAATTTCACTCAAAACCGCAGGCGTCAAACCCTGGTGCCCCAATAAAATAATGGGCTTTAAGGCATGAGCTTTAGACTTCAGGGCGCGCTTAACATCAGGTTTTAACATTGTTTACCAGCTAGACCCCATGCTATTGACCATATCTTGGAAGGCCTGATCACGTGGCAAACCAGGAATCATGACCACTGTGCCATCTGCTTTTTTAAACAAAATGGTAGGGGTCCCTTGAAAGCCATATTTAGTAAAATAAGCCGTGTTTTGCGTCACTTTAGTAAAGGCTGCCGTAACACCAGTATCGCTAGGGTTAGGCGCAAGAGGCGTCAAGCCGCCTGACTCAGACTGATCATTAAAACCATCTTCATTTTGCTGCAATAATTTATCAGCAGCAGCATCAGAACCAGCATTTAGCATAGCCGCCGCCTTACCAGGACTGGAAGGATCACGGAAAGCCACAGGAACCCAACGAACTTGCAATTGGCCTTTGTCAATTAGAGGCTGAACCTGTTTATATAACAAATGGCAATAAACACAATTAGGATCAAAAATCATATAAGCTTTATGAGGTGCACTATCGCTACCCGCAGTAAACCACCCTAAATTCGCAGCATCTTTATAGGCTGGGCCTGCGATTTTTTTGTTAATATACTGACTGGTATATTGTTGTGTTAAATCCTTACCCTGAGCATCAATAACGGACCCTACAAAAACATATTGCCCTTTAGCATCGGCATAAATGATGCCATTATTGCCCTGACCGGACTGCACCACAAAACCAATTAAACCATCAACAGCCGTAAAAGTCTGCTGAATAGATCCCTGACCATTTAAAATTTTATTGACCAGCTTTGTCGCTGCCGCGGTGCTTGATGCTTTAGAAGCTGCAGGAGTCTTGGCCGAAGTCGCCGCAAAACCAACAAAAGGTAAAGCCATCAGAGACGCTATGATTATCGCTTGAGATAATTTTTTCATACTAATAAACCCGTTTCGAAGTAAGCCTATCATAACGAATTAAGGCAACAAAATCAAGGTACTTTAGTCGAACCCTCTGAAAAATAAGCATTTCTAAAAACTGCTGCATAACCCATCCCCCCGGCGTCATCCTTCGAAAAATTGCGCAGCAATTTTTGCGGAGGAACCAGGACCCAATCGCATGCAGCGTAGCTGCATTCAACCCTTCCCTAATCATGCAATGAATGCAGCTATGCTGCA
>CAIQBE010000017.1 GCA_903870015.1 uncultured Thiotrichales bacterium
AGCCGGATTCCTATCAGCTCTACACGTCAAAATAGCGTATTGAAATACCTTTCTACAACTTTGCAAGAGACGATGGGCGATATGATGCGCGCCACGCTTCTCAACCTTCCTCATAGCATCAAGCAACTCAAGCGCCGTAATCTCAGTAATTGGCCTTTTGCCTATATAATGACTACGTTTCTTTCATTAATAAAATTGCTCTGAAAAAATGGGGAAGTGAATTATCACCGTCATTTTATAAGCAACTATTTTCGACCACTGAACTGCACCCCTATTATATTAATTTACTTTGTGGAAGGCTATACACTTTTAAAGATACAATTCCTACAGAAAATGACATTAAACAAGTATGGCGCCAATGCCTACTAGAGGAAAAATCAAAAACAGCCATGGAATTATCCAAGCTGAGCCTTATTCAAAAAAAATTATTGATTTCTATCGCAAATGCCCAGCACAGCAATCTTACCTCAAAAGAAACGCTTAAGAGAATAAATGCAAGCAGTGGAGCCATTGTTAAGGGCATTAAGACGCTTATTTCAAAGGACTATGTATTTGAGCATGCTACAGAAGGGTATCAAATAGTAGATCCACTCATCAAAAGCTCTATACAAACCTTTTTCCACCACGATGAATTGATATAAGATTGAAACAAAAGCCATTGCACCGGACACTCTGAAGCATTTAATTATTTTGATAGTGAATCAATAACAAGTTGTGTTAGCATCCACCAATAAAGTCAAAAAGCAACTTAACGCATGCAACCCAGAAGACCGGCGCGAGCCTCAGGCGTCCAAAAGATCCTCTTTAATCCGCTCCGCGCCCGTAGGTTCCAGCAATCTTTGCCTGCCGGCATTACCAGTGTCAGAATTCCTGGGGAAATAACCGATCACGTAGACAGCATCGAGACTGCCTCGGCTCCTGCTCTTGTCTTAATCCCACACCCAGTACCCGCCAAACTTTTAGTGCGCGGCCAATCAGGCATTCCTGCTTCGCAATATCATGCCGCTTATGAACAAGCCTTTCAAAATCAGCTGACGACACTTGCAGAAGAGGCTGTTACTTCAGCGGCGCTCATCGAAACTTTGATGCGAGGCAATGCTTTACGCCAGCGTATGCTTGAGACTGCTTCGTTGGCAGAAACCGATACGGACAGTGCCCTCTTGTGTCTTCGGCATTTACTCGATGTACAGCTCTGCCTATCCGCACTCTTAGAAGCGCCCAAAAATATTGAAGCGCTTGTCTATATTCAGAAAAGCGCGACTGAACTACAAGCACTCCAACAAGAATTAACAGAGCGAGAACTTAAGTTTACGATGCCAAGTACCGGCAAGCCAACGCTACAACTAGCACTTACCCATTTAGTCTTGGGCGCAGCCTCACTCAATTTAATCAAGCTGCAAGATAAATATCCGCAGGCTTTCCCTCGCGCAGCAAGCGCAGGCGATCTGGGCAGCACTAATTTTAGCAATCCGCTTCATCAAGCTCGTGCAACAGCTCCCCGTCATCAATCTGTTTTAGCAACGCTGTCCCAAGCAGCTTATGATTATTTAGCACAGCAAGGCACTACACCTGCTTGGCTACGTCAACTTCAAAGTACTGACTGGATCAATGAAGCATTACAGAGTGCGGGAGATCCTAGTGATCATGAAGACCTAAGCCCACTCGAGTACCTGATTCAGCACACCGAGATCTTACGCAAAACGTGTCAAGAACCCATTGAGATCGACCTCATTAAGCTAGCCGCGTATCTAGCCGCAGGGGCTGCAGTGGCACTCTTTATGAAATACCAAGTCCCCAGTCCCTTTGCAGCAGAAAACATTAACACGCTCGATAATACCCTAAATTTTTTTGCACCCCCGCAGGGGCAAGACGCTCCTGATGTAGTGGTTTTAGCTAACGCGACGCTGAGCCTAAGTACCAGTTTAAGTGAAACACTCACCTCAACGCAGACGCAGACGCACTCACAATCACAAACTGCATCGCAATCAGGATCTCAAAGCCAAAGCACATCACAAACATTATCAGGCTCTCAGACTCAAAGCACCTCAAAAACGCAGAGTGCCTCACAAACATTATCACGTTCTCAGACCCAGAGTACTTCACAAACACAGAGTGCATCACAGACACAAACAGCATCACAAGCATTATCAAGCTCTCAGACCCAAAGTAGATCGCAAGGCCACACACCATCGTTAACACAAAGTGTCTCGCAGACTCAAATGACCTCACCAACACCCAGTCAAACTTTAAGCCCATCCCCCGCTCTCCCTAACTGCAATGCAGCGGTAGGAGATTTTTGGGTGGAAACCCTGGGAGGGACAGGTTCTAATTTAGGTTCAAGCCTGGCGATTGCTCCCGACGGCAGCTTGGTGCTGACAGGAGTTACCACTAGCTTTGGTGCTGGAGGCAATGATGCGCTCCTAGCCAAATTCCAAGCCAATGGCAGTTTAGCTTGGGTGCAAACACTGGGAGGGACAGGGGATGACCAAAGTCTAAGCCTAGCGGTTGCCCCCGATGGCAGCATAGTGCTGACAGGATATACCAGAAGCTTTAGCATTGGAATTATTGATGTGCTTTTAGCCAAATTCCAGACCAACGGCAGCTTGGCTTGGGCAAAAACCCTGGGAGGGGTAAATGGTGATGCAGGTCAGAGCCTAGCGATCGCTCCCGATGGCAGCATAGTGCTGACAGGATATACTGCTAGCTCTGGCGCCGGAAGTAATGATGTGCTCCTAGCTAAATTCCAAGCCAACGGCAATTTGGCCTGGGTTCAAACCATTGGAGGAACAGGTGATGATAGAGGTAATAGCCTAGCAATCGCCCCAGATGGCAACCTGATACTAACAGGATGGACTACTAGTTTCGGCACCGGAAATCAGCATGTGCTCATCGCGAAATTCCAAGCCAATGGCAATTTAATTTGGGCACAAATCCTAGCAGGGACAGGTGTTGAACAAGGCAACAGCCTAGCGATTGCTCCCGACGGCAGCCTGATACTGACAGGGTGGACCGATAGCTTTGGCGCCGGCAGCGCTGATGTGCTCCTAGCAAAATTTCAAGCCAACGGCAATTTAGCTTGGGCACAAACCCTAGGGGGAATAAACGATGATAGAGGCAGCAGCCTAGCGATTGCTGCAGATGGCAGCCTGATACTGATAGGATCTACTGTCAGCTTTGGAACCGGATTTACGGATGTGCTCCTAGCAAAATACCAAGCCAACGGTAGCCTAACCTGGGCTAAAACCCTCGGAGGAGGCGCAACAGATATTTATGGAGGTTCGAGTCTAGCAATAACTCCGAATAGTAGCCTAGCACTGACAGGATCTACCAGTAGTTTGGGTGGCGGAAGTACTTATGCGCTCCTAGCCCAATTGAGTTCAGAAGGAACCTTCCCCTTTAGCAACCCATTGATTCAATCGATTACCACAGCACAAGTTCAGTTCACTAACCCAACGATAATTGATATCACAAGTAGCCTAAGCATTGCTTCCTGGGGAGCCAGCCCTAGAGCCTGGACCACTGTCAGTGTCTCAAGCATCAATCCTTCTCTACAAAATCTTAACTGCGCAGGATCGGCAAGCACTACGTTCTTAGCAACCTCTACAGGCAGTATTACTATAAGCCCCACAGCAACCCCCTCAAAAACGGCAACGCAAGCTGAGACCATCTACCCTCTCATACAAAACATTCCAGCCTCAGTCTGCTCAGGAGTATGTAAACCCTTAGCAGGTATCTCTACAACTTCATCTCAAACGATCAGCTCTTTGGTCATTAGCCTGACGGGAGGTCCTTCCGCAGCGATTGTGACTCTTCCTGCTGGATGTATCTCAGGTGGCATTCCGTCACTGAGGACCGTAACTTGCGCTAATGTCACCCCGGAAAACCTCGCAACGATTGGCAATACTTTAAGAACCGGTGGCACTACCTTTCCTGTCACCCTTAAAGCAACTTATGCCGATGGCTATCAGGCAACCTACACCATTGCTACTCGCCGTCAATTAGCAATACTAGAACAGGGAAAGACCACTGTAGAGATTACTGCAGGGGCACCTGTAAAAACAGGTGAAAGGCTGGTTATAGCGCTGACAGAAGAGATAAATCCCCACCTCGCCGGAGACAGATGCCTTAAAAGCACTGAAGCTTCTCAACTCAGCTTTCCACGGACCCTGCAACCTCTCTTTGCTCCAGGAGAATATGAAAAACCAGCTGTAATGGCAGCAGCTTCGACTAACCCCTCCTCCCCCACTGCACGTCGACGCTTAGCATTAGAAGCAAAGGCACCTTTTACCCATAGGCGCAATGGCGAACATTTTGCCGGGCTGTTTTCAGCAGCACCCGAGCCTTCAAGAGCCTCTGAATATCTAGAGCCTGTGGCAAAAAGTTCATCCTCCTCTTTAGAATTATCCCTGGCATCGGGCTTAGGCCTTGCCGCGATTGCCCTCATGGGCTTTATTATATTTTACTTTATGAGACGACTAAAAACGCCTGCACCCTCAACAAAAAAAGCAAACTTACATGCTTATAGCGCTACGTTCTTATTCAAAACGCCTGATGAAGCTGCGCATAAAAACCAGAAGGACTCAAAGCTTGCGCAACATTGATGAAATTACATATTTACTATAAAAAAACCTCAATTTAATTAAAAGAAAGAGTCTAGTATGTTTCAAGAAAAATTAACTTTATATCCCCTTGCTGATCCAAGAGAATTTCCATTTACTTTAAACTGGCATGGCATCCAACTTAAAATTACCGTCAACACACACGGAAAAATAAATATACATAATATCAATGAGCTTACCGATAGTGATCAAGCCCACTTTCGTCGCGTTATTGAATTAGCAGATAGGATTAAAGATACCCCTAATCAGCAAACACCAATAAGACAGTTACAGACTGAGTTAACAAGAAAGCACCAGCTACAACACATACCCTATAAAAAATTAGCGACACTCACTTCCAAAGGTGAAAATCCATTTGATTATTATTATGTCAGCCTTCGTTCACGCTTGCCAAAAGCCTTTGCCGATGTTGTTCCAGCCCTAAATATTTTTGTGCTGTTTATTGCGTCAATGCTATTAATTCCTGGTATTGCTAGCAGCACAACGGGTGCGCTCTTAGCGGTCTCACTCAGCCTACTTGCACTTACCATCCAACTATCATCAAGACCCCTCGATAAAAAACTAGGGGTGGCGAGGAACAGATATCTTCAAGATGCTTTTTCTAGCGTGATTCTTACTATCTCTAGCTTTAGCTCGATACGCATACTCGGTAGTATCTTTGCAAATCGAGCCCTCGTATTGGCGCATCATGCTCAAGATTTAGAAGCTAATTTTATTGCGGGCGTTGCAGTCATTGTACTAGCATCACTAGGCGCTCTAGGCACTTGGTTTGTACCGTCAGTGTCTGTTATGGGCCCCAGAATTCAAGCTACAGCAGTCAAAATTGAGATGGAGTTTTTGGGAAATACAGCGACTCATGATGTTAAGGTCAGAGAAAGCTTGCTTGCGGAATTTAAAAAAAATGAAGGACTCTCTTTAGCGAATCGCTTTTTTTGCATGCCCGTAAAAAAAATCGCGACTGAGGCGCGTTATGATGAACGCGTGATTAACCCACCTTCTCTTCTAGTTGCGGGCAAACGATTAGGAGGGGCTTTTATAGCCTCAGCTCAGTTTTCACTTGCTATGGGAATTAACCCCAGAGTATTTGAAACCATTCTAATTCCTCTCACCGCCTTAAGCTTAATACACACTTTTGTCAATCGAGAATTTAGCCTTATGGCTAGACGTAAGACTATCGTTAAAATACCCGCTTTAAGCGACAAAGCTTTATACCTTGCAAAAGGTATTAAATGGGCTTCTGAGCTTGCAGGCGTCGGCTACAACTCTATTATTAATCCTGCTATTGCCTTATTTTTTGTGATCCAAAAGCTATTGAGCTTAGCTCACATTGGTGAGGAGCCCGGTAGTGTTGGCCCAATCAATGGCACTTTATTAGCCGCAGTCATAGTGTTTAATATCCCCTCTTTAATACTTGATCTTTCTAGCCGCCGCCTGGGAATTGATCGCTTTGAGGGCTGGTCCGCATCACGGTTAAGCTATATCTTAGATGAAGCTGAAAATTCAAGTGCGCGCCATAATCTTGAGCAATACTTACATCTCCTGATCGAGTCTGCTCAGCACAACATTACTATAACCGAAAGCAGACCAGCTCCTGCAACAGGAGTCACTTTTTCAAGTCAGGCACCCCGCAGAAGTCGCTTACGAGATTTAGCCTTATAACAGCCACATGGACTTTAATTTAACTCAATAACTTAGGACCCTATAAAATACCAATGCTAATGGAGCAAGTATTTTAATATTTAAACGCCCGGCAAGGGCAGGTATTTATTGGCTCGCGCATATTGTGAACACGCAGCCGCATTTTTAGATGAAAATAGTGCTCAGGTTAATACTGCTAGCTATTCACGTTAGAATGCGGCTGCGTGTTCACATTCGATGAGAATATGCACTTCTAAGGAGATCCAATTGAGCTCTCGCCATGTCAGCTTCAGGCTCTGATGAATAAAATGTGTGTGCGAAGTCGTATTCTGCTTTTTTAAGGTCTCTTCTGGGCTGTTTTTCCGCCTCTGCTTCTGCACGATCTGCTGCCACCTTTGCTAGATACCACGCTCTATCTGCTTTAGGGTTTGAAACCTCAGGCTCAACATATGATGGAACATAAGCTGCCATTTCACCAAAAGTACTATAGCCCTCCACGCGCGACACAGAAGGGCCCCCGGCGGCAGGAATAGAACTCGGCGCTACCGATGCAGCAGCACGTACCATCACTCCGGCTTTTATTCCTTCAATATTCATTTTAATAATAGCATTACATGCAAGATTCGCCAAAGCACGGGCAGCCTCTCCCGCCAAGGTTGGGTCTAAAAGCTGTTCCTTCAATGATTGCACTAGACTTTCTAATAAACCAGGGATGGCTGCTATCTTCACTTGATTTTCAGCATTATTCGCTGCAAGATTCGCCAAGGCACCGATAGAATATGTCTTCGGATTTGACCAACACCCGGGAGCTTGCGATAATCGCGCTAGGCTTTTTAATGAATCAGGGATGGCTGCTATCTTCACTTGATTTTCATAAATATGCGCAAGACCCCCCAAAGCACGAGCAGCTTCTCCCGCGATCCGATGCTCAGAACCCTGCAATAATCGCACTAGGCTTTCTAATAAGCCAGGAATGGCTGCTATCTTCACTTGATTTCCAGGATGCTCTGCAAGATTCTGCAACAAATCGATAGTCATACTAATCCTCCTCCTCTCCTCGATAGTCATACTCTTCATCCGAATCACCAAATGCTCCTGTAATAATAGCATTAGGCTTTCTAATGAACCAGGGATGGCTGCTATCTTCACTTGATTTTCAGGATGACATGATGCAAGACTTTTCAAAACAGTGGCAGCATAAAGCTTCACATTCGGCCAAGGATGTTGCAATAATCGCACTAGGTGTTCTAATAAACCAGGGATCGCTGCTATCTCCACTTGCATTCGAACATTATAACGTCTATATGAAATATATGTCAGGTGTTGCAAAGTCAAAGCGGCCTGTTGCCCAACATCCGTCGAAGAATCCTGCAATAATCGCACTAGGCTATCTACTGAACCAGGCATCGCTGCTATCTTTACTTGATTTTCATAAGTATGTGCAAGACCCCTCAAAACAATGGCAGCATTTTTCCTCAGTTCCGCCGAAGGCTCTTGCAATAATCGCACTAGGTTTTCTACAGAACCAGGAGTCGCTGTTACCATCCTGTTATGCTCATCTGACCATTTAAGACTCACTACAAGTGCGCTTAAAAACCGGGCAGCCTTTTCCCTCGTGCCCACTGAAGAATCATTTAATAATCTGGCATGATCCATTACTCGTTGAGTTTCGGATTTAAATATATTGAACATACTGAACATACTGCATGACTCCTGCTTTATTGATGATCCAGAATATTGCACACACTAGATGAGGATGAGCGACGAAACCATTATATTACGTGGCATTCAAAGCCCAGCATCAAAAAAAGATCACCATAACAAATTATATCAAACTTGATATACCTGTCATAAAATCATCCTGATTTTCTGCGCCTAATCTTTGCTATGCAAAACACATTCCCCCTGGAGCACAGCCATTTTACAAGCTTCTCTTTTCGCCCCAAGGGGGAATGTGATTTTAAAAACTAAACAGATACAGGAGCTTTAAAAATGGATAACCTAAAAATAGGTATAGAAAAAGAAACACCAAGAATCTATGTTGCAGACTTAGCCGCTTACAATAATGACTGATTACAATGAGCACTTACCCACAGCCTTCACAGAGCAGCCATACCTCTTATCAGTCGTCTGCTCTATGAAATCTATGGATAAGTGCGCATATTAAAATTTAGTCATGTGTGACATTTCTACTTTGGGTTGACAACACATTTTGAACACCCTTAAAACCGTCCAGGACATTTGTAACAATTTGTAACAAAATGCCCTCTTTTTTTTAAATAAATCACAAATTCCATGCCCTAGGCTAATTTATTAGCCTAGAGCCAAAATCCTAGGGCTTTGACCTAGGCTCAATATCCAATGCTGAATAATGACCTTGAACAGAAGGCTTCAAGGCACCAGCAAGATCAACAGCCGGATTCCTATCAGCTCTACACGTCAAAATAGCGTATTGAAATACCTTTCTACAACTTTGCAAGAGACGATGGGCGATATGATGCGCGCCACGCTTCTCAACCTTCCTCATAGCATCAAGCAACTCAAGC
>CAIQBE010000018.1 GCA_903870015.1 uncultured Thiotrichales bacterium
ATATTAATAAAATTATTTAAATACATAATGGTTTTAAATGCCGAGGATAATAGTCAGAACAAGCGCTGCAGAATTCGATGTAGCAAGACAAATATTGGTATCAGCGCAAAACTCCCTTAGGGATTCACTAACGGTTGCGCCATCATCAAAGATATCCAAGGTGAAATTTTATAGTAGTGGGCTAGCCATTATCAAGCAGGCCTTAGATGCAATAATAACAGGCACGGTAGAAATAAATCTTACCGCGTTGGTAAAGCATCTTAAAGCAAAGGCTCTGAGTTTAGAAGGCTCCTTGAGTGGGCTTGAAGATTCAGAAGTGCTTGCGCCGAAACAAAGAGAGAGGCTGCTGTGTTATAAAACAGCAATACAATCAACGTGTGCATCACTAAAACAATGCGGTGAATTAGTAGAAAAAGCATTGCAGAAAGCGGTAGAAATGCAAGCGCCTCAAGAGCGAATAAAAAAATTAATACGTGATGCATTGGTGGAGGCAAATTCAAAAAGGCACGGTCAAGCGGCATCGGAAGAGGGGCGGCTAGCAGGTGAGACTTTTAGCCTTGATGATGTAATGGTAGGTGAGCCGGATGAGGCAGTTGGTCGCATTCTTGATGTTTTACAAGACTATGATTATCGATGCCTTGTTTTTCGCAACCAAGAAAGAGACTGGATAAATTTGGGGCAGGAATTGTTGATGCTGCCGGGTATTGTAGAGAGGGATCCTGCTAAAGAAATGTTAGTGGTTAAGGGCATTGAGTTAATCAAGCATAAGTTAATAGCGCTCGCTGGACAGATGCGAGCAAAAATGGCTGAAATAAATAAGCTAGATAAAGAGGTCAGGGCTGTAATAACGGAACGATTAAAAGCTTTAGGGGATCAAATGAAGGCTGTCGATCACGATCCCGTAGCCCCATTTAAAATGACAGAGGCGGAGGCCCAGAACGATTGGGTTCGTCAAAAACAAGTGATAGCGAGAATGACGAGTAGCACGGCTATCTTTAGCATACAAGAAAGAATTCTTCTTAACAATGACAGGGTGTTTTTAGCGCTCATAAAATGGTATCAAAATACAAAAAAAATACAAATCTGTGAACGCGAGCGAGAGGAAATTGCGGCTGATCATAGTAAAGCAGTCTTTTATACAGTGGCAAGCTTGGATAGAAATGCACAAAAATTAAAACGTCTCCAAGCAGTGCGATCAATGATTGCTGGTGAGTATAAGGATGCGCATCTAGAAGCATCGGTGAGGAATTCATGTTGCAAGAAGCTACTAAATAGCAAAGTAAAAGAGTATCGTGATGAGTTAGATCGGCACTGTGCAAATGTCGCATCTATACTTTCATCGGTGCCTGACGTGTTCTCGTCTATAAGCGAATGCGCCGACACAGCTGCTGCAGATGCTGCAACAGGCTCAGTAGGCGCTGCTGTAAGTGGTGCGGGCGGGAGTGCTCTGGGAGTAGAGCCTTCAGAACCATTAGAGACGCCAAGGCCTTCTCTTTTACTTGTGGCCATGCACGGGCGGTCAGCCAGGAGGGTAATAGCGCATGATGCAAGATCTTTTTTAGCCTGAGGATTAGAGGGGTTGCACCACAGGTTGTTTTAAAAAATTATGCCAAAATATGTGGCTTCAATAATCACCTTCCTTCATCAAGTGCCATCAAAAAATTAATACCATTAAATTCACGCATAAATTTCTTGGAAAAAGATGGCTGTTTAAACTAAATTTAAATTTTGCAATAATGCTAAATGTCATAAATAAATATTTAAAATTCGTCGCTTGCTGAATTGTGCAGGTGGCTCAACAAGGAGGAAATAATGTTCAGACCAATAATAAAGATAAGTAGAGACTTGACAGATATAAAAGCTGCAATACAAGCAGAGATAGATTTAGTATCTGAAATTGCAAAAACATCAGAGAGGACGGGGTTGGTGGATAAAGATAAAGACGGTAATGATAAAGCTATAGGAGCAGTGTATGGCAAACGCTTAAGACGGATAAAGAGATACTTGAATGAGTCAGAAAGCGAGCCTTTTAATCTAGCAAAAATCAATAATGAACTATCGCTGGCTTATCAGGAAAAAGAAATAGTGCAAAACCGGTTGTTAGCGGTGACTAGCAGCGAAAGGACGTCAGCAGAGGTAAAAGTAATAGCTCAAGAGTTTGTGCGCAAATTGAACGAAACAGCTCCTGCGCTAGATCAATTCAGGGTGCTTCTGCAGGAGGCGATAAAAAAGGCATCGGAGGCAAAAGAAGCTGCAGAGTCCCCGGTAACAATAATAAAAGAAACAATAGAAAGAGTGGGCGAAATATTGAGACCAAAAAAAACTAAGGTCTCAGCAGCTTCAAAGCAACGCGCTGCGATGAAGCTAAGCAAAGATAGTCTCAAAAAGGCCTTGGAAGATTACCGTGGTGAGTCTGCTCAGCTTCGAACAGGCCAAGTACAAATGCTAAAGGCTATGTCGAAAATATTAGAATGCTGGGATGATAAAACAGCGGATATTTCTGATATAAAAGCCTGCTGCAAGATGTTAGTAGTCTTAGCTGAAAGTGTGCAAGAATTAAAAGTCGCAAAGAGTCAAAAATATGCAATGCTTGAGGCTACAAAAATGCAGTTAGCAGCGCTTGAGATTAAAGCATCGGAAAAAATGCCCTACGAGGAGTTGGATTGCGAAGGCTTTATTTTTGAAGCTGAATTTGGGGAAGCAGCGGTCAAAGGCATTTTGCGTAAAAAAAGCATTCATGAGGATTCTGAGCTATTTGATATGGACTTTGACGATCCGGGATCTCTCATGGGGCGTAGTTATCTGATTTCAGCTAAGCAAGAGGCGCTCGAAAAATATCAGGCAAGGTTGTACGATGATGTCAATGCTATTTTAATATGCGACGAAGAAGAGCGGCTTCATTATACGGTAGCCTACATGGGGAACAGAACAGCCCTAGGGTATTTAGCTGTAGATATCAATTCAGAGGAGGTGCGGTTTCATGAAATATATAAAGAGGCTTTCGCAGGCGCAGAAGAAAGCATTAGGCGTTTGGAGATGGAGCCTACTGAAGCATATTTAGCTCTCAGTAATGTATGCTCTGCCGCAGCTGAAGCAACAGGTGGGGGTGCGGCTTCGGGCGCACATGTTAGAGAAAGTGTCGTCTCAGGCGTAGCGCAAGCACCTCTGGCAGCTTCCGTGCCAGGAGAAAGCCGGGGTGCGGCAGCGCTTGCTGTAACATTTTTACCCCCGCGCCCTGATGAGCCTGCGGCCGCTGAAGGAAGTCGTGAGAGCGATTCGGCTCTGCATCGGTAATCCTGTAAGTCAAGCATGCTAAATTAAGTCAGCACTTTGCTAATATAATGCTAGTGAGGTAAAATTTGATGCTGAAAGAGTGCTTGACTTTAGGCCTCTTTGGGCCTATCATAGCCATTCTTTCTCGCGGGGTATAGCGCAGTCTGGTAGCGCACCTGCTTTGGGAGCAGGGTGTCGGGGGTTCGAATCCCTCTACCCCGACCAGTGAGATCGAGTTAATTGCAACACACAAAGAGCGCTCGTAGCTCATTTGGATAGAGCAACGGCCTTCTAAGCCGTGGGTAGCAGGTTCGAATCCTGCCGGGCGCACCAGTTTTATGAAAGTCGCCGGTACGAGAAAAGTAAGTTTATCAATGGCGGACGTAGCTCAGTTGGTAGAGTCCCGGATTGTGATTCCGGTTGTCGCGGGTTCGAGCCCCGTCGTTCGCCCCAGTTCTTGGTACGTAGAAGTAGATAGAAGTCAAAAAACCTAGCAGATATGCAGTCTTCAGTTAAATTCAGTGTGCACAGAGGTACAGGCAAAAGTATAGAAATCCGCAGTCAATCTATACACATTTCTATACATGTTTGAAATTTAACTGGAGGACTAAAAATGGCTATTAATAAGCTATCCACGAAGTTTTGCGAAACCGCCCCAACGGGAAATCATTTTGGAAGAATAAATGATCCGAAATTTTATTCTCTTTGGGGCAGTATAAAAATGCAAGAAAAGATATAAGCGCCTTCCACATTGTGATTAAAGACGTAGAGGAGTCTATTAAAAACTACTCTTCTTTCGAGTATGAGCTAAGTATTTTGGCTACAATGCTTAGGCATAGCGCTATTTTAGGTTGTTACCTGATTGGTCAGCCGCAATTTAACAGAAAAGCGCCTATCAAAACGCTCGTTAATTTATGGGATCTTGATCCGACAATTTACGAAGCATTTGACGAGCTTTATTCTTTTAAGCTAATGCCACAATGTGAAAACAAAAAAGTTTCTCTGGAATACGTTTTGCAATGGTGCCAAAGAGTTAAATCTTTTCTGGGAAAAATTGAACAACAGGTATTTATTTATGAAAGAACAATGTGTTAATCAAGTCAAGCAACTTATAGAGGCCTGGACAGATGAAAGCCATGCTTATGCATATCGCTCAAGATTGGGCAGAGCAGTTCTTTCATGCCTCATGCTTGTAGCAAAGGATTTAAAAATTTCTTCGCCAAAAACCCCTCAGCTTTTTCAGCCTCCACCTGAAGCGCCATCTATACTTGCATCTATAATTCAAAGTTGCAATAAAATATGGGAGCTGGGGCGAGTGTTGTCGCAGCCAAGTGAGCCATTGGCTGAGCGTTGGAACTCAGGATGGTCCGAGCTTAAAAAAGAATTGGTGTTATTGTATTCGCACCTACAAAGCTACTCATCATCAACAAGTTAAAAAAGTCCCGGTAATTTAATTAGAAAGCTTTCGTTGATTTGATCTTAGTATTTTTAGCCATGCTTTTTCTTGCGTTAACAGGAGAGGGCAAAATGCTCTCTATATAATAGAAAAATAAAAAACCTCCGTGATTTAATGCCTGAATTAAATTTGACATAACTATTGAAAAATAATATAATAAAAACACATCAACCATTTTTTGAGGGGAGACATTATGCAGGCTGGGGGTAGCACAAGTAGAATTACGGGCGCTTTAAGGGAGATAGCTGAATCTGGCTTATCGGAAGATGCTATGCGTGTAGCAATGCAGTTTGCGCTTCGTGTTGGTGCGGCAGTTCTTGAGGAGGTATGTTCAGAGGGTGGCGAGAAAGCTACAAAAGCTTTACAGGAGTTACAAGAGGGTGATGCATTTTTACAAAGAAAATCAGACGCGAGTGATCATTCATCTTCTACATTGGGGTCATCGGCAGATGGTGGTGACTCGGTAGCCGCTGCATCAGCTGGTAGTTCAGTAACAACTGTTCGAGATATCATGGCATCTGACGCCACTATGATAGCGATTTCTTACCATGATACTGACGAATATGCTCGTGCAAAGAGATATATCACTGTTATAGGTAGGACGTTAGCAATGTCAGAATATGGTGGATGTCCATTCATAACCTCTTTTGATGACGCCACTCATACTATAACAGGGCGAGATCACGATGAAATTCCCCCGGGTGCTGGAATAGCAGAATTTCAAGCTCAAATGCAAACTTTTAAAGCTCAGCAACATGGCAATACGCTGGGTATGTGAGGAGTCCTAATGCTTTCAGTGGGCGTCTCGCCAAAGTGGTCTTACGACAAGTTGTCCTTATTTTCAGGTTCCCCGCTTGACGATAAAGAAATTGGCTATACTATCTTTCGAATGACTATGAAAAACCCTGTGCAAGGGCCTGGGCAGCCTGGACGAATCCTAGACGGGTCTTATCAATTTGAAAAAATAGAGGCGGCGCCAACAGATAGCCCAGACTGTCCATATGGCTGGAAGATACACATTTCCATTGCGAATGATGATTTTCAGAGGGCATGGGATGCTGTTTATCCTATCATAATCGCCCATGGTATTTTTCGCGCGAAAGTAAGAACGCCAATGAGCGAACTTCCCTTTCAGCCAGGAAAAGAAATTACAATTTATTCTTTCAAATCCCCTGGGCTCGACTGGGGTAGAATTTTAAATGAAATTGAAGCCGTATTAATCGCAAAACAGGTTCGTCCAAATCCAGTAGGGCCTTTTTGGAGAGTGGCCTTTCAATCTAGAACTGGTTTGTTTGGCCTGGGAGGTATAAAAATAGAAAGCATAGAGACCAAGATTCCTGAGCCTTTGGTTCAGGGTAGTCACTTTTTATATTGCGAAGATGATACCCCTGTAGAAAGTACTGCAGCTGCAGCCATAGAGAGGGTAAGTAGAATTATGCATAGCCGTGATAGGGGCTTTTTTTCAAACGTTGTGATTGCCACAACCGTTGGGGCAGCCGGAGCAGGAAAGAGTGTTTCTGCGGCAACTCTAGGTGCTAGTGCTACAGAAATAATCGATGACTTTGATCCTTTTGGGCTGGCGGCAGCTGCATTTAGAAGCACGGCAGCAGGTGATGGACCTGCTGTCGCTAAGCCACCAAGTCCAGATTTATTGATCCTATCGGCGCCATCAACTCCTGCAGGTGGGGGCTTGTCGATACCTATGCGTACTCAACAGGCGGAGGCTCCAGGCTCTGCGGCTAAGCCACCAAGTCCAGATTTACTGACCCTACCTGCATCATCAACTACGATGCCCATGCGAGCTCAGCATGCAACCGCTGCGGCAGCAGGTTCTACCACTATGCCGCCAAGCAGTGGCGCTAAAGATTGGTGGGATATTGATGGTTGAGAAGAGTGGGTGTTTTTGCTATAGTAACCTTGCTTAAAAGGTCGCTTTTAAAGGACTCCTAAAGCAAGGGGAAATTGTTAGAAAAGACTATACACATTTCTATACACTTTTGCCCATCTGTGCTCTGAAGGGCGCATATTTCGTTAGATTTTGGGGCACGTCGTTCGCCCCAGTTCTTAGGTTATACATCATTCGCTAAATCAGGATTCAACCATGAAGCCTTCAGACCCACCCCCAACGCTTTGCCAGAAAAGTTTAGAAGCGCCGTTGTTAATGAAGCACGGACAATATGAGCGAATTAGATCAATTGTACTTTTTTAATTCTCTATGAAAAATAATTTTAAGCCTGCCAGAGGCGCTGGGGGCGTAATTTACAAATGTCAGAATTAAATTTGACACAAATGCTTAGGAATAATACAATAAAAATACGCTGATCAATTTTTAAAGCGGGGCCTTATGCACGCAGGCGGGAATAGGACAAGTCAAATCGCAGGTAGCAATGAAAAAGCAGGGCCTTTAAAGAAGGGCAGCGCGCCTTTAGTTGAGTAAACATCAGCCGCGAATAATTACGCACGGACTAAAAGAGACATTGCATGAGTCATTTTATTAATATTTCTATTTTGAAGCGAAATAAAAATTATCGGTTTTTATGGGCGGGCCAGTCTGTATCTAATTTTGGCACAATGATTACAAGAGTGGCGTTGCCTTACCAAATTTACCATCTGACCCACTCCACTTTGATGATCGGGCTTCTCAGTTTATGCCAGTTAATTCCGCTTTTGGGCACGGCTTTGTATGGTGGGGTTTTAGCTGATCGTCATCATCGCAAAAAATTGCTCTTGATTGCTGAGGTATTGCTCGCGCTGGGGTGCTTATTGTTAATACTTAATAGTGAGTTAAAATCACCTAGCATCTTGGCGATATTTTTGATTGCAACGATAATGTCGGGCATTACTGGCCTGCATCGACCAGCATTAGATAGTATTACGCAGCAAATTGTTTCCAAGCAAGACTATGGCGCAGCAAGCGCACTTAGCAGTTTTAGTAATAGCGCGGGTGCAATTGCGGGTCCAGCACTGGCAGGGTTGATGATTGTGAGCTTTGGATTAAAGATTACGTTTATTATTGATTTATTGACCTATGTCTTTTCATTGGTTGCGCTATGGCGACTTCGAGATATTAGTAAGCCGCTATTGAACGCTATAGAGCCGATCTGGCAATCCTTAAAGCAAGGATTAAAATATGCCTTTACCAGTCAAGAGATCAAGGGGACTTATTTTGTTGACTTTGTAGCGATGATCTTTGGAATGCCAATTGCGCTCTTTCCAGCAATGGCGCAATCATTTGGGGGTGCCAAAGCATTAGGGTTGTTATATGCGGCACCTGCAGTAGGGGCGCTTTTATTATCTTTTGTTAGCGGCTGGACGCAACATGTTCGGCGTCATGGTGTTGCCATTGCAATTGCTGCGGCATTATGGGGGCTGGCAATCATAGGTTTTGGGCTCTCAAAAAGTTTGCCGTGGGCGCTCTTATTTTTAGTTTTCGCGGGTGCAGCAGATGCAGTCAGTGGTATCTTTCGAGATATTGTTTGGAACGAAATCATACCGCAGCATTTGTACGGGCGTTTAGCGGGCGTGAATATGATTAGCTATTTAAGCGGACCCCGCTTAGGGGACGCAGAGGCGGGCTTAGTGGCTGCGGCATTTGGGGTGACTGCTTCAGTTGTCTCTGGGGGAGTTTTATGTATAGCGGGTGTAGGCGTATGTTGTTATTTTTTACCTAAATTTTGGCATTATCGATCAAAGTTGGTTTAGCGTTTCAAGCGTCCGGCACTTGGAGTGCTGGAATCCTCTACTTTGATAGTGCTGCGGCAAGACGACTCGGCAAAGACTGCTTGAATATCTTGTCCAAATTCCTGCCAGGTTCTTGCAGCAGGAGCCTTGGGTTTTGTCATTTTCAGATATTGAAATGCAGCAGCATATCCT
Source organism: uncultured Thiotrichales bacterium (assembly GCA_903870015.1). Taxonomy (GTDB): domain Bacteria; phylum Pseudomonadota; class Gammaproteobacteria; order Francisellales; family CACEW01; genus CAIQBE01. The sequence continues at coordinate 8,603 of CAIQBE010000018.1, forward strand.
GTTAGAAACTTATCGTTTGTTGCAGGGTATTCATAAGTGCCAAGAACTGTCTCGTGCATTTGGGCGACTAGAGTGTATTGAAATCTTGCATTCCAGGTCTTCATGGCGATCTCATGCTCGCTTTTCGCTAGTGCTCTTTCTTCCTTTGTTCTTGGCGTTAATCCATTGCTCATAATTTAACTCAATACCTTGGTTTATGTAATTTTGAAATGATAATTA